>CAWITB010000054.1:0-16015 GCA_963838885.1 Bryobacterales bacterium | reverse complement strand
TCCATTTCGAGCGCAAGGTGGAGTTGCGTGGCCAATGGTCAGAGTGAGACCTCGCGGCGCTGATTAGAAAGCTAACTTGACCACTCTCAATCGGCTAAGGAAGTTCATAGCGGAAGCATATAGGCACCATAAAACAAGCTACTTCTTCGATTTCTCGGCGCGGCGTAGTTTCCACTCACACCCTATTTGAGTTTGACTTTGCGCCGTATCCGAGTTTAAGTAGCAAAGGTACCTTTTATTGTCTTTCTTATCGTACCCGCAGGTCCCGGCATGCCCCACCGTCTTTTCATCGTAATAGGTGCAGTCCAGGTCCGGGGCAGCCTGCTTTTTGCCTGTGGGTTGGGCCTGAGCGGCGGGGCTAGCCGTTTTAGCCGCAACGGGCCGCGTCATCAATCCGATTTCTCCGGCACAGATCGACATAAGGAGTATTGCGGTCAAGGTCCACAAGTAGCGCTGAATTCTGCTTAGTCGCGGCATCGATATGGTTAGGTTCATAATTCTCCTTTCCAGAATGTTGGTGTCAAACATTCCCATGGCATGGGAGAGTACGGACGTTGCGGCCCGCATTTTGTGTGCAAGTTGCAATAACGAGAGTGCCTAAGCCCGCCGGTCCGGAAGCGTGAGCGATTCAGAACGTTTCTTGCGACGCGCCATCCTGAATGTAGATTACTCCGCGTTTGTCGCGCGTGTCAACTATAACAATAGTCAAACACGAAAGATGATCAAACACGGTGGAATCACCACGCGCGAATAGTCGCCATGCGGATCGGACCTCCGAGTAACCTGCTTCATCCGGGGGTAAGGATGCCGGAGACTGGCCTGTGCCTTCTTTGCGCAGCCTGCTGCCGACGAATCTGCCGCTGCTTTCTCGCCGCCTCAAACTTCCGATCCTCTCGGCATGGATCTCCTGACTCCCCGCGAGCCTGTCCTTTGGCGTGATGTAGCCGATCGCGCTGTTCAGGCGGACATTATTGTAATGCTCGATATAATCCTTCACCAGAAGCCGTGCATCTTCAGCAAGTAAACGAGCTTCGGCGAAAGGCTTTCGTCGAAGAGGAGCTTTCATCCTCGCGAGACTTTGCGGCAGGCTGCCAACCCAGTGGCGTACGCGTAGACGGCCAGGAAATCCTCGGGTTCCAGTTGGGGGTAATCCGCCAGGATTTGCTGTTGGGAGGCGCCCTTAGAGAGCCATACCAAAATTTCTTCAACCGCGATGCGGTGGTCGCGAATGCATGGTTTCCGAACCGCACCTCGGGATTAGTCGTGATCCGCTCAAGTAATAAACCGTGAGTTCCGGGCATCTTGTACCTTACGGTCATTCTATTGCGCGTTGAGAAGTCATAGATTTGTCAGCAGGGATTCGTACTGATCCGTTACGGCGTTCCAACTGTAGCGCTCCGCGACGCGAGACATGGCGGCGCGGCGCAGCTCGTCTTGCTCGGCGGCGCCCATTTCGAGCGCCAGGCGAAACGTCCTTGCCAACTCGGCGGGCGTGAAAGGAATGCCGGCGCCTTCCGCCACCTCGGCGTTTTCTGGAGTGTCGAGATACAGCACCAGGGCGCCCCGTCCCATGGCCTCTATGAGGGCGGGATGGGTGCCTCCCACCTCGGTGGCGTGGATGTAGGCGAAGCAGTGCGACCCGAGCTCGTGATAGCCTTGGCCGTAAATCGCGCCGGGCATGATTATGCGAGGATCGCGGGTAGCTCGTACGCGCTCCAGGTATTCGCGGGCGTACGGGGCATCGCCGATGAGAGCCAGCTTCAGGCTGGTCTCGGTCCGTTCAAAGGCCTCGCGAACCAGAAGAGCGTTGTTCTCCGGCTCCATGCGGCTGACATAAAGAAAGTATTCGTTTTTTACAAGTCCCAGGCGGGATAGAGTCGCAGTGGTTTCAACCTTGCCGATTGCGGCGCCATAGGGGATGAAAGTAGTGCGCTTCGAATAGCGTTGTAAGTAATAGTCGCGGATGTGCGCGGCATCGGTAATTACGGCGGAAGGGAGGATGGTCGCAAGCCGCTCTGAGGCTAGATACCAGGCCTTCGCGAGGCGGTTCCATTTTTTGCGCTTACGTTCCAGACCATCGACGTTTAACGCGATGGGAACGCCAGCCAGCCGCGGCAAGAGCGTAAAAATTGCGTTGGCGCCATTGCAATAGAGCCCAACGCGGGGACGATGAAAGAGTAAGTGAATAGTACACAAGAAAGTGTGTACGATGGTTTCGAAGTACTTATGGCGCCAGGCGGGCAGATAGACAAGAGATACTCCGCGATAAGTGGGCTGGGAATAGCGGGCGCGGCAATAAACGATAACATTGTAGCCGCGTGCGGCAAGCCGCACCGATAACTCCTCGGCGAATGTTTCAAAGCCGCCATAACTGGCTGGGATTCCGCGCGTTCCGAGGACCGCAATCGTAAACGGCTTAGGTATCTCTCCCATCGCCGCTTTGCAACGCGACGGCGCGCGCCGCGGATTTGCTTCTGGGAGCGGGCAGGCTTACCGGATCGTAACGGAACCAACGGGCGATGTAGTCGTCGTCGACGCGCTTGCGGGCCATGATCTCGCGCCTTTTCGAGACCACGCGGTTCCAATTCTTCGCCACATACCAGAAGGCTTTCAGCGAGCTCTGCTCACGCAGCAGACAGCAGGAGAGGACGATGAAATCGCGCGCCGTGATGGACAGGAAGTTGCGCCAATATAGGTCGCCGGTCATGTTCTTGATGCGCATCAAGAAGCGATTCTTCACCGAGTGCATGTTGATCTCCGGCGGCAGCGCGCGACGATTACCGGGAAGGACATTGCGGACGTGATAGCCGCGGGCGTGCGGCGTGTAGACGCACTTCCAGCCGAAGAGCTGGGCGCGCCACGCCACGTCGGCGTCCTCGCGATATACAAAAAAATCGGGATCGAAGAATTCGTCGTCGAGCGAGACGTCGTCGATCATGCGGCGGCGGTATAGGGCGGCGGCGGCTGTGGCCCCGAAGACGTACTCGTGTTTCAGATAATGGCCGTTATCGACTTCCTGGCTGCCGCGATCGAGGTGGCGCAGCATGGGCGTGAAATAGATGCCGGTCGAATCGACGAGCGGTTTATCGGGAAGGTCGAAGGTGGCGAGGATGGTGAGAAGCTTACCGCAAACCGCGCCGATTTTCGGATCGATCTGACCCGCTTCAACAAGCGCCTGGATAAAGTTCGGCAGCAGCAGGACATCGGGGTTCAGCGTCAGCGCCCAATCGCCGCGGCCGAGGCAGATTGCCTGATTCTGAGCGGCGGCGAATCCAATGTTTTCGTCGTTGTAGACGATGCGGCAGCGATCTTCGAATTGCTCGAGGATGTCAACTGTGCCGTCGGTCGAAGCGTTATCGACAACGATGACTTCTTTATTTGCGTAACGCTGCGCCAGGACCGACTCCAGGCACCTCTTGATAAAACGACCGCTGTTGTAAGTGACGATTGTTACGGAAACCCGATCGTTGTAAGACATGTATGTGGACGTTCTCTATCTATTCGCTAACGTTCGTTATAGTCCGCACTTCACTGCCTTGCCGATACCCCTCCACGGAGTCCTCGTTGCGCATGCGGCCCGAGAGCATGCACCGGACCGCTTGACCGGCGATCGCGGCGTACACCTGAATATCCCGAAGCCTCCGTCGATGAAAAATGCTGGAAAGAGACCGAATGACGGACCCCAACACTACCGCCCCGCAGACTCCCCGGAACTGGCTAGGACGGAAGTGCTTAGACGCATACCTTAGCAGGCTACCATACCAAAAAAGCTGACGGGAGGACCAATCCAGACGAGCTATGCTGGCGGCGCCTTGATGCCGGGCGCTTACGAAAGGAACAAATCGAATACGACCGCGCTCCAGAGCGCGCTTACAAAAATCGACATCTTCGAACCAGACGGGAGAAAACGATTCGTCGAATCCGCCCAGGTCGCGCCACAGCCGGCGCGGGAAAAATAGGAACGCGCCGGCGGGCTGTTCCACATCCGCCTCCGCGTTCAAGTCGGCATCGAGGCAGCGGTAGCGCCGGTTGACGGGATTCGAAGGCCACAGGCGGTTGATCCCGGCCGCTTCGAATGCCAGCGTCATCGGGGCCGGCAGACGGCGAACTGTGAACCCGGTTTGAGATGCTCCGGCAAGCCCGACGAGGCGCCCGGCAGCCATGGCAACGCCGCTTTCGGAACAGGCGTCAAGCAGCGGTTCGACCGAACCGAGCAGTTCCGCATCGGGATTGAGAAGCAGCACGAAATCGCTGCCCGAAGCCGCGACGGCTTGGTTGACGGCGGCCGCGAATCCACGATTGGCGGCATTCTCGATCAGATAAACATGCGGATGGCGGCGCACGCGCGAGACGGTATCGTCGCTAGAGGCGTTATCGACGACTGTAACCGCCAGACCGGCGCAGGAAGCGAGACAGCGCTCGATGGTCGCGGCGGAGTTCCAGGTTACGATGACCGCTTCGATATCGTTCATGTCAGCGCGAAATAAAGACGCCAGTACAGGTCGTAACCGGTTTGACGCTGCAGATCGCGAATTTCATTCTCACTTTCACACAGCAGAATCGCGAGCTCGGCTGAGGAAGCGCGGGCGTCTGTGCGAGCCGATCGGAACAGGCGCATACCTTCTAACTTTCCTCTGACGTAAGAGAGGGCCGCCCCGTGGCGCAATGCCAGCAAGCCCCACAGCATCTGGCCGACAAATATGGGCCAGCCGTAGCGCGCGATCCAGTCGGGGGGAAAGTGACGCGCAACAAGTAACAATTGATTGCGGGCGATGCGCCGCACCGTTTCCCGATGCCAGCGGCCCAGCGTGGCACTACCGCGGTGATTGGCGACGGCATCGGGAACATACAAGCCGGAATAGCCCGCGATGGCGCAACGGATGCCGAAATCGACATCTTCGAGGTAAGACTCGAAGAGATCGTCGAGGAGGCCGACGCGGCGGAACAACTCGGCGCGAAAAAGAGCGGCGGTAAACGGCGCGAGGCGAATATTGCGTTCGCGGTTCCAAATGGGGCCGTCCGGCCGGGCGGCGCCGCAGCGCCAGGCACAGGCCCCGCGGCACATGGCATCCCAGGCGCCATCGAGATAGGCGGGGCGCTGGGAGGCAATGAGCTTCCCGGCTGCGAACCAGGCGTCGCGAGCAAGGGCGCGGCCGAGCAGGCGAGCGAGCCAGTCGTCCGCGATTTCGACGTCGTTGTTCAGGATGGCAATCCAGTCGCCGGTTGCGGCCTCGATGCCATGGTTGACGGCGCGGCAGAAGCCGAGATTTTCATGCAGCGGAAGCACGCGCGCGCCCGCGTTTTGGGCGAGCTCCGGGGAGCCGTCGCTGCTGCCGTTGTCAACGACAACGATTTCAGCAACCGACAGAGTCTGGCGGCGGACGCAAGCCAGCGCGCGATCAAGCAGGCCAGCGCCGTTCCAGTTCGGGATAACAACCGAAACAGGAGGCACAAAACTCACGATTGGAAAAGAAGGCGCGGGCGGGTCAGCGTCTAGAATAACATTGCTTTGTAGAAGCCGCAAGGCTAAGCAAGATGTGTCACGGTGAAATTCGGCGGGCGAGGATCGCTGAAGTGTAGGATATTGAAGCTATGAGCACAGCGCCTAAAGCCGGGGCGGAGCCGAACCCGGCAATCATCTTCGATATTCTCCGCGGCTATCAACACTCGGCCGCTTTAAAAGCGGCGGTCGAACTGGACCTGTTCACCGAGATCGCGCGCGGGAACCGGACCGTCGATGCGATAGCCAAGGCGGCGAAGGCCTCGCATCGCGGAATCCGGATTCTTTGCGATTACCTTGCCATCGACGGTCTTCTGTCGAAGGAAGGTAATCGATATTCCCTGACTCCGGATGCGGCTATGTTTCTCGACCGTGCATCGCCGGCGTATTGCGGGAGCATGACAAAGTTTATGCTGGATCCGCGCCTCATCGCCCCTTTCCTCGATTTGGCCGAGGTTGTCCGCAGGGGACGAACGACGCTGCCGGAAGAGGGAGTGGTGAGTCACGATAACCCCATTTGGGTCGAGTTTGCCGAGAGTATGGCGCCGATGATCTACCCTTCCACCTTGGAAATGGCGGAGCTGGCGCCCGAGGGAGACGTCCAAGTTTTGGACATTGCGGCGGGGCACGGGCTGTTCGGGATCGCAATTGCGAAGCGGAACCCGAAGGCGCGGATTACGGCTCTCGATTGGCCCAATGTGCTCGCCGTAGCCCAAGCGAACGCGAAAAAATTCGGCGTGGCCGAGCGGCACTCCACCATCCCCGGCGACGCCTTCGAGGTCGCCTTCGGCGGCCCCTACGATGTGGTCCTCGTGACCAATTTCTTCCACCACTTCGATCCGGCCGCCTGCGAGAAGCTGATGCGGAAAATCCACGCGGCTCTGGTTCCTGGAGGGCGTTGCATCACGCAGGATTTTGTTCCTAACGAGGACCGCATCTCGCCGCCATCGGCGGCGGAGTTCGCCATGATGATGTTGGGCTCGACCGCATCCGGCGACGCCTATACATTTAAGGAATACGAAAGCATGTTCCGCAATGCGGGATTTGCTTCTTCCGAGCTGCATGCGCTTAAAAAATCGCCCGCGTCCTTAATCGTCAGCGAAAAATAACGGCGCTAACTCCCCACGACCTCCGCGTAATAGCGCTCGTACTGCGGAATGATCAAATCGGTGCAAAACCTTTCTGTCGCCGTCTTGCGCGCCGCCTGCGCCATTCTCGCGTGCAGCGCTTCGTCGCTCAGCAACTCCATGGCGCGGCGGGCCTGCGCCGGGATGTCACCGGCGACCTCCAGATAGCCGTCGACTCCATCGGTAACCAGCTCCGGCAGGCCTCCGACGCGCGTGGCAACCGGCGGGACGCCGCACGCCATCGCCTCGAGCGCCGCCAGCCCGAACGATTCCATCTCGCTCGGAAGCAGCAGGGCGTGAGCTAGCGGGATGAGGCGCTCGACATGGTTTTGTTTGCCCAGAAACTTGACGTGCCGCTCGACGCCCAGCTCGCGCGCCAGCCGCTGCGCCGGTCCGCGGTCGGGGCCGTCGCCAATCATATGCAGCTCGGCCGCAACCTCCTTCCGCACCTGCGCGAATATGCGGATGCAGTCGAGAACCCGCTTCACCGGCCGGAAATTCGAGATGTGGATGAGCCGCTTTTCCGCGCCGCTGCGCTCCGGCGAAGGCCGGTACAGGTCGCAATTGACGAAGTTGTAGATTACCCGAATATCTTCCTGCACCCCGAAAAATTCCCGCGTGTGACGCCGCAGGTCCTGGCTGATGCTGGTAATTCCGTCGGATTGCTCGATGGAGAATTTGGTGATCGGGAAATACGACCGGTCCGCCCCAACCAGCGTGATATCGGTTCCGTGCAGCGTCGTGATGAAGGGCAAGCGCAGCTTCGGCGCCATCATCTGCTTTGCCAGAAGCGCCGCAATGGAGTGAGGAATGGCATAGTGGACATGCAGAACGTCAAGCCCGTAATCGTCGGCGACCTCGGCCATGCGCGACGCCAACGCCAGGCAGTAGGGCGGATATTGGAACAACGGATAACTCGAAACCTCGACCTCGTGATAATGAATGCGCGGCGTGCCTGCATCGAGCCGGATGGGATTGGCGTAGGTAATGAAGTGAACCTCGTGGCCGCGATTGGCCAACTCCAGTCCGAGCTCCGTTGCGACGATGCCGCTGCCGCCGTAGGTGGGGTAACAGGTGATTCCGACTCTCATAGACCGCGCCGGCGCGCTATTGCTTCAGGATCGCAAAACCGATCTGGCCGTGGATGTTCTCGGCGGGGTTGGCGACGTCGCCGCCGCCGAACCAGACCCGCAATCCGTCCGGCGAGGGCAGCACGGTGGGATCGCAGACGACCTTCGAATCCCAGGATGAGGCGGTCAACGGAAGCGCATGATCCAACTTCTTCCAATGCGCGCCATCCTTGGAAAAAGCTGCTCCGAGTTTACGCATCTCATCGTGGGCGCGGCCAGTGTAGAGCATCCAATAATAGCCGCGCGCCGTCCACACGGCCGGCTCCCCCAAGCCGTTCTCATCGAAAGCCCCCCATCCGCCGAGGTCCAGTATGGGGTTGGAGCGGAGCTTGGTCCATGTCAGGCCATCGTCCGATTCCGCCACTCCCAACCGCTGCCGCCGCGCGCGATCCTGCCCCAGGTAGAACATGTACAGCTTGGCTTCGGCGCGAATGACGTAAGGGTCCGCGACGCCGCGCTCGTCCCAACTACCACGCGGGCCAAAGCCCAGCACGGGACCGCCATGCCGCGTCCAGGCGCGTCCATCCGATGAAGTGGCGAGCCCGATTTGCGGCGCTCGCCCGCCTTGATAAAAATAGAAGAGCTGTGCGCCTTGCACGATCGCGGACCCGTTCGCCGCGATGTAGTCGCCCTCCCAGCTAGAAGGCTCCGGCGCAAACACTCTGCCCTGTTTTTGCCAATGGAGTCCGTCGGAGGAGGTGGCGAGACCGGTGGCCCAGGTTTTTCCATCGAATCCCGAATAGAGGTTAAGCAGTTGCCCGTGAAACGGCACGATCGAGGGATTGAGCGCGTCGTTCGAGTCCCATTCGCCGGGTGAACCATGCGTGAGCACCGGTTCAGGACGCAGCGTCAGTAGGATGTTGCACGTGGAACAATCGTTCGCGGGATCCTGGGCGCCCGGCGCGGGCGGCAGCGTGAAATCCGCATAGCGGCCACACCCGGCCAGCAGCGCCGCCGCAATCGCCGGCAGCAGCAGACGCATCCGCTAGGTTGCCAGGCGGATCGACAGTCCCGCCCCCTGCCCCGGCTTCGAATCAAGATGCATCTCGGCGCCCAGAGTGCGCACGCGCCGCTTGATGCTGGTGGGCCCGAGGCGCAACAACTCCAATTCATCGAGATCGTATCGCCCGCTAAAGGGGAATCCGGAGCCGTTGTCCTCGATCGAGATTTCGAGCGCGCGCCCGCTCTTGCGCATACTGACGGCAACGCGGGTGGCTCGCGAATGCTTCTGCACGTTGTACAACGCCTCGCGTACGATCTGCAGCAGCTCAAGGGAAATCTCCGGTTCGGCGGGCTCGATGAATTCCGCGCCCACGAAGGCCGCCGGGATGCCGCTGTCTTTCTGGAACTGCTCGACCACGCGGCGCAACGTGGCGCTGAGGCTGCCCTCGACATCGACCGGCCGCATACTGCGCACGAAGGCGCGCAGCTCGTTCACCTGGTTTTTGCAGATCTCCTGCAATTGCGTGAGCTCCTCGGTGGCGGCGCCGTTGTCGCGCAGCAGCAACTTGCGAATCAGCTCCAGCCGCATGTGGAACGCGATGAAACTTTGCAGCGGTCCATCGTGGAAATCGGCGGCGATGCGCTGCCGCTCGGCCTCGCGGGCCTTTTCGGAGTCATAGCGGTAGAGCACGCACTGGCGCGAGATCTGCGACAGCAGTTCCTTCAGATGATCGCGTTCGATGGCGAGAGAACACGCCACAATGCCCCCGGCGATCAGGACAGGCATGAGAATGGCGCCATGCAGCGGGCCGCTGAAGTAAATGACGGCGATGGCCGCGAGCGAGACTGCCAGCGGTTTCCAGTAATTGTGCAACACCACGGCCGCGAGCAGGAGGTAGCCGTAGAAGACGGCCGCGATCCATTGCCCGTAAGAAATGGGCGCGAGGGCGGCGAGCAGGAAGAAAATAAAATCGATCGCCAGAGCCACCATGGCAAAGGCCGAATCGTCCGATGGCCGCCACAGCAGCACCGCGAGAGCATAGGCGATGTAGCCCGCGAACATGGCGACAGTGTCGGTAATGGCGAAGTTAAAAACGATGAGCTGCAGCGCCAGACAAGCGACCGCCAGAAGCAGGCGCAGGAGGGCCAGAAATCGTCGCCAGGAATGCGGAAGCATCAAAAAGCCTAAGGCTCGATGTAGAGCCGGACGCGGTTGCTGGGCTGTCCCGCGGCCTCGATATAGAGTTCGGCGGGTCCCGCGTCTACAATGCGCGGCAACTCGATTTCGATGAGGTAATAGCCTACGTAAGGGGCCAGGACGGCGCGGCCGATCTCAACTTGCCGCTGATCCAGATAGGCGCGCAGCGGAGCGACGACGCGCGGCGGATTGGCGGCCGGCGCCGGCGTTCCGGTGGGCCACTCGGGATCGACGCGGCCGAGGCCCGTCGCCAGAATCTGGATACGCGTTCCCGAATGGGCCGGTTTCGAAGCGTCGAGCATCTCGCCGGAATCGCCATCGAGAATCATGGGCGTGCCGTCGGGATCGACAAAAATGGCGGGTGAGACTTCGCGTAGAGGGAATGCCGCCGCGATGGTCTTGTCGCTAGCTTGGAGCGACAGCGCAATGTTATCGCCGGAAGCGCCGAAGGGAACCTGGATCTGCGTGCCGTTGCCGTCCGACGCGAGTACGGGAACGATCATGGCCCCGGCCCGAGCCGCATCGACGCGCGCTCCCAGAACGCTGAGAAGCGAGCCGGGGGCGGCGGCGCGCCCGCTATAGTCCGCCGCGTTCACCACCCGCGCATCGCGGAAACGATGCGGCGCCATAGCCGCATACACGCCATAGCCATCGACCGCTACATAGAGCTGGTTGCCGCCCGAGTCGAGCCGCACGTCCATGGCGGGCGCGTCGGGAAGTCCCCTGCCGGCCGGAGTCCAGACGCCGGGGCCGCCGGCGCTAGCCAGATCCATGACAGCCAGGAAGACGCCGTCGCCGGTGGCCACATAAACGGCGCCGGAGGCGCGATCGGCGGTGATGCCGTGCGCGGCGGCATCTGGCAAATTACCCGTGACATTATCCCAGAACAGTCCCCCGTTCATAGTGCGCGCGACGTGCATTGGCGCGAGGCGCGAATCGAGCGGCTTGGAGTGCGCGCCGAAAGCCGCCACAGCCGTGCGCGCGTCTCTGGGATCCACATAGATCGCTTCCACCGGACCGGCCCCGGGCGATTCCCAAGGCGGGCTCCAGGTGGCGCCCTTGTCGAGCGAAGTCCACAACCGGCCGTCGGCGGATCCGGCGTAAATCGCGTCGCCCGACGACGACACGGCGGTAATTCGAACGTTCAGCGCCTGGGCGGCAAACTGCTTGAGAGCACTCTCGCGCTGCGCCTCGATACCCTGGACGACGCGCCAGGCGGTGCGCTCACCGGGCGCCCATTCAAGCTCCGGGGCATTCTCGATAGAGAGCCCCAGCCGCAGTCCCACCGTGCCCGATGGAACCGTCAAAATTCGGCGGACGGGCAAGTTCGGCAGCGCCGTGTTGAGGCCCGTCCAGGTCAGGCCGGCATCCACCGATCGCCATACGCCGGCGGCGTTCGAGACCGTCACGTCATCGGGATTAAGCGGCGATACCGCCATGTCCGACAATGCCGCGCCCAGGATGGAGGCGTTCTTGTATTCGGTCAGGTTGGTCCAGGTCTCGCCGCCGTCATCGGAGCGGAAAGCATTCATGGCGAAACTGTACAGCCTGACGCCGCGGCCTCGCACCCGGGCGCCCGGCTCGGGACTATTCGGCGCCGTCTCATTCGATGCGGAGGGAGGAAGGGCGGCCGTATCCACCACCTGTTTCCAACTGTCGAAATCGGTGGTCTGGAATGTCCGGCCGGAGTGCGTGCGGGCATATAAAGCGCCCCCGTCGGTCGAATACCACACGCGATCCACGGGTCCTGTGGCGGCGGACGGCAGGGCAAGCTGCACGGCGCTATTTCCGATGTGCCGCCAGTCTGCTGAGAACGCCGCAGCGGGGGCCATCTGTGCCCACGCGACCGCCCCCGCCAGCATCGCGGCCGACATCGCCATCCGCATCGCGGCTGGGCCGGCGCGGACTGTGGCTTTCCGACACATGGGTCGAGTCTATTGTATCCTTTCCGGGTTTCCCGGCTCTATCAAAATGTCTGAATCAGAACGACTTTCTCTCAAAAAATCTCGCCGGTTCTTGTATTGCTTAGCAATTTTGATGATAGACTGAGGTTTCGGTTACACCCAGCCGATCTCCTTTGTAGAGGGCATCGGTAGTACCAGGCAGTTTCTTTATGGCGAAAGTCGCGAAAGCCGTGTTCCCGCGCGCGTCGGCACGCGTCTGTCTACTCGCCGCGCATGGTACTAGGGTTGTGTCCTATCGTATCGGCGCAGATCTTTCCCACTTCACCGGAAGCGGCCGCCAAAGTCATAGAAATTAACGGCCAAGTCTCGGTCTTGAAGGACTCGCAGCCGTGGGCTCTCAATCTTGGCGACATCATCCAGGTGAAGGAAGTCGTCATCACGGGAGCGGACGGCTTCGCCAAATTCGAGGTTTCGGACGGCAGCACCTTCGAGGTCTACCCCAACTCCAATCTGACGTTCCGGAGCAATCCGGGCAACTGGCGCGACCTGCTCGATCTGTGGGTGGGCCGCATTAAGGTGCACATTCAAAGGCTCGGCGGGCAGCCCAACCCCAATGTGATTCATACGCCTTCCGCGGTCATCTCCGTGCGCGGGACCATTTTCGACGTGGAGGTGGACAACGACGACGAGAATACCGTGATTACGGTTGAAGAGGGCTCGGTAGAAGTGCGCCACGCCACCCGGGGCGGGTCGGCGCATATCGTCAACGAAGGCGACTCCATGACGGTCTACAAGAGCCAGCCGCTCGCTTCGAGCTTCGTCGACAAAGGGGCTGTGGCGCGCCGCGTGTTGCGCGCGCTATATGACGCTCTCTACACCTTCCAGACCACGGCGCGCGGTCCTCTCGGAACGGTACCGGGCGGCGCCAGCGGTCCGACTTTGGCTGGGCAAACGCCGCCTCCGGCCCCGCCGCCTCCTCCTCCGCCCCCGCCGCCGCATTCGTAATTCGTGGGGTTTCGGCGCAATCGCATTTGTGGGGCGCTAGCAGTCCTGCTTGCGCTCGGCGCGACGGTAGCGGGCGCCACGGCGGAACACGCGCTCCCGAATCTCGATTCGATTTTCTCGCCGCTCGCGAACCGCCGATCGCCCGGGATTGCCGTTCTGGTCCGAAAGAACGGCCGCACGATCTTTGAACGCGGCTACGGTGTTCGCGACCTGCGCAGCTTCGTCCCGATCGATCGAGCGGCGGATTTTCGCCTTGCTTCGTGTACCAAGCAGTTCACGGCCATGGCTACGATGCTGCTGGCGCACGATGGAAAACTGCGCTATGAGACGCGGCTCACTGACATTTTTCCGGACTTTCCGGCTTACGGGCGCTCCATAACCGTGCGCCACCTTCTGACGCACACCTCGGGGCTGCCGGATTACGAAGGGTTGATGGGTGAGCAGTGGACAGAAGCCCATCAGATCCGGGACGAAGAAGTCCTGGCGTTACTCGAGCGCCAAACGAGTCCGAAGTTCGCGGCGGGGACGAGTTGGGCATACAGCAATTCCGGATACGTGCTACTGGGTCTTATCGTCGCGAAAGTTTCCGGCCGGCCCTTCGACGAGTTCCTGCGGGAGCGCATTTTCGATCCGCTCCACATGACGGGCACGCTGGCGTTCGTGAAAGGAAAAAACACCGTACCGAATCGAGTGTTCGGGTATGCCCGGAAAGGAGACGCGTTCGTCGAGACGGACCAGAGTCCGACATCCGCGACCCTGGGAGACGGCGGCGTCTACTCGAACCTTGCCGATTTGGCGAAATGGGACGCGGCGCTCGCGCGCCACACGCTTTTAAGCGCAAGGGAAATGCCGGCGGCGCTGACGCCCGCGAAACTTGCAGATGGCGCCCAGCCTCACTGGCCCGCGACGCCGGGCGACGATAATTTGAATCCCGGCCGGCCGGTCTCCTATGGATTCGGCTGGTTTCTCGACCCCTATCAAGGCCGTCCACGCATGTGGCACACAGGCACAACCGTGGGATTTCACAGCGCCATCGAGCGCTTCACGACGGACAAACTCACCATTATCGTGCTGTGCAACCGCACGGATCTCGACCCCAATGAGCTCGCTCTCCGCGCCGCGAAACTGCTCAGCTCTCCGGCAACAGAATAATCAATTCCATCTTCGGGGACGGGAAATCCCCCGGCACGTGCGCCGCCAGATTGCGCGCCCGCGTGATCGCCTCCCAGGGTCCGCCGGACTGGTTCAAGCTGAAATATTGATAATTCACCTTCACGGGAATGACGCTCGGCGGCTTCGGCTGGTGCGTCAGTTGGACCCCCGGCAGCGCCTTCGTGACAAGCACCTCAATATGATTCACCGAGCAGACCCTGATCAAATACGGCGTCTTGCTAATCAGCTCCGCCTGGTTCATATCGGCGTTGACCGCCAGGTACATGCGCGTATTGCGGAGATACTTGTCATCGGCAAGCGATGTGCCGTAAATCGATGGACTGAGCAGCTTGAGAGGCAGCGATATAAAATTGCTCGGCACCACCGTTTCGAGCAGAAACCTGATCTTCTCGTCCAAGTCGTGGAAGCAGCCGAACAGATCGTCATGGTCGTACTTCGGCAGATCTCGCGGATGCGTCTGGGTGGAAAACGTCGTCAGACATCCGCCCAGTGACAGCATGGTCGCGAAGAGCTTCTCGGGATGCCCGCGCCGCGTCTCGAAGATGTGCTGCAACAGCGGAAAAAGCGAGTTGATGGTGTAGAGCAGCCAGAAGTTGGCGATATCGGAGGTGCCGAATTCCGCCAGACTGAGGTTTTTCTGGCGCCGGTTGCCGGAGAGCGTGGTGCTCTTGGCGGCCAGGATCTCGACCAGCCGGCGCGCTATCGAAACCAGGTAATCGCTGGCAGTCATGTCGAGCAGCGGCGGAACGAAATTGGGGTCCAGCCGCAGCGTGCCCGCTTCGGTTTTCATGACGCGCGCGATGCGCAGCACCGAGATATGCTGCTGCGATTCGCCTTCGAACAGAAAACGGAAATTTTTCCGCGCCACCTGCACGGGCTTTTCCGTCAGCCCGGAATTTTCGTCGCGCAGCATGGCCACCTCGGCCAGAAAGCGCGTGTCGGCCTTCTTCTGCTCGATCGAGACGTTCAGCCCACGCTCGCGATAATGCGGAATAGCGAGAAAAACATCGACGCTTTTCTGGTCCGGCTCGAAGGCGTCGGCCAGCGGCTTGGGCGACGGCGGCGGATCCGAATCCGGGATGTCGAAAATCAGCCCATCGGGAAAAATACCGGCGGCGTCGGTGAGCGCGAAGTTCCCCGCTTCAAGCGCATCAAGGTCGATGCGCAGCCTCTTGAAGCCCCACGGCGCGTAGGACAACGCGTCCATGTAGAACTCCAGCGTGCTTTCAATGAAGCGATCCTGGGTCTGCAGATACTGCGGACTGAGGAACGTCCCCTTCATCCAAATGACTGGCTGCAATCGCTTCATCGCGATAGCCTATTTTGGCACAAGCTTCCCGGCGAGCGGCGGGAGGTGACGAGCGTACGCTGTCACTCGATTGCTTTGCGGGCGGGCGCCCGGCGCGGCGTCACGCGAGGGCTGGCGTGTTCCAGGGCGCCGCAGGGCGGGGCGCCGGCGAGCGTTCGATGACGCAGTTCTTTAGAGTTGGGAAGCGATCGTCGTGGCAGCCCTGGCACGGTGCGCGAACCCGCGCCGTTCACCGACGTCTCGTGTGTGATCCCAGATCATGCGGGCGGCGTGATGCAATCCGATGCGGTATGCGAACACGAGAGCGATCATTCGCGTTCCAAGCCAGAAGGCCTTTCCGATGTCGCCAGTGACGGCGGAGCGCCCCACCCGTTCGCTGTAGTTCACGGGAATTTCGACAAATGGTATGCGGTACTGAATTACTTCGAGCAGTAACTGCGGGCCAAAATGGGAGCCGCCGATATCGAGATGCGGACGGATCAGGAGGAGCGCGTCGCGATGGAACAGGCGGTAGGTACAGCCCACGTCGGTGAGCATGGTGGTGTTGAAGAGCAGCTCCGTCATCTTGGCCACGGCCCAATTTCCCCAGCGCAGGAACCGTCCCATATTCGCGCCCGCCCAGATGAATTCGCGGCTGGTCGGGTGCCGAAGACGACGGGCACATCGTCGGAGTAGGTCAGAAGTTTGAGGATGTCGCGAGCGGTGAAGGTGGCGTCCGGCTCGGAGA
>CAWITB010000053.1:0-83712 GCA_963838885.1 Bryobacterales bacterium | reverse complement strand
ATCGAATCGACCGCTCCGACCTGTGAAAATGAATCTTTTCAATCGGCATATTGTGGACCTTCGCCTCGGCCTGGCCAGCTTGTCCTTAATACCGCCGCCGCGTTCGTCCAGGCGCGCGACGGTATATCGGCGCCTTTGATGATTCGCAGAATGTGCGGCAAATGCCGGTGCGTTTTGTGTCTCGCCGCCGCTCACGCTGAACTTCGAGGCCGCGATCCCGCGCCTCATCGTTCGCTCGATGCGAAACGAAGCGCCGGCGCCGAGGCTTTCGAGAGCGCGCGTCAATGCCTCCGCGTCCGCCCCGGCATCCGCCAAGGCCGCCGACAGCCATGTCTCCGCTGATGCCCGAAAAGGCATCGAAGTAGCAAATTTTCATGCGACCAGTTTCGGCAGCAGCTCGGCCGATGGGCCTTCGAGAAAAACGTCGATGCGCTCCGACAGGGGCGTCTCCTCGATATTGATCTCTACAACCTTGGCGCCCGCGCGTTGTGCGACCAGCGCCAACGCGGCCGCCGGATAAACCGTTGCGGAAGTCCCGATGACGAGAAAAAGGGCGGTGCGTTCGGCTGCGGCCGCAGCATTACGCCAAACGTCTTGAGGAAGAGCTTCTCCGAACCATACCACGGCCGGCCGCAACAGCCCGCCGCATTCGCAGCGCGGTGGATTCTCGGCAACGGAGTGCGCCCGTCGACCTGCTCAATGCCGCATTGGACGCAGCGCGTCTTCCAAATCGACCCATGCAGCTTTACAACGTTGCGGCTGCCGGCCGCGTCGTGCAGATCGTCGACATTTTGCGTGATGAGCGTGAAATCCGCCGTGCGCTCCTGCAATTGCGCGAGCGCGTAATGCCCCGTATTCGGCCGCGCCTTCGCGATCAGACCGCGCCGCCAGTCGTACCATTCCCAAACGAGCTTCGGATCTCGCGCGAAAGCCTCTGCCGTGGCCAGGTCTTCGGCCCGAAATTGCCGCCATAAGCCGTGCGCGCCCCGAAATGTGGGAATGCCGCTCTCCGCGGATACGCCAGCTCCCGTAAGCGCGGCGGCCGAGCGTGCATTCTTCAGGAGTGCGCGAACGTGTCTCCACGGTTTTATTATTGCGTAAACCCGTTGCGTTACTCGTGCGCCGGCGGATTCATGCGCCGGATCAGCCAGGCTCGCGCGAAGGCCCAATCGCGCTTCAACGTCGCTAGGGAAATCCCGAGCGCGGCGGCGGCTTCCGTCTCCGTCAACCCTCCGAAATATCGCAGCTCGACTACCTGGGCGGCGCGGGGGTCGAGGTCCTCGAGCGAGAGAAGCGCTTCATCGAGGTCCACGAGGTCTTCATCCTGGACAGGAGCCGCGACGTCCACTTCGCTCAGCGGCGCTTGCACGCGGCCGCCGCGCCTCTTTTCCGCGCGGTTGCGGCGCGCATGATCGATCAGAATGCGGCGCAGTTGGTGCGCCGCGACGCTAAAAAAATGGGCGCGGCTCTGCCATTCGATCGGCGCGGCGCCGAACAACCGCAAATACAATTCGTGGACGATCGCCGTTGGCTGCAGGGTGTGCCCCGCATTTTCATTCCTCATATGCTGCCGTGCGAGCCGTCGAAGCTCCTGGTAAGCCGCGGAAAAGAGACGATTGCCGGCTTCGCGATCTCCCTCGCGCCATTGCAGCAGCAACGTGGTAAGCTCCCGGCGGTCGGGAGGACCGGCCATATCTTACGAGTTTAGTATCCGAGTCCAGTATCCGAGCGCCTCCGGAACCGAAAAATTTATGAGCTGTTTTCCCCCTCGGCTGCGCTGGACATAATAGGGGGACACGATGACGCCAGATCGTTTCCGGCAAGTCAGGAACCTGTTCGACGCCGTTGTAGAGCGCGACCCGCACACCCGGCGCTCTTTCTTGGAGGAGGCCTGCCAGGGGGACGAATCGTTGTGCGCCGAAGTGGCCGCATTGCTCGAGGCCCATGGACACGCCTGGGCGGTTCTGGATGTTCCCATTCATCCGCCGGAGAAAACCGCTGTGTCTGCGAGTGCGCGCATGGAGGGCCGGCGCATCGGCGCTTACGAAATACTTCGCGAGATAGGCTCCGGCGGCATGGGCTCCGTCTATCTGGCCGCCCGAGCCGACGACGTATTTCGTAAGCGCGTAGCCATCAAGCTGGCCCGGCCCGAGGTGGTATCCTCCGGGATGCTTGCGCGGTTTCACCAGGAACGGGAAATCCTTGCCGCACTTGATCATCCCAACATCGCGCGCGTTCTCGATGGAGGCGCAACGGAGGAGGGCATTCCTTACTTCATCATGGAGTATGTCGAAGGATCGCCCATCGATTCCTATTGCGACGAGCATAAGCTTGGGGTCGGCGAGCGCGTGGCCTTGTTCCGGCAAGTCTGCTCGGCGGTCGAGTATGCCCACGGCCGCGATGTCATACACCGCGATCTGAAACCCCAGAACATACTTGTTACGGACGATGGGACGGTCAAGCTGCTCGATTTTGGCATTGCAAAGCTGCTGCGCCCGCTGGAGCCTGAATCCACCCTGGCCATGACGCAAACCGGCGGTTGGTTGATGACGCCCGAGTACGCCAGTCCCGAGCAGGTGCGCGGAGAGGCCATAAACCGGGCGAGCGATCTTTATTCACTGGGGGTGGTCTTATACGAACTGCTCACGGGCCACCGGCCGTATCATTTACAAAGCCGCATCTATCACGAGATCGTGCGCGTCATTTGCGAAGAGACTCCCACTCGCCCGAGCGTGTCCGCTATACAGCCGCTGATCTTCTGGCCGCCGGCTCACAGGCGGGCGCGAGCGTCAGCCCCGAAGAAATCAGCCGTGCGCGCCGCGGGACGCCACGTCAACTACGGCAGCTCCTTAAGGGCGATCTCGACAACATTTTGCTAAAGGCTCTCAATAAAGAACCTCGCCGCCGCTACGCCTCCGCCGAGGAGTTCAGCGGCGAATTGAGCCGCCACCTCGACGGCCTCCCGGTCAAGGCCAGCGACGGTAAATGGTTTTATCGCGCTCTCCCTCTACTGCGCCGTTATCAGCTATGGGGTCTTCGGGCTGCTGGTCGCGATCGCCGGGTTAGCGACGGGCGCGGTCAAGCTGAGCCGCCAGGCCCAGTTTCTGCTCATAATCTTCATTCCCTCGATCGCGCTGGGCTATCTCCTGGCAAGGCTCGTGTACGGGAAGGCGCTGGCATCGCAAAGGCTGCGCTGGGTTGCGCCGCTTATGCTCTCCGTAATGATCCTGTCCCTGGCTTTCGCGAGCGCTTCGAGTTTTCGATGGCTGGTCGGGATCGCGGAGATCGCCGCCTCGGCGTGGATCATCGTCAGCCTGGAGCGCTGGCCATATCGCGAACGCTGGGCGGGGCCGCTGCTCACGCGATATCAGCCGTTCGCCTCGCAACGCCCTGTGGGCCGCCGTGGCCCTCGGCCTAGTCGGCGTTCTCTCGATATGGGGCGTAGTGGCCAAGAGCGCCGATGCGCTTGCATCGCCGGACGTCTACGATTACGTCTTCCCCGTCTTCATAAGCTTATGCGCGATACACGCTGCGCTGCTCGACCATCGCGTCCGAAATCCGCGCAAGAGGCGTGCTGTTTCAAGGCCGCCTGATTCCGTGGAGCCGGATTGAGTTATACGCGTGGACGGCCGGCGCCACCGCGGCCAGAAAGACGCTCGAGATTACGCCACGCCGCCGAGTTCTCCGCTTCCTTCCGCCCTTACGCATACCCGTCGCAGCGGAGATGCAGACGACAGTACAAGCGGCATTTGATCGCTATTTTCGGAATGGCCGGCGTCGGGACAGTTATCCCGGTCCTTAGCCGCGGCGCTCTCCGGGACTCCGGACCAGTTCGCGCCGCGCCGCGGAGGCCCCGGCTCGTCACGTCCGTACTGATTTTCGCCTCGCTTGTCGCAATCGTCGGGCGCTGCTGCACGGCGCGCAGGGCCCGCAACGGCAAACGGAATTGTGCACCGCCTACAAGCCGCGGCGAGCTTGAATTCCGATCTTTCAAATGGCCAGTACCAGCGCATCTGCCAAGTCGGCCGCGCCCCGCGCCTTCACCGGCGCCACGCGCTCGCCTGCCCGGACTTTCTCGCTGGCCTACGCGCCAAGCTCGGCCCGCTCAAAACCGCGCTCGGCACTCGATTGTGGAGCGCCAAAGCCCGCTTCGCCGACGGAGGCTGGACGTTTCACTGGACTCTGAAACTCTATATGAGAATGGCGACGCGGTGGAACATTTGGAATACCGAGTGAAAAGTATGGAAGCCACGCTGACGCGTTTCGGGATTGACGTCAGATCGCCAGATCGCCGCGAAAATGTTGAGACGCCGTGATATCCGATGGATTGACCTAAGGACGCCGTCCGCGGCCACCACCGCCCGCACCCCCGCGGTTTCCTCCGCGCCCGCCGCCGCCAGGGCCGCCGCGAGCGCCTCCCGCTCCGCCTTCGCGCGGCCGCGCCTCGCTAACCGTCAACTGCCGCCCTTCCCATTCCGCACCGTTCAGCGCCGCGATGGCGCGGTCGGCTTCGCCGGGATCCGTCATTTCCACGAATCCGAATCCGCGCGGCTGGCCCGTGGCGCGATCGCGTACGATGGAGGCGCGGCTCACCTGGCCGTATTTGGCGAAAGCCTGCTCCAGGTCCTCTTCCGTGATCTGAAAGGCGAGATTGCCGACATATAGGTTTTTCATTCCATACTCCTCGTTTACACTCTTGGCCAGCGCAGTTGCGACGCGCTCGACGGCTTGGGCGGTTTGCGCCTGCGGTGGGGCGGGTTCGCGCCGCTCTTGGCGGTTTTCAGTGCCATGAATCCGGCTACATCCTCCCCGGTCACGGTGTGGATCAAAGGTTGTGGCGATTCCCCGTCCAGCGATAAGGACGAAAGGATGTGCAGGCACAGCGCCGGCCCGTCCTGGACGGCGATGCGCGCGCGGGAAAACAAAGTCAGGTCGGCATTGACGACGGCGGCAATTCGCGTGGTTTTGAAAGCGCTCACGCGGACGCTGTGCTCGAATTGAAAAGAACGGATATTCGCGTCCTGCGTAAAACCCTTGTACACAAATTGCATTAACGCGGCGCCTCGCGAGACAAGAGCCCTATGGTTCCGTATCGGACATGATGCCCGGCGCCTGCGGACCGGACCCATCTCCCAAGCCTTCGCCCAGCCCTTCGCCGGGAGCGATATTGAGATCCTGATCCTGATCTTCGGGTTTCTTCTCGTTCTTCCGTTGTAGGCGGCGCGCCATTTTCTCCTGCTGCTTTTCCTTGCGCTGCTGTTCCTTCTGCCGTTTCTTGTAAGTCTGTGGTCCACGACCTGGCATGCGTGTTTCTCCTTTGCGCGTCGCTGAAGCGTCACTCCTCAGCGGAGACGGCGGCTCGAAACCGTGTGGTCGTCCAGCCGCCATGCTTCGCTCACCCGCTCAAAAGCGGTATCTATCCTACCAGCGCGGCGTACGGCGCTGCTTGTTGCCGCCCCCGCCGAATCCGCCGCCACCGCCGCCTTCCGTCTTGGGACGGGCTTCGTTAACGTTCAGCGCGCGGCCGTCGAGCTGTGCACCGTTTAAGGCCGTCATCGCGCTTTGTGCCTCTTTCCGGTTCGCCATTTCGACGAATCCGAACCCACGGGATTGCCCCGTGCTGCGGTCCATGAGCACGCTCGCGCTCTCAACCGCGCCGTAGGGAGAGAAGGCCTGTAGCAGGTCTTCCTGAGTGGTCTGGAAACTGAGGTTTCCGACAAAAAGTTTCATGTTTGTTGCTCCAAGTTATTGATCCAATTGGATCGGTCAGATAGTCTTTGTCGGACTGCTCAGGAAACCGGACCGAAAACGCCGATGCGGGAAGGGCGGCCAGAAAGGGCACTCGTGAAAGAACGGATGCTAGCAAAGACACCCCCAGTGTACCAACGTTTGCAAAAGAATCCTAATGAAAACTGCCGTGCCGCCCTCCCCAGGGGCAAGGCGAATGCCGGGGGCAATCTAAGGGCTACATCGGATTGTTGCCATCTCGCCAATGACCTATTTTGGACTAGAGTAATGGAACAAGGCGCGACGACGTACCGCAATCCGGCGCATTCCGGGACTATTCCCGGGACTGCTCCCAGAACCGCGCGCAGAGCGGGCCAGCGCGGCAACGCCATGCTCGAGACCGCCCTCGTGTTCCTTCCCATGTTCGCCATGTTCATGGGCATCGTCGATTTCGGCTTCCTCTTCTTTTTACAGAACAGTTTTCAAAACGCCGCGCGCGAGGGCGTGCGCTTCGCCGTCACCTACAGTTCCTCCTATAGCGGCGCGTCCTGCGCAAGCTCGCAGTTCACCTGCATTACGCAGGTTGTGCAGAACAATTCTTTCGGATTTTTATCGGGCGCGAAGAGCAGTTACATCATCGTGAATTATTACACCACCAACGATCTCTCGAATCCCGTCATGACCTGCCAGTCGGGTTCCTGCGCGTTGAAAGGAACACTGCCGCAGACGCTGAGCAATGGAAAGATCGTCACTTACGCGAATCAGCCCGGCAATGCCGTGGAGGTCGTGATCTCGCAGTATCCCTGGAACTGGCTGGTTCCTTTGAAGGGTTTTATGCCGGGGAACAGCTTTAATTTGAACGCCGCCGAAGTGGACGTAATGGGCGGTCTTCCAGTCGGGACCAGCGTCCCGCCCACGCCTTAGGGGAACGTTATGCTAACAAAAAAGCGCCAGCGCGGAAACACCATTCTAGAATTCGCCCTGGTCTGCGCCTTCCTCGTTCCGCTGTTCGCCGCCACGGCCGATACCGGAATGCTGCTGACGAAATCCATTCAGGTCACCAGCGTCTCTCGCGACTCCGTCGTTCTGCTCCTGCGCGCCACCACCGATCCCTCCTCCGGATTGGACCTCTCGCTAGCTAACAATCAGGGGCTGATTGTACGCACGGCCGCCGGGTTGGGCATGAACAAGTCCGGGACCACTACGCCCGATCCGAATGGTAAAGCCGTGGTGATCCTATCGAAAGTGATTTTGGTGGGGGCCAATGAGTGCTCCGCCGGAATCATCCCGGCGCCGAACGGCGCTCCGCCCTGGACCGCTTCGAACTGTCCCAATTACAACCAGTACGTCTTCGCTTATCGCATCGTTATCGGAAACGGAACCAGATTCACGAGCAACTTCGGAAGTCCGCCCTCGGCCATTATCCAGTCGGACGGAACCATTTCGGCCGCCGATATCGCGAAGAATACCTCCAATCACGCGACCAATTTCGGGTCCGGCGGCGTCATGACCCTGAGTCCGAGCACCTTCACGCTGCTCGCCGAGACCTTCGCCGACGTCAGTGCGGTGGACCTGTTTCAAGTCATGAACGTGCCGGTCCTGTATAGCCGCAACTTCTCTTAGGAGCCGTCATGTCTAAACTTCCACGCAGGCGGGCGGGCGAGCGCGGGATCGCGATTCTGCTCAATGCCGCCATGATTGTCTTCACGGTCGCGGTCGTGGGCTTGGCGGTGGATGCCGGCATCGCCTATCTGGTCAAAGCCAAGCTCAGCGGCGCCGTAGATGCGGCGGCGCTGGCGGCGGGCCGCTCCGTCAATCTCGCCAACACCGTATCTCAGGCCACGACTCAGGCCACCACGATGGCGCAGCAGTTTTTTGCCGCCAATTTTCCCAGCGGCTATTTTGGCACGACGAGTCCGACCGTCACTCCGACTTTTACGCAGGAAGTGGACGGCGATGGTAACATCACCGGCGTCCTAGACATCGCGGTGGCGGCGTCGGTCTCGGTTCCGACCTACTTCATGAGAATCTTCGGCGATAACTCCGTCACGGTGAACGCTAGTGGAACGGCCACGCGACGCGGTCTGGTGATGATGCTGGTGCTCGATAAATCGGCGTCTATGAACACCACCGGATCGCCCCCGACGGCGTGCGCGGCGATGGTGGCGGCGGCGCAGAATTTCATCACCAGCTTCAGCCCTTACGATCGCATCGGCATGGTCTCGTTCGATTATACGGCGCATCTCGATTACGCTCCGAGCGCCTCCTACGGAGACGGTTCTCTCAATACCGCGATCGGAAATATCACCTGCAACAACAACACGAACACCACTTCTGCGCTCGAGATGGCCTACCAACAGATTGAAAATCAAAATCTGCCGCTCGCCGAGAACGTCATCGTGCTCTTCACCGACGGCTCCCCGAACGGCATCTCCTGCGATTTCCCGCTGCGGAAGCAGACTGATAAACGCTGGGGTCCCGCCGCGAGCAGCCCCACGCCCCCCAACCAGTCGGGCTCCACATACGGCATCACGAACAGTTGTTCCGACAACTCGACGAACGGAGCGGTGTGCGTTAACATGCCGGTGACTTGCACTGGAGGCACTACCGTGCGGGGAACGATCTCGCAAGTTTCGGGACAAAATTCCTACGGAGGCTCCATCGCCGGCTTGCACCTGCCCATGAGCACTGACCCCGCCATCCAATATCCCGCGACTTGCAGTCCGCAGGGGACCGATAATGCCTTGCGGCAGATGATAGCTTACATCCCGGATACCGATATCTACGGAAACTCCACCCACGGTGTGATCGCCACGGGAGCAGGCCCCACGGTCTGCACCAGCGGGGCGTGCGGCGGATTGCTTTCGCGCGACGGCTGGCTCTATCAAGTGAATAACTCGTGCAGTTCCGACCCCAATGTGGGCTGCAAATTTCTCGGCGATTTCTGGAGCAACCACACGTCCATTGGCTCGGCTTCCAATCTGATGGACAACGGACCTTACAGGAATTATCTCCGCATGGATCAGCCGAACACCATCGTAGCCGCCAGCATGAACGCCGCGATGGCCGAAGCGTATCGAATTCGCTCCGATACAAAGTTCCATATCGTCATCAACTCAATCTACCTCACGGGCAATTATAGCGACGCCATCGATCACGAATTCCTGGCCGTGATCTCCAACTACCCGACGATCCTGGCGCTCCCTTACGATTCGGGCGGCAATACCTTCACACCCTACGCGAACCCCGCCCTTCAAACGGATCAGCAGCAGGGACAATATCTGGTGACCGCGGACAGGACCCAGCTAGGCGCGCTGTTCGCCCAGCTCGCTTCCGAAGTGCTGCGTCTGAGCCATTGAGAAACATGCGACCCCTCCTTGCGATCGCCGTGCTCGCCGCCGCCGCAGCCGGCTCCGCGGAGCTAAACCAGAACCATATGGCTCTCCGCGATGGCTGTGAGGCGGCCGATAACGTGGTAGCCGAGCTTCCCGATTCCACTCCGCTGCGCGTCACATCGGCAGTCTCGTTCGGAACCCACGTGTTATGCCGTCACCGCCGCGCGGGAAGGGAAAAACATCGCAGGTTATACCACCGGCGCGCGGCTCCCCGCTATTGTCGCCTTCGAGCTCGCCCGCGCGGAGGCGGCCCGGCTTGAGGATCTCGCGCCCCTGCAGACGGCCAAGCAATGTTGTAGGACTGGACCGCGCCTCCCACCTCAACATAGGCCACAGTGCCGTCCGGGGACACCGATACGCCGTCTCCGACGAGCCCGGCAACGATCACCCGGAAGGAGCCCGCCACGGGATCGATGTCGATCAACCCTTTATTGCTTGTCGTGATAATGTGCCCGTTGACCGGATCGCCCCACATGCCAAGGTCGTCAAGAACGCCGGCGGCCTCCCGGTTGGGGATCGGGGCGAAGGTACCATCGCTGTTGAAGTGCTCGTAGACGCCGCCTTGAGCCTGAGCGCCGTAGACCTGGCCGCCCGCGGTCGTCATGGCGAAATTGCAATTGCCGGTCGTGCACGTGTACGGGTTAGAAGCCACGGTGCTGCCCAAGCTCTGGCCGTCTCACTGGCGCCATGGGTATTCAGCAAGCTGCCCGTGATCACGTTGCCATTGGTGGCTATTCCTTGCGCCAGCGGACCATACTGGGCGTTGTATCCGCTCACGAAGGTGCTGAGCGTAAAACCGTCGCTTATTCCAGTTGAAGTCAGGATCAGCCCGCGTGTAGTGGCGTAATCACCGCGCACGGCGCGGCCAAAATGCAAACGAACGATGCGATTGACGTCAAGCGCGTCGTTTTGTCCTCCGGAGTTTATTTTGTAGTATTCTTACTTGGAGTATTCTAGCCGATTACTGCCCTTGTGGACATCTCGACTGCGAATTTATATTACAGTACGTAAGTCGACGACACCAACGTGATCTATCTCACTGGCGAATAGTAGGCCGCCTTCCAAAGTAAAATATTTTGCAACGCGCTGATCTGGCCGTACTTGTCAACGGACTCTTTGCGCACCTTGACCCATTCCGGGTCGGCCGAAAATGCCGCCCAACATCCGCTCACGCGCGGCCAGATTATCAAATGAAACCCTATGTCAAATTAGGCCCGGCGAAGCGTTCGTGCAATGCCGCGAGCTGCCGATATGTCGGCGAATGATAGACGCGCAGCTCGAAAACGCGCGGTTTCCCCGTGGATGCACCGGGGGCGATTTCGGGCGAATACGGAGCGGCCTCCAGCAGCATCGTGCCGAACCTATCGAAAGCGGGATCCGCGCCGTCCGCATCGGACGTCAGCTTGCCGCGCACGCTCCACATCTCCTCGAGCGAGCTGAGGTCATACACAACCAGCGCCTGTCGCATGTGCGGGCAATTAGCGCCTCGAGCTGGCGTAAACCACCGCCAGGCCCTCGTTGATGCTCTTCACTTCGTAGCCCAGCTCGAGCAGAATCTTGACGCAGCGTCGGTTCGTGATATCGATCTCAGGCTCTCCTACTCGGTCGAGCTCAATACCCGGCGCGTCATCATATGGCGGGTATCGTATCTATAAATCGGCGAATTTCCCCGATTCATCGCCGTGCACCACGATCTCCGGGCCGCTGACGGCGTGCGGGAACCCCTTCCTTCTTGAGCACCGATTCCGTTATGCGCGAAAACGGCAGCGTAACAAAGGCGTTCAACTACGTGCGGTATTAAAATTCCTCGCCATTGCGTTGCGCCAGCCAGTTACGGCTTGCTCGACGTCCAGCCCAACGAGGAACCCTTATGTTTGGTAGTGGGTTAGTTTCAGATTCGGCCGACCCGCCGGTGGGCATCAACGCCTTGCGGCGATTTGTACTTTGTGATATAAAGCTTGCATGCACACCCTCACACGCTTTATCGCCGCAATCCAACTGGCGCTCATCCTTCCTGCCGCACTCTTCATGACCGCCGTCCTCGTCGCCGTGGGCGATGCACCGCAATACGACCTGGCCCATGTCGCTCAGCGGATCGTCACGTGGTATTCGGCGCGAATGTGGACGCTATGGTTGCTGCTGCTTGGTCTGCCGTTTGCCGTGGTCGTAACTGGCTGTGCCACCCTGCTACGCAGCTGGAATCATGGCGTCGAACTGCCGCACCCCACGCGCCTCGCTATGATCCCGGCCCCCCTCGCTACGCTCTCCGTCGCCGCGACGACGCTCCTATCTGCGGGGATATTAGCGATTGTGGTGCTGCATATGCTCGCGAACTGACCGCATCTTAGGGCCGATAATCGCGCAGGCATGCACGATTTCCAAACTGACCCATTACCTTATTTTCTCGCTAGATTTCATCTCCTTCCTGGGGCCTTTGGGAGCATAATCCTGACGGCGCCAAAAGCTCCGCCAAATGGCCTGCCGACGATAACTCCAATCTCGCGAACGACGTCACCCACATCGTCGCAGAAAACAGCGGCCACTGGATCAAATTAGACGAGCCCGCCCGCCCTGGCATCGACGCGGTAAAACAATTGATACAGGCCGCCGCGCGCTAATGCAAAGGGGCGATTCTCTATTCCGCGAGAGATCCACCGGCTTGCGTCACAACCGCGCAAACCGTGTGAATCATTTCTCGAGGATTGCCGCGACCCGTTGGTGCCCGCAAATGGTGCATCATGGTCCAGCTTTGCGATGATTCACCTCCATTAAAGTCAAGCATCAACTGCCAATCTGCCTTTGGAGGTATCCGCCTCGGAAGCGGCCTTGGAGATGACTTGCTGCGGCCCCTCGAACTCCGTCAACACAGCCCCTCGGCATGAGCCATCGCTAGCGAACGCTGTCCGTAACTGCGCTTCGAAATCGCGCACCTCCTCAGCTGGATCGCCTATACATTGGTCACTACCATTGCGCGCCCTCATCTCGCAGCCGCTCTTCGCGAAATCGATGTTCCACCAATCCTCAACCACAACGATGGGATCCTTTCTAGCTGCAGCCGAACGGAAATGTAATAACGCCCAGCAACACGAGCAATCCAGCCTTGATGCATCCCGGTAATAAGCTCAATTTCAACATCCTGCATCGCTCTTGCGGTATGCGGAAACAAGGCGGCCTGCCTGCTTCCGGGCGTTAGCGGGGACTTACCTCCCGCGGCGCTATCCGACGTTACCGCACTTCCACCGGACCGCTGCATAATTCCCTGCTGTTAACCGCGACAGATCCAAAGAACCGAACTATCGCACTGGTGAATAGTCGGCGGCCTTCCAAAGCGACATGTTCTGCACGGCGGCGATCTGGCCGTACTTGTCGACGGACTCTTTGCGCACCTTGACCCATTCCGGGTCGGCGGAAAATGCCGCCCAGGCATGCTCCCGAGCAGCCAGATTGTCAAATGGGATAAGGTATGTCAGATTAGGCATGTTCTGACCGATTACGGTTGAAGAATACAGAATCGGATGAATCCCCGAGCGATGGAAAATCTTGATTTCCGGCCCGCCGAAGCGCTCGTGCAATGCCGCGAGCTGCCGATATGTCGGCGAATGATAGACGCGCAGCTCGAAAACGCGCGTTTTCTCCGTGGACGCGCTTGCCGCGATTTCCGGCGAATACGGAGCGGCCTCAAGCAGCATCGTGTCGAGCGTATCGAAAGCGGGCTCCGTGCCGTCCGCATCGGCCGTTAGCTTGCCGCGCACGCTCCACATCTCCTCGAGCGAGCTGAAGCCATACACCAGCCAGCACCTGCGGCATGTGCGGGGCGATCAGAGCGTCCAGGAAAATCTTCGGGCCGGGCCACAGGCCATTCGCCTTCGGCAGCAGCGTCTTCGCGAAATACTCGTGCAAACGCGCGGGCTGGTTTCCAGCCTGCAGCTTGAAACTCTCGAGCGCATAGAACCGCGTTCGCCCCGTGGCCGCGCCCGCTCCCATTCCAAGTCCGCCCAAAGCTCCCATCCCCAGTGCCCCCATGAACGATCTGCGGCGCATGGCTGACGATACTACATATCGGTGATCGCGGCAACGAGCGCGCCGCGCGCGGAGGTGTGCAGCGGATCGGCCGCCATGCGGATCTCGGAGACCGGAAGCGGGAAATCCTCCTCCCCGATGATCTTTTCGAAGCGGTCGCGGAACCCGGCCGGCAGCGTCGTCCCGCCGCTCAAAACCAGCGGCAGCGGCCGATTCATTTTCGGCATCTTGCGCGCGCTCTTGAGAGCTTCCTTCATGCCGCTCACCAGACCATGGATCATATCGTCATAATACACGCCGATGGCCTGCTGGATCTTGTCCGTAAAATACCCGTTCAAATGGAACGTGTCTTCCTTCATCATGCGGATGCGCGTGGCCCGCTCCCCTGTCATCGCCGCCGCGCTCGAATCGATATAATCGCCCGCCTTCGGAATCGAAAAGCTCAGCACCGGAATCGACAGATAGGACACGCACACGTTGCACAACCCGCCGCCACAACTAATTCCGACGCCGGTGTAATTGGTGTTCTCGAGCTCGGCGATACCGTTCTCGGGATTATACGCGCCTGTCAATACGCGCCGGCATACGTGAACGCCCGCGTCCGCCCAGCACGTCCCCGCCGGGCCTCTGCCGCGGCACGTCCACAATTGATCAAATGCTTCGGGACGTCGTATGTGGGTTACCACGCCTCAGGCGTTGACGACGTGTTGCGGACAAAACGATCAAGCGGTTACGGCATTGGGAATGTACCAAACCGGACGTCTGCGGCTAGGACCCACACGTCTAGGCCTTTTAGTGGACCATCCATGATTCTCACCCTGTCCACGTCCACCACCCGGGGGTGATCACCCCTGTTCGGGATCGGGGCGACCAGGCCGTGAGGCGTGAAGGTCCGCATCTCGATAAAAGAGACCCGCGAGCCGGCTCGCAGCTTGACAATCCGACCGGCAGCAAGAGCACGTTCGAGATCGGCGGACTGCGCTCCGGGCGCAAGCATCGCACGCAATGAATCGTCGTCGGGCGCACCGAATGAGTCATGAGTAGACACGATATAGGCTATCGACGCGCCACACGTTTCCGAAACCAGTACGCAGGCTAACAGCAACACCATAGCGGCCGAAGCGCAGGCACCTCGACTGAGTATCATGGCCTAAAATGGAACCCAGGTGTTGATCCAACCTGGGGCTTGAAAAGTCAATTGTAAGGAAAATGATAAGGATACGCTTAGACCCACGTTGTTTAGCAACGAATGAGTAAAACTGTTGCTGTTTGGACCCCAGAAGAACGTTTCAGTATTGTTATACAAGACTGTATTATTCTGGTATCTACCGTATGTGTCCAACAGATCGTCGCATATTGACTCGGGCTGCCCCGGCCACTCCCAGACGGCCGTGGTTGGCAGGGAGTACATGGGCGAGGTCGTGTCGTTAGATTTATTGAGGTAGGAAGGGCCGGCGATTCCCAGCGGCGTAAAGGCCTGCGGGCCCGCCTCAAGGTAATAAGCAGCTCCACTCCCAATCTGCACCTCGGTAATCGTGTGCTTCACTGGGTCACCATTGAAAACCGCGTCCTGCTCTAGCAGCTTGATGTCGCAGTCGAGCGGATCAGGTGGTGGCTGGGAGCCTTGGCCCGCAGGTCCTCCAAAGGCGCACGCACCGATATTTTCATCGAAATACCCCCCAGGGCAACCAACAAGCGACCCGCTTCCCGCGCCGCCCATCGCGGGATCGCATCCGTCTTGAGGTTCCCCATTTACAAGATCATCACAACTGCCAATAACGCTCCGTTCGCGTCCGCTCCGATCCGAATAGTTAATCGGATCGCCCCCCACATACGCGTACCGATTCCAACTCCCCGGCCTCTTCGGATCGCTCGGCGACGTCGCCGTCGCCGCATACGGGTCCGGCGTCAAAAACCGTCCCCATGTTGACGCATAATAGCGCTGATCCGCATAATCCAGCCCCGTCTGCGAATCGCGAGTGTAGGTCGCAAAGTCCACCTGATCGGGCTGCGCTCCGCTGCGCGTCTCCCCGTACGGGAAATAACTGCCGCGCGAGCCGGCGCGGTCCTCGTTGCCCAATAGGCGCGAGCCGAAGTAGGCGCGCGTGCTCGACAGGCTCAGCGCTAGAGAGGGATTAGTAGACCCTCCCGAGGGCGGCACGGCATACGGCGCGTACTGCGCGAGCAGCTTGCCTTGCGGCGAGTAGAAGTAATAGGTCTCGGTCTGGCAACTGCCGCCGCCACTGGCCCACTTGCATGCCCAGATGCGCTTGTTCTGGCCGTCGTAGGCGTAGGCTACGGTGTTGTACGCCGCCGCCGTGATTCGGTTCTCCGCGTCGTACACAAGGTTGGACCCGTCCGGGCCATACCACGTGTTTCCGTTCTGATCGGTCGAGGATAGGTGGTTGGTCATCGGGTCCGGGACCACCGACAAGGTCGGCACCGTTCCCGCCAAGGCCGTCTTTGCCGTCAAATTCCCGAAGGGGTCGTAGTTGAAGCCCTGGCCCCACGTTCCGCCCGCCTGCGCCGAGATCAAGCGGTTCAGCGAATCGTATGCGTACGTAACCGCCTCGCCCGTCAAATTGTCCGTCTGCGAAGTAATCTTGCCGTTGTTCTGATTCGACGAATACGCGATAGGTTATGTTCAGACCCGAAGCCGTGATGCCGGTCAACTGGCCCATCGCGTTGTAACTGCGCGATTCGCTGTTCATGGTCAGCATCTGCCCTGCCGCGTTGTAACTCACTCCTCCTACGCTGTTCCCGTCCGTTCCCGTCATGCCGCTCAATTGCGCCAGGCCGTTATAGCTGTAACTATAGCTCGGACCGCCACCGGGATACCCCGCTCCCGTCAGATGGCCTTCGTTGTTGTAACTCCATGTCCCGTTCAAGTCCGCCCTGATCGTCACCGGCGATCCGCCTGAATTTAGGCCGTTGCGCGCCACCCGCAGGCGCTTGCCCGCGACCTGGCCTGCCACGCTGTAGCTATACATCTCGGTTACTAAGTCGTTGCTGAAGTTAATAGGCCGACCGCTCGAATCGTTGGCCGTGGATAACGATGGTACGCCGTATTGTGCCGTCGTCAGCCGCCCTAGCGCGTTCTGGGAATAACTCCCGTCCGCGCTGTTTACGTCGTAAGTGTACGTCCGCAGCACCGTGGGCGAGCCGTACCAATTCGACGGCGTGCCCGGCATCGTCTCGACCGTCGTGACTCGCCCGTACAAATCGTATACGTATTGCAGGAAGTAACTGGCGGCCTGTCCTTTCATGTCCTGCTTGGTCGCCAGCGTCCCGTCCGCGTTGTAGGTGTAATTCACGGTTCCGTTCTCGGGATTATAGGCGCTGATCATGTACGCACCAGAGTAGGTGAATGTGCGCGTTTGCGTCACGGTGTTGCCTCCCGGCATCTGACGCGGCATCGATACGCCGATCAGATGATTCAGCGCGTCGTAAGTGTAGGTCGTCGTGGCTTGCCCGCCCGTGTTGGTCTGCGTCGCGTCCGGCTCGGCCACGCTCGTCAGGTTCCCGAACGTATCCATCGTGAACTTCTTCCACTTTCCCGCTGCATCCGTCACCGTCACGATATTGCCCGCATACGCGTAGGCCGTCGCGCTCGCGGCATCCGCCGCCAACACGCTCTGCGTGCGTCCGATTCCGTCATAAGTATACTTGGTCCAATAGACCGCCGCTCCCGGGGCATGCGGCTGCGAGACCTGGCTGACTTTGCCCAATGGCGAACAGGCGCACGGAGCATATTGCGTCTGCACGATCGATTGCGTCGCGCCGTGCGCGTCGATTGTATCCACTTCGAGCGTACGGCCGAAGCCGTCGAGCTTCGTCACTGTCTGCCGTCCATTGGTGTTGGCATCGTCGGTGTGCATCACCGCCGTGGTCTGCGGCGGGTTGATGGAATAACTATAAGTCGTGGAGGAGCCATAGGGTGTGCTGGTCGAAGCCGGGCGTTGCGCCGCGTCATAACTAACCCCGCTCGCGTCTCCGTTCGGTCCCGTCACGCCCGCGAGGCCAAGAAAGCCGGTCCAGTTCATGCTGGTCGTCAGGCTTCCGGTCGTGATCGCCGAGGGCGCCGTGTAGTTGGTCTGGCTGCTCGTCTGGCCTGACGTGACATGCCCGCCGTCCGTTCGCATGAATACCGCGCCGGTGGTCGCATAACATAGGTCGTGCCGCATATCGAGGCCAAAGCTGGTTGTAACATTGCCGCGGAAAACGTTCGCGGTGTTATTCGGATCGAGTCCCGTCGCCGCGTAGCCCCAGCCCCAACCCGTCGGCGTGATGATTTGTCCATAAGTCTGGCAGGCGTTGGGATTATAGAAATCGTATAGGTTGTTGGCCAGAGTCGTAGTCGTGGTCTGCCCATTCTGCGTCAGCGTCACTGTGCTGGTCAATAGCCGGTTATGTATATGCTCGGCGTTGTAGTTCGACCCCGCCGGATGCACCGACGTGGGGCTGGAGTCGGTCAGATACACGTTCGTATATACGCGCGTCGGACTTCCCGGCGGACTCGGGGCGCCGAAATCGTACTGCGAAATGCTGGTCGCGTTGCCATACTGATCCAACACCTGGTCCGTGCGGTTTTCCACTTGCGTGCTCAGGCCGCGATCAAGGAGCGTGTAACTCGATGATAAGTACGGCCGGCCCAGCCCGTCAAAAGTCCAGAAGGGCCAAATGCTTCTTTTCTCCGCATTACTCGCATCCACTTCCCGGTAGGCGTACTGCAGCCCATAGCCGGCCTGCGTGCTATCCAAGCCGAAGTACCACTGCTTCTGGCTTTGCGTCGGATCGGCCACCACTCCCCAGGTGTTGAAGCTGTAGCCGGAGGCCCAGCCGAACGTCAGTGGATAGATCAGCGCCGGCGCCCCGGCCGACATGTATAACGCCCGCGTCCCCACCTCGCGCAACGTCGCGCCGCCCGCAAAAGGGGAATTGCCGTAATACCACGCCAATTCCCCTCCGTACGGAAATATCGCGTAATTCAATTCGCCCGATGCCGTATAACCCAGTTCCGTGTCCATGCCCGCCGAAGTATTAATCACGCTCTTCAACGTCTGCGCCAGCTCTCCCTGCGAACCGTCGAACGGACTCGTCAGGTTCGCCGACGGCCAGTAGCGGAAGGTATAATTGGCCGCCGGATAGGCCACGCTTGCAACGGTTGAGATATGCGGCGCCCAACCTTCCGTGTAAGTTAAGTTATACGTTCCCATGACGTCCTGTATCGTTGTCATGCGGCCGCTCGAATTCGCCGCGACCGTCCCTTGCCCCGCCGCGTACGCGATCGTAATCTGATTCCCGTTGCTGTCCTGGATCAACGTCGGATAGGACGTCCCGGCATCCTGCTCCGTTCCCCCCGAAGTACAACCGAACGCCCAGAACGTCCCGTCGGGAAAGTACAGCCGCCCGGCGTTCGAATCGTATTCAACATAGATGCTCTCGCGCGAGGTCCAGATGCCGTTGGTATTCACGTCCAGACGGTACTCGGCCCCGCTCACGTCCGTGAACAGAAAATGATCGACGTTGAACCAGCCCGCGTAAACCGGCGCGAGCGAGCCGCCCTGCATTTTCCAGCCGTAGCCGAAGCCTGTGTCCACGCCGAAGTTCCACGTCCCGCCGGGGTCCTGCCGCCACAACTGCGAATTGGCGCTGAGATTGAACGGCACGCTCCAGCCGCGTCCGTTGGCCTTGAGTATCGGAATGGTGAAGTTCAGATTCCCGGAGCGCATGTCGATCTGCTCGCCCCCTCCGCCCCAATACGAGCCCGTCGGCCGCACGCCGATCTGGCGCGGGTCGATGAAGCCGGCGGCCGGCGGCGTCACCTGGATCACCGTGGTGGCGATGTTCAGATGATAATCGATCGCCTGCAAAGTGTAGGTGTAAGTGAGCGGCGAGGAGCTGGGCGGAATGGTTTCGTCGGCGAACTGCGGCGCCAGCGACGTCCCCATATAGACGTCGGTGGGATTGCCGCTGTCGTGGCGATAGACCTGATAAGCATAGAGTCCGACGCCGTTGGGATTGTCCGAAACGCCCGGCCAATGCAGGTTGACGCTAGAGGGCGTCATCGAGCGGCCCACGGTTTGGGCGGCGATGGCGTTCGGCGCCACCGTATCGAGCGCGCCCAATTGCGCCAGCGATATGGAGTTTTGCGTTGGCGCAGCGACCACCGCGACGCCCGGGATGCCGGAGGCGATGGTGGTGTCGTACACGCTCAGAGTCGGGATTCCGTTGATGAAAACGGTGATCTGTCCGCTCGGCGCCATGACATTCCGCACGACCATGCCGTCATAGCAGTTGATCTGCGTGGAGGCCAGCTCCGCGGCGCTGTTGATGCCCGTTACGCGCCAGGCGTTGAGACTCGCGACGCAGCTATTGCCCGAGATCTGCGGGTTGGCGACCTCGATGGCATAAAACGTCCCGCTGCTCGAATTGGATAACTGGGCGTCATCGGAAGCGCGCAAAAGAGTCGCGTAGTAGCCGCCCGATTGTTTCAGTCCCACTCTCATGGCGACCTCATAGGAGGCAACCGAGCGGGACGACACGGCGGCCGACGACACCAACGTCACCGCTCCCGCCGATGTCAGGCCCGCCGCGCCGCCCGATCCCGAGCCGTTCTCAATCCAGTTAGTTGTCGTTGATCGAGGAGAACGCGTCGTTGTAGTAATACTGATATCCCGTTCGATCCCGCCGGACAATTGAGCGTGATCGGCGAGTTTCCCAATTGCAGCGAGGTTCCCGCCACATATCCGTGGATCACGTGGTTTTGACCGTTCATCAAGCTCGGCGGCGTATTGTACGAAAATCCGTAGTAGCCCGTCCCAATCCCCATTGACTTCAGGTCCGCGCGGTAGTTATTCGCATTGACGGTATCGATCAGCGTCGCGCCGTCAAACAGGTCCACCCACGTGGGCGCATTCGGATTGCTCGCGTCCCACAACCAGCCGGACAGCGCCGAGCAGTTGGCGGCCTCGAGGTAGCCTTGATAACTCTGGGCTTGGGCCGCGCAAACAACCGTGGCGGCCAGGGCCAATCTCAAGATCCATTTCATGGCAGCCGCACCTCGAAGCGCGAAAAGTCGAAGTTCTTTTTGTGTTTCTGAAACTCCGCCAGCGCGTCGTCGCGCTTGTCCTTGCCTTTGAGAAAGGCCTTAATGCGAGGGATCGACCAGAATCTGCTGGAACGCGGCGCGATTGGTCGCGACGAATTCGACAAGCGCAAACTGGTGGTCGTCGCTTTCGACGAAATTAAACGCCAGAATTCCGGCGCGGGATGCGGCATTCATCTGGCTGGGGGCGGGCGCGTACATGGGCCGCCGCGGATCGTCCCTGGTCCCTTTGCCCGTGAACGGCACGACCGCGAGCACGCGCTCATAGGTGTTGCGCGAATCGACCTTGTGTTGCGCGACGGCGGTTTGCGCCGTCAAAAGAAAACACAATACCGCCGGATTCCGAAGAAAGCGGACCATTTCGTCTCCTATTTATCAGCCGCTGAACAGCCGCCGTGTCGAGGTTATAAGAGACTCTAGATCAAATAAAAATATCTGTAAATACCCCACGAGGAATCGTAGGAGTATATGCCCGGTAATACTGCATGAATGTGTGGGGCACTCAGAGATTTCCAGCCTGGAGCTTGAAATTCTCGAGCGCATAGAACCGCGTTCGCCCCGCGGCCGCGCCCGCTCCCATTCCAAGTCCGCCCAAAGCTCCCATCCCCAGTGCCCCCATGAACGATCTGCGGCGCATGGCTGACGATACTACATATCGGTGATCGCGGCCACCAGCGCGCCGCGCGCGGAGGTGTGCAGCGGATCGGCCGCCATGCGAATCTCGGAGACCGGAAGCGGGAAATCCTCCTCCCCGATGATCTTTTCGAAGCGGTCGCGGAACCCGGCCGGCAGCGTCGTCCCGCCGCTCAAAACCAGCGGCAGCGGCCGATTCATTTTCGGCATCTTGCGCGCGCTCTTGAGAGCTTCCTTCATGCCGCTCACCAGACCATGGATCATATCGTCATAATACACGCCGATGGCCTGCTGGATCTTGTCCGTAAAATACCCGTTCAAATGGAACGTGTCTTCCTTCATCATGCGGATGCGCGTGGCCCGCTCCCCTGTCATCGCCGCCGCGCTCGAATCGATATAATCGCCCGCCTTCGGAATCGAAAAGCTCAGCACCGGAATCGACAGATAGGACACGCACACGTTGCACAACCCGCCGCCACAACTGATTCCGACGCCGGTGTAATTGGTGTTCTCGAGCTCGGCGTAAACCACCGCCAGGCCCTCGTTGATGCTCTTCACTTCGTATCCCAACTCGACCAGAATCTGACGCAGCGTCGCTTCGTGATAGGTCAGGTTCTCTTCGGCGCCCAGCGGCGCGGCGGGCACCGTGTAGCACAGCTTCTGCTTCTCCTTGGCCTGCCCGGCGAGGGACGCGATGATCTGCCGGATCATGTTGAGGCTCTCCGATTCGGTCGAGCTCAACACCCCGCGCGTCATCGTGCGGCGCGTATCGATGTCCATTAAATCGGCGAATTTCTCCGACTCATTGCCATGCACCACGATCTCGGAACCGCTGACGGCATGGGGAACCCCTTCCTTCTTGAGCACCGATTCCGTTATGCGCGAGAACGGCAGCGTAACAAAGGCGTTCAACTGCGTGCGGTACTGAAATTCTTCCCCGTTGCGTTGCGCCAGACAGATACGGCTGGTGCCGACGTCCAGCCCCAATGCGGAGCCGTTATTTTTCTCGTTAGATTTCATCGTCCTTCTCCTTTCCGGGGCTCTTGGGAGCAAGCGCCGCGGTTATTTCCCGGTATCTTCGCCGCAGAGCGATTTTGTATTTGGAAAGAGGCGCCCCGGAAGCCGCAGCCTGGCGCCGCATCCGCTCTTCGGCCGTCACCAGCCCTTGCCGGACGCGATTTCCCGTAATCTTGACGTACGTATCGTCGTAGCCGAACCCAAAAGCGTACAAACTCGGCGGCGGCGCGGCGTAATTATCCGGCAATCCCATGTCGGCGAACGGAAAATTTCCCGCCCAATCTGTGTGATAGCCGATCAGCATGTTGGACGGATTTACCGAAACCTGCGCGTGCGTGACGCAATTCGCCGCCGCTATCCCATACTTCGAGCGCAGCATCTCGGTGAGCACGCGCCCCGCCTGCACCTGCGCCGGCGTTGCCGCCGGACTGCTCTCTTCTTCTTGCGTTGCCGATTCGAAGGCGATGCCCAGGAAACTCGCGTTCAGGTTCACATACGCCCCGCTCTCGTCCCCCCAAACCGATTTGCCCGCGTGATTGGCGATATCGCTCTCCTTCACGATGCGGAACACGCGCCCAAAACGGTCGATCACGAAGTGATACGAGCGGTTCTGCTGCACGAACTGCAACACCGCGCTTCCAATAAGGACCAGACGATGGTTCTGGCCCGGCTCGAACGGCGCCAAGGTGGCTCTCGGTGGTGTGATATACGATGCCGGCCGGGTCCGTTCTCCAGCGCGCAATCCCCACTCCCGCCTGCCCGTACGCATACACGGGATAGCTGTTCCGTGTTTCGTTCGCGACGGCGTATTTATCGTCGATTCGCAGCCCGTTGCTGTAATTCTCAAATCCCTCGCGCGCCTCAACCAGCCAAACTTTGCCGGGCGGCTCGAGGTGAACGAGCACAGGCGCCGTGCCCGGCAGCGGCATTCTCGGCCGGGTGGCCGCCGTCACGGTGCTATGCCCCGGCCGCCACGCCATCATGCTCAAGCTCAGGGCCGCGACGCCGATCATCGCCCAGTTCGCCTGGCGTCTCCAAAAATCGAGTGAAATGGCTCGTTCGAATACACTTACGCGGTCCAAAGGCGACCCCATGGACTGCCGCAGATAGCGCAAACGCTCAACAGGATCTGCGATCTCGGCCGCCCGCCGTTCGATTAACTTGTGGCGCCGCAAAAAACGCACGGTCTCTTCGACCCTTTAGGAAGTAGGGTTGAGCATATCATATTCTCTCCCTCTGTTTGACGAGATCGGCTGAAATAGCGAAAATATGTATTACTCTAGGGTCAATTCCCGAGACGGGCTTCGAGCGAATTCTTGAACGATTCGTCCTGAATCGATTCCAGATTGATGCGGACGTTTTCGAGCGCCCCGCTGCGGCCCGCCGCGGCGAGCGCCTTGGCGACGGCGAGATCGGACCCGAATTTTGCCGGAATTTCCAAATTTTCAAGGCGCGCTAGCAGGGCCGAGCAGCGCTCGAAGACCTGCATGGGAACTTCGGCCGCGCCGTGCAGCGCTTCCTCTACATACGGCGCGCGTTCGTTTTTCGGGCGCTTGTACGCCGCCATAACTGCCTGAAAAGCCTGCGTATCGCGGTCGACGGCGGCGAGAAAAAAACTGCGATCGTCGTCAAAGGCGGCGCTGTCCTGTTTCGAGAGCTTCGTTACCATGGCGCCGAGCGCGGCCGCTATGGCGCAGGCGGCCGCCGCCGCGCTACCGCCTCCGGGCGTCGCCGTCGGGGCGGCCAGGGCATCGATGAATTCCGCCAGGCCGCCGCGCGCCGATATGGCGTCCGCGATACGATTTTCAAGCACCAATTCCGGCTTGAAGTTTTCACATCGGAGGAAATATTCGGCTGACATTTCGAGCGCTTTTTTTGGAATCAGCCCGACGATTTCGCTGCCCACCACCGCCGCGCCGTAGCGTTCCGCCTCGCGCCGCACGGTTTCAAAGACCAGGTGAACCGGCGTTTGTTCAAAATCCGTGAGGTTGATCGATACCTGGGCGAGATTGCGCGATGTCAGCATCACGCCCATGGACTTGACGTAACGGAAGCCGCCGGAGGAGAAGCGGATGCTCTTCGCGATTTTCTTCGCCACGCTCAGATCGGAAGTCGAGAGGTTGACGTTATAGGCGATGAGAAATTTTCGCGCGCCCACCACCGTGGCGCCGGCCGTGGGGTGGCAAACCGCCTCGCCGCAATCGGGCGTTCGCTCCGCAACCGATCCCATCTCATTCCTCAGCGCCTCGAACTGGCCGCGGCGGATATTCTCGAGATTGACGCGCTCGGGACGCTTCGCCGCCGCTTCGTAGAAATAGACCGGCACCTTGAGCTTGGCCGCGATCTCTTGGCCGACGCGCTCAGCGAGCTTGACGCACTCCTCGAGCGTGACGCCCTCGATGGGAATGAACGGCACGACGTCGGCGGCGCCGATGCGCGGGTGCGCGCCCTGGTGTTTCGTCAAATCGATCAGCGCCACCGCCTTCTCGACGGCTCGGAAGGCCGCGTCCGCGACGGCCCCAGGCGGTCCGGCGAACGTGACGACAGAGCGGTTGTGATCGGCATCCGCTTCGCGGTCGAGCACCACGATGTCGGGCACGGACTGGATCGTCTCCACAATTGCGTCGACTTTCGCCATGTCGCGTCCCTCGGAAAAGTTCGGAACGCATTCAATGAGTTGTCGGGCCATGCTGTCCTTTTCTGTAGACCACGGTTCCCTTATGGATGGTCGCGGCGACCAGGTTCATGCCGAAATAGTAGGGGATCTCGCGATAATCTTCGGCGTCGAAGACGGCGAGATTGCCGTCTTTGCCCGGCTCGATCGAGCCGGCGCGATGCTCGACCCGAAGGGCGCGCGCGCCGTTGATGGTGGCGGCGCGAATCGCCTCCGCCGGGGTCATGCGCATTTGCGTGCAGGCGAGCGAAAGGATCATGGGCATGCTGACGGTCGGGCTGGTCCCGGGATTGTAATCGGTCGCCAGCGCGACGGTAACGCCGTGATCGAGCAGCATCCGGGCGGGCGGGTAACGGCTCGACCCGAGATGGAAAACCGCTCCCGGAAGCAGCGTCGCAACGGTCGACGATCCGGCCAGCGCGCGCGCGTCGGCTTCGGTGGCGACATTCCAGGTGATCGACGCTGGCCGCGCCCAGCTCGACTCCCAGCCGGGCGGCCCCGGAGCTTGAAAACTGCTCGGCGTGAAGTTTCAAACCGAGCCCGTGGCGGCGCGCCGCTTCGAGATAAATGCTCGACTGCTCGAGTGTGAAGGCCCCCTGCTCGCAGAAAACATCCGCGAAGGCCGCGCGTCCCGAGATTTGCGGCAACATCTCCGAAGCGAGCCATTGGACGTAATCGTTGGCGCCGGCGAACTCCGGCGGGCAGACGTGCGCGCCGAGATAGGTCGGGATTACGTCGAAGCCTTCTTGCGCTAGAGAGGCGTAGACGCGCAGCGTTTTCAGCTCGGTATCGCGGTCGAGGCCGTAACCGGATTTGGCTTCGACGGTGGTTGTTCCGCTCGCGAAAAACGCCGCGAGCGTTGTGCGGGCCCGCGCTAGCAGTTCGGCTTCGGATGCCTCGCGAGTAGCTTTGACGGTAGAAAGAATGCCGCCGCCGCGCGCTGCGATGTCCTCGTACGTGGCGCCCGCGATGCGCATTTCGTAATCGAGCAGCCGCGGCCGCGCCCAGACCAGATGCGTGTGACTGTCGACGAATCCCGGCAGGACAATCTTCCCGCGAGCGTCAAACTCCTCGACATCGAGGCCAGCAGCGGCGCTGACCGGGGCGAAGCGGCCGTTCAGGATCAGCGCCGAGCCGTTTTCTACGATCTCGAGTTCGGGCCCCTTCAAGGTCAACAATTGCGCGGCGTTGCGGACCAGAAGGCCCGCGCTCATGCCTCGGACCCGTGGCAGTGGACGACCGCTCCCTCCGCGTCGCGGCCCGGCTCCGGCATTCGCGCGCGGTCGACGAGTCGCGCGGGGTTGTCGAGTCGTGCGGGGTTGCCGGGTCGCGCGGGGTTGGCGGGTCGCGCTCGGGGTTCGGGGGTTGCGCGGAGAATTGGTGTCCCTTCGGCGGGTTGGCGCGGCAGCGATAGCGGGGTCATGGCATGGGGATGTGGAGTCCGGACTGGGCAGCGAACTCGCGGGCTTCGGGGTAGCCGGCGTCGACGTGGCGCAGGACCCCAATGCCGGGGTCGCAGGTCAGGACGCGCTCGGCGCGGCGGCCGGAATCCTCGGTTCCTTCAACGACGGTGACCTGACCGGCATGTTGCGCGTAGCCGATGCCGACGCCGCCTCCGTTGTGAATCGATACCCAACTCGCGCCGGACGCGGTGTTCAGAAGAGCGTTGAGGAGGGGCCAGTCGGCGATGGCGTCGCTGCCGTCGCGCATGGCTTCGGTTTCACGGTAGGGCGAAGCCACGGAGCCGCAGTCGAGATGATCGCGGCCTATCACGATGGGCGCTTTGATCTGTGCCGTTCGCTACCAAGCGGTTGATCTCGAGGGCGAACTTCGCGCGCTCGCCGTAGCCAAGCCAGCAAATGCGCGCGGGCAGGCCCTGGAACTGGACGCGCTCGCGGGCGAGGCGAATCCAACGCATCAGGGATTCGTTTTCGGGGAAGAGCCGGCAGACGGCATCATCGGTAACGCTATGTCCGACGGATCGCCCGAGAGCGCGACCCAGCGGAAAGGGCCGCGTCCTTCGCAGAACAGCGGGCGGATGTATTCCGGGACGAAGCCGGGGATCTCGAAGGCGTCCGCGACGCCGCGATCGGCCGCCATGCGGCGGATGTTATTGCCATAGTCGAATGTGATCGCGCCGGCGCGCTTCAAATCGAGCATGGCCCGGACGTGGACGGCGATGGAGTCGAGCGATCGCTTGAGGTATTCGCCGGGATCGGAAGCGCGCAGACGGGCGGCGGCCGCGACGGTCAAGCCCGCGGGGATGTAGCCGTTAAGCGGATCGTGCGCGCTGGTTTGATCCGTGAGCAGATCGGGGACGATGCCGCGACGGACGATTTCAGGCAGGACCTCGGCGCAGTTTCCGGCGAGGCCGATCGAAAGCGCCGTGTTCGTTCGCGTCGCAACGTCGGCCCATTCGAGCGCTTCGTCGAGCGAGGCGGCCATGCGGTCGCAGTAGCCGCTTTCGAGGCGGCGGCGGATGCGCGCGGGATCGGCCTCGACGCCGAGGAAGACGGCGCCGTTCATGGTGGCGGCCAGGGGCTGCGCTCCGCCCATGCCGCCGAGGCCGCCGCTCATGACGAGCTTGCCCGCGAGCGAGCCGTTGAAATGTTTGCGCGCCGCGGCGGCGAAGGTCTCGTAAGTGCCTTGCAGGATTCCCTGGCTGCCGATATAGATCCAGCTTCCGGCGGTCATCTGGCCGTACATAATGAGGCCGAGGCGTTCGAGCTCGCGAAAGCGCTCCCAGTTGTCCCAGTGGCCGACGAGGTTGGAATTTGCGATGAGCACGCGAGGAGCGTCGTCATGCGTGCGGAAGACGCCAACGGGCTTCCCCGATTGGACCAGCAGCGTTTCGTCGTTTTCGAGCGCCTGCAGCTCGCGCACGATGGCGTGAAACGACGGCCAATCGCGGGCGGCTTTGCCCGATCCGCCGTAGACGACGAGGCGGTCCGGCGCTTCGGCGACCTCGGGGTCGAGATTGTTCATTAGCATGCGCAACGCGGCTTCCTGGCGCCAGCCCTTGCAGCTGAGGGAAGATCCTCGCGGGGCCGTGACCGGCGCGTTCAATGTTGGCATGAGAGCACCCGTTTTCATGGTAAGCCTACGAGGTATGGACGACCTTCGCAAACATCTTATGAATCTGCTGAGCATGAAAGGCGCGCATATCGATTTCGACGCGGCGGTGCGCGATTTTCCCGCCGGGATACGCGGGGCGAAACCGCGGGGGGCGGCGCATACGCCGTGGCAGTTGCTGGAACATTTGCGCATTGCGCAATGGGACATTCTGGAGTTCAGCCGCGACGCGAATCATAAGTCGCCGGAGTGGCCGGAGGGATACTGGCCAGAGTCGGATACGCCGCCGAGCGAGGGAGCGTGGGAGGAGAGCGTTCGGAAGTTCCGGCACGATTTGAAGGAGATGACCAAGCTTGTGGCGGATGAGAAGAACGATCTCAACGCCCGTATTCCGCACGGCGAGGGGCAAACGCTGTTGCGCGAGGTTTTGACGGTCGCGGATCATAATGCGTACCATCTGGGGCAGTTTGTGTTTTTACGAACAATGCTGGAAGCGGCGAAATGAGCCGAAATGGGGTTGGTGGCGAGCGAGGAGCGCGCCGTTCGATATGAGGCAAGCGATGGGGCCTTCAGGGGTTGTTTCGTTTCGAGGCGTCCGGCGCACGCACGTTGGGAGTTTGCGGCGGCGTGGGCCGGGATGTCGCGGTGGCTTCGGATCACGTCTTGAGTTTAGAAGGTGGCGGGTGGTGGGGACGCGAAGGGTGCGCGGGTGTCTGTTCGTAAGCGGCTGATTCTGGGTAGGTAATCGGGTTGTTGGATGGCTAACAATTGTGTGAACGGGATTTTTTGAGGGCGGGGCATGATGTTGAATGAAGACTCAGTTGCGCAGACGGAAGCGCAAAACCGGCTTATGAAGGCGGAGGCTGCCGCGAAACGGTGGAAAGTACGATTATGACGTTGCTGCAGATGAAGCGGCAATTAAATCGTAGGCCTCCAAAGCGTCCGCCGTGAGGCGCGCGCCGGTTTTGGCCAGACAAGGTATATGTCGCGAAGGCGGTTCACTTGTTGCCGTCGAGAAAGGGATGTTTTGCGCCAGGCTCTCCCAGAGTGCGGCGGCTTCCAGCAGCCCATGATGCCTGACGCCCGGGGAGCCTCGCTAACGGCCCGATCTGCCGGCACGTATGGCCGGCACTTCGGCCGCCATGTTTTTCATGGCTGGCGAGGTAGGCATCCATGACTTGCGGGCGAGGTTTGGCGTTTTTGTGCTTTTCGATGAGATCGGCGAGCGCCTGAAGGGCGATCTTCGCTGCGCGGGAGCAAGCGCACGGCCGTCAGGATATCGGAATTCACCTGAGTGGCAATTTCTCGCGGCTTTGGGGCATGGGGAGGCTTCTCTTTTCCCTCTCTGATGGCGAACTGCGGCCGGTAGCCGTCCGAGCGGCGATGGTCTTCACGTTTAGGCAAGGGCCGGCGGTCTTTATCACTGTCTTCGAGAGGACTCGATGAGTAAAGCGGTTGTCCACGAGTGTTCAAATTGTGGGGAGCGGTTGATCCCGGAGCGTCGCAATTACCGGTACGCCGAGTGCGGCGGTTCAAATGTTATTCTCCAGGGCGTCGAAGTCGCCGACTGCCCTAAACTAAATTGTGAAAGTCTGAACTCGACCTGACACGCCGCGGTGTCCGATGAAGTTTCTGACTGTCGGATGTGATTACCCGCGCAGCTCTCGGAACGCACTCTTTGGGGGCCGCATTGCAGTTTCAACTTCCGAGTTGCGCATTACTCGATCACAATCTTCTCTGTCTGCGAGTGGCCTGCCCAAAGTCGAGGAGGCTCCGTGTGCGGATTTGACGCAGTGCGTCTTCAAGGCGATGCGCTTCGGCGACGCCGAGGCGAATGAGACCGGCCACGAAGCTTTCTATTTCCGTTCTGGCGGTTTGATCCTGGCCTCGCCCCGTCGTGTCGAGAGCCAAAATCGCCTCGATCACGGAACAGACGCGGCGGCCGATGGCGCGTTCAATCCAGAACTCCTTGTCATCCGAATGGGCGGCGAACCAAAACTTGCCCGCCGCGACGATCAGAGGCAGGTGCTCGGGCCTCGGCGAAACTTCGAGAAGGTTGAGCAGCGTCATCGCCACAAAGAGAAACGTGCCCCGCGGCACGACTTCGCCGAGCACAGGCAAGAAGGGACCCAAACGGTCGATCCCCTTTTTAAGCAAGTAGCACCTCGCAGGCACGAAGGTCGCATATTCACTGAAGAAAATGGCCGCGATCGCCGGACCGAGGCGGGTGCTGATCGATGTGGAACGGTCACGGCTCTGCGATTTCCACTCCCGCGTTTCCATCAGCCTACGCGCGAGTGCGGTTCGAACGTGCACGGCCTGCGCTTCTCGCAGGCCAAGATCCGAGAAGTACACAGCGTCCACGCTGCGGAGAAAGATCGCCATAATATCGAGGAAGGCTTCTTCCGGAAGGCCCAGGATCGGGCCGAGGGCGATTTCATCGAATTGCGCAGGCATCAATCCGGGCAGGCAGTGCGCCAGCAAATCGAAGTAGGCGTCGTTCCACTCGTGCGGCGTCCTATCCGCCTCTTCGCCTTCCTCCAGCTCCGATCCGTTCGCAACACTTGTCCAGGCCAAGTAAGCCTTGGCGACCTCGCGCAGCCACGGTCTCTTCACCACGTCAAAAATCTTTCCGGCTTTTCCGAGCCACAACGCCGCCGCTTGGTGATCCGTATAAAGTTCAGGCCTTGCATCCTCGTGCGCCCGACTCCGCTCTTGGCGTCCGCTGAAGCGGTGCCGGGGATGAGCGGGCTGCCGCTCGAAGGGCGGCCAGCCGGGTTCGTCCCTCTCATCATTTAGCCATCCCAGCTCCGCCCCGATGACGGTTTGCACCTGCTTGCGATGCGCCGCCACGCGCGCAGCATAGTCATCATCCGAAACGCCCCAATGGCGGTGAGGCCGCACACACGCCGCGAAGGCGCTACGAAGGACGGCGCGCGGAAGGCGTTCGTCGATCGAAGCCAGCGCCGACGCAACGTATACGAAACCCTGCGCTGCGGCCGGATTGTCGTCGCCGGCTGCTTCAAGGAGCGTGCGCACATCCCCCATCGCGAAGCGGTTTCTGAGGAGAAGAGCAGTGCCCACGAAAGCGATTGCAATCGGATTAAATTGGAGGCCGGCGCGCGTTCTGTGGACCGGGTCGTTCTTGCCTTTGAAGGCCTTACCGAAAACCTTCCGAATCCACTCGCCATTCCTGGCGACAAGATCGGGGCCGCCATCGCGGGCGGCGATCGCCGCCGCACTGACGATCGCCTCTTCACGCATCCATTGTTCCGTTTCGCTCTCGCTCGGCTTGTCCTCTAATTCCTGCGCCCATTTGACGGCGGCGGCCGCGAAGTCCTGCGATGAGCGGGCGGGATTGTTCAGGGCAATCCCGATGGCCATCTGCATGTTGCCGTTAGCTTGCCGTTTACGGGAAGCCTCCTGCAATGGTTTGAGATGTTCGCTCTCCGCCGTCGGCGAAGCGTATTCCCACCGCTCCATGGGTCCGTCATCACCTTGAATCATCGTTTTCCGCCAGTTTTCGGGGTTGATCCGGTTCAGCGCGTGGACCACCATAAACTCCGGGTGTCCCAAGTCCGATTGCGGCTTGGGCGGCCCCAGTTTTTCAGACGCAAGACGCAGCAACTCGGCTAACGTCGCGCGCTGTTCTGTGAATTCCTCCTGAGCGTAATAACCGAGCAGTTGGTCGAGAGTGATGCGCCGCGAGGGCCGCGCCTTCAGGCTGTCTGTGCTCGCAAGCCCAACCGGTTCCTTCTGAAGTCCTTTGAAGCCGAAAATATCAGGGAATTCGATGTTGTCGGCTGCGGTCCTTTGGCGATCCAGACAGAGCAACTCGGGACAGGCGAGGAACGGAATCGCCGCGACGCTCGACTTCGGCCAGTGCGACAATAGCAGGTCGACAATGACGAGCAGATAGGCCGCCGGTGGGTTCGGCGCGCCTATCACGTCGGCGATGACATTATTCATGGGTTCTCCGGCCTCTATGCGGCCGTGGGACCACGCCTCGAGAGCCATAAACGCGGAGGCAAGCACGGCCGGCCCTGATCCCAGGTCCCGCGCCCACCCATATGTCCTCTCCCAGGGAAATACCACCTTGCTTCCGTCGGGGAAGGCGATCGTCATCGCGTTTCCGCCGAAGTCGCGGCCCACGGTATGGAAAAGGACCGCGTGATCGACGAGCTTGCGTATGAGAGGCAGGCCGTGTCCAGGGGCGTAGACAAGGAGTTCGAGGAACGGACCTTGAGCGGGCGATGCTGGGACGAAGTCAAGATCGGCGTGGCCGAACGGCTCCCGAAATGGACTGTGCCTGTCCTCGTAGTCCTCGCCTTTCTTCGGTATCAACACGTCCGCCGTAAGCTCGGCAAGCTCCTTCGGCGCTGCTTGCGCGAGCGCGCCGCGGAATTTCAGAATTTCCTCCCTCGCGCGATCGTCGCAGGGGTGTTCCTTCAGAGATTCAAGATAGGCAACGGCAAGCTCCGGCGCTAGGTTGCAGAATAGAAGAACACCGGTTCTTAGGTCTTCCGCGAGCTTGCCCACTTGCCCGGAAGCGAATTGACCGTTAAAGGGCCGCCGCGGCGCCTCGCCGTCAGACGGCTTCGTAATCTCGGTGAGCCATCGGTAAAACCACCGGACGATGTGCGGTGTGCAGGCGTCCTTGCCATGGAGGACAATCGACCAGTTGGTATACAGCGCGACGACATCGGGGATCGCAGGAGCCGGCACTTCAGAGCCGAGCTTCAGCAGCCAGATTATGAGCCTGAGCCAAGTGGGGCCGCTCGGAATGTTGATGCCTGCGGGTATGGATTGTGGGTCAAGACCCATTCCGGCGTAATACTTCGTGGCTGGCTCGCTGTCGACGGCCATGACGATCCGAATGAGCTCTCCCAACAGCTTCCCCTGGTCGGCAAGAAGGTAAGTCGATGCTTTTGTCAGCATTTCGCCAGCGACTTCCGACCGAACGAGAGCCAGCAACACAGCCCGCCGCCAGGAGTCATTGACGCCATCTTTGGTTAGCGCGGTGAGAAATTGATGCCACGCCTCTCCATTCGCGGTGCGTTCGATAGCGAGACGGGCCGCAAGCTCCACGCCCCTCGCCAGATCGGCGGGCGCCGGGCGATCAAGGGACAATCGCGCCACGAGGGCGGGATCGGCAAAGAGAAGGTTGGCGATCGCCCATTCACGCAGAACGTCGTGGCGGAATATCACGCGGTCGTTTCCGAGATCGCGCAAGCTTTCGCTTGCCACCAAGGCGTTAACGGCAGCCGCAGGTAGGCCGCTGACGCTGAGTTGCTCAATGCGGGAAAGAGCCTGTTCCGCCAGCGCCGTGAGAACCCGCGAGCGCTCGCGGTGGCCGTCGTCTTTCTTTCCATCGGCGGATTGCCACCATTGCTCGGCCATCTCGATTTCTGTGCGGGGCATCGGCGCGTCCGATGGCCGGTCGGCGAGGCGTGAAAGACGAAACAGGTTTCGAGCAACCGGGCGCGCGGGATTGCTATCGCTCAACAGCGCCGTCAGTTGAGGAGCGGCATTCCGCAATTCTTCGGTGTCGCCGTCGCTCAGCTCGCCGATCACGACCGGGTCCGCGCGTCCCAATGCGTCCAGCGCATCCGGAGGCAACCAATTCGGCTCGACAACGCCGAAGTCGCGTCGAGCTGTGGCAATCACGGATATCCCCGGAACCTTGGCGGCCGCCCGCACGAGATCAATGACCGTTAGGCGCTCTTCTTCGCGGTAAAAGTCCAAACTGTCGATGAAAAGAATTCCGCCGCCGCCGGCGGCCAAATCCGACAGGAGCTCGTGTGCCGTACCGTCGAAAGTCAGAACGGATCGCATGGCCGTCCAGCCTTTGGCGATCGTGCGGTTCGGACTTAAGGCGATAATCCGCGCTTCGGCGGAAACTTGCTCCGCGAAGTGCTTCAGTACGACCGATTTGCCAACGCCCGCATCGCCTCGTATTTCCACATAGCAGCCGTGGTCAAGAGCGTCATGCACGGACGCTACGCGTTCGTGCCGTGTGAGCACCACACCGGCGATGCGATCATCGATGTCAGCGACAGCGTTGCGGGACGACTCGGCCAATGCCGCGAGGGCGGCCAGATTGTGACGGTCCCCGGCAAGCCGAAAATTCTTCTGCGCGAGTTCGGTCTTCAACTCGGCGCGTCCGCGATCCCCGCCCGCCTTGGCAATCTCGATGGAGAGTTCCACGAGCTCATCCCAGAGATTTCCCGCACGCGATGTGTCTTCGGGATGAAGCGCGCGCGCGGCGCGTTCTTTGGCCAGTTCCTCCGAGGCGGAGCCCGTGGCAGTGAAGTCGAAAACGAGAATATGCAGCCTGCGGAGAAGTTGCCAGACGGCCTCGTCTTCGTGAGCGGCGCCAGCATCTTCGAGATGCGCGCGGAAAGTATCCACGAAGCTGCGCATTCTATCGTTGCCCGAGCGGGGGCGACGGATTCGATCCATGAACGTGGCCGAATCGCCGATTTGCCTCGCCCAGGTCAACACGTCCTGATACGCGCCGTCGATGTTGTGCGAAGTGCGTGAAATCGCGATGCCGATTTCGTAGCGGGTGGTCAGAAATTCCGGCTTGCGGGATGCTTCCACGATCTGACCAACGACTTCGCGGAAGATCTTGTCGCCGGGCGCGAACGTGATGCCCTTCTTGACCTGAGCCTCGAGCGTGGCCATCTTGCCCGACGCGTCGTGCGCGTGCACAACCACGTCGTCAAGCGGATGCCCTTCTGCGGCTCTTTGGAAGGCGACGCGATCAATAGTTGTCCCCGGCAATCCACGGGGCTCCGCACCTACCAACATGGCCAATAGGTAGGAGGCTCCCACCTGGCCCTCAAAATGGCCTCCGCCAGGTCCCGTCGATGCTGTGCTTGCCACTTGCATCAATAGCGTGTTTCTTGCCGACCCAGGGTAGAAGCCCAGAGCCTTCTAGCATTCTCGCAATGCAGGCAATGCCATTGCTAACGGGCTTTAGAGGAGCAGTTCCAAGGTGGTCGCCGCTCCGGAAATGGGTCTGAGAAACGCAGGTCACCGAATGACAGCCGGATGTCAGAAACGTCGAAGCCTCCGTGATGTCAGCCAGGTCAAGTTCAGGCTATAACACGGGCGAGCAGCTACGATTTCCGCGCCCGTGGAGAGGCCCGGCGGCCAGCGTGCGCAAGATCAAGAGATATAGAGTGCCGGGGAGCAGTTGCGGCGATTCGTTCATATCCTTGTCCGAACTATGCATGATCTGGAAAAGGAAACGCAAGTCTGATGTGGAAGTTCCGCAAAAAAGAGCATTCGAATGCGGAATTGCCGTGGAAGGCTCGGGCTCGCGGGATCGGTCCAAACCCGCCAGGGTCCTAACCGCTTACGCGAGCGGCAGGGCGTGCTGCGAGTTTGGCTGTAAAGGCGCCAGCTTATTCAGAACCGCTAATCCTGCCCACGGCATAATGCGCCGCTCTCATCCAGCATCTGGAAAAAACGCGGCTCGATAGCGAACTGCGTCCGGGCATTTCCGCGATTGCGGAGCATCTTCCACAAATTTCGGACGATTTGGGGGATGTTTGGGAATTGCACGTGGACGTCGCACTCCTCAGACGTCGTTTGTGTCCGTTTAACGGGCCGCTTGAGGCTAACCGCGATGCAGGTTGAGCAGGGTCCCCGTCACGCTGTGGCACAATGGTCTTTTTAACGCCCCGCCGCTCTAAAACGCCATGCCCCAGACCATCGACGCTTTCGTGCGCGACAACGAGCAGCGCTTGCTCGACGAGCTCTTCGCTTTGCTGCGCATTCCGAGCGTCAGCACAACGCCCGAGCGTAAGGGAGATGTCGCAAAGGCGGCTGCCTACGTGGCCGATGCGCTGCGGGGCGCGGGGTTAGAGAAAGTCGAAATCATCCCGACGAGCGGACATCCGCTGGTTTACGGGGAGTGGCTGCATGCGGCGGGCAAGCCGACCGTGTTGTGCTACGGGCATTACGACGTGCAGCCGCCGGATCCGCTGGAACTCTGGGCAACGCCGCCTTTCGAGCCCACCATTCGCGATGGGAATATTTATGCGCGCGGTTCGGCGGACGACAAAGGCCAGATGTACGCGCACATCAAGGCCATTGAAGCGCTGCGCGCCACGAGCGGCACGCTGCCCGTCAATATTAAGGTTCTGATCGAGGGCGAAGAGGAGGTCGGCGGGGCCGGGATCGCGCAGTATGTGGCCGCGAACGCGGAGAAGCTGAAGGCGGATGTCGCGCTGGTCTCCGATACTTCGCTTTACGCCGACGGGTTGCCGACGCTGTGCATTGGGCTGCGCGGCCTCATTTATATGGAAGTGGAAGCGAGAGGGCCGGCGCGCGATCTGCATTCCGGAGTTTTTGGGGGCGCCGCTCCGAATGCAGTGTGGGGTTTGATCGAATTGCTTGCGAAATGCAAAGACGAGAACGGACACATTCGCATCCCCGGAATGTACGACGACGTCGAGCCGCCCTCGGAACAGGAAAAGAAGAGCTGGGAAAGTCTGCCGTTCGATGAGGCCGCGTTTCTAAGAGACGAGGCCTGTGCGACGGCGCTGACGACCGAGCCGGGATATTCTGTGCTGGAGAGCACCTGGGCGCGGCCGACGTTCGAAGTTCACGGCATCGCGGGCGGCTTCACGGGCGCGGGGGCGAAGACCGTGATTCCGGCCGTGGCCACGGCGAAGGTGAGTTTCCGCCTCGTTCCGCGGCAGGACCCCGAATAAGATCGTCGAATCGTTTCGCGTCTTTTCTAAAAGAAAACACGCCCAAGGGGATCGCGATTGAAGTGCGCGTTCTGAGCGCCGGCCCGGCCATCATGGTCAACCCGGACCACCCCGCGATCCAAACGGCGGCGCGCGTTTTCTCCGAGATGCTCGGTAAGCAGACCGTTCTGACGCGCAGCGGCGGATCGATTCCAGTGGTTGGAGATTTCGCCAAACACCTGCGCATTCCCACCGTTCTGATGGGATTCGGATTGCCCGACGACGGCCTTCATTCGCCGAACGAGAAGTACCGCGTGCGGAACTACTATACGGGGATCATGACGGTGGCCCATTTTCTGGACGAGTACGGTAGGGGAGGCGGCCGCGCTCGAGCCGGACCCAACGGCTAGGCTTTCCTTGGCATCCCAGGTCCAAGAACCGCGCCCAGCCGACAACGTCGCTCGCTCGGCAGGCATCGTTTCCATCGCGGTTTTCCTGTCGCGCATCACTGGCTTGGTGCGCGAGAAGGTGATGGCGCATTACTTCGGCGCGGGGTTCGTGTACGACGCGTTCCTGTTGGGATTCCGCATTCCAAACCTGACGCGCGACCTGTTCGCGGAAGGCGCTCTCTCGTCGGCTTTCGTTCCCATCTTCACGCAGACGCTGGCGGCCGAAGGGCGGCGGAAAGCGGCGGTGCTGTCGAACCTGGTGGGAACGGCGCTGATCCTTATCGTGGGACTGTTTTGCGTCTTAGGCATCGTGTTCAGCCCGGCGCTGGTCGAGCTGCTGGCGCCCGGCTTCCACCACGTGCCCGGCAAATTCGAGCTGGCGGTACACATGACTCGCGTCATGTTCCCGTTTCTGCTGCTGGTAGCGCTGGCCGCGCAGGCCATGGGAGTGTTGAACGCCTGCAACCGCTTTGGAGTTCCGGCGATCTCCTCCACCTTTTTTAATCTAGGCTCGGTCATCTTCGGCGTTATTCTCGGCATCTGGCTTGGGAGCAGACTGGGCATCGCTCCCATTACCGGAATGGCTATCGGCGTGGTGATCGGAGGCGCGCTGCAGCTTTGCTGGCAGGTTCCTTCGTTGCATCGGGAAGGCTTCGATTTCCATTTCGATTTCAACTGGAATCATCCCGGCTTGCGAAAGATTTTCCGGCTGATGGGTCCAGCGATTCTAGGCAATGCCGCGGTGCAGATCAATGTCATGGTGAACACCAATTTCGCATCGCGGATACCGGGCAATGGTCCGGTGAGCTGGCTGGGGTTCGCGTTCCGGTTCATGCAGCTTCCATTGGGACTGTTCGGCGTGGCGATCGCCTCGGCGACGCTGCCGTCGATTTCGCGCAGCGCCGGGGCGGGGAACATGGACGAGTTCCGCCGCACGCTGTCGCGCTCGCTCGGAATGGTGTTTCTGTTGACGATTCCTTCGTCGATCGGGCTGATCGTGCTGGGCCGTTCGATTATCGGAGCGATTTATCAGGGCGGGAAATTCACTCTCTTCGACACGCGCCAAACGGCCCTGGCGCTCTCCTGCTATGCCATTGGGCTGGCCGGATATTCCGCGCTGAAGGTGCTGAACCCCGCCTTTTACGCTTTGCACGACGCGCGTACGCCCATGATCGTGAGCCTGATCTCGATCGCCGTGAATTATTCCATGGCGGCGACGATGCTCGAAGCGGTCGCATATGGGGCACGCCGGCTTGGCGCTGTCCACTTCGGCTGTCGCGATTTTCGGCGCGGTGGCGCTGTTCACGATTTTGACGAAGCGCATCGGGGGGATTCATGGGGCGGAGCTGGCGGACAGTTTGTGGCGCATCGCCGCGGCATCGCTGGCGATGGGCTGCGCGGTGTGGTGCTCGAGCCACTTCATGCAATCGCGTTTGGGGCATTCGGCGCTGGCGCATCTGGCCGACCTGGGCGTTTCGATTCCTCTCGGATTAGCCGTACTTTATGCCGCATGCCGGCTGTTGCGGGTGGCGGAGGTGGACCTTGCGACCCGCACGCTTTTGAATCCGTTGCTGCGGCGTCTACGCTCGTAGATCGATCCGCGGATGCGGGCGGGAAGCTGAAGAAAGGATTCGGGGCGCCTTCAGGCGATTTTAAGGTTGGGCTGCTATGGTCAAGCTGGATGCGGTTGCTTCTGTTGCGCTTGCTCCTGGTTGCGCTTGCCTGGTTGGCCTGCTTCGCGGTGTCCGCGCCGGCCCAGGCGCCAGCGGGCCCGTTTTGGATTTCGGGAATCGTAAGCGATCCGAGCGGCGCCGGAGTTCCCGACGCCGGCGTCGAGGTTCACCCGCGCGGCGCGGCTGCAATCGCGAAAGCGCGGACGGACCACATGGGTCAATTTCGCGTCCCCGGTCTGCCCCGCGGCTCTTACGAGATTGATGTGCATCGCGAGGGCTTCGCGAGCCAGACCGTTCGCGTCGCCATCAAAGACCGTTCGCCCGCGCCGGTGCGCATACAACTGTCGCTCGCAGGCGTCCACCAGGAGGTCACGGTAAACGGGTCCGTCGCGGAAGTCGGCACGGGCGCGGCCGATAACCTGGACGTGGTCACGCTCGATCGCGAGATGCTGAACGATCTACCGGTGTTCGATCAGAATTACGTAGCGGCCATGTCTCAGTTTCTCGATCCCGGCTCGATCGGGACGAGCGGCGTCACCCTGGTCGTCGACGGCATGGAGCAGAAAAACATCGGGGTCTCGGCATCGGCGATCCAGCAGGTGAAGATCAATCAGAATCCCTATTCAGCGGAGTTTTCACGCCCCGGCCGCGGGCGCATTGAGATCATCACCAAACCCTCCTCGCAGGTCTATCACGGGACTTTCAACTTCCTGTTCCGCGATTATCATTTGAATGCGCGCGATCCGTTCGCCGTCGATCGTCCTCCCGAGCAGCGGCGCATTTACGAGGGCAGCCTGGTGGGGCCGCTCGGCCGCGGCGGCAAAAATTCGTTTCTGATCTCGGTGGACCGCGAAGAAGAGGATTTGCAGGCGGTCGTGTTCGCGGAAATTCCCAGCGGAGTATTCCGCCAGACCGCCGCCACGCCGCTGCGCGATACCCAGATTGCCGGCGCCATTACTCATGAGTTCAGCGCCAACCATCTCGCCACCTTTCGCGGCTCCTATAACGATTCCACGCAGACGAACATGGGGGTGGGCGGGTTTGTCCTGCCGCAGGCCGGCGTCGACCTGCGAGACCGGGAAGACGAGCTGTATTACAACGACAGCCTCGTGATCGCGCCTCACTTGCTCAATCAGTTTCGCGTCGTTTTCGGGCGGCAGCATACGCCCTCGACCAGCGTCACCGCCGATCCCGCTATCGTCGTTCCCGGATCTTTTACCGGAGGCGGCGCCCAGGCCGACCGGCTGCAGACCGAGAATCACATGAACCTGAACGAGATCGTTTCATGGTCGGCGGGTAAGCACGACATTCGCGCCGGCATCAACGTGCCCGACATCAGCCGCCGCGGTCTCGACGACAACACCAACGTGGGGGGAACCTATTATTTCTCTACGCTCCAGGATTACGTCGAGCGCCGGCCCTACTCGTTCATTCAGCAGCAGGGAGACGGGCACGTCGTCTTCGTCGAAACGGTGTTGGGCGGCTTTGTCCAGGACGATTATCGTATGCGGCCCAACCTCACGATTTCCGCGGGCGTGCGCTACGACTGGCAAAATTATTTTCACGACAACAACAACGTCTCGCCGCGCCTGTCCCTTGCCTATGCGATGGGGAAGAGCCACAGGACGGTGTTGCGGACTGGAGGCGGAATCTTTTACGACCGCACCGGTAACGCGCCCATCTTCGATCTGGAGCGCTACAACGGATTGCGTCTGCGCCAGGTGGTCTTGACCGATCCCTCCTATCCCGCGATTCCCGATCCCGCGGCGCTGGCCGCCATGCCCACCTCCATCACGCGGCTCGATCCCACGGTGAAGCTGCCCTACCTCGCGCAATTCAGCATGGGTTTGGAACGGCAGCTTCATCCGGGCTCCACACTGTCGATTACATATTGGGCCTCGCGGGGCGTGGGGCTGTTCCGCTCCCGCGATGTAAACGCCCCATTGCCGCCAGATTATGCGGCGCGGCCCAATCCCGCCATCGGAGTGTACCGGCAGATCGAATCGTCCGGGCATCTTGAAAGCAATTCCTTGGAGATCGCCTTTCGCGGGCGGCTCACGCGCTTTTTTCAGGGCATGGCGCAATACACGCTGGGCCGCACCTACAACGATGTTCCCGGCAATTATTCGATCAGCACGCGCGGCGCGGGGATTAATGCCTTCCCGGCCAACAATTACGATCTCTCCGGCGAATGGTCGCGGGCCGACTACGACGCCCGCCACAGGCTCAACCTGCTCGGGACGATTCATGCCGCGAAGTATCTCGATATTGGCGTCGGCTTGTTCATGAATTCCGGAATGCCCTACACGGAAACAACGGGTCTCGACGAGTACCATACAGGGTACGCTAATGCCCGTCCGCCGGGCGTCCCCCGCAATTCCCTCGAAGGCCCGGGCTTCGCGGAGCTGGACCTGCGCTGGTCGCACGTTTTCCTCTTAACGCAGAAGAAAGAAGGACCGCGATTTACGGTTGGTCTGGACGCGTTCAACGTGACGAACCGGGTCAACTACGCGACCTTTGTCGGCGACCTCAGTTCGCCGTTCTTTGGCCAGGCGGTCGCGGCAAAGCCGCCGCGCCGTCTGCAGCTTTCGGGCAGATTTGAATTTTAGGGTTCGTCAGAACAATTCGTGGGTCGATTCCGGCTCGGGCAACTTGCCAATGAGTGACAACTCCGCTGGAAAGCAGCTTCTGAGCGCGGAAATAGTTGAGGATCAGTTCGCGGTGCAGGCGGAGAGACCGGACGATGTTCTTCATGGGCGCGATGCGCGAGCGCATCACTTGGCGACATCAGTCATCGAGGAACTTTTTGGCCCATACGGGCGAGTTGTAATCCCAGAGCTGCTGAAAGGTTTCCTTAAGAACGTAAGCACGTAAGGTCTTCAGGTTGTAACGGAGCAGATCGCGCAACCGGAAGCGCTGTTCCGTCTTCAGATTCGCTTCGCGTTTGAGCAGCAGCCAGCGCGACTTCCTCAGCACGGGCACGCCGCCTCGCTTGCCATGCGGCGCGATTCTCCCGCTCGGACTTCGTCCAGCGCCTTGTTCATTTTCGCCACGATGTGAAAACGATCGAGGATGTGAAGCGCCTCGGAGCATTTCTCGCGAATGACTTTTAGGTAGGAACGCAAGCATCCAAGTGACCACAAACTGCGATGCCGCCGGCGCGCAGACAAGCAATGCGGCGCCGGTAACAATGCAGTCCGCCTCTCCGGAGTTTTTCTATTTTTGTTGAACCCGGACGGCCATGACCTATCGCCGCGATCAATGCCATTACCGGTTCTTACGCCGGAGCGCCGGGGCTGACCTCGGGCGCGAGCTTCACGCCCGCCCAGCCCGGCGATATCCCCCGCGCCGCCGCACAGGTTAATGCCCCCGTTACCGTCTCGTTCGGAGGAATCGCCGTGGACGCAGCCGACATTCTTTACGCCGGAGTTGTTCCCGGTAACGCCGGCTTATACCAGTTGAACTTGCGCGTGCCGGAAGCGGTCTCGAACGGGGATCTAGTTGTCGTCATCACCATCGGCGGATTTTCCTCGCCCGCAAACGCGTTCATTCGAGTCGGACAGTAGGACGCTAAAAGGAAGCGGCGCTAACATGGGCGTGTGGCCGGGCCATCGCGCGCCGCCTTTCGCTTCTACGCCGAGTTGAACGATCATCTCCCGCCGGACAAGGCCGAGGAGGGCTCCGTGTGGCGGGTAGAATAATATAAACATTGAATGGATCGAAAGGACGGACATTGAGCCAAGTCGCGGAATCATCTGCGCCCTCCCGGCGCAAAACACCCCCTGAGGAATTGCCGCGCTTGCGCTACAGCGTGAGTCTGGTCCGGCAGGGTAGCCGGTCCTTCTATACGTTGACCATGCCCTCCGACGTGCTCGCGAGAACTTGTACAGTAACCACTCGCAAGGAAGATCCGAGACAAGGCTTCCAAAGGGAGCTAGACGAGAAGCGTGCGAAAGAGATAGCGCAATACATCGACGAAGGCCTTGGCACGATACCCAACTCGATTGTTCTGTCAGCTCAGCCCTCGGCAGAATTGAGAATAATTGGGAAAGGCAAGACGCTCGAATTTCTGGATCGTCCAGGCGCGTTCTTAATTCTCGATGGCCAGCATCGCGTCTTCGGTTTTTCGAAAGCGAAGACGCCGCTTCGCGTACCCGTAGTCATCTACAACGGACTGTCGAGGCGAGACGAGTCTCGCCTTTTCATCGATATAAATACTAAGCAGAGGCCGGTACCGGCCCAGTTGCTGCTGGATATCAAACGGCTTGCTGAAATCGAAGATTCTAGCGAAGGGACTCTCCGTGACATCTTCGACCGATTTCACTCCGAGTTGGGAAGCGCCCTCAAGGGCTTGATGGCTCCGTTCGAAACCGAAAAGAACAAGATCACGCGAGTTACGTTCAATTCAGCCGTAAAGCCGCTTCTTGACTTATTCCCGGATAAGGGACCAGAAGAAATTTACAAAATTCTAAATAATTATCTTATCAGCACGTCCACGGCTCTGCAAAGAAAGTCAGCCACTCCGTTGTTAGCCAAGCCTGTCGTATTCAGGGCAGTTATGGGTCTATTTGCTTCCGTTGGACAGCGCGTTTCAGATAGGTACTCCGGGGACTACTCGTCCGGCAATTTCGCAGAGATTGTAAGCCCCATCTTCCCGATGGCGATTCGACCGTCATGGTGCGACCCATCCTTGGAGCCGATGGCGCCGAGAGGTCAGAGTCCGCCATTTGCCCGGCGTGCCCTCCTGACACGCAAACTCCTGAGCGCGCCCGTAGCGGCGTCATTCTGTGGTGATGCCGCTCTCATCCAAAAGATAAACTGCGGCTCGTTTCGCAATCGGCTTCTTTGAATCGTCGTTGCCATCGCAGCAAGCAGCAATAATATGCGATAACCGATGACCTTACGAACTGCCGCTCGGCAACGAGCAGCCCCAACCGACCCACCGCTCAATTTGATCGCCATTCCGCCAGCGTTTCACATTCCGGCAAACGTTCTCGACGATAGAAAAAGCGGACTCAATGACGTTCGTGCAACTGAGAGTGCGCCGGAGTTGGTCCGGTACGCGTAGCCTGTGTACAGTGAGAGTTTCCTCCATGCCCTCTTCCAGGCTGCGCGCCGCGCTCGGATTGAGATCCATGAGCTCGCGGCGCAAACGCTCCAGCGCGTGCTTAGCGTCAGCGTAGTCTGCCATCGAGTAGGCGTTCTGGAGTTTTCTCCTGACGTCGGTTTTATGTTCGTCCGGCAAATGATCCACGACGTTGCGTCTTTTATGAACTTGGCAGCGTTGGATGAACGCGGCCTCGCCCGCATGCTTGCGCACCGCCGCCTGCAGCGCTTTGCCTCCGTCCAAAATGTAAAGCCGCGGCGTCGAGAAGTCCAAGCCGCGCTCCACCAGTTCATTGAGAAGACTGCTCACCACCGTTGTATTCTCCGTTGCTCCTTCGCGGATACCCAGCACCATTTTGCGTCCATCGCAGCCAATACCAAGCGCTACAACCATCTGTCGATCCTTGAACGGCGTGCCGTCAATCAGCACCGCGCACAGCTGCAGGCCCGTCAGCGGCCGCTCCATCAATTGCTTCACTTTCTCGCGACTGGCTTCGATGAAGTTCTCGCTCACCGCGAACTTCTCGATTCCATAGGCGTCCTGGAAATCCTTCACCACTGCGCCGTAATTGCGCGTCGACAAACCGCGCATCATCTTGTCCCATACGCTGGCCTGCATCGGCCCACTACGCTGGAACATTTCGTAACTGCCCAAACGTTGCTCGCGGTTTTCGGCCGTGCGCAGCCGTGTCCTGCGGATCGGCACCTTCTGCCCGTCCACCACGCAATATCCGTCTTCCTTGCCCCAGCGATGCACGCGCCGTCCTTCCTGCTGCTGATGGCGCTCGCCGGCTAGCGACTTTACTTCCTCGTCCATGACCAGGTGCATCAACTCCAACCCAGCCTGCCGCAGCAGGTTACCCAGCCCTCCTTCAACAAACGACGATGTCAACCAAGGGAGCGTCATTTGAATGTTCGGATTCTGTTCGGTGGCGATCCGGCGGAATTGCTGCACGGCTCGTTGCTGTTCGATTTGGTATTGTCTCTTCATAGCGACTCTCTCCTTTTTCTTGCAGAAAAACTCACCCTCGGATCATTATGCGTCCTTAGAATCGGAGGAAGCCAGGCGGCCCGCATGACCCAAATAGCCTCGCTTTTTGACCCGGCAATACAGCTAAGCACGGGCGTATATCTCTGTCGCCTGGACCAGAGCCCGCAGCTCTCACTCGATTTTGAACTTGGCAGACTTGCGGATAGTGGCGGTGCTCACGACCAATTCTGGAGGTGTTTTTATTCCTTTCTGGGGGACTTAGCTCAGGAGGTAGCTTCACTCAATGAGCCAGAGGCAACTGCCGTGGTCGGCGAAACCTCTGAAATTCAAAACGTTCTTTCGTCGGGCGGACTCGGCGGCGGAACATGGTTGTCTGGCATGAGAAATCAGCTGATTTACCAGCATAGGCATGGAGCTTGGTTTCCGTTTAACAATTCCCGCACAGAAGCAGTTGAGTACGTTAGTCGCATCCGCATCAGAGACAGTTCGTCGGTTCGTCGCGATTACAACGTGTCCCGCGATCCGCTAGTGGCCTTCTGCGCATGCTGTCACCTCATTGCTCTAATCGGCGTGGATTTAGCAACGGATCTTTGTCGGCGCCTGGGTGGGAGTAGCCGCTTTGCGCAACTATGGAGCCGCCTTCGGCGGCAAAAGCCGCACGTATAAGGAAGGACCGGAAGTATTGTGGGTCATTCGCCGCTCGCGCCGGGCGAGCATACGCCCCATCGTTTCGGAAGATTATCATTCACGGTGGCCCAGCAAGGATGCGATCTTGGACTACGGTGGTCCTTTGCAGATTCTTCATCTCGTGGCCGCGGGTTCCGTCGGGGTCTCGGGATTGCGGTGATTCCGGGGACCGTCTACAAAGACAGCTTGTACATGGTTCCCACTAACACAATGGAATTCCTATGGCTTGAGCGTTCACGATGCTCTAAGCTTTGCGCAGCAGCTATTATCCTGTGTCTGTTCTCTCTAAGTCTTTGACCGTCTAAAGGCTTTGCTTTTATAACCGAACTTCCGGCGGGCGGCTTTCGATCGAACTTCCAGTTGATCTTGATGCGATCGCGATTCATTCTGCGATTCCAGGCATGCGCCTCTCGGCGGAGGGTCTTGAGGTCGGGGATTCTCCTGCGGCGCAAGCATTGCCGCGCGAAGATTCCGATTTCGATCTCCGCCTCGTTGAGCTAACTTCCATACGTGGGTGTATAGTGGATGGTGAAGCAATCCCAGAGTTCGCGGGCCATTTCTGGTCCGTAAGAAGCGCTCAGTTGCTTCCGGCAGTAGCTGTTGTATGGTGGGTCGACATCGGCATGACCTCGGGCGCCGGCTTCAACCCCCGCCCAGCCCGGCGATATCCCCGGTGCCGCCGCGCAGGTTAATGCCCCAGTTACCGTCTCGTTCGGAGGAATCGCCGTGGACGCAGCCGACATTCTTTACGCCGGAGTTGGTTCCCGGTAACGCCGGCTTATACCAGTTGAACGTGCGCGTGCCGGAAGCGGTCCCGAACGGGGATCAAGTTGTCGTCATCACCATCGGCGGATTTTCCTCGCCCGCAAACGCGTTATTCGAGTCGGACAGTAGGACGCTAAAAGGAAGCGGCGCTAACATGGGCGTGTGGCCGGGCCATCGCGCGCCGCCTTTCGCTTCTACGCCGAGTTGAACGATCATCTCCCGCCGCACCAGCGTCAGGCGACATTGGAGCGCGCCTTTCACGCGTCGTCCTCGGTCAAAGACATGATCGAGAGTTTCGGTGTGCCCCACTCCGAGATCGACCTCATCCTCGCCAACGGCGAGTCCGTCGATTTCTCGTACCTCGTCCGCGACCACGATCGCATCGCCGTCTATCCGATGTTCGAGTCGATCGATATCGCTCCGCAGCTTCGTGTCCGGCCCGAGCCGTTGCGCGACCCGACCTTCATCCTCGATGTACACCTCGGCAAGCTCGCCGCCTATTTGCGCATGCTCGGCTTCGACACGCTCTATCGCAGTTGCGCCACCGACGCGGAGATTGCTGCCGTCTGCGCCGCCAGCCATCGCATCCTTCTGACGCGCGACCGCGGACTTCTGAAGCGCGCGGCCGTAACGCGCGGTTACTGGGTACGCGAAACGGACAGCCGCCTGCAGGCCGCCGCCATCGTACAACGCTTCGATCTGGCGCGCCGCATCCGCCCTTTTACCCGCTGCCTGGCGTGCAACGGCGTATTGCAGCCTGTCTCGCTGGACCGGGTTCGCGATCGCGTTCCGACGCGCGCGGCCGAATTGCACCACGAGTTCCAGGACTGCCCGCAATGCGGGCGCGCGTATTGGAAAGGATCGCATTACGACCGTATGCGACGCTCGATCTCCGCGCTGCAACAAGCCCCCGAGTAATCGCTCCCGATGACGCCGGCCTCGAATCCGCTCGCCGCCCACCCCAAAGCATTCCTGGCCGTGTCGATGGCCTGGGCCGCCGGCTTCGTCGATGTTGTCAGTTGGCTGGTGCTCTATCACGTCTATTCCAGCCACATGACCGGCAACACGGCCGGTTTCGCCGACAGTATCGCGGAATCGAAATGGCAAGACGCGTTCTACCATGGCTGGCCGATCCTGCCGTTCATCGCGGGGCTGCTATACAGCGCCGCTACCACCAAAATCGCCCGCCGCCGCGGCTTCCATTCTTCGTTCTCGGTCGCGTTGATAACCGAGCTGGTTCTTCTCGCCTGCTTCATCGTGGCAGGCTCGCGCTATCTGGGCGCCAATGGCGAGTTGCAAGCTCCCGCGCCTTGGGTCGCCTACGCGATGCTGGCCCTGCCCGCCGCCGCAATGGGAATGCAGACGGTAACCGTCACCCGCATCAACGGACTGCGCGTCTACACGACCTATCTGACCGGATCGCTTTCCAAATTCTCCGAAGCGGCCGTCGATTATTCGTTCTGGTTTTACGATCGCATGAGGCATCGGTTCCCGCATCGTCTGCGCCGCGTCCTGCGCCTCTCTCCCCGCCGGAAGTCTGTGCAGCACGCCGCGCTTACGGCCGGCCTGTGGACCGGGTTCTTTGCCGGGGCAGTGTGCGGAGTCTTCGCTGAGGAGCGTTTTGCGCTTCTATCGCTCCTTGCGCCGATGGCTATCCTGGTCGTGGCCGTCGTGGTCGACGTTGTCCGCCCGGTGGCAGCCGCCGACGAAGCGGTCGAGAGCGATTCGGCCCACTAATAGAGGCGTCCCGTGGTCTTCCAGTTCGCGATGCGCGAGAAATGATATTGGAAGTACAGGATATTAAAAAAAAACGTCATCACGCCATCCAGCCGCAGCCCGATCGGCTCGACCGTGTTGTAGTAGTTTTGGATCGACCGGCGCATGCTGAAATGTCCCGTAATGATGCACGCGAGCGCCACGAAGTAGCCCGCGAAAAGGATCAGTCCAGCGGGAGCCATTATAAGCGCGCGGCCGGCCGGGCTGACCCCAAACACAAGTACGAAAAAAAGCACCAGGGCCGCCGGAAACGCGAGCATGGCGACGCCGTACAACTTTCGCGCCGTGCTCGCCGGATCGATTTTCTTGACGAAGTTGGCCTGGATGAATACCCAAATCAGTCCGAACACGCCGGTGACGCAGGCCAGCAAAAGAACTACGCCCCAATGCAGGTTCGGGGGTATGGGTCCCGCGGCGCTTGGCTGCGGGGCATATGTTGCATTGTACGCCGGCGCGGCTGCCGCGCCATACGCGGCCGCGCCTCCCCCGTAAACGGGAACCCCCGACTGCGGCCCGGGCGGTGAGTATGGCTGCGCCGGCGCGGAATACGCCGCGGGTAGCTGCGCGACCAGCGCCGCGGCTCCACCCAACACCTCACCCACCGGAACCCACGAGGGCATACCCTCGGCCCACGCCACATCGTTCATCGCATCGATCAAACCTTGTGCGCTCATGTTGCGCAGATCTTCGAGCGTATACGGCCCGTACTGCCGGCCCGCGCGGCTCAAGTAGTATTTCATGCCGACCCGCCCCGCTTCATGCGCGTCATGCTAATCGGCCCGTCTGTTTCCATTGGGCAATGCGCGTGAAATGATACTGGAAATAAAAGATCGCGAAAAAGAACACCATCACGCCGTTCAAACGCAGACCGATCGGCTCGACGCTGTTGTAGTAGTTCTCGAGCGAGCTTTTCATGCCATACACCGCGATGAGGTATAAAACCCAGCTTGCGATTGCGATAATGTTCGAAAGTGCCCTAATGCCGGATGCCGCGCCCAGGCCTCCGGACCGTAGCGCGCCGAAAATCATGAAGGCCAGGGCCCAATTTGCGCAAGCGCACAAAACGACAAGAGCGAAAAACAGGATCGCCTTGCTCTTGGGATCGAGCTTCTTAACAAAATTAGCCTCGACAAAAGCCCATACCAGGCCAAAAATGCCGCACGTCACAATCGTCAGAATCAAAACCAATGCCCAGTGCAGCGAGGGCGGCGCTGGACCGGCTCCAGGCGTGGGCGTTGCGTATGCGTTATACGCCGGATTCGGATTATATGGCGGCGCGCCGTATTGCGCCTGCGGTGGCTGATACTGCGCCTGTTGCGGCGTTTGTTGCGGAGGGTGTTGGGGCGCGGCCGGCGCATATGGCTGCGGCGCGGGCGTCGAGCCCGCCGCGCTTCCCAATACCTGCGAAAGGGGCAGCCATTCCGGCATCCCTTCTCCCCACGCCAGATCGTTCGCCGCAACTTGGCCCTGCGCCAGCATGTTCTGAAGATCGGCCAGCGCATAGGGCCCGTACTGTTGTCCGCCGCGGCTAATGTAGTACTTCATCCGCCCCCCGTGTTAGTGAAATCAACATCATGTCCGAAGCAGGTACCAATCTTATCGCAAGCCGGACCGCCGCAATGGAGGTCCGGCCGCTGCTAATGGCCATCAAGCGGGCTGCCGGAAAAGCCCCGACCCGCTAGCTGAAAGTGCTACCCGCTAGCGGAAAAGTCCCAAAAGATAGGCGATGATGAGAATCACGATGATTGTGCCTAACCCGATTCCCGCCCCGCCCCCGTAACCCCAGCGGCCGTAGCCGTAATATCCTCCGCCTCCGCCGATTAACAACAAAATGACGATCAGCAGGATAATAAGCATTGGTTTTCCTTTCTACTGAATCTTACCTCAGCTAAGTCGTCGCGCCGCTAAAAAAAATGACCAAGCAGGCTTTCGACCAGAAATTGAAATGCCTGGATAGTCTGCGGCAGGCGGCTGATAAGGCGGCCGCTATCGAGCAGCTCCGCAAGGCTCTCCAGGATCGCAATAATTATTTCGTCTCGAAAGCCGCCGCCATTGCCGCCGAATTGCAATTGGCAGAACTCGCGCCGGACCTGCTCGCCGCATTCGACCGCTTCCTCATCGACCCCGTGAAAACCGATCCGCAATGCTGGGCGAAGAACGCCATTGCAAAAGCGCTGAAGGACCTCGGGCATCGCGGCCCCGCGGTGTTTCTGCGCGGCATCTCGCATGTGCAGCTCGAGCCGGTGTGGGGCGGCCGCGAAGATTCGGCCACGGCTCTGCGAGGCGCTTGCGCCCTGGCGCTCGTCGATTGCCACCTTGACGATCTTGAAATCCTGATGCATCTCGCCGACGCTCTGGCCGACGCCGAAAAGCCGGTCCGCATCGACGCCGCGATCGCGATCGCGCAGCTCGGCCGGCCCGAAGGCGCTCTGCTGCTACGGCTCAAAGCGATGTTGGGCGACCGCGAGCCGGAGGTCACCGGGCAGTGTTTCGCCGCGCTGCTTGGCCTGGAGCCAAAAGAATCGGTCCAGTTTATCGGCCGATTCTTGAAGGCGAGCGATCCAGACGTGCGGCTGGAAGCGGCCGCGGCGCTGGCGCAATCGCGCGAGCAGCAAGGTCTCCAGTTGGCGATCGAATTTTGGCATCGGCCGCTGCCGCCGGAGGCGCGCCATGCGCTGCTCCCATCCTTCGGCGCATCCCCGCTTTCCGAATCCGCCGAATTCCTCCTATCAATCGTGTCAAAAGGCGCGCATGGCCTGGGCACAGACGACTTGGCCGCGGCGGCGCTCGCCGCGCTAGCCGCCAGCCGCTTCAGCTCCGCGATGCGGGAGCGAATCGCCGCCGCGGAGCGGGAGCTCCACGCGCATAAGACAAGCTAGGAAGCGATGCGCGTCTACAACAGCTTTCCCGCCGAGGCGTTGCGGCTCGCTTCCGAGCCTTTCCAGTAATTTTCAAACAGGCCCTTCATGGCCTCGCCCAGGCCGGCGTGTTCAAACACGACGGAAGTCCACGACGGTTTCGTGATCACCGGATCAAGCAATGCGATTAATCCCCGCTCGCCGTCGAATAACGCCAGCTTCAGAGGCAGCGAGGCGGCCTGCCGCACTTCCACTCCGTTCATTGCGTATTCTTCGAGACGTTGGCGGTGCGCCTCGTCGAGCGTACCCGATTCGATTAGTAGCCGGCAGGATACGCCGCGTTCCCGCGCGCTCTTGACGAGCTGTTCGTCAAGCGGATCGACGGCGTGCGGCGGACGCGAAAATTCGAGATATTCGCGCCGCACTTCCGACAGCATCTTGCGGTATTGCAGCGCTGTCTGCCCGGGGTCGCTCACGATGCGTAAGAAGTCGAGCGTGCCGCGCCCGCCCTGCCCTTCCGAATAGGAAGCGGCCAGATCTTCGATAAGACCGCCCGCCATGCGGCCCTGGTCCGTGAATTCCTGCTGCAACACCTGCGCCCGCTTCGCCAAATAACTTGGAATCGCCAGGCTGGGCTCGACGGCCGAAAACAATTTCGTCTTCTCCTGGACGACCTGCGCAAATCCCTTTTCCACAAGACTGTCCAGAACTTCGTAAATCTTCTGCCGAGGAACGTGGGCCCGCGCGGCAAGCTCCAAAGCCTTGAACCTGGGGTGCCCGACGAGGACCAGGTAACTGCGCGCTTCGTAAGCGTTGAGACCTAATTGCTGCAGCCGCCGCCAGAAGCGCTGGAAGTCGATCTCGGGCAAATCGCTCGCCATGTTCCGCGGTTTGAGGATAGCAGAATGCGCGCTCTCACGCGCGCCGCGATTTCGATTAGAATCACTGAAGCAGTACCAAACCAGAACCAGAAGGGGATATCGATATGAAACGCGTACTGAACCTGCTGCCTTGGGCAGCGATGGTCGTAATGGGTGTCGTTTGCCTGCCGCAAACGGGGATTACACAGGAACGCCACTCTCGCATCCATGGCGCGCTCGAATCGCTGCGCGAAGCGCGTAACGAGCTGGAGCATTCCGCGCATGATTTCTGCGGCCACAAGCGCGATGCCATGCGCGCCACCGACGAGGCGATGCGGCAACTGCGCGCCGCCGAGGAGTGCGACCGGCGCTGACCGGACTGACCCAATTAGGAAACAGGAAACACTCAAATGTTCAAAGCGCTGGCGGCCGCGATCCTTCCACTCATGCTCCCTCTCGGCGCCCAGGAGTATAAGATCGCGGTCGTCGGCCTGGTGCACTCGCACGTCTGGGGACACCTGCCGCACATGCTGAACGCGCGGGGGGCCAAGCTGACCGCCATCGCGGAATCGAACCCGGAGCTCGTCGCCGAGGCCAGGAAACTCGGGGCCAACGTCACCTACTACGGCGATTACGTCAAAATGCTCGACGAGCAAAAGCCCGACATCGTTTGGGCTTTCGTTGAAAATAACCGTCATCTCGAGATCGCCCAGGCGTGCGCTCCGCGGCATATTAACATCATGTTCGAGAAGCCGCTGGCATCCACGTACCATGATGCCGCCGCCATTCGCGACCTCGCGCGCAAATATAACGTCCGAGTGATGACGAATTATCAGATGGCGTGGTGGCCATCGAACTACGCCGCCAAGAAGGAGGCCGATTCCGGCTCGATCGGCAAGGTATGGCGTCTTCACGGCATCGTGGGCCATGGCGGTCCCGGATCCGAAGGCCCCCGCAATAAGTATTTCTTCGCCTGGCTCACCGATCCCGTGAAAAATGGGGCCGGCGCGCTGATGGATTTCGGCTGCTATAACGCGCTGTGGAGTCTATGGTATCTTGGCCGGCCCGAAAAAGTGTATGCGCAGGCGAACCATCTGCGCCCGGAGACGTTCCCGAAGGTGGAGGACAACGCCGATCTGATGCTGTCCTATCCCAACGCGGTGGGCATTTTCGAGGCATCGTGGGATTTGCCGCGCAGTTTCCAGGATCTTGAGATATACGGCGTGGGCGCCCGCCGCGGCGAAGGCGGCAGTATTTATATGAAGCAGTCCGGGGCCACTATGCAGAAGGGCCGGGAATCGCAGGAGATCCCCGCCGCGCCTCTGCCCGCCGATCAATCCGAGCCCATCGCTTACATGGTGAGCGCGATACGCGACAACAAGCCCATAGAGGGCCTCACGGCGATCGATATCAACGTCGGAGTGATCGAGATCATCGAGGCCGCGAAAGAGTCGATACGAACGGGGAAGGCCGTCGTGATGAGCCAGTTTTCAGCGCGGCGCTAGCTCGCCGCGCATCCTAAGCGTGCGCTTGTCCCGCCTGCGTGCGGAATTCGTATTGCTGAATCTCGATCGCCGCCATACCCTCTTCGGCGCGCACCACGCGCCCCCGCGCCACCAGCTTTAAGGGCACCTTGCTGTCCAGTTGCACCGGCCAGCTTATGGCCAGCTCCACCTGCTTTCCCGGAACCAGCAAGCCTTCGGTCGTAAACAGGACGCCGCCGCTGCTCATGTTCACGGTCTTGCCCGAGCCCGTCGCATCGCTCGTCTTGCGGCTTACCATCTTGTACCGGACCTCCCGCTCCATTGGGAAGCGGTCCGATGCTCTACGCTCATTTGTTTGTTTCGCCGTGTTCAAGGCCTTGTCCCCCATAACGATGCCATTAATCATGACAATTCAGATTGACGTACAGGCGCCGCGGGGACAATAGAAGCAACGGACCATTTTCAAGTAGTACTCGCGCTTCAACCGCTAGTGGTACCCTCGCGCGGGCTCTCTCATTCTCGCGCCTGTTTTTGGCGGCGCCGGCGCAGTTCCTCGATCCGTTCCTTGAGACGCTGCTCCGCGCCTCGCTCCATCGGCTCATAGAAGATCCGTCCCGCCAGAGAATCGGGAAGGCACTGCATGTCCGTTACCGCGTCCTCGAAATTATGCGCGTGGCGATAGCCCTTGCCGTATCCCCAATCCTTCATGGCGCGCGTCGGCGCATTGCGAAGCTGCAGCGGGACTGGTTCGGCGCGATGCGTTTGAATCTCCTCCATCACGGAGTTCAGCGCGCGATATGCCGCGTCCGATTTCGGCGCGGCCGCCAGATAGATCGCAAGCTGCGCCAGCGCCTGGTCGCCCTCCGGCTCGCCTAGAAAATGAACGGTCTGCATCGCCGCGATGGCCTGCTCCAGCGCCCGCGGATCGGCCAGCCCAATATCTTCGATGGCCATGCGAACCAGGCGGCGCGCGATATACAAGCGGTCCTCGCCCGCCGCCAGCATGCGGCCCAACCAATACAGCGATGCATCCACGTCGCTCGAGCGCACCGATTTGTGCAGCGCCGAGATCAGATTATAGTGTTCCTCGCCGGACTTGTCGTACAGCAGCATCTTGCGCTGCAGCGCATCCTCGATGCTGGCGGGCGTGATCTCCCCCTCCTGTGCGGCCGCGGTCGCGAGTTCCAGGACGTTGTAGGCGATGCGCGCGTCGCCGTTCGAATATACGGCGATCTGCCGCAGCAGATCCGGGGAGCCGCGCACCGCCAATACCGCCAAGCGCGCGCTCCAACAGCGTCACGATCTCGTCTTCGGTGAGCGGGCGCAAGGCGTAGACCTTAGCGCGCGAGAGCAGCGCCGCGATTACCTCGAAGGACGGATTCTCCGTGGTGGCGCCGATCAGAATCACGTCGCCGCGCTCCACGTAGGGTAAAAATGCGTCCTGCTGGGCCTTGTTGAAGCGATGAATCTCGTCGACGAAAATGACCGTGCGCCGGCCCATGCGGCGGTTACGCTCCGCTTCCGCCATGACGGTCTTGATTTCCTTGATTCCGCTCAGCACCGCGCTGAACGGCACGAAATCGCAGCGCGTCAGACGCGCCACCAGTTGCGCCAGCGTCGTCTTGCCTACGCCCGGCGGTCCCCATAGGATCATGGAGCTGAGCTCGTCGCGCTCGATCTGCATCCGCAGCGGCTTACCGGGCGCGAGAATGTGCTCCTGACCCACGAACTCATCGAGCGATTTGGGCCGCATGCGCTCCGCCAAAGGCCGCTTCCCGGGCGCATCGCCGGGTAGGACGTTGCTCTCGAAAAGACTCACGGGAGGTTCATCCTTTGCCGCCTCGCTTCGTACAACGCGATGCCCGCCGCCAATGCCGCATTCAACGACTCCACCGCGACGGTAGGAATGCGCACATCAATTGCTTTCGCGCGCAGACGTTCGCTCACTCCGCGCCCTTCGCTTCCCACCACGATCGCGCAACGCCGCTCGAACGACGCCTGCGAAACGTCCAGCGAGCCGCCCGGCATCAGCGCATACGTCTCCAGCTTGCGCTGATCGATTGCGGCGAGCAGCAGACGCTCCTCCAATCCGGCCACCAGCGGCATCCGGAACATCGAGCCTGCCGACGCCCGCAGGCACTTCGGATTATACGGATTCACCGCTCCCTTCAGCAGTGCGACGCCCGTGGCTCCAAACGCTTCCGCCGAGCGCACGATGGCCCCGGCGTTCCCGGGATCCTGCAAGCCATCCACCACGACCAGCAGCGTCCGCCCGCGGAAAAGCTGCTCCAGCGTCCATGCCGGCGGCCGCACTAACGCGATCACGCCCTGGCTCGTCTCAGTCGTCGACAGCGAGTCGAACAGCTCCTCGGACAGAGCCGTGACGCGCACGTGCTTCAGCCCGCGCACGTGGCTCTCCACCGCCGAGCGCACGTTTTCCGCCGCGAAAACCTGCGGGATCTCGCAGTCGCCGCGCAGCGCCTCTTCGAGCAGGTGAAACCCCTCCGCCACGCATAGCCCCTGGTCCGTAAGACCGCCGCGCAGCACCGCGCGGCGCACGTCTTTGAGCAGCGGATTCCGCGCGCTGGTGAGTACCTGCATACAATATGGTGTGGGCGTTGCGCTGCCCAAGTCCGCCTCGGCTTTCGGACATATCTATCATGAAATGGATCGTTGGCTTGGCGCTACTGCTCGTTGCGGTGGCGCTGGGCTACCTGGGGCATGTCGCGGCCCAGATCCAGAAAGAATCCACCGTCGATGAAGAGCATTCCGCCGACGCCATCGTCGTGCTCGGCGCGGCGGAGTATCGCGGCCGCCCCTCGCCGGTGCTCGAAGCGCGCCTGAATCACGCCCTCTTTCTCTATCTCAAAGGCCTCGCGCCGCGCATCATCACGACCGGCGGCGCGGGCGGCGATCCCGTATTTACCGAAGGCGCCGTGGCGCGCAGCTATCTCACCCGCCATGGGGTTCCAGCCGAGGCCATCACGGTTGAAAATGAAGGCGAGAGCACCGCGCAAAGCATCGTGGCAGTGGGTGAGATCATGCGCCGCATGAACCTGAGATCGGCCCTCGTGGTCAGCGACGGGTACCACATTTATCGCGTCAAGAAGATGCTGCAGGCCAGCGGGATGAAGGTATACGGATCGCCTCGCCCCTCCATCGGCCAGGGCGGTTGGCGCGAGCGCTGGCTCTATTTCCGCCAGGCGGTCGGCTATGCGCTGTGGCGCGCTGGTATAGCCATTTAAATTGCGCTGTTGCCATTCTTTATGGCATATGGCATTGTAAATGGTATGGAGCTGAAGATCGATAAGGCGGGCCGGATCGTCCTTCCCAAGCCTCTCCGTCAAAGGCTCGGCCTAAAGCCCGGCACGGCGCTGGAGGCTGTGGAGAAACCGGAGGGCGTGCTCCTTAAGCGAGTCGAGCAACGGCCTTCCATGATCAAGGTCGATGGTCTGTGGGTTCATCAGGGCAGGGCGGAGCCGGGGGCAAACTGGGAGCGCATACTCGAGGACGTGCGCGAGGAGCGGATTGCATCCTTTATAAAAGCGTAGCCAGTTGGATATTTTCTTCGACACGACAGTTCTCGTTGCGGGCTCGGAGCAAAGCCATCCACATTACGCGCAAGCCCGGTCTGCGCTGCTGCGCGTAGCCGCGGGGCAGGACAAGGGGTTTATAGGCATGCACTCGATGGCGGAACTGTTTGCCGCGCTCACGCGCCTCCCGGTTCAGCCGCGGATACACCCGGTTGAGGCGGCACGCATCATCTCCAGCAACATCCTGCCGCATTTCGAGGTCATATCGCTCGATAAGACGGACTACCTGGAAGCCCTGAACGCGATGGCAAGCGGCGGATGGACCGGCGCGAAAATCTACGACGCCCTGCTGCTACGCTGCGCCGCAAAGTGCGCGGTGGAGCGAATTTACACGTTCAATCTCGGGGACTTCAGACAGTTGGCGCCGGCCGCTCTGCAACCGAAGATATGCGCGCCATGAACAACGGAAATTTCATTTCGTACGAGCGGGCTCCAGCATACAGCGCTGCTACCGCTGTCCGCCGCTTTTGCGAGATGTATTTGAGCCGTGGCAGCAGCTTCCATGGCCATAGAAAAATCCCAGGCTGCCGCTTCATCGCTAATGAAAAAGGATTCTTCGTCGTACACGCGTGCTTAAACAACTCCGGAATTTGAGCATTTTCTCGTCAGAACTGAAATCCGTCATGCGCCCTATTTCCGCGTAATCCGCGAGCATTCTCGGCGCGTACTTCACACCTTCAGCATCGGTTTCCAGGCTCAACCCGAGTTGGGCACAATACCCCGGACGGAATCACCATTTTATGTTGCGGCTTCCCGCCTCGCCCTTGGATGGCTGGCTCACCTCGACATCCCCCGCGAAGTGCGCGAATTTGATGCCGCCGGCGTGGTGGTGCAACACCAGCGTGGCCCTTGCGGGAGCCTTGATAATATATTGCAGCCCCGTGCCGCCGCGCTCCGCCCGCCCGGTCGAGATCTTCAGCCGGTCTTCACCCTGCTTCAGCGCCGTCAGCGTCATCGACCGGCTCGCCAAGCTGTGGTGAATGGTCGTAATTTCTACTTCGGCGCGGTCCCATCCTTCAATCTCCAGGTCGCCGAACGACTGCTCGATCTGGATCACGCCATCGGGGTCGAACGATAAAGTCTGCGTGGTTGAAAGCCTGGCGCCCTCATTCGAGTCGCACGATAGCTTCGGAGCGGCGCACAGAGAGCCGGGAAATGTCAGCAGTCCAACAGCTAGCGAGAATAGGACGGCGCGCATAAATGCCTCCACTTGCTAAGACTTGTTTTGTATACGCTGCGTGCAGGACGAAGGTTCCGAGAAACTAGCGCATAGCCTGCGATCGCTTCGTTTTTTGAGTCGTCAGCGCGGCGATCCGTTGCAAGGAATCGGCGATGTCCGGGTCGAGCGCCGCCAGCGCTGCCAGCTCGCGCTCCAGTTCGGGCTCTTGCGGACCTCGCCCCGACTTCAGAAAGGCCCGCAGCGTCTTCCCGGTGCGGCCACGCAGAATGTGCGCCGCGTTCGCGGCCCCCACGCCGGCCAGCTGCAAATATTCATCCGTGCGGAGCAAAATCGCCGCTAGCAGCGGGCCCGCGCACGCCTCCGCCGCGAGGTAAAACCTCTTGCGGGACGCCGGCACATGCATCAGCAGGGGCGCGCCTTGGCGTGCCAGCGGCCGCAGCGCCGCCATCGCGGTCCGGTCGCCTTCCACCAAAATTGCCGGGACCTCAAGATCCGGGATATTGCACAAGGATGCGATCGCGGCGCCGCACTCCGCCAGCACGCCCAAACGCTCGCTCTCGAGCGCCGCGCTGCACAAAACCACGCATTTGCCCTCCCAATGCAGTCCTGCATCCGCAAGCGCGCGAACGGTATCGGCTATGCCGGCGTCGGGCTCGGCTATCAGGACCAGCTTTGACTCCGCGAACGCCTCGTAGTTGTTCACGGGCGATCCGGCGCGGAGCGTATGGACAATGCGGCTCGCCAAGCGAAGCGAAGAGGACATGACCGGACCCAGCTGTTCGGGCAGGCCCGGAAAGGCGAGAATGGGGCTGCCGCTAAGATTACCCGCGCAGACCAGCGCTACTTGCGGCCGCTTCTTCATGAAATCCCGGCGTCTTTAACGCCTTGATGCGATCGCGAATGGCCGCCGCCTTTTTAAAATCGAATTTTTTGGCGGCCTCGCGCATCGTTTCTTCCAGATCGTGGAGGAATTTTTGGCGTTCCTCGAACGTCATTTCCGCGACCGGATCTTCCGGCTCGACAGGTACCGTGACGTAGTCGGCCTCCGCGATCGCGACCAGCGTCATATCGATCGGCTTGACGATCGATTGCGGAACAATGTGGTTGTCCTCGTTGTATTGTTCCTGAATCCTGCGCCGCCGGGTCGTTTCATCAATCGCCCGGCGCATACTCTGCGTCATCACGTCGGCATATAAAATCGCCCTGCCGTTCAAGTTGCGGGCGGCGCGGCCCATGGTCTGGATCAGCGATCCCGAGGAACGCAGAAAACCCTCCTTATCGGCGTCGAGCACCGCCACCAGCGAAACCTCCGGCAAGATCCAGCCCTTCGCGCAGCAGATTGACCCCGATCAGCGCATCGAATTCGCCGCGCCGCAGGTCCCGCAAAATCTTAATGCGGTCGAGCGTGGTCACTTCCGAATGCAAATACGCGCAACGCACGCCCACTTCGGCGTAATACTCGGCCAGATCCTCCGACATGCGCTTCGTCAGCGTCGTCACCAGCACCCGTTCGTTCCGTTCGGTGCGCAGCCGGATCTCGTTCAGCAGATCGTCGACCTGTCCTTTGATGGGCCGGATCTCGACCGCTGGATCGACCAGCCCCGTCGGCCGGATGATCTGCTCCACCACCACGCCCGACGATTTCGTCAGCTCGTAGGGCCCCGGCGTGGCGGAAACGTAAATCGCCTGGTTCACCCGATTTTCGAATTCCTCGAACGTCAACGGCCGGTTGTCCCGCGCGCTGGGAAGCCGGAATCCGTAATCGACCAGAACGTTCTTGCGCGAGCGGTCGCCATGATACATGCCTTGCAACTGTGGAACGGTCTGATGGCTCTCATCGATGAAAAGCAAATGATCGTGAGGCAGGTAATCGAGCAGCGTCGGCGGAGCCTCGCCCGGCAAGCGGCCCGAGAAATGCCTCGAATAATTCTCGATTCCGTGGCAGTATCCGATCTGCCGGATCATCTCCAGATCGAACATGGTGCGCTGATACAGGCGCTGCGCTTCGACGACCTTGCCCTGTTTTTCAAGCTCCGGATGCCATGCGAGCAGCTCTTCTTCGATGCTTTTCAACGCCTTCTCGCGCGTTTCCCGCGTCATCACGTAATGCGTTTTGGGATAGATCGGCAGACGCAGATAGGTGTGGCGCACCTGTCCCAGCAGCGGATCGACCTGCGTCAAACCTGCCACTTCATCGCCCCATAGTTCAATGCGATAGGCGTAATCGTCATAGGTCGGAAACACCTCGATCACGTCTCCGCGCACGCGAAACGTGCCGCGGCGGAAATCGCTGTTGCTGCGCTCGTACAGGATCTCTACCAGCTTGGAGGTGATCTGCTCGCGCGTAATTTTCTGGCCCTTTTCGAGCATCAACAGCATCCCGTAGTACGCTTCCGGCGAGCCTAACCCATAAATGCAACTGACGCTCGCGACGATCACGCAATCGCGCCGCTCGAAAAGCGACTTGGTGGCGGCCAGCCGCAATTTGTCCAGCTCGTCGTTGATGGTCGCTTCTTTTTCGATATAAATATCGCCGGACGGGATGTACGCTTCGGGCTGGTAGTAATCGTAGTAGCTCACGAAATATTCCACCGCGTTCGATGGAAAAAACGTCTTGAACTCGTGATAGAGCTGCGCCGCCAGCGTCTTGTTGTGCGCCAGCACCAGCGCTGGGCGGCCCGCCTTTTCGATCACCTTCGCCATCGAAAACGTCTTGCCCGACCCCGTTACGCCGAGCAGGACCTGGTGCTTCTCACCGTCCAGAACGCCGCGAAAAAGCTGCTCGATAGCGGCGCCCTGATCGCCCCGCGGACGGTAATCGACCGTCAGATGAAACCCCATAAGTTCTATTGTCCCAAACGCCGCCGCTTGGGCATACAATCGGGCCCGCTCGGCGTACAATCGTGAATATCATGAGGTGACGGACCTTTCCCGCGCTCCGAAGAACGACTTCACGCATCGGGCCGGTGTCGGTCGAGATCGCGCCTGGACAGGCCGTGAAAACGATCGGCTATAACGGAACCTCGCCGGGGCGACCGCGAATTTACCAGCCGCCTGAAGCGGGGAACGGGAGCCGACCTTTCCGCCAGCGGTTCCGTGCGGATGGCCGGAACCGGCAACTACAAGCGCAAGTACAAAGCAGATTTCCCCGTCTTGACCGTTGAGGATGCGCACCCCGGCCCTATGATGAGCCGGGCGCAGCTTGAAAGCATGGGACTGCTAGCCCGGCCCCCGTCGAAACCGGCGCAATCGGCATCCCCCTTCGATGTTCTGAACCACGCCGCAAAGCGCGGCCCAGCTATGAGCGCTGCTTGGCAGGCGCACCGGAATCCACGCGCGGCGGTAAAAGCGCAGCACTGCGGATTTCACGTTTTGCTGCATCGCCATTGACCCGTTCAAGCGCACGCCCGAAGAAACAGCCGACCGGGTCATGGAAATATCCACGAAGGCGAAGGAGAACGGCCATGATTAAGACATCGGCCAGGCGACGCGCGCGGCTGAGAAAGTAGCGTCAATCCGCGCAGCCGGTAACACGGGAATTAATGCTACTGCAAATATTCTTGACTTGTGTTATTTCTTGCTGTAGCAAATAAAGCAAATGGAGATTGACTTCGACCCGGCCAAAAACGGGCGCAACATCGCACAGCGCGGGCTTTCGTTCGAGCGGTTGGCCAATATTGACTGGGTCTCCGCGCTCATGGTCGAGGACAGGCGGCGGGAATATGGCGAGCAGCGCTTTCGCATCTTTGGTTTGCTCGACGAGCGCCTGCATGTCGCCGTAGTCACCAAGCGAGATGACGCCATCCGCGTCATCAGCTTCAGAAAGGCTAACCGGAAAGAGGAACTGATGTATGAAAGGCAAGAAGCACAGCGACAAGACCCCGAATCCCGAACTCATTGACGAGGAAAACCCGGAGATTACGCCGGAGGAACTGCGCCGCGCCCGGCCCGCGCCGGAGGTTTTGACCGAGCTTTTCGGTAAGAAGGCCACCCAAGAATTGCTGCGCCGCGGCCGCAGGGGACGACCGGCGAAGGACGAACAGGAGCGCAAGGTGAATCAGACCCTACGCATAGACCAGGACGTGCTGGAAGCCTACAGGCAGGAGGGCAAGGGCTGGCAGACCTACATCAATCGGGTGTTGCGCGAGAACATGCCGAAACACCGGAAATAGGCCAAGACCGCTCCGCTTTAACGGCCCGTATTGCCAGTCACATTGGGTCGACAAGTGGACAATCAACGGCAAGTCTTACCCCAAGACCGATCAGATTCACATAAAGTCGGATGACCGCTACCGGTTGCTATCCGACAACCGCGGCGACGAAGCGCATCCCGTGCACTTGCATCGGCACACGTTTGAATTGGCGAAAGTGGAAGGCGTGCCAACCTCAGGCGTACGAAAAGACGTTGTGGTCGTGCAGCCCAACAAAGTTATCGAGGCCGAGCTGATCGCGAGCAATCCCGGCGCGACGCTGTTCCACTGCCACCAGGAGATGCACATGGATTATGGCTTCATGGAGCTGATAGAGTACGCGTGAATGCCCCTGAGCTTCTGTTTTTCGCGAATTCACGAGCGGTTGTCCGTCACCTTCACGCGACACAACCGAGGTCCAACATCCCGATGCCCAACACCTCGCAACGCGCCCGCCATTCGGATTCCAGCAACGTTCCCGCTGCAAGTTTGGCGATTACGTCAAATGGCTTAATGCTCTCCTCTTCCATTTGGAAGCTTCTTGCATCGCCGGCAGCAAAGTAAGTCAGCTTCCACCCAGATCGGTGCAAAGCGACGCACAAAGCCGCCGCGAGCACAAGGGACGCATAGGAAGACCTCTGCTCACGGCTTGGCAGAAACCCGGGAGTACGCAACAGCCGGTATCCGAAAGCTGAAGCGTCCTTCGCTACGGAAGCGAGCTCCGCCGGCGTGATGCCGCGCAAGACCGGCGCATGCCGCTCGACGCAATCTCGCCATGCGCGCATATAAACCTTCTCTCCGGTCTCGTTCCACTCTATACGTTGAATTTTATTCACCCCGAACTGGCGAGCCTCAGCGTGGACCAGTTCGTGCTCGATCTTCGGTACATCTTTCAAGATATCCAGAGCCCGCCGCGCATCTCCGCCCACTTCCAACTCACCGGGATGCTCGATCGCGTAATCGGGTTCCCACCTTAGCAGTTCCTCTCGCGCGCCATAGCCGTACAGAACGGCGCAGGTCTTCACGCCCGCGCGTCGTCCGGCTTCCATGTCGGCTGGCGCGTCTCCCACGAGCAGGCAGTCCCGAGGCTCGGCTCCGAACACGTCTAAAGACGCGAAGATAACGTCCGGGGCGGGCTTAGCCGCAAACCCGTCTGTACCTTGCACGTGATCGAAGTACGGCAGCAGCGCGAATTTTTCCAGCATCAGCCGCGTCATGGGAGTTCCCTTCGTCGTCGCCGTCGATTTCCGGCCGCGCAGGGAGGCGAGCATCTCGGGGACGCCCGCATAACATTGCGTCATCGCGTGATTGCGCGCCGGATAAGCCTTGCGGTAATGAACAATCATTTCCTCGATCTGCTGGGCATTGTGGCCGGGAAAGAGATCCTGGAAAAGATCGAGAAGATGCCGCCCGATGTAGCGGCGCAGCAGAGCGTCGGAGATATCACCGCGCTGGTTGGCGCCGAGCACTTCCTGGATGGCCCCGCAAATGTCGCAAGCGGAGTCAACCAGCGTGCCGTCGACGTCGAATAGATAAACCGGAAATGCCGGGATCGACTCGGCAACCATCTACGCCGGCGCGGGCCGCTCGCCGCCGAGCAGACCAGGCAGGGGGTGGCCGCCTTCGGGGCGAACCGCCGGCTTATCGGGTTCCGGACTGCGCGGCGGCTTGCCCGTTGTAGCAGGCATGGGCGCCAATTCCTCGCCCTCGATCAGTTTTCGGACCTCGGCGCCGTCGAGAACTTCGCGCTCCAGCAGCGCTTCCGCGATGCGGACCATGGCCCCGGAGCGTTCTTCAATAATCTGGCGAGCTTCCGAATACGCGTTTTCGACGAGCTTGCGGACCTGCTCGTCGATGCGAATCGCGGTCGCTTCGCTGTAATCGCGATGCTGCGCGATCTCGCGGCCGAGGAAAATCTGCTCTTCCTTCTTGCCGAAGCTCATGGGCCCAAGCTCGCTCATGCCCCATTCACAGACCATTTTGCGGGCCATCTCCGTGGCGCGCTCGATGTCGTTGCCGGCGCCCGTCGTAATGTGGTGCATGAAAATCTCTTCGGCGATGCGGCCGGCCATCAGAATCGAAAGCTGCGCCTGCAGATAGTCTTTGTTGTAAGAGTGCTTGTCGTCGATCGGCAACTGCATCGTGACGCCCAGCGCCATGCCGCGCGGGATGATGGTTACCTTGTGTAGCGGGTCGGCGTTCGGAATGATCATGGCGACCAGCGCGTGACCGGCCTCGTGATATGCCGTGTTACGCTTCTCGTCGTCGCTGATAATCAACGATTTGCGCTCCACGCCCATGATGACTTTGTCTTTCGCCAGCTCGAAATCGGACATCGCCACCAGCTTGCGATTCTGACGCGCCGCGACCAGCGCCGCTTCATTCACCAGGTTCGCCAGATCCGCGCCCGCAAAACCCGGCGTGCCGCGCGCCAGCACGCTAAGATCGACGTCGTCAGCCAGGGGCGTCTTCTTCGAATGCACCCGCAGGATCATCTCGCGGCCCTTCACGTCGGGCCTTCCCACCACCACGCGGCGGTCGAAACGGCCGGGGCGAAGCAGCGCCGGATCGAGTACATCGGGCCGGTTCGTCGCAGCCACCAGGATAACGCCCTCGTTCGATTCGAAACCGTCCATTTCAACCAGCAACTGGTTCAACGTCTGCTCGCGCTCGTCGTGTCCCCCGCCGAGACCCGCGCCGCGGTGGCGCCCGACGGCGTCGATTTCATCGATGAAGACGATGCAAGGCGCGTTCTTTTTGCCCTGCTCGAATAGGTCCCGGACCCGGCTCGCGCCGACGCCCACGAACATCTCGACGAAATCCGAACCGGAAATCGAAAAGAACGGAACGCTCGCTTCTCCTGCAATGGCGCGCGCCAGAAGCGTCTTGCCCGTTCCCGGAGGCCCGATCAGCAGCACGCCTTTCGGAATGCGTCCGCCGAGTTTTTGGAATTTTTGGGGCTCGCGAAGAAATTCGATGATCTCCTGAAGCTCTTCCTTGGCCTCCTCCACGCCCGCGACATCCTTAAACGTCACCTTCTTCTGTTGCGACGAATGCAGACGCGCGCGGCTCTTCCCGAAGCTCAGAGCCTTGTTGCCGCCGCTCTGCATCTGGCGCATCATGAAAATCCAGAACGCCAGCAGCAGTACGAATGGAATCGCCTGCACCAGGATGGAGACCCAGCCATTGGTGGTCTCCTTGCCGTACTTCACGTCCACGCCCTTGGCCGTCAACTCGTCGATCATCTTCGGGTAGTTCGTCGGAACCACCACGTGAAACTCCTCGCTGCTGCCCGCGTACGTGCCGTGCAGGTCGTTCGCGGTGATCACCACCGACTTGACCTTGCCTTGTTCCACGTCGTTGAGAAATTGCGAGAACGACGGCTGCGCGTCGGGATGGGACTTGGTCTGGCGGACGACAGTCCAGAGCAGGACTACCACCATTAATATGACTACCCAGAATATTGCTGTCTTTACGTTAGAATTCATGCCTTCTCCGAACAAAAGCGCCGCCGGGGCCAAGAGGCCGCATATATGTTTGACGTGCGCATGAACGATATCGATTCAAACCAACTTGCGCTTTGAGTCTCGAATGCGCAGGATTGTTGCAGTGGACGCGTTCCGCTCAAATCCGTCCGCCGGACCGAACTGGCGGCTCCATACAATGAGGCCTCTGGCCGTGAGCACTGGCCACCAACGGCGGTCCCATAAAGGCACGCGCGCCTCCTGGAACAGGAACTTGATTTTTTCGTCGTGTGGTCGCCCCGCTGGTCGATAGTGGTCACCCGGTCTCCAGTTGCGCAGTTCGAGCCAACCAGAACTGGCGCCGGCGGGCGCCGACGGCGAAGAGATCCGTTGCCAATCTAACTCGTCTACCACATTAGCACACGCTTCGGGAAGCGCCCCCGCTCCTTCTCGATCGACAAGTTGGAACTCGATTGCGCGCGCCGCGCCCGGAACGGCGATCTCGGCCGGAGGCTCGAACGCAATACAAAAGTCCCGTTCCCGCATATTGTCATACCCCGCCGGAGCGAAACGGATCCATTCGAAGGAGCGGAATATGTCCACGCCAGGCGCTTGCGTGCGGCCATGTCCCTCGCCCGAGCGGGCCATCTCGAGCACCGCTTCGACGTGCTCGAAATCGATCTGGCGCAGATCGCCTTTGATCGCCTGAATTGCCCGCCGGATAATGCGGCGAGCGGGCGCCGGATGGCTGCGCAGGCGCTCGATGGGAAGGCAGAACGCGGGACCGGACAGGGGCGTGGCGTCCAACCGCTCCGTCCAATATTCCTCGTCGTCGCGGGCGATCTCGGCCATGTTCGCGAGCGTCTCGTCGACGTTGGGATTGTACTCGCGCCGCAATTGCGGCAGCAGCGCGTGACGGATGCGGTTGCGGTCATAGGAGAGATCCTGATTGCTTTCGTCTTCCCGCCAGCGGATTTGCCTCTCCTCAAGCCAGTTCCGGACTTCGGCGCGAGTGCAGTAGAGTAATGGCCGCACGATTCCATTGCGATCGACGGGCCGGATGCCGGCGATGCCTGCCGGACCCGATCCGCGCAGGATGCGATACAAGACGGTTTCGGCCTGGTCCGAGCGCGTGTGTCCAGTAGCGACCCGCTGGACCGCTCCCGATCCGAGCAGGTCCAGAAAAAATTGCCGCCGTGCGCCGCGCGCGGCCTGTTCCAAGTTGTCTTTCAGAGCCGGAACGTCAACCCGGCGGAAATGAAAAGGCAGCGAGAACTGCTCCGCCAAAGAGCGCGCGAACTCCGCGTCCGCATCCGACGCCGCCCCGCGGATTCCATGATCGATGTGGATGACGGCAAGGCGCAGGTCCCAACGAGGCGCGAGTTCATGGAGCATATGCAGCAGACAGACCGAATCGGCGCCACCCGACACGGCCATTCCGGCGCGTTGTCCGGGCGAGAACATGGCGTAGCGCTCGATGGTTGCGAGAATGCGTTTCGCGAGCACCGCCTAAGTCTGGCGCACTTTGTCCGAGGTCGGTTCGGCCGCCCGACGCCCGCCGGGGAAGCAGTCCACGCTGAGATAGACCGGTCCCAGCGCCAGCATGAACGCCTCGGACGTCTCCGCCTCGGCGCGGTCCATCACCAGCTCGTTCGTGGGCGTCGGAAACCGATACCGGACCGTGTCCCCGGCGCTAAACACATCTCCCGTTTGCGGAGGCGCGCTCATACGATCTATTGTGCTTTAAAAAACGGTAGTGGCTCAGTTTGCAGGGATGAACTCTTCGAAGCACTCGATCAGTGAAAACGCTTTACTGGTTGCGAGATCACGATCTTCACTGCGATAGAACGGCATGTTCGTAACATTCACGTGCCCGGCAATCGGCTCATCGAACACAAAACCACGAACCCGCATACGTTCAACCGAGAGCTTCAGAACCCCGTGATGCTCAGTTAACCCTTGGCACGCTTCCTCTGGAGAAAGCCCAAACGATAATCCGTCCTCATCCCAAACTTCGCGCGCTTCGCCATTGTCTTTGTACATCCAACGACGCCTAAATGCCGGAACTTTTGGCTGCCCTGCTTTTATCCAATTTTCTTGGCTTACTGCACGGTAGACATATGGCCCGACCGGCAAGTGCGCTGACCCCGAATTATGCGGTCTGGCGTTTATCTTGCCCGCACGATAGCCAGTTAAGTCGTTCCGCCAAATTGTGAGCGTTGGCAACCAGTTCGGATCGATACTCTCCCGGCGTATCTACCGACATGGTTCCGTAATCTAAGCGGGCCGACATTTCGGGATCACTGAACGCCGTAAGGCGAAGGATGCGGTTCTCTCGACGCCATTCAATTCCCAATTCACCATAATAGAAATCCAGGTCCCCTTCCGGCGCGTTGCGCACGAGAGGTTCTGCGCCTTCAATTAATTCCTTGGCGCGCTCAATCGCGGTCGCACTAGGGCCATGTTCCCCTGCATCGCGCCCCCTGACTTCCTCAATCCTCCGCCGCAGTGTTCCGAAAGCGCTTTGAGGTCCAACCAGCTGCTGCCCACCAGCTAGGATCACTCCAGCGCAGCCCGCCGCGACCCAAAGAGCCTGGTCGTCAATGTAGAGCGGCTTTTGTGGGATGAGAGACGCGAATCTGCGTGGTACGAAAAAAGACGTACAGGGTGGATCGCTATATACGACCAAGCAATTTAGGCCATGTTCCGATTCCTGCTTAAGCTGCTGACTATCCAAGAGGTTTCCAATGATCACGGCCTCGGAATCGGTTATTAATGGCGAGAGATTATATGGCATTCGTTAGGCTCCCTGTTTTGTTTGAGCAGTCTTCGCTGCTCCTTCAATCTGAGACTTGGTGGCCTCAATCATCTGCGTCAATTGCTGATGAATCTGCATAGCTGTCTGAATCGTCATTGCGAAGCGGTAAAGAACGCTAACGTTAACCGAGGGCGGCGCGTCGCCAGAACTGCGCGTTGCCAAGGCGGACTGGATTGATTCAGGCGTGACCGCCCCCACATCCATAAAAACTTCCATGCCCATCCCGGTGAACTCCACCGAGTTTGCGTATATCGGATATGGCGGTTCCTACAACCAGCCGTCCGAAGGACAGACGCGCTACAGCCCCGCTGACTGCGTTGCGTGCGAGCGCAAGACCGTAACCGGCAATCCCGATCCCGACCACATTAGTACGAGCTATATCGAGCGGGCGAATCTTACAATGCGCATGGGAATGCGCCGCTTCACCCGCCTGACAAATGCGTTTTCGAAAAAGATTGAGAACCACGCGGCGGCGGTATCGCTCCACTTGATGCATTACAACTTTTCGCGGGTCCACCAAACCTTGAAAACCTCCCCTGCCGTAGCGTCTGGCATTTCTGATCACGTCTGGTCAATTGAAGAAGTCGTCGCGCTTCTGGCTTCAACAAACTCTTCTTGACTGAAGAATAGCCCTTAGCCATTCCACTCCCGTCAACCATTGCTGCAAGTTGCTGAGAAGGCGATAGATTTTATTTACACATTTTTGTTACTGTCATCGCCTGTGGGTTTTTCAAACTGAGCCACTACCCAAAAAACCGCGTAGCAGACGCTCGATCTGCGACTCGCGCAACCGCGCCCCATCCAAACACTTGTCCTGTGCGCTTCCGCAAATTCCAGCAGTTTCTCCCAAGCGCCTTCTCCACACTGCAACGCCGCAGCCACGGCGCAACGCTGTTCCCCTTAATTCAATGCCCCCTCCTGCGTCAGCGCGGGTATGATTTCCGGTATGGATGGCGCAATCACGAGACGCGATCTTTTCTATGGCGCGGCCGCGCTGGCCGCGTCATCCGGCGTGCGCGCGGAGCCTCTGCGAGCTCCGCTCGGGATTGCCACCACGTCCTACATGACCGTGCGGCGGTATCGCGATACGTACGAATTTTTGGAGCACTGCAATTCTCTTGGCGCGGCGGGCATTCAGGCGGGGATGAATGGCGACGCGGCCAAGCTGCGAGCGCGGGCGGAGCAGCTCGGCATGTACATCGAGGCCTTGATCGGGCTGCCGCGCAACGGCGATCCCGCGGCTTTCGAGAATACCGTCAAGATGGCGAAAGCCGCCGGCGCGGTCTGCGTGCGCGCCAACGCCGGAGGACGCCGCTACGAGGATTTCGCGACCCTGGCTGAATTTCAGGCCTTCAAAGCGCGTGCCCTGGGGGCCATCGACGCGGTCGTTCCCATCGCCGAGAAATATAGGATGCCGCTCGCGATCGAGAACCACAAAGACTGGACGCTGGAGGATTTTGTTCCGATTTTGAAAGGCCATTCAAGCGAATATTTTGGAGCGTGCCTCGATTTCGGCAATAGCATCTCGCTGTGCGAGGACTACATGCAAGTTGCGGAAGAGCTTGCGCCCTATGCCATCACGACGCATGTCAAAGACATGGGCGTGGAAGCGTATCCGGACGGCTTTTTGTTATCGGAGCTGCGGCTCGGCGAGGGCTTTCTCGATCTCGGACGCATGTTCACGCTGCTGCGGCAGCATCGTCCGAAAATCAATTTCAATCTGGAGATGATTACGCGCGATCCGCTGAAGGTCCCCTGCCTGACAGATCGCTATTGGGCGACGTTTCCGCAACGCCCCGCCCCGGTACTGGCGCGGGCGTTGCGTGTCGTTGAAAAAGAGAAGCGCGCGGAGCCGTTGCCGCGCATCAGCCAGCTTCCACGCGAACGGCAGCTCGAGGTCGAAGAGAGCAACGTCGTTGCGTGCCTGGAGTGGTCCCGGACGCACGTGAAGGCGTAATATGAGGGCCATCGTTTGCGCCGTTCTGATCGCCGCCGCTTGCGTTTGGGCGCAGGAAGGCGCCCCCCGCGCGACAATCGCGCGCGAGGCGGGCGCGGCAGCACGCGGGAATTTCTCGGCCTGGGGCGCGCCCCCGATACCGCCGCGGCCGAGCGCGGCGCCAAGCTCTACGCCGCGACCTGCGCGTTTTGCCATGGAGAGAAAGCGAATGGCGGCGAAGGACCGGATCTGGTGCGGTCGAGCGTGGTGCTGCACGACGATAAAGGCGAGCTGATCGGGCCGGTGATTCACAACGGGCGGCCGGATCGGGGAATGCCGGCCTTCGCAAACTTCACCCCGGAGCAGCTTTACGACCTGTCGGAATTTCTGCACGAGCGCGTGGAGCTGGCGGCCAATCGCGGGCTTTATAAACCGCTGAACGTGGTGACCGGAGACGCGCGCGGGGGCCAGGCTTACTTTGAAGCGCATTGCGCGTCATGTCATTCGGTGACCGGCGACTTGGCGCATATCGGGTCTAAAATGCAGCCGGCCGATTTACAGCAGGCGTTTCTGTATCCCGGCGCCCGCGGGTATCGGCCGGGCGAGCCGAGGATTACAAAGGTGACAGTCACGTTGCCTTCGGGCCAGACGTTTTCAGGGACTTTGAAACATCTCGACGATTTCCACGTTTCGCTAATCGATGCGGCCGGCGAGTATCATTCAATGGCCCTCGGTCCGGGCGTTAAGGTTGAGGTAGACGATAAATTGGCGGCTCACCGCAAGCTGCTCGATGAATATACGGACGCCGATATGCATAATCTGACGGCCTATCTGGTGACACTGAAATGAAGTTGCGATTTGTTGTTGCGGCGCTCTGCGCGGCGTTTCTTTCGGCGCAGACTCTCGATCCGAAGAAGCTGCTGGAGGCGCCGACCGATACTTGGCCGACCTACAACGGAGATTATTCGGGACGGCGCTTCAGTCCGCTCGCGCAGATCGATGCATCGAACATCGAAAATCTGGCGGTGGCATGGTTTTATCGCATCACCAACATCGGGCCGCAGCGCGGGGTTGGGAATCCCACGATCAAATCGACGCCGTTGATGGTCAATGGCGTTCTGTATTTCACGATTCCCGATCATGTCTGGGCGCTCGACGCGCGCACCGGCGAAGAGATCTGGCGCTACGACTGGGTCGATAAAGGCGGCCATCTGATCGGTAATCGCGGCGTCGGGATGTACGGCAATTGGCTTTACTTCATGGGACCGGACGGCTGGTTCATTTCCTTGAACGCGAAAGATGGCAAGGAGCGCTGGCGCAAAAAAGTCGCCGACGAGAAGCTGCAATATTTCACGACCATGGCGCCGCTGGTGGTAAAGAATCACGTCATCGTGGGCGTCGGCGGCGATGCCATGGACGTGCCGGGGTTCCTCGAAGCGCGCGATCCGGAGACCGGAGATTTGCAATGGCGCTGGAACACCGAGCCTCGCAAGGGCGAAGCGGGCGCCGAAACGTGGCCGAATGAAGGATCGATGGAGCACGGCGGGGGGATGACGTGGCTGCCGGGCACGTACGACCCGGAGTTGAACCTCATTTATTGGGGGACAGGGAATCCAAATCCCGTTTACGCGGGGCAGGGGCGTAAGGGGAGTAATCTGTGGACCTGCTCGATCGTGGCGTTGAATCCCGATACCGGGAAGCTGGCATGGTATTTCCAGGCCTCGCCCCACGATACGCACGATTGGGACAACGTGGAGACGCCGGTGCTGTTCGACGCTAATGTCGAGGGGCGGCCGCGGAAATTGCTGGCGCAGGCGGCGCGCAACGGATACTTTTTCGTGCTGGACCGCACCAATGGGAAGGACATTGTCTCGAAACCGTTCGTGCCTTTGAACTGGGCCAAAGGGGTCGATGAGAAGGGACAGCCGATCCCCGATTTTGCGAAGGAGCCGAAGGTGGACGGCGCGCTGCTGACGATCAACGGCGGCGGCGGGACAAACTGGATGCCTCCGAGCTTCGATCCGCGAACCGGATTGTTTTATGTGCAGGCGGTGCGAGGATACAGCGTGACGTATCTCTACGACACCGATGAGCGGCCGGAAGGATATGGCGGGGGCGCCCGCGGCTTGTGGTCCGAGCACGCGCTGGAGGCGATCGATTATAGAACCGGCAATATGGCCTGGAGTCATTTGTACCCAGCGGCGGGAGGAGGGCAAGGGAGCCCCGGCGTTTTGACCACCGCAGGCAAGCTGCTTTTCAGCGGCGATTACGCCGGAAATTTCGTGGCCTACGATCCGGCGAACGGGAAATCGCTGTGGCATTTTAGGATGGGGCAGTCGCTGACGAATGGGCCGGAGACGTATATGCTCGACGGAGCGCAATACGTCGTGGCCGGAGCGGGGGACACGCTCTTCGCCTTTAAGCCGATCGGCAAATGACGGAAGTCATCGCGCATTACCGCATAGCCGGGAAGCTCGGCGAAGGCGGTATGGGCGAAGTCTATCGCGCCACGGATACGAAACTGGGCCGGGATGTCGCGATCAAAGTGATTCCCGAAGCCTTCGCGCGGGACTCCGGCCGCATGGCCCGCTTCCGGCGTGAAGCGCAGGTCCTGGCATCGCTCAACCATCCCAATATCGCCGCCATTTACGGCGTCGAGGAAGGGGCTCTGGTGATGGAGTTGGTGGAAGGATCGACGCTGGCCCAGCGGATCGCGGCCGGTCCCATTCCGCTCGATGAAGCGCTGCCCATTGCCAGGCAGATCGCCGAAGCGCTGGAGTATGCCCACGAACGCGGGATCGTGCATCGCGATCTGAAGCCGGCCAATATTAAGATCACTCCCGAAGACCGCGTCAAAGTGCTTGATTTCGGTCTTGCCAAAGCGCTGTCGGGCGATGCCGCGGCGGCAAACGGCAACTCCGCGTCACCCACGCTCACCATCAACGCGGCCATGAACGCTACTGGGGCGGGCATGATCGCGGGCACCGCGGCCTATATGTCGCCCGAGCAGGCGCGCGGCAAAGCGGTCGACAAGCGCGCCGATATTTGGGCCTTTGGCGTGGTGTTGCTCGAAATGCTGACGGGGCGGTCCGTTTTTGGCGCCGCTACAATCTCCGATACGCTCGCGGCGGTGCTGCGCTCCGACGTCGATTACTCGCGGCTGCCGGCCAACGCGCCGCCCGAAGTGCGGCGATTAATCGAGCGTTGCCTGGAGCGCGACCCGGCGCGGCGGCTGCGCGATATGGGCGATTTCTGGATCGCCATGGAGCTGGCGCGGACGCATGAAGTAACGGCGATTCCGGTCCACCGCCGGCGTTGGCTGCCGTGGGCGGCCGGGTTGGCCGGCGCGGTGCTCGCGGCCGTCGGCCTGTGGTATTTCTACCCGAAATCCCATCCCGAACCGGTTGTGTTTTCGATCCAACTCCCGGGGGATGCCGTTGCGAGCAGCCCGACGGTCTCGCCCGACGGCCGCAGCGTCGCCTTTGTGGGCGGCGGCTCTGGCGGGTTGGGCATTTATCTGCGGAAGCTGGATAGCCTGGAAGTCAAGCCGCTACCAGGATCCGCAGGCGCCGACAGCCTGCCATTTTGGTCTCCGGATAGCAAGCGAATCGGCTTCTTCACCGCGGGCAAGCTGAAAACGGTGGCGGTGGACGACGGCAACGTTCAAACTTTAGCCGATGGATTGACTGGCGTTGGCTCCCGGCTCAGTGGCGGATGGGGCAGCAGCGGCGCCATTCTGTTATGCGAAGTCGGAAAGCCTATTTACCGCATACCGGATAGCGGCGGCGAGGCCACCCCCGTCCTGCCATTCGATACATCGCGTCACGAAACCGCTCAGTACATGGCCGATTTTTTGCCGGATGGAAAGCATTTCCTATATACCAGCATTAGCGAGAAGGGCGCCGGTATTTTCGAGGGATCTCTGGACGGCTCCAAACCGGTTCTGGTTCTGGATTCCGCTACCAGCCTGGGCTACGCGCGCCCGGCGCACGCGACAACCGGTTACTTGCTTTTCTATCGTCAAGGACAGATCCTTCTGAGGCCCTTCGACCCCGCGAGTCCCGCGCTTTTCCGGGAGTACCGCCGTTGTGGAGAGTGACGTGAGCGCCTCCGTCATTCCGACGATAGGCGTCTCGACGGGCCGCGACCGCACTGGGGTCAATCTCGAGTAGCGCGCTGGTATTCAGCTCACCGATTCCCCCGCGCCAGGCAAATCACATGGCTTTCCCGGGAGGGGAAGACGGTTGAGCTGGTAGGAGACGCCGGTAACGTTACGGACGTTCAGATATCGCCCGACCAGCGCCGTCTCGCGTTCGCTCGCAAAGCTGGGAGTCTCGGACATCTGGTTCGCGAATCTTCAACGCGGAGGGATGACTCGCGTTACGTTCAACGAAGGCCCGGCATCGTCGCCCGTGTTTTCACCCGACGGCAATCGCGTGGCGTACGCTTCCGGCCGGAACGATGGGTCTGCCATCCTCGTCCGCTCCTCGAATGGCTAGGCGGCGCCGAAAAGGTGTTCGAAACAATGAGCCGGGCGCAAGCCTCCAGTTGGTCCCATGACGGGCACGGGCTGGCGACCATTGTTGGCGAGCCAGGGCGTTGGGGCATTTACCTGCTGCCCTTGGCGCGAGATCGCAAGCCAGTGCCTCTGGTGACCACCCCATTCGATGAATATCAGCCGCAATTTTCGCCCGATGGACGCTGGATCGCGTACACCTCGAACGAGAGCGGCCGGTACGAGACCTATGTCGTGAATACTCCCGAAGCGGCCGGCGGCGCGGCGGCGGCGCGTGGAAAATGGCAGATCTCGACTTCGGGTGGCCAGCAGCCGCGTTGGCGGGCGGACGGCAAGGAACTCTTCTTTCTTTCGTTGACGGGAGAGATGATGATGGTAAACATCGAATCGAATGCCAATATGTTGCAAGCCTCCGCGCCGACGGCGCTTTTTACGACCGGCCTAATTCCGGTCGGGCCACCCTATGTTTACGATGTAAGCTCCGATGGCCGCAGGTTCGTGGCGCTCAACCCGGTAGCGGGGGGCGCGCGGCCCATCACGGTAATGGTCAATTGGGATGCGGCGATGAGCGCGCGCTAGGGCGCGGCGGGAATGGCTTTGAGGGTGGATTGTGAAACGTCGCCTTTCGCGGCGGCGGGCGGCTTGAAGCGCAGAATGTATTGCTGCATGGCTTTCTCGATCCAGCTCATGCCGTCCATTCTTGCTTCCTTCAGCGCTTTTTGATTGTCCCAACGATCGTGCTCGATGCGATAGCAGGCGACGACGGTACCGGTGCGGTCGGCTCCACGTTTGCAATGAATGAACACCGGCCAGCCGGAGCTGTCGTCGAGCAGCGCGAGAATGGTCGCGATCTGCTGGTCCGTGGGGGCGCGCAGACCGGCCATGGGGACGTGGATATAATGCATCCCGCCGGCTTCCACGTCTTTGCCTTCCCATCCGCCCTGCTCCTCGCCGCCGCGCAAATCGACGACGGTCCTGACGCCCTTTTTCGCCAGGCTCTTGAAGCCTTCGCGGGAAGGCTGGCCGCCGCGATAGATATGCTCATTCACTTCATGGAAATTGGGAACACCGGGGACGACGGCATCCGCCGCAAGGAGCGGCGCAATAGCCAGAGGGACGATGAACGGAAGGATTACCGTCCGGCTAAACGACATACTTCATTACTATTTTAGCGGACCATGGTAGCGGTGTTGCGGATGCACTCGCCGCTGGCGAGAGCGAGCCTGGTTTGAATAGCCTCCGCCCCTGGGCAAGGGTGGTTCTTCGCGAGGCCGAAGGCATACGATGCCGTCAGATCGGCGATCTTGCTCGGGCATAATAGGCGTGGGCACTTCGGGGGGGCGCGAGCGCGGAGTCGAGGACACCTTCATTCCATTGCGCAGGTCACGCACCCCCAATTGGCCGGCGCCGCGAGTCTCTAGCGTGGCGTGTCGCGATGGGAGCTACTGTATGGGCGGTAGCGGGAAAGGTGACGCACCGTATGGCAGCGGCACTGGCGGGCGCAATCCTCGAGGGGCGGATTACCGCACGCGCGCCATTAGCGAGAAGGCGTCGCGGTTGTCCTTTGTCAACGTGCGGCTGCCTTGAGTTGTTCGCATGGCGCAACGGGGAAGCAGCGTCCGTGTTTAACTTTAGGTAATCAAATGCGTCTGTCGCGAGCTCTGTTTTTGTCCACTCTTTTGATGCTGCCGGCCGTTGCTGTCGAGCGGGCGTCCGATCGTTTTGCGCTTGTCTTGGTAGACCCGCCGTTGTCGCGGGGCACGGCTCGGGCGCGTATCGAGGCGGCGCATCTGGCGCTGCGCACAGCGCTCGCGGCGCGGCAATTCACGGTGACCGGTGAAGCGCGAACGGTGTTGAACGCCGTGTTCGTCAAGGCGGAGGCGAGCCGCGTGCCGGAATTGCAAGCGCTGCCCGGCGTAGCGGCGGTGATTCCTCTGCGGCGCTACCGCCCGCAGCTCAACAAAGCAGTGCCGCTGTTGAACGGCCCGGCGGCATGGCAGGCGCTAGGCGGGGAACAGAACGCCGGCCGCGGCGTGAAAATCGCGATTATCGACAGCGGCATCGACCAGAATCATGCGGCTTTTCAGGACAACAGCGTTTCGACTCCACCAGGTTTCCCGATTTGCTCCGGCGGGGATTGCGCTTTCACGAATAGCAAGGTAATCGTGGCGCGCAGCTATGTCGCGATTGAGGCGGCGGGCACGGCGCCGAATCCGGCGGCGGATTCGATTCCCGACGACGCCTCGCCACGCGATCGCCTGGGGCATGGCACGGCGACGGCATCCTGCGCGGCGGGCAACACGGCGACGGGTCCGAGCGCGACTATCAGCGGCATGGCGCCGCATGCGTTTTTGGGAAATTACAAAGTATTCGGCTCCGCGGGCATGACAACCGAAGATGCGCTCATCCAGGCGGTAGACGATGCGGTGAACGACGGCATGGACATCTTGTCGTTGTCGCTGGGCAGTCCGGCGTTCGGTGGCCCCCTGGATAACGGCGTGATATGCGGCCTGCCCAGCGGACAACCTTGCGATCCGCTCGCGGCGGCGCTCGAGAACGCAGTCGCGGCAGGAAAGATTGTGGTCGCTTCGGCGGGCAACCTGGGGCTGACGGGGGTGGACGCTTCGGGCAATGCGATTGAGACGCTGAACACGACCGCATCTCCGGCGTACGCGCCGCACGCGATCGCCGTGGGAGCAACCTCGAATGAACATGTCTGGTACGCGGGGCTGCACGTGGGAGGAAGCAATGTCCCTTCGAATCTGGCGACGATCGACGCTCAATTCGGCGATGGGCCGCAGCCCAAGGGAGCTGTAACCGCTCCGGGAGTGGATGTGCAGACGATCACGGGCGATCCGCTGGGCTGCAGCACGATCCCGCAAAATTCGCTCAGCGGCGATTTTGCGATCATCGAACGCGGCACGTGCAACTTCGTCGTGAAGGTTCAGAACGCGCAAAGCGCGGGGGCGGTGGGAGTGATCCTGTACGATACGAGCGAAGAGCCGGTGTTCACGCCGGGCGGTCTGGGGAATACGCAGATCCCGGCGGCGCTGATCGGCCAGGACGATGGCCAGGCGCTCAAGACCTTTATCGCCTCGAATCCCGGCGCGCCGATTACGCTCGATCCGAATCCGCTCGAAGTTGCGGTGAACCCGCCGGTATCGGTCGCGGATTTTTCCTCGCGAGGTCCTGTGACGGGAACCTCGCAGATCAAGCCCGACGTCGTCGCGGTGGGAGAGCAGCTTTACATGGCGACGCAAAGCCTCGATCCCCAGGGCGAGGTCTATAGCCCGACCGGATACACGATCGCGGATGGGACGAGCTTCGCCGGGCCGCTGGTAGCGGGGGCGGCGGCGCTGGTAAAGCAGAAAAACTCATCGTGGACGCCGGCGCAGGTGAAATCGGCGTTGGTGAATAACGCTTCGTCGGCCGTGACGAGCACAACGGGGGGCGCGCCGTCCGTGTTGGAGATTGGAGGCGGGCTGGTGGATGCCGGCGCGGCCGCGGCGGCGGCTGCCTCGGCGGATCCCGCGAGCGTGTCGTTTGGCGCGTTGAGTAGCGCCAGCAGGTTTCCTATGAGCCAGACGGTTCAGATTACGAATCTTGGCGGAAGCGCCGAAACGCTTTCTTTAGCGATCGCGCCTACGACGGCGGAATCGAATGCGCACGTAAGCGTCAGCCCTACGAGTCTGTCGCTCGGGCCAGGGCAGTCGGGTTCCGTTGCGGTCAATTTGACGGGCTCGCTGCCGCAAGCGGGACGGTACGAAGGAGCGATCACGGCAAGCGGCAATGGCGCTTCTTTGCGAATTCCTTACCTCTATGTCCTGGGGGACGGCAAGCCGGCGGCCATTGTCGACCTGGACATCGGGGCGCCGGATTTCGTGGGCACCGTGAACCAGGCGTTGCAGCAAGGTGGACTGGTTTTTAAGGTGATCGATCAATATGGAGTCGCGGTGCCGGGACTGCCGGCGAGATTCAGCGCGAAGACGAGCGGAGTCGGCAGAGTAACGGCGGCAGACGGGACAACGGACGTGAATGGAATCGCGGGGGCGCAGATTACGCTCGGATCGACCGTGGGAGATCAGTCGTTCACGGGTACAGCGGGCGGTTTGACAATCACGTTTACGGGCGTGGCCCGCAAGCAGCCCGCATTTCCGAGCAATGGAGTGGTGAATGGCGCGAGCTTTGCGCCGGGCGGGGTTTCCCCCGGATCGTACATCAGCATTTTCGGAACGAACCTGAGCGATGTGACGGACCAGTCGATCGTGGCGGCATTATCTCCGAATATGGATCAGGCCTCGGTGAGCTTCGACGTTCCTGCGGCCAACATCAGCGTGCCGGGTTATCTTCACTACGTCAGCCCGGGACAGATCAATGCGCAGGTTCCGTGGGAATTGGAAGGCCAGAGCTCGGTTGAGATGAAGGTGATCGTGGGGCAATCGTTCAGTCCCGTGGTTACGGTTCCGGTTGCGAGCTACGCGCCTGCGTTCTTTGCGAATGGGGGTTTCGCGGCGGCGTTGGACAGCAATAATATACCGATTACGACGTCGCACGCGGCGCAGCGCGGTCAGACGATCCAGCTTTTCGCCAGCGGGCTGGGACCGGTGACGAATCAGCCGCCTTCCGGCTTTCCGGCGCCGGCCGATCCTCTGGCGCGAACGACGTCGCAGCCAACCGTTACGATCGGGGGTCAGGCCGCGAGCGTCAGCTTTAGCGGCTTGGCGCCGGGATTCGCGGGCTTGTACCAGTTGAACGTCGTGGCGCCCGCGAACGCGCCCACGGGCGTGCAGCAGATCGTTGTTATGATCGGCGGCGTGAGTTCGCCGGCGGCCAATATCGCCATCCAATAAGTGTTTTCAATTTTGCTCCGTTGCGAGGCGGACAAAGAGGAGCGCCTCAGCGCGGAATTGTGGGAGCAGGGAACGGCCGGAGTGGCCGAGGAGGCTGGCGGGCTGCGCGCGTTCTTTGAGGATGACTCGCTCGCGTCGGAGGTGGTGAAGCGCTTCGAGCGCTACTCACCGGAGCTGCGCCTGGAAGTTCCGGTCGATTGGGTGCGGGTGACGGAAGAGGCGTGGCCGCCAATATTGGTTGGAAAGCGCTTCTTTCTGACGCCGCCGTGGAGCGGGGAACCTACGCCAGCCGGGCGTTTGCGGCTTGAAATCTATCCGGGCATGGCGTGCGGGACGGGCCGGCATCCGGCGACGCAACTGTGTCTGGAGGCGATGGAGCGCTATGTGAGACCGGGGGCGACGGTGGTGGACGTGGGGACGGGCTCGGGTATTCTGACGGCGGCGGCGCAACTGCTCGGGGCGTCGCGCGTGGTTGCGTGCGACATCGATGCGGATGCAGTGGCGATTGCGCGGGAGCGCGTTCGCGGTCTGTTCTTCGTTGGCTCGCTTGATGCGGTTGCGCCGGGTGTTGCGGATGCGATTGTCGCGAACATCGACGGCCGCAGTGATTGAGCAGTTGCGGCCGGAGCTGGAGCGGGTGCGGAAGAAGAATGGAAGGCTGATTCTGGCGGGCTTTGCCGAGGCCGAGATGATTGAGGGATTTGCGGCGCGGGAGATTTTGCGGCGGGAGGAGTGGGTTTGCGTCGTGTGCTGATCTGTAATAGCCTGAACTTGACCTGAGGGGCATCGCATGGAGGCTTCGACTTTTCTGATATCCGTTTGCCATTCGGTGAGTTGCGTATCTCAGATCCAATTTCCGGATCGCCGACCGGGCCGAACGGGTGCGGCTGTTGTGCGATTAGGGTGTTATACTATCGAGCGGCATCGCACTGGCTGTGACAACTGCCCTCCGAACGCGCCCGTTTGCGTCGGGAGTTTGAGGCTTTTCACCCAGAAGGCACAGCATCGATCTGAGCAGCATTCTGCGGCCAATTGCCAGAATCGCCAGCAGGACGGCGGCAATCGCCACATCTCGCCCAGTTGGCCCATTATCGGCGGGTTTATTTCTCTTGCGGAAAAGGCCAGTCTCGATTGCGCGAGGCGGATGGAGGCGGCTAGGTGCGCAAAATGAATTAGATCGTTCTGGGAAGCTCAGCCAGGCTGGCCGAGGCGCCGTTAAAATTGTTCTGCGTCGTCGCCCAGGCCTGCGGATACGCTTCCCTGGTTCGGACCTCCAGGGCGCGCTCGTAGCAGGCAATTGCCTGCCGCAGATTCTCGCCCCGATCCCCGTCCGACCGATCCGACCAGGCCGCGCCCAGGTTGTTCTGCGTCGCCGCCCAGTCCTGCGGATACGCTGCCCGCGTTCGGACCTCCAGCGCGCGCTCGTAGCAGGCGATTGCCTGCCGCAGATTCTCGCCCCGATCCCCGTCCGGCCGATCCGACCATGCAGCCCCAGGTTGTTCTGCGTCGCCGCCCAGTCCTGCGGATACGCTTCCCGCGTTAGGACCTCCAGCGCGCGCTCGAAGCAGGCGATTGCCTGCCGCAGATTCTCGCCCCGATCCCCGAGCGTGGATTCCCCGTATTCCACTCCACACGAGACCGCTGCTAGCGCCTCGGTTTCGTTCCAGTGTGGCTGCTCCAGTAGCCGAATGGGCTGCCACCACGACAAAAGCCTGTGATGAAGGGGCATATCCGCCGGCACGGACGTACGAGCGGTTTCAGCCAACTCCTTCCACTCCTCGAGCGCAGCGCGTTCATCAAGGCGCCAGCGATGGTACCAGGCCAGCCGCGCATGCTCATCAGCCGGACGCGATGTCCGGCCATCCCAATACTCCCGCCACCATGCGTGCACTTCTCGCCCATGGTCGCTTTCGCGGCTCGCGACATCCTCCAGAACGGACCGCTGCATTGCCGAATGGATCGTCCACCATCCCGCTTTGTGCTGGAGTTTCAACACAAAGCTGAAGGACTGAAGCATCCGCCAGTCCGAGTCCTGCGCCTGGGAGGGCGAGGCCGAGTGCGCGGCGCGGGCTGCCGCCTCGTCGAACTCCGGGGTGAACGCCAACTTCCGGAGCCAGTCGGCATCGGACTGGTGGGCAAGAGATTTCAGGAAACGACGTGTGAGAGCAGTCCAGTCGCCAGGCGGCAGGGCTGAAAAGAGCGCCGCAGTCACCTCGCGGCGGTTCACCTCGCGCTCGACCCAGCCGAGGTCCGCGATCAACCCAAGATGAAGGGTGTGGTAAGCGCCGTCAGAGGCAAGGCAGGCGTCAAGCATGGCGCGCTGAACGGCTGCATCGTCGAATCCGCACCGCCTGAGGAATTCAAGAGCGTCTTTCGGCGAGAGTCCATTGACTACGTGTTGTTCCAGCCACGACGAATCAGCCCAATCGGGATCGATTCGCTCCCACGCCAGGCGATTCTGACCGGCTAGTACGAAAAGGACGCGGTCGTTCAATTCGCAGATCAGGTCGCGAAGCCATCGGGTTCGAATCTCGATGCGGGACTCCGGCGCATCTGCCGGCTCCAGCGCTTCCAGAGTGTCCACAAAGATGGCGGCCTGCGCGGCATGATACGGGCGAAGGGGAAGGATTCCGTCCGCTTTAAGGTCCTGCGTGAGCCACCAGACCAGGCGTTTTTCGATCTCCTCTGGAGGGAGTTCGCGCAACAACTTCAGATGGCCCTGCAGCAGCGCCGCGAGGGGATCCATGCCGGTCTTGCTCTTGATGTAGGGATAGAGTTTTTGCAGAACCGAGTAACCTGACTGAAGCGCGGTCCCCACGCCCGGAATCAATCCCAGCGCGCCCTTCGCGACTTCGTGCGACACCTCCATAGCCCTACGCCGGGACGGATGGTCCAGCGACGATTGGTCGCGAATTCCCCTGTGAACCTGCAGAAACCCGTAGGCCAGGTCAAACAGCGGGCAGGGATCCTGGGTAATCTCCCGGATCGCGGCTAAGGCGCTTAGGGGATCGTCGCGCAGCAGATTCGAAGCGCCTTCGAGTGTGAAATCAATTCTTACCGACGGCACGCCATGCCACAAGCTGGAAAGCTGGCTCTGCAGATGTCGCAGCAACCACGATTTGCCGACGCCGCCGACACCAAAGAACATAAGCGCTGGTAATCGCGGGAGATGGCCCGCCGCCAAGCTGAGATACCTTGCAAAAATCGCCTGCTGCGTCTCACGGTTCGTGAAGCGGGCCATTTCGACGGAAGGCTTGCCAGGCGTGAAACTCGGCTGCGGCATCGGGCGAGTTTACCATAGACCGCAGCTAAGGTCTGCGTACCGTTCTGGTCCTGATTCCGCCTCGAACCGTTCCCCGGCTGCCTAACCCAGCGGAATTGACAGGCTCATGCGGATCTCAGTTGCAGGGGTAGCTCGCAGGTGGCGCCGAGACCAGTTTGCGAGATCGCTCCTCCACGCTCGCGGAGTGCACTGGACCGTATAGTCGACGCTCGTGCCTTTGGACGACATTCAATTCGCGGATCACGGGCCACTCGGAAGTGATCCGGCGATCCGAGTTGTGTCCGGCGTATGTCCAATGAAGCGAACACCGGGAGTTCTGCCGAAACATTCCAAAGATTCGTCTCAACGGCCACGACGTGGAAGCGCTGACGGCACTAATGAATCCCGACCATCTGTTTGTGGACTCACTGGGTAACCGCGTAAGAGGCGCCAAACGCATGGAGCTTGGATGGCGGAGTTACTTCACGATCTGTGCGGATTACTGGATTCAGATCGAAAGCATGATTTCGGAATGTGCCACCGTATTGGCGGCGGGAGAGGCCGGCGGAAGTATAGACAACATCGCATGGAGGACGCCCGCGGCTTGGAAGGCGGTCATTCGTGACGGCATGGTGCTCGAATGGCAGGTGTTCGCAGACAACAAGCCGGTTTATGAAATTTTAGCTGCTCGGAAGCTTTAATTGACGACGCCGTTCCGGACGGATGACGCGCCGCTCGGAAGTTGAATTTGCAATGCGCCAAAAGTGCGTTCCGAGAGCTGCGCCGGTATTCACATCCGACAGCCGGAAAGTTCATCGGACCGTAGCATGTCAGGTCGAGTCAGACTTTCACAGGCCCGATCACATGCTGGAATCGTCCGGCAGGATATACGGGCCGGCGTTG
>CAWITB010000052.1:0-77049 GCA_963838885.1 Bryobacterales bacterium | reverse complement strand
GACCTGGCACGAAGCTGCGCTTGACGGCTCCCGATTACTACCAACGACTTCACCGCCTCCGGACCACATTCGGTTTCGGCGATATGACAATCGGCGTCAAACAGCAACTTGGCGCGCCCGACGGGTTCCAAATCGCTGTAATCGGAATGATTCCGGAATCGGCGACGTCTTCGATGCGCTGGTCTCGTTTTATTTGGCTGGGTGAGTGCGGTAGTTTTGCTCGAACTAGTCCGGCATCTCTAGCTAGCCGACGTCTCGGAGGGCCGCCTATTGCGCCGCGCGCGACCAATAATCGTACGCCGCGCGGCCCATCTCCGCGATGGCGCGTTCCACCGCGTCCAGCTTCTGCTTCGACCCATTCGTATACACCGCGATGGCGATGTGCCGCGTCCCGCCGGGGAGCGTGATGATGCCTACGTCGTTGGTGGCTGCCTTTCCCCACGTGCCGGTCTTGTGCGCCACTTCCGTTCCCGGAGGCAACAGACCTTTGATGCGGTTGCCGAAGGCCGCGGTTTTTTCCATCATCTCCCGAAGCAGCGCCGCCGAGGCCGGCTGCAGCGCCTCGCCTTGCTGAAATTTCGCGAGCAGCGCGGCCATGGCGTCCGGAGTCGCCGTGTCGCGCGTGTCTTTCAGGAACGCCGCGGGCGAGCGGCGATAGCTCGCCGCGATCTGCCGGTCCCCGCGGTCCACGCGAATCCCCTTAATCCCCAGCGCCTGCAAGCGCGCCATCACGGCCCGCGGCCCGCCGCAAACGCGCAGCAGCGCGTCGAACGCCGTATTGTCGCTGTCGACCATCATGTAGCGGAGCAGATCCCGCACCGTGAAATCCGCGCCGGATTTGAAGTTCCCGCCCAACGCCGATTCTCCCGGCGCGCGGTCGTCCGCCGTGACCCGCACGTTGCCGTCGAGCTGCAGCTTGCCGTCGTCCACCAGAGCGAGTACGCTCAAGGCCGTCGGAAATTTCACCGTGCTCGCCATGAAGAACGATTCCCCGCCGTTGAAAGCGGCGTGCTCGCCCGATTCGACCAGAACCGCCGACGCGCCCACGCGGCCTCCGATGGAGTGCGCCGCGCGCGCGAAATCGTCCCGCAGACCGCCCGCGCTCAAAAGCCCCGTGCTCATGAGCGAGGAAGCGCCGAGCGCGGCGGCGATTTTCAACCACTCCCGGACAATACCGCCCCTCATGCTGCTTGCATTATCCCAGAGCTTTCGCGCCGCCAATCACCGCACGAATGTCACCGCACGAATGTCACCGCACGATGAAGCGGCCAAAGGCGAGTCCCAATTCGCGGTCCACCGTGAATGCCACTTCAATCCTCGGCCGCCCGCACAGCTCCGGCGCGAGATCGTAGACCACATGGAACTCATGCGCCTTGTTGGCATAAATACTGGCCAGCGGCTCGCGGCGATGCTCCACGGCGGCCGCAATATGGATCGGCCCGGCTCTGATTTCGTCGTCGCTGTACCACCCCTCTAAGTAAAGCTTCTGCCCTGCGCTCGCCGGACCGGGCAAATATACGACGGCGTGTTTGCCGGACCAACGGATGCCCTGATCAATGGGAAGCCAGCCTTCGCCAAGCTGGTCGGCCAAGTACGGCAGTCCCACGTTCACCGTCGCGGCCAACGCGGGAGCGGGGCGCAATTCGCTCCGCAGGGCGTAGCTCCGCGTGACGTTCCGCAGGTCGCGATCTTCCACTTGATAGACCAGCGCCGTCCCGTCGCGGAGCGCTCGCAGCGCGGCTCTATCCGGCAAAATGAATGCATCCACAGGCGTGCGTCCGGGGTAATCGCGGATACGAGCGCGGCAATCGGCCGTCAGGAAAACATCGTTCCCCCCAAAACGTAAAAGGGATGGTCGTATACCGCCGACCAGAAAAGGCTATCGCCGACGCCCTCCAGAAGGACCATCTTCCCGGGATGAATGCGCTTAATATAGGCCACGCTCTGGACCAGCATGCGGGACCGCTCAGCGCGATCGAAATAGAAATGCATTCCCGCCCTCGCCTCCGCGGTCGAGGGGACGATATAGAGCAGGGCTGCGGCAAGGGCGATTCCCCTCGCCGGCCAGCCGCTTTCACGCGCCCCCGCCAGGGCGTCCGCCCCGAGGATCGCCACGCCGATGGACGGTATGAAAAGGTAGTAAGCGAACACGTGACGGTCGAGCGGTAATACGGGCGCCAGCACGATCGCGAACCACAACAAAGAGAATGCCGGCGAAAAGCGCCGCCGCCAAGTCTGCCACGCGGCAAAGCCCACCAGCGCCGCCGTGCAGAGGAGAACTGCGAACGGCCGCGATCCCAGGAGAATGCTCCAGTACGCCGCGAACGTGCGCGCAATCGAGCCGGGGTGAAAATTCAACGCATAATCAAAGCTGCCCGCTTGCGCGATCATCCTGTCCGCGGCGGCGAAGATGGCGGCGGCCGCAAGCATCGGAATCGTGGAACGCCAATAGTGCCGCGCAAAAAACAACGCATACGCCGCGGCCAGCGCCGGGTATACGCAACCGCTTTCGAGCGCACCCAGTCCGAGTGTGAACCCCACCCATTGCGCCCAGTAAAACCCGCGTTTTCCCGTCTCGGTGTATCGCACGAAGCAGTATAAGCTCGCCAACATGAATGTCGCGCATTGAACCTCGTTATAAGAAGATGTCCAAGACATCGGCCCCACGAGAGCGGCATTGCACAGCCACAGCAGCGGCGCCATAAAGCCGGCTACGTCCGATTTCGTGAGCTTGCGCGCGAGCAGGCTTACCAGAACGATGTTGATGCATTGGGTCGCAAAAACGAGCAGCCTATATGGCAGCGCCCGCAATCCGAATAAATATGAAAACAGCAGGAAGAAGGCGCGCTCGCTCAGAGGCCGAATGGTGCCTTGCGCCAGAGGGGCGAACATGGCATCCATGAAGCTGCGAAACCCGGTCACATGACTTCGCAGATTGAGCCATGCGAAGTCGTCCTGCTGGAACCAGATGCGCAGGCCCAGCCAGTACAGCCCCAGGCAGAACGCGAGCGGCGCTAGCCAATACGCCGCGCGCCCCAGGTACGCCGCGCGCCCCAAGCGGACCGGCGCCAAGAGCTTGAAATCCCGCACATCACATTATGCCGTTTTATGCGGGCCACGGCGGCGCCACCGGCGCTTACCCGATCTCGTGCCGGTCATATGCCTCGCGCAAATTCCGAAGCTGCGTCACGTCCATATCTATGGCGTCGCGATCGGCCGGGGGCAAGTGATTATTGTCCAGCACGTGCTGTATGCTCGATATTGCGTCGTTCAGCTCGCCCTTATCGAACTTCCCGCGATTCCATTTGATTGAAAAATCGCGCAACTGTTTCTCCGCGTTGTCGAGCCGCTTGCGGTCCCCCGAGCTGAAGTGCCACGCCCCATAGGCATGATTCAGGTCCACATGGACCTTATCGATGAGCGCCGAAACCGCGCCCGGCTCATATGACCCTCGCGGCCCGTTTTGCGCCAGCGCCAACAGCCCGCATACCCCCGCCACCGCCGCCATTGCCGCCCCCCATTTAGCTACATGCGCCATCGTCTTTGTTCCCCCGTCCCTATGGACGCCAAGCGGAGTCGAAATGCTACTTTCAAGCGGAAGCGGCTAAGCTGCGCCCAACATGCGCGAACCGCCGCCGCTGGGCCGCGGGTCTGTTCCACGGCTCCGCAGCGCCGCCGAATCGTGTGGCTACGGCGCGAAAGCAGGGCCGCGCGCGTCCGCGACCGCCGCGATGGCTCGAATCCTTTTTCGCCTTCATGAAATCCGCTCGCCTCACGCCGTTTTGAAGGCCGGCGCGCCCCGCTCAAATTTTCCGCAGCATCGCGCTGCATCAGCTTCGGTTCCTTGGGCCCTTTGCGGCACATCTTTCGTTTAATCTCGTTCAGCCTTGGATAAACCTTATGGGTCGAAATCCACTCCCCGCAAGCGCCGCGCTAAAGCCCCGCTTCGACCAGCCGCCGAAGAACCTCCTGCGCGGCCTTCTGTCCGGCGCTCTTCTTCGATAACCCCTCGGCATGGCCGATCCATTCGCTCCCCACGCGCACCTCTACCAGAAACGTCTTGGCGTGCTCCGGGCCGCGCTCTTCAAGGGTGGAATATCGAGGCGGCGGCAGTTTCAGCGCCTGCGCCATCTCCTGCAACGCGCCTTTGTAATCCAGAGCGTTCCCGGATCCCTCCGCTGGAGACGTGAACGCGCCCACCACGCATTCGGTCACGAAGCGGCGCGCCGGCTCCATCCCGCCGTCAAGATAGATGGCCGCGATGATGGCCTCCACCGCGTTCGCGAGCAACGCGGGCTTCTCCCGCCCGCCGCTCAATTCCTCTCCCCGCCCCAGCAGCAGATGCTCGCCTAGCCGCAGCGCCTGGGCCACCTCATGCAAATGCGAGGCGCTCACCAGGTGCGCCTTCAGCTTGGATAAACGGCCTTCCGGATAATCCGGATGCCGCGTAACCAGCAGCTCACTCACCACAAATCCCAGTATCGAGTCGCCCAAAAATTCGAGCTGCTCATTATCGTCGAGAACATTCTGCAGGTTCTTTTCATACGCCCGCGACTTGTGCGTCAGGGCGCGTTCGAGCAGCTTACGGTTTTCAAAGCGATGGCCCAGCGCCGTTTCGAGCGCGGCTTCCAACGCGGTTTCCAACGCCTGCGGGGCGGCGCGCATCGAAAGAGCGCCTACGGCTTGATTGGAACCGTGGCCGGGCCCGTGTTTGCGGGAGGAGCCGGCTTGGCGCCCGCCGCCTTCATCCTGAGCGCGTCGGCCTTGCGTTGCGTCGCGATCTGCTTTACTTGCGCCGGAGTGTCGGGCATCGCGATCGCTTTGTCGAATTGAGCCGCCGCATCGTCGAACTTGCCCGATTGCAAGTACGCCTCGCCGAGCCGCACGTTGTACGTCGGATCCGGAGTCGCCGCCGTACTCATCGCAGTCTGGAATTCGTTCACGGCAACGTCATATTTTTTGCGCAGCAGCGCGGCGCGCCCCAGCGCGTCGTGGTCTTGCGCCATAATGTCGGCCTTGATCTTGGTCCACTGCTCGTCCGTCAGATCGGGGCGAATCTTGGGCGCGTCCTTGGCGTAGTTCAATGCGTCGTTGGCGTACTTATCGACTTTAGCGAGCTTCTCGTCCTTGTCCAGATCGAACTCGCGCGTATGCATCGCGGTTTGAATCGCCAGAGTAGTAAGAGCGAAAATGTTCTTCGGGTCGGCGTCGAGCAGGCGTTCGGCGTACGTCACGGTGGCGGCATAATCGCCCTTGTTTTCTGCCACCTGCATGCCCATCTGCAGAAGCATCGTCTTGTATTCGGTGTCCGCGAAGTTTTCGAGCACGCTGTCGATCGCCTTGAGCTGCTCGTCCGGCGTCTTGGCGTTCTGGACCGCCTGCAGCGCCTGGATCTCTTTATTCGATTTCGGCTGTGGAGCTTTTTGCGCCCAAGCGCAAGGCACAGCCAATGCGACGCCCAGCGCCAGCGCGAGCGCGGTCTTCGAATATCTGGTCATATTTTCTCCTCTCGGCACAATGTTCTACTCCCGCGGACTCGACAATTTCTCCAACGCCTTCGCGGCCGCCGTCTTCGCAGCCTCCGGAGCCGAGGGCACCGCCAGCGCGGCGCGATAATTCTTCTCCGCCGCCCCGCGCTGCTCCGGATCGCCCGCCGCCTCCACCAGCCTGCCGAGATAGACGTAGGCCCAGGCCTTCGTTTCGGGGTCGGGCGTCAGCTCCAGCACCTTCTCGAATAATCTCTCCGACAGCGCCGGGTCCCTCTGTAAGGCCGCGATGCGCGCCAGACCATAATACGCCTTGGCGTGCAAGGTCGAGTTCGACGTCTCTTCGAGAGATCTCAGAAACAGACCCTTCGCCTTTTCCAGATCCGCCTGCGGAGCGTCGTGCCGCGCCGAGAGCCGCTGCCCCGCGTCGATGCTCTTCTCCGCCGCGCTCAAAGGCGGCGGCGCCGGGCGCTCATACGCTTCGCTGGGGTGCTCCGCGCGGGCGCTCGCGAAGCGCACGTTCTCGAGCCGCTTCTCTTCCTTCGCAAGATCGATGGCGTTCACCAGGTCCGGAAAGTACAAGCGCATCGCTACAGGCTGCTTTTCAAAAACCGCGAGCTGCTCCGCGAACGCCGGCGTCATCGTGAATCCTTCCGCCAGCGCCTGGTCCACCATCGCCTGCCTCTTCGATGCCGGCGCCAGACGGCTCTCCACGGCCTTGATGAAACACTCCGTCGCGAGCAGAATATAGTCGTCCTTGTAGGCCTGATCGAGCGCCGGGGCGCCTTGCGCGTAATCGGCCACGCCTCGTTTTCGCGTCAGCGAGGCGGAAAATTTCAATGCCAAAGGGTCCAGCAGGTAATGCAGATAGGCGTGACGGATCTGGTCCGTCCGCAATTCCCGCGACGGCGTTACGACCACGAAGTAATCGTCTTTATAGCTGCGCGATTGCACCTGGTCCGGCGCGCCCAGCAGATCGATGTAAATCTGAAAACGCCGCCCCAGATACCCGCTGGTCGGGTTGCGCAAGTAGGCCGTCGCCTCAAGCAAGGCGCGCGAAACCGGACCGTGGTACTCCGCGATGGCGCGCTCGTAATACGGCTGCGCCTGACGCCACAACTCCTCCAGGTTCGCTTCCCTCGAAAATCGCGGCATTATGAATTCGAGTCGCGCCCAACTCGGCGGCATCGGGCGGAATCTCGGCCTGCGGAATGCGGGAGCGAAAATCGGGCGGTCCGTTAATCGTCAGGGCATAGGAAATGTATTGATTCATTTCCGAGTTCCAATCCCGCTTGCGATGCTGCGCGAAAAAATGCTTGAGGTCGTCGAGACAGTCGATTTTCTTCGCCGCGATGGCCTGGCGCACCATGGCGCGAACGGGACTGTTGGCGGGCGAATCGACCCCGGCGTCGAATCCGGCGGCATTGATCGCCGCCATCACGGAAAAGATCGCCGGGCTGGCGTCGAGTTGCCCTCCCTGCGGTTGGGCGCGCAGCCCCGCGATCGAGAAAAGCGCAACCGCTACGAGCGCAATCGAGCCGGATGAAATAGCGGAACGGATCAAGATCGGGGAAAACGGGCTTACTTCGCCCTCTTTTGCTTTTGCTGGCCGACGCGGACTTTGAAGCTCTGGTTCTTGGCTTCCTGGAACGCTTTATGATCGTGCCGTGCGACCGCATCCTGCAAATAAGAACTGACGTCGGCATCCCTCGGCAGCACCGCCATTACCGTAAAATTCTGGTTGCAGGTGGGGCAGTAGGGCCGGAATCGCTTTACGTTTGGTATCGCCATACCCCATCATTGTATCAAGGGAATGCCTTCAAATCCCTTCGTTATCATGCAGCCGCCGGCCTCGCCGGCGACCGAAATCGACCCCGTTTGCCACATGAAGGTCGATCCCGGGCGCGCCGCGGGCACAAGCGAGTACGAAGGCCATACCTATTACTTCTGCTCGCCGGGCTGCGTCGCAAAATTCGAGGCCGGCCCCGCGCGCTATCTCGATCCCGAGCCGTCCCCAACCGCGGCGACGCAGCCCGCCAACATCCCATACACCTGCCCCATGCATCCCGAAGTCCGCCAGATCGGACCCGGATCGTGCCCCAAGTGCGGCATGGCGCTCGAGCCCGCCGAGTTCTCCTTCGAGGCGAGCGAGGAGCGGCCCAATCCCGAATACGCGGACATGAAACGGCGCTTCTTGTTCGCCGTCGTGCTCACCGCCCCGTTGCTCGCGATTTCCATGGCGATGCCGAACCTCAATTGGACTACCTGGGTCCAATTCGCCCTCGCCACGCCCGTCGTCTTCTGGGCCGGCCGCCCCTTTTTCGAGCGCGCCTGGGCATCGCTGATTCACCGCAGTCCGAACATGTTCACTTTGATCGCGCTCGGCGTCGGCGCCGCCTACATCGACAGTCTAGTCGCGGGCGCCTTCGGAAGCGCCGATCTCTACTTCGAGCCGGCCGCGGTCATCACCACGCTCGTCCTGCTGGGACAAGTCCTCGAGCTCCGCGCCCGCGCTCAAACCGGAAGCGCCATCCGCGCGCTGCTCGGCCTCGCTCCGAAGACCGCCCGCCGCCTGCGCCGCGATGGCTCCGAAGAGGACGTGCCGCTCTCGGCCATCCGCGTTGGCGATCGCGTGCGCGTCAGACCCGGAGAAAAAATCCCCGTTGACGGCGCCGTCGTCGAGGGCGAGAGTTCCGTCGACGAAGCGATGCTCACGGGCGAGCCCATGCCCGTCGTGAAAGCGCCGGGCGCGAAGGTGACCGGTGGAACCGTCAACCAGACCGGCTCCTTCATCATGACGGCCGAGCGCGTCGGAGCCGCCACCATGCTGGCCCAAATCGTCGCCCTGGTGGCCGCCGCGCAACGCACCCGCGCGCCCATCCAGCGCCTCGCCGACCGCGTCGCCGCTTGGTTCGTGCCCGGCGTGGTTCTGGCCGCTGTCATCACGTTCGCGGTGTGGAGCGCAATCGGTCCTCAACCGCGCTTCACCTACGCGCTGGTCAACGCCGTCGCGGTGCTGATTATCGCCTGCCCCTGCGCGCTCGGCCTCGCCACGCCGATGTCCATCATGGTGGGGACCGGACGCGCCGCCGCGGCCGGCATCCTGGTTCGCAACGCCGAGGCGCTCGAAATCCTTGGCAAGGTCGATACCCTCGTCATTGACAAAACTGGCACGCTGACGGAAGGCAAACCCGCGCTCACCGCCATATCGCCCGCCGCCGGCTTCACCGAGGCCGATCTCCTGCGCTACGCCGCCGCGCTCGAGCAATCGAGCGAACATCCGCTCGCCTCCGCTATCGTGAAAGGCGCGCGAGAGCGCGGCATCGCGCCCCCCGAATCGCGCCAGTTTCGCGCTATTCCAGGGAAAGGCGTGGTGGGCACAGTGGATGGCCAACAAGCCGCTATTGGCAACGACGCGCTGTTGGCAGACCTGCACATCGCGACACCTGCCCCCGGCGCTCTCCTCGTGACGGTCGATGGCCGCTATGCCGGTTCGCTCACCGTCGCGGATCCCATCAAGCCATCCACCCGCCAAGCCGTCGCGGAGCTGCACCGCACCGGTCTACGCATCGTAATGTTGACGGGCGACCGTCGCGCGACCGCCGAAGAAGTCGCGCGCGAGTTGGGCATCGATGAAGTTGAAGCCGAAGTGCTGCCCGATCAAAAATCCGCCCTGGTCAAGCGTCTCCAATCGCAAGGCCGCATAGTCGCCATGGCCGGCGACGGCATCAACGATGCCCCCGCGCTCGCCCAAGCCAACGTGGGCATCGCCATGGGAACCGGAACCGGCATCGCCATCGAGAGCGCCGCCATCACGCTGCTCAAAGGCGACCTCCGCGCCATCGCCCGCGCGCGCGCCTTAAGCCACGCCACGATGCGCAACATCCGGCAGAACCTCTTCTTCGCCTTCGCCTACAACTCTCTCGGCGTCCCCATTGCCGCGGGAGTTCTGTATCCCTTCTTCGGCCTGCTCCTCAGCCCCATGATCGCCAGCGCCGCCATGACCTTCAGCTCCGTCTCGGTCATCGCCAACGCCCTCCGTCTGCGCAATGTCAAGCTATGATGAAACGCCACAGTACGGCGATTTAGGCGGCATCGGGCAGTACGCCAACCCGATATGGGCCAGTAAGGCGGTTAATAGACGTGGTGCACGAAACCATCGTAAGTTATCGGTTTTACGACCATAAGCGTGTTGACGTAAGTAGCAGGAACACACTATAATCTTGGCACTATGCCAATACCCCTCATCCCTATGGCGATCGGCGCTCTCTTGGGCAGTACCGGAAACAAGAAGTCAGGCAAAGAACAGTTCCAAGCGGTGAAAGGTCGAAAGCGCAAGGACGGGACGACCGGGAAGGCTTACATCAGGAAGAAGGCGAAATCGAAATAGACACTAATGCAGCCGCCCTTCCACTTTGCGAGCGATCCGAACGTTGATTGGATCATCCTCATCATCGGAGCGCTCGTGTGCTGTATTGGCTGCGGGCACTTCGGCTCGCCCGTGAAGGCGCACGGCTATTTCTGCGGAATCTCGCTATCGCCATCCTTGTATTCATCGGCTGTCACGTTCTTCTGGCAGGAATGAAAGCTCCAAACAACAATGCCGTTACCCTATCGGGATTCGTTGCGCTAATCGCATTGGTCGCCGAAAACAGGTAACCCAGCGCTCACGGTATATCCCAAGGTTTGTCAAACGTGCGGTGAGCGTCAGGGACCTGAAGGACGAGGAGTATGACCCGGCGAAGCACCACATCGATGATGTCTGGCCGTTCTCGAAGGGCGGGAGCAACACGAGCGACAATCTTCGAGTGATCGATAAGAAAAAGAACCTTAAGAACGGGGCGAAGCGTCCCCGAATGCGGGAAATGTGGTAAGCGCCGTGGACAGGAGCAAACGTGAAGCTGAGTGCTCCCGACCAAAAATGCCCCTCGTCAAGCGCCTCCAATCGCAAGGCCGCATAGTCGCCATGGCGGGCGACGGCATCAACGATGCCCCCGCGCTCGCCCAAGCCAACGTGGGCATCGCCATGGGAACCGGAACCGGCATCGCCATCGAGAGCGCCGCCATCACGCTGCTCAAAGGCGACCTCCGCGCCATCGCCCGCGCGCGCGCCTTAAGCCACGCCACGATGCGCAACATCCGGCAGAACCTCTTCTTCGCCTTCGCCTACAACTCTCTCGGCGTCCCCATTGCCGCGGGAGTTCTGTATCCCTTCTTCGGCCTGCTCCTCAGCCCCATGATCGCCAGCGCCGCCATGACCTTCAGCTCCGTCTCGGTCATCGCCAACGCCCTCCGTCTGCGCAATGTCAAGCTATGAAGCAACGCGGCCAGCGTGTTTTATCACGCGGATATGCAACATCGCGAAAGATCTTTTCCCAAAGTCCGGATTCCGGCCGACGGTGGAAACCCGCGGAGCCGATGTGCAGGCGCATCCTCCCCCGTCCCACAACCCAGGCTTTGATAGGGATCGCAACATCTCCTATCGGGTTGCAGGTCTGGCGCGACCACCCGCCGGAAGTCTTGAAACGGTAGGTTCTAAGGCTGCTAAAACGCTAGTCCGTACGCGCGGATGTCTTCCGGTTTGGGATAGATTCCGGTTGGCTGACAATCGACCACTTGAGCATCTCGCGCAATGTCCCCAGTCTCGAACGAAGAGCTGGTCATCGCTCAGGTTCCGGGAAGCCACTGTTTGCGCCTCATGTGTGCCAAGTTCTACCGAACCGGTTTGGATTGGCCTGTGTCGAACTCTAGTTACGAACAACCTCATAGCGAACCCAGAGAGCATCGTTATCGCGCCGCTCAAAAGACTGCAGTCTGAATGGAAACCGAGTGTGGTTCGCGGCGTCGATGCCGTCGAACACCGCAAAAATTTCGTGACGGCAATTTACGCCGGCGTCGGGCAACATGGTGCGACGGAGCTCCAACCGGGTCATTCATGGCGAAAACGAACGGCTCAGTGTCGGCAAAATGCGGTGCCTCGTAGTGCGACCGCAGATCCATGCGTCGCCGCCCATCGTCGCATGAAGCGATTCGTACTCTCCGGGACGCATAAGGTTCCGCGGCGCGTACCCATCAATCTCTCCATCAATCGACGAAGCCATTTGACCAAATGATATGCGCTCTTTTGCTCATACTCTCCTGCCGTCAATCATGGCTCACCACGGCAGTGGTGTGCCGTCACGGAAGAAGCCGCCGGTGGATCCGTTGTTGGGCAGGGTCGCTGCCCAAATAATGCTGGCGGCGCCCTCGGCAACGTTGCGAGGGGCCCCAGCGCCTCCCATATCAGTTGCGACCCAACCTGGGCAGACGGAGTTTACAAGAATGTGAGCACCGCGAAGCTCGGCGGCGAGAGTGCGTGTCATCGCATTTAGCGCAGCCTTGGTGACCTGATACGCGGGTGGGCCCGCGCCCATGCTGGCAAGCGATCCTGATTCAGACGATACGTTGACGATTCGCGCTGCAAGGCTCTTTTGCAGTAGAGGCAGGAACGCCTGACAGACGCGCCACGGGCCTAAGAGGTTCGTAGTGATCGTCTCCATGACCGTTCCGGTGATGTCCGCGTTCTCTACCGTTTCCCATGTGTCGTAATTGATGCGGGCGTTATTGATGAGGACATCGAGATGGTCGTATCGGCGCTTCACCTCGGCTGCGGCTCCCTCGATGCTGCGTGGATCGGCGGCATCCAGAGCAAGGGGTTCGACTATGCCTGCTTCGTCCAGCTTCCTCGCCGCGGCCTCAGCCTTCGCGGCATCCCGGGCTGTGAGCAAGACGGTGAAACCTCGCGTTGCGAGTTGACGGCAGACTTCGAATCCGATGCCGCGGTTTCCTCCGGTTACCAATGCTATTCTTCGCGATTTATCGGGCATTGGATCACTTTCTGAATTGCTCATCGGTAACGTGTTCCATCCAGTCCACTACCTTCCCGTTCAGACTCTCCTGGATCGCAATGTGCGTCATGGCCGTGGTAGGTGTGGCGCCATGCCAATGCTTTTCTCCGGGCGCGAACCAGACCACATCGCCGGGCCGGATCTCTTCGATCGGTCCACTTTCGCGCTGCGCCCAGCCGCAACCTGAAGTCACAATCAATGTCTGCCCGAGCGGATGTGTATGCCATGCGGTTCGAGAGCCGGGTTCAAACGTAACGCTCGCGACTTGCACAAATGCAGGCTCGGGCGCCTGAAAAAGGGGATCAATACGGACGGCGCCAGTGAACCAGTCTGCCGGTCCCTTAGCGGCCGGCTGCGAACCAACTCTCTTAATTTCCATTTCCATTCCTCGTCTTATGCATTCTTCGTAATCGTCTTCATTCCGGCCCGGCGCCTACTGTCATGCCGCCGTCCACAGTGAGGGCGTGCCCAACCACGTAGCTCGCCCCGAACTGCAAAGCCATAACGCGACGGAAGCCATTTCGTCGGGTCGGGCCGCGCGGCCGATTGGAATGTGCTTCTCCATTTCGTTGTAAGCCTGCTCGTTGTCCGTAACAACGTCGCGGGCAATCTGCGTGTCGGTAAGGCCCGGGCACATTGCGTTTACGCGGATGCCTTTCTTGATGTATTCCAAAGAGGCCGTCCGCGTCAGGCCAACTACGCCATGCTTGGACGCGATATACGGGCCGACACCGGGAGTGCCGGTCAGCGCCCCAACGGACGCATTATTGACAATTGCCCCGCTCCCTTGGCGCTCCATCTGGCGCAGTTCGTATTTCATGCAGTTCCACACGCCGCGCAAGTTGATCCCGATCACGCGCTCCCACTCCTCACGAGTGGTGTCGGCCGTCGGAGCAACGTGGGCCATCACGCCGACATTGTTGAACGCGGCATCAAGCCGGCCGAACTCGGCGACGGTGCGCTCGACCATTGCAGCCACTTGCGCCTCCTCACTGACGTCACACCTGATCGCGATCGCCTTATGACCGGCAGCGACGAGTTCCTGTGAGGCCGCGCCCACCATTTGCTCTTTGTAGTCTGCGAGAGCAACGGCGGCGCCCGCCTCAGCGAACGCCCACGCTGCCGCTCTTCCCATTCCGGTTGCGGCCCCTGTTACGAGTCCACCTTTCCGCTGAAGTTCAAACAATTGTTCATGACGTGATCCCCTCGCCCGGCGCCTGAATATCTCCCGACGCTATGGCCGGAGCAGAGTCTTGATCGCCCGCCGCTCGTCCATTGCGCGGTAGCCCTCGGCTACTTGATCCAGGGGCAGATCGAGGTCGAATACTTTTCCCGGGTTGATCTTTCGGTCCATCACGAGCTTGATCAGATCCGGCAAGTAGCGGCGCACCGGAGCAGGCCCGCCAAGCGTGTGGATTTCCGAGAAAAACAGCTCGAGGCCGGGAATTTGAACGCCGTAATTCACGCCAACGAAGCCCATGTGGCCTCCCGGTCGTGTCGCATGGACGGCCTGCATAAAGGACTCCTGCGTTCCGACTGCCTCGACGACCGAGTGAGCCCCGAGGCCCTTGGTCATATCTTTGATCCTCGCCACACCTTCGGCGCCGCGCTCCATCACGATGTCAGTAGCGCCGAACTCGCGTGCAAGCTTCTGGCGCTGTGGGTTCCGGCTCATGGCGATGATGCGTTCGGCGCCCATCTGCTTGGCCGCGAGCACAGCACAGAGTCCAACCGCGCCGTCTCCCACTACCACGACCGTCTTGCCAGGGCCCGCCGCGGCAGCATCGGCGCCGAACCAGCCAGTGCCGAGAACATCGGAAGTTGCCAGGAGACTTGGGATCAGATCTTTGGACGGAAGATCCGGTGTCGCGACCAAAGTGCCATCGGCCAGCGGGATGCGTGCTAGCTCAGCTTGAGTGCCGATTGTCTGCGCCACGAACTCGCCGTGCACGCACTTGGACGGAAAGCCGGCCCGGCAAATCTCGCAGGTGTTGTCGGAGATGACGAACGAGCCTACGACGAAGTCGCCAACTTTGACGTTCTTCACCTCGGAGCCGACCTCCTCCACGATGCCAACGTACTCGTGGCCCATCGGGGTCGGCTGGCTAATCGGCTCGATGCCTCGGTAGGGCCACAGATCGGATCCGCACACGCAGGTGGCTGTCATCCGTATAATCGCGTCGGTCGGCTTCAGAATTTTCGGGTCTTCGCGATGCTCGAAGCGGACGTCATGGGGTGCGTACAGAATTGTTCCTCGCATAATTGACTCCTTTGATGTCTGACATTTCTATCTGTTGTCGCCGGTTGAGACGATGAAATACGTCTGGTGCTAGAGGCGTGCTTCCTTTCGAAGGATCTATGACGACCTGTTTTACAGTAGCTGGGCTCCGCTGGAGATCGGTATAACGATTCGGCCTGTTTCTTGCCTATTTCGCCGTCCCCCCTCAGCTTTGTATCAGAGTAGGCGCGCATCGGTGCTAAGATCGCGATGGATGCAGTTTGGGAGGGTGATGTGCGACGTCGGACGGATATCCGCCATTCGAGTGGAGGAGTCGGCGCGCTACAGGACGCGTTGGCTCGAATCATTGGGCGGTGGACAGAAGAAGTCGAAGACCGTTCGACGGCTATCCCAGATCTCAATTTCTTCCGTCGTCGGGCGCCTGCCAAACCTGCGGTCTGCCTCGTGGAACCAAGCGTCATCCTTGTTGTACAAGGAGCGAAGCAGCTCATCGTAGGTGGTGAAGCATACCCTTATTCCGTTCATCGGTTTCTGATCACGTCACTCGATCTTCCCGCGAATTCGGAAACGGTGATCGCCAGTCCGGACAAGCCTTGCCTGGGACTGGCATTGAAGCTTGATGTGCGCATCATCGCGGACCTAATTGCGCAAGGTGGTCTGCCGCCGGCCCGCGAACCAAAAAGCGACAGGAGCATCGGAATCGGAGTCGTGTCGCGGCCCTTGCTGGAGGCGTTCAAGCATTTGCTCGATTTGCTCGATGAGCCAAGTGCGATCCCAGTCCTTGCTCCCGTATTCCAACGAGAAATCCACTACCGGCTGCTCATGAGCGATCAGGCCGCGCGTCTGTGGCAGACTGCCGCGGTCGGTAGCCAGAGCCATCGGATCGCCAGGGCGATTGATTGGCTGAAGGCGAACTATCGCCTGTCGATTCGAGTAGACGACCTTGCCGGCCGCGTGCACATGAGCTCATCGGCTTTCCGTCATCATTTCCACCAACTCACTTCGATGAGCCCGTTGCAGTACCAAAAATGGTTACGCCTGAGTGAAGCACGTCGCTTGATGCTGAACGAGAAACTGGACGCCGCCGCCGCCGCGTTCCACGTCGGGTATGAAAGTGCATCGCAATTCAGTCGTGAGTACAGCCGCCTTTTCGGCGCACCGCCGAGGCGCGATATCGAAGGTTTGAGGCGCAAAGCTGGTGCCATAGAACCACTTCGGGACGCACTCCCGGCCTAGCTACATTGGCGGTGTTCATCCTCGGCAGCGGCGCCCAAATTTCCGCGCTGACTGCCATGAGGCCGCCGCGATTCCACAAGCAGCTTCGTTGATTGCCGCGCCAAAGAATGCTGCTTGAGGGAATCGATGGAGCGAGTGCAGCCTTTGAGGTCGGCTACTCCCTAATACGCGCCACGCGGAAAATTGGAACTGGTCGCGCCGACCCGGCGCGCCCTCAACCCGGGGGTGCCCTTTCCCCAACGCCGCAGTGGTGACCTAAACCGGGCAGCGCGGCCTTGACGAACAAAATCGCCGGAATGGCCCCCGGCTGATCTGCGCGCCATCGCCCGTGCCCTAAGCCATGCCACCATGCGCAACATCCGCCAGAACCTCTTTGTTCGCCTTCGCCTACAACTCCCTCGGCGTCCCCATTGCCGCTGGAGTTCTGTATCCCTTCTTCGGCCTGCTCCTCAGCCCCATGATCGCCAGCGCGGCCATGACCTTCAGCTCCGTCTCGGTCATCGCCAACGCCCTCCGTTTGCGCCACGCCAAGCTGTGACACGGGCGCGGCGCGCTGTCGGGGCGCACGAGTGCGCCGCTTGGACCTTACTCGTTCGCAGCCGTTGTGTCTGGCGAGGCGACTCGCCTCCAGTTTCCTGGCGATCCCGTAACGGTTATTGCCTATTGACACTCAGTCTCCTGCAGTGGTAGTTTCACGCTAACGCAAGGGGGTATTTGATCGTGACACTTCGTCGCACCAGGCTGCCTCGAGCGGCGGCCCTGTTTTCCCTTCTGGCTATCTCCACCGGCGCGCTATGTGCCCAGGGTCTCGGCACAATCGTCGGGACTGTTACGGATCCCTCCGGAGCAGTCGTCCCTTCCGCAACCGTAAAGCTTACGGATGAGGCCACCTCTCAAGTTCGCGAGGCCTCCAGCAACGCTGGTGGTTATTACGTCTTCCCTTCGCTTCCTCCCGCCACTTACACCGTGTCGGTCCAGGCCACCGGTTTTTCCCCTGCGCTTCGCAAGAGCGTGGAGTTGCAGGCGGACCAGAGCGCCACCGTCAACATGACGCTCGCCGTCCAACAAGCCAATCAGACCGTCACCATTGAAGCCGCGCCGCCGCAGGTGGACACCACCACGTCCACCTTGAGCGAAGTAGTCGATACGCGCCGCATCGTCGATCTTCCTCTCAATGGCCGCAACGCGGCAAGCCTCGCGCTCATCACCGCCGGTACTGTTCTGGGACCCGCAAGCGGCGTCGATCAGGGAAACACGAAAACGTTTCCCGTGGCCGTGACCCTCTCGGCCAACGGTTCCCGCCAGAACCAGACGAGTTACCGCTTGGATGGCGCCAACAACAACGATATCTACACCAACGTCAATCAGCCCTTTCCCTTCCCCGATGCGCTCCAGGAGTTCAGCGTTCAGACCAGCAACTACTCCGCGCGCTATGGCGGGAACGCCGGCGGCGTCGTAAACATCATCACGAAATCCGGAACAAACGAAGTTCACGGCGATGCTTTCGAGTTCGTCCGCAACGCCGTCTTCAACGCCCGCAATTTCTTCGCGCCGGCCCGCGATCAGCTCAAGCGCAACCAGTACGGCTTCACCTTTGGCGGCCCCGTGGTCATCCCCAAGCTCTATAACGGCAAGAACAAAACTTTCTTCTTCATGGGTTACCAGGGGACCCGCATTCGCAATGTCGGTAATACCTCGTCCGAATACGTTCCCACCTCAGCCGACCTGGCGGGAGACTTCTCCGCTTACCTGAGCGCCTCCAATCCCGCCAATGCCATTGGCAAGGCCACGATTATCAACGACCCTTTAACCGGCCAGCCGTTCCCCGGCAATATCATTCCCACCAGCCGCTTCGACCCCGCAGCCCTCGCTTTCACCAAGTATCTTCCGGTTGGCGCCGGCAATGGCTTGATTTTTTATCAGTTGCCATCGGCTCAGAATTTCGACGAGATGACCGCCCGCATGGACCATAACATCTCCGAGAACGACCATCTTTCGGGCCGCTACTTCTTCGACCGCTTCTACAATGCGGGATTCCTCGATCTCCACAATTACCCGGCGCAGAGCAGCTTCGCCGTCATCGACTCGCACAATCTGATGCTGAGCGAAACGCATCTGTTCACGCCCAGCATCCTGAACGATTTCCGCGCCAGCTACGCGCGGGAGGCGTCGCAGCGGGGTCCCGCAGCCGGCAGCATCGACGTTACCGATCTCGGCGTGAAAATGTTTGAGCCGCCCGGGGACCACATCATCGAGAGTCTCTCGGTCAGCTCCTTCTTCAGCGTCGGGCAGTCCGATCCGGCCGCCTTCACGCGCGACCAGTACTGGCTGGGCGACGACATCTCCTGGGTGCGCGGCAAGCACAGTATGGTCTTCGGCCTCGATGCAAACCGCGCCTGGGTGCTCATCCGTAACCAGTTCCATCAGCCCGGGGCGTTCTCCTTCACCGCCGATGTGACCAACTTGGCCCTTGCCAGCTTCCTGCTTGGCGATCAGAGAACGTTCCTGCAGGGCAACGGTGAATTCAAGGACAACCGCGTGAACACATTCGGGCTCTACTTCCAGGACGATTGGCACGCTTCGCGCAAACTGACCGTGAACCTCGGCCTGCGCTACGACCCTTTCTTCCCCTGGAAAGAAACCAAGGGCCGTACCGAGATATTCAGTCCCGCGGCCTACGATGCCGGTCAAACTTCGAGCATCTACGTCAATGCGCCCAAGGGACTCCTCTTCCCCGGCGACCCCGGCGTTCCCCAATACGGTCAGAGCCCGAATTTCAAGAACTTCGAACCGCGCGTCGGGTTTGCCTATGACCTCACCGGCAACGGCAAGACCGCCATACGCGGCGGATTCGGAATGTTCTATGACACCTACGAGAACGGGATTGTCAATAATCGTTTTGTGGATACCAGCCCGTTCAGCGTGCAGATCAACCTGAATCCCGCCACCACGCCTTTTAGCGATCCCTACAGAGGCATGGTCGATCCCTTCCCGGCGCCCTACCCGCCTCCCAAGAGCATCGCATTCCCATTACCCGATCTGGCCGCAAGCTATGACGTCGGACATGGCGGCGTCTTCCAGACGCCCGTCTCTTATGATTGGAACTTCACGCTCGAACGCCAATTGGGCGGAAGCTGGATGGCGCGAGCGGCCTACGTTGGTTCTCACGCCAGCCATCTCAAGGAAACCGTCGAACTATCGCCAACGGTCTATCCCACCGGGAAACATCTTTACCCCGAATACAGCGACATCGCCATGGACGAGCAGGACGTGAATTCGAGCTATAACTCGCTGCAATTAACAATGCAAAAGCGCTTCTCGAGAGGGCTGACCATCCTTGCGAATTACACTTGGTCGAAATCCATCGACGATCTTCCCAATGGCCAGGACATCACTACCGTCGTCACCGGCGGCAACTCGCCCATCCCCTGGTACCTGCCGGGACGCCACCAGTTCGACCGCGGACCTTCCGAGTTCGACCATACGCAACGCCTGGTGACTTCCTTCCTCTGGACCCTACCCGGTCTGACCGGCAGCCCCGCCGCGCTGCGTTTTATCGCCGGTGGATGGCAATTATCCGGCTTGCTATCGGCGCAAACCGGTGATCCACTGACCATCACTGCCGGCAAGGACCTGTCTGGAACCGCGCTGGGATCGGATCGTGGCGTTCTGCTCGGCAACAGCGTTTACGGCGCCGGCGCCTGTGGATCCGCCAAACCGTGCGTCGACTGGTTCATCCCGGGCTCCTTCGGACTGCCCGGGGCTGGAACCTTCGGCAACCTCGGCAAAGGAGCCCTGCGCGGGCCGAACCTGATCACCTACGACGGTGGACTATTTAAAGAGTTCCCCATTCGGGAGCGCGCGAAATTCCAGTTCCGCGCCGAGTTCTTCAACCTGTTCAACCGCGTGAATCTCAACGATCCCGCGCTTTCAGTCTCCGGCGCCGGCTTCGGCCGCATCACCGGCGCGAACGATCCGCGCATCGGACAGCTCGCCCTGAAGTTTATCTTCTGAAACTGCGCACTCAATCGCTTCCATAGTTGATTTCAAGGCGGCGGATGCGGTGGCCGGACCAGACGATTACAAGAGCGCTGAGCAATAACAGGCTGGGGATGGCGACCAGCGGCGACGCAGGGTCGGGATTCACCGCCAAAAGGGAGAACGGCGCCGGAACCTGCGGCGGGACCTCCACCGGACAGAGCGATTTCAAATAGTAGATCACGCTGAATTTCTGCAGGAATGCCGGCAGGAACGAATTGATCGATTCCCAAACCAGGATCACGGCCGCGGGGACGATGGGGTTGCGCATCAGAACTCCCGCTGCGAGGAAAACGCTGCCATAGCCGACGCAGGCCAGCACCGTCACGCCCAGATATGAAAAAAGATGATGCAGTCCGTCGCCCCGGAACACGAATTCCTGCAGCGTCGGCGGATCGTAATTACAATACAACGCCGTCAGTTGCAGCACCGTGCTGGTCCCGAAAATCACGGCGGCCGCGAGCAAGCCGGCGATGAATTTGCCGGCCATCAAAACCTCGCGGCGAATCGGCGCCAGAAAGTAGAAATGCAGGCTGCGGTCGAGCATCTCGCCTCGGATCAGGTTCATGAAAATGCCCACGCAGCCGAAAAAAATCGCCAACCGCAAATAGAAAAACTGGAAGACCGTCGCGAAAATATTCGTATCCTGCCCGAAATCGCCGGACTCGCCGCGCCGCATCTGCCCAATCGTGTGCCCTGTATAAAGCAGCACAGGAAGCAGCGCCAGAACGTAGATCCACGCGCCGCGTTTGGCGAAAAACGTCTTGCGCAGCTCCAGACGAATCACCGCGACAATCTGAGCCAGCCAGAGATTCACTTGGTAGGCTCCTCTCCACCGATCAGATACTCATAGAGCGAGTTGACATCGTCGTCGGCCGGCGCGACAGACTCGATACCCACGCCATTCAACGCAATCTTGTTCAACAGCAGATAAAATTTGTCGGCGTTGCGCGTCTTAATCAGCAGCCCGCCGCCGTCCTTGTGGATGCGCGCTTCAACCACATGCTCCTGTTCGAACATCCTGGATGCCAGCTCGCCGGGCTTGCTGCAGCGGATCAGGATCTGCATGGGATGTTCCTCCATCTCCTGGCGCACGCCGCGAATCTGGCCTTCGGCGACGACGTATCCATTGCTCAGCAGGATTACCTGGTCGGAAAGAGCGTCGACCTCGTGCAGGATGTGGCTCGAAATAATAACGTGCATGCCTTCCTCGGCGAACTGCCGGAACATGGAGATGATTTCGGCGCGCACCAGCGGATCGAGGCCATTCAACGGCTCGTCCAAAACGAGCACCGAAGGCGCATGGCACGTCGCCTGCGCGAGCTTGATGCGCTGCCGCATGCCCTTGCTGTATCCGGCGATCCTGCGGTCGGCCGCGAACGCCATTCCCACGCGCTCGATCGCCTGCGCGGCGAGCGCCTCCGCTTCCTGCGCGGGGCAGCCGTACAGCCGCAAGTACGAATACACGAACTGGCGCCCCGTGAAGCCTTTGGGAAAGGAATCGAACTGCGTGCAGTATCCGACTTCGCGAAAAAATTCCTGAGGATTGTCCGGCGAAAGGCCGAGCACGCGAATACGGCCGCGCGTCGGCTGCACCAGGCCGGTCATTAGGTTCATCAGCGTCGTCTTACCCGACCCGTTCGGCCCTACCAGGCTCGTAATTCCCGGCGGGATCGACAGGTTGACGCGGTTCACGCCGAGTACGTCGCCGTAGAACTTCGAAACGTTCTCGAAGACCACCTGGCCGGCGTTCATCGCACGACCTCGAGCGCCCGGATCTTGCGCGACAGCAGCCACAGGCACAGCGCGCAAACCGCGAGAAGCTGCAGGGCCGCGCCCGTTACGGAAACGCCCGCGTCGTAATTTTCGACCCGGAACAGCGCCGCCCAGATGGTATTCATCATGTGCCCGATATCCAGGAAGTATCCGTTCGAGGTGCGCATGACGGCGTTGATGGCTGCCGCGAAACCGGCGCCTAGGAAAAATGTTCCGAGCACCAGCGCTCCGGCGATGGGCTTCCATTTCACCCAGGCCGATAACGCCAGTCCGAGAAACGACAAAACGATCACATAACCGAGCGAACTCAAGAACAGGGCGTTGGCGATCCAAAGGTTGTTCCAGGTCCAGGTAGTGCCCGCCAGACCCGCTTCAATGCCGAACAGGATCAATCCCGGAACCCACGTCACCAGAGATACCAGCCACGCAATAACGCAGAACTTGCCTACAACGTATTCCGTGCGCGAGAAGGGACGGCAGAAATACAGCGGCAGCGCATTATTGGCAAGGTCGGGCGAGATCAGCGTGGGCCCGGCGAACGCAGTCAACAGCAGCGCGAAGTTCGCCTGGAGTTGGACAAAGCGCCGCAGGTAACCGGGGATGTCGTCGATCAGCGCGTGCCCCGGCATGATGCGGAAGAGACGCAGCAAACTTTCGCTGTGGTTCAGATACAACCCGAGCGCCATGATCAGGGCGTTGAAGAAGCACAAAATAAAGAAGCCCGTCATGACGCGGGAGCGGAACAGATACCGCCAGGCGTAGCGCGTCAGAACGGCGCTGCGCGACCAGGCCGGCGTCAGGGGGCCGCGGTAGGAGCGATAAGTGCGTTTATAAATGGCCATTGGGGCGCTCCACCGCCGGCAGGCCGCGCAACCGAATCTCGCGCTCCGGGGTCACCCGGCGGACTTCGCGAACGCCGGTTCGTTTAGACATGGCGATTGGGGGCCGCTCCGGCGTTGCTGGGCGGCAGAGGCGGCTGCTCCACCGCTTTCAAGAAAATGTCTTCGAGCGAATCGCGCCGGTAGTTGAGGCGCCGTAACTGCATTTCGCGCTCCGACGCCACGCGGTAGATCTCGCGAATATCGATGCCTTCGGGCAGCACCATTTTAATGCGCCCTTGGCCGATGAGCGCGCATTCGCAGCCGAGCTTTTCAAGCGCAACCGCAAAGGGGGCTTGATCGCCAATGGTCTCCATCTCGACGAAACGGCGGTTTGCTTTGCGCTCCTCTTCGAGATTGGAGTAGTGTACGATGCGGCCTTGATTCAGAATGAGCACTTCGTCGCACGTGTCCTCGACATCGCGGAGGAGATGCGAGCACAGGACGATACGGACTTCTCCGGAGTCCTTCATTTCCTTGATCAGACGGATCATGCGCTGGCGCGCCGGCGGATCGAGACCGTTGGCGGGCTCGTCGAGGATGACCAGCTTGGGGCCGTGCGCGATCGCCTGCGCCAGTTTTGCCAACTGCTTCATGCCGAGCGAGTATGTGCCCAGCTTGCGATAACGCGCTTCACCCAACCCGACGTAAAACAGCGCCTCGTGGGCGCGCTCCAGCGCGGCTTCGGACGGCAAGCCGGACAGCTCCGCCATGAGACGAATGAAGGCGACCGCGGTCATGTTGGCAATGAACGAATCGTTCTCGGGCATGTACCCGGCAAGCGTTCGGATGCGGCGGGTTTCCGTGCCAATATCGAGGTCGAGCACGCGGGCGCCGCCCGAAGCGGGCTTGTGGAACCCGAGCAAAGTATTGATCAGCGTTGACTTGCCCGCGCCATTGGGGCCAAGCAAACCGATGGCGCGGCCCGAGAGAGTGCAGGTCAGTTTGTCGAGAATGGTCCTCGATCCGATGCGAACGCTGAGATTATCGAGCTCGATGAGAGCGCTCATTGCGTTCCTGCCGCGCGGTCCGGAAAGCCGTCTCCGACCCTACGTCCGAGATTATCGAGCTCGATTAGGGCCACACCGATGGCGCGGCCCGAGAGAGTGCAGCTCAATTTGTCGGGAATGGTCCTCGATCCGATGCGGACGCTAAGATTATCAGGCTCCATGAGAGCGCTCATTGCGCTCCTTGCGGGCGGCCCGGGAAGGCGTTTCCGAGCCGCAACCGCGAGGGAGCGCCGGCCCGGTTATTGATCACATCCGCGATGATGTTCGGAACGGCCAGATCCTGCAGACTCAATCCAAACAGCGGGCCGGTTCCCGAGATGACGATACGATTCGGCTCCCCATAGGCGAAGATCAGGCCGGGACCGCTGTTCGCGCTCAGCGCGGCAATGGATTGGCGCTGCGCGGGCGTGACCGCGCCGATGGATTTCAACTGCTCGGCGATAGGGCCGAGTAGCGCGCCGACGTTATGGTAGATAAGGCCGGAGAAGCTGGCGTGCGCATCGTGCGGCAGCAGCGCTTGAAATTTCTGCGACCGCGCGAGCGTGTAGCCGTTGCGCCGATTCTCAATGGCGCGTAGCAGCATGCCCTTGGTCGCCGCGGCGATGAAATAGCTGTCGGCGAAGGCGTAGTGCGCCTCGACTTTCATCCTTGCGCCAGTCAGAGTGTAGAACGTCCGGCCGTCGCTCTGTTCCTTGGCGAGGACGAGTTTAGCGTCCGGATTTTCACGGTTGAGATCGTCGACGAGCTTTTCGATGGTCCACTCCAGACGGTCCGGGCTGTAGCATTCAATCGCGAATTCCCAGTTCGGGACGGGGAAAAGCGGGCCATCGATAGCAAACGCGGCGTCGGTTCCGAGCGGACCCGCGAGATCGCTGAGCACGTTGATGCCGCTACGCTGCTCGAAGCTCGCAAGCTGCCCCGTGAAGCTCGAGTTGCGGCTTTCCGCGTAATTGAAGATGTCGCCGAGGAGGGCGCGCGGGTTTTCGAGGACGAAGCCGGCCGCCACCAAGGCATTGGGCGATACGAAATCGAGCGCGCCCATCGGCCCGGGATTGCCGAGCCACGCAGCGAACCCGCGCCGCGCCCCGCGGAAATTCAGCGCGACGCGATTGTCGGTGCGGCCATCAACTTCCTTGCGCTCATAGAGGATATAGCGGATATCCCGCATTTTGGGGGCAATGCGTTCCAGGTCGGCGCAGAACAGCCAGCCGACTCCCGAATCGTAGGATTTTGAAATCACCTGCTGGAAATAGGTGTTCTCGAATGTCCTGCGATTCGGATAGGTGAAGGCCGCCATGGCCTCGGCGGTTCCGATCGCCACGATGTTGTCCTTGACGTTCACGAGGAGCCCGTGGGGGTTCGGCTGCGCCTTCAGAAAGTTCTCCAGTCCCGGTTTGGTCACTTCCGCCAGCAGCAGCGGGCCGCTGTAGTTTCCATCGCGATCGGCGGCGATGGAGAGGACGATCTCGTCGCCGAGATAGGAGCTGAAGGTGCGCAGGCGGCCCACGATGTCGTCGATGCTATTCGGTCCTTTCGGCTGATGCTCACTCCACCATTCGCGCAGGACGTCGCTTTGCTCGATGCGTTCGTTGAAGAGCCGGCTCGCCTCGACGAGCGTGTTACCGAGGTTCGGAATCGCCGCGTAGATTACGGTATTGTAGGGAACCTGATCGAGTAGCCGGGAGCTGTAGCGCAGCGCCGGACCGGGCGTTTCTTCGAGGCCCTTCTGAATTCTCGAGAACTCGCCGAGCAGCGCCAGATATTTGACCGAATTGCGGCTCCATTCGAATTCACCGGGAAGCGCGGACCTCTCGATGCTGGGATTGGTTGATGTCTGATCTCCGGGATGCAGCAGCTCGGAGCGTCCGCCTTCATCGACCTTAACTTCGCCTTGCGCCACCGAGACGCGCGTGCCTTTGACGCCGCGGTCGACCGCGAACACCGTTCCATGGACGGTGACGAGGCAGTCCGGCGTCGAGACGTACAACGCGCCGGACTTCTGTTTCGCGGCCTGGACAATGACGTTGCCGCCATCGAGCCGGACGGTGGCCCCGCGCGCGTTCTTTGAGATCGAAATTTCGGCGCGCTCGTTCATTTCGACCAGCGATCCGTCGCTGAGCCGTAGCAGCGCGGTGGAGTCCTTGGCGGTGCGGATATGCCGGCCATCCGAGATCTGGCGTCCGGAGAAAATCGGAGCGCTGGACTGATCGGAGACGGCATACAGCGTGCCGCTGACGGATTGCACCGTAGCGCGAGCGCCTGCCGAAGGCATCATGCGAACGACGCCCCACGCGCTGAGTCCAACTGTGGCGAGGACGGCTGCTGCCGCTGCCCATTTTGTATAACGAGGAAGCTCCCGTGGAACGGTTTGCGGCCGCGGCATGGCGCGGATCTTGCCGCTGCTCGCGGCGGCGAGGGCGCGGCGGCAATCGACGCAGGAATGGACGTGATCTTCGAGCAGCATGACGCGGGCTTCGGAAAGCGACTTGGTGAGATAAGGCCGCAGGAGCGACTGGAAGTCGGCGCAGGTCCGCAAAGTGGCGGCGGCGGGGTCGGCGGCGGCGCTGAAGACCTTGGACCGGACGCGGGCGATCGCGGCGGCGTGATCGGACGGCGCTTCGTTCCGTATCTGATCGATGATTTCGTCGAGATTCGGTCTCGTCATGATTTTGCTCCCATGTAGGATCGGACCTCTTTTTGAAGCTGCCGGCGCGAGCGGTGGAGGATCACGGCGACGTGCACCTGGGAGATGCCCAGCATGCGCGCGATCTCCGGGTTGCTGTGGCCTTCGAAGAAGCGCAGGGTGAAAACCTCGGCCTCGCGTTGGTTCAATTGCGCCAGGGCGCGGCGCAGGCATTCCTTCATCTCGCGCATCGCTTCGCCGGAAGCGCCGCTGACGCTCGCGGCGGGCGCGTCCTCGAGCGGCACGCTTCGGGCGGTCTGCTTGGAGCGCACAATATCGAGGGCGACGTTCACGGCGGCGCGGCGGAGATAGCTCTCGCGATTCTCGAGAACAGCGGCGGCGGAATCGCGGCGGGCGAGGCGCAGAAACACCGTTTGCAGCGCGTCCTCGGCATCGGCGGCGTTGCCGGTGACGCGGTACGCGGTTCGAAACACCATGCCGGAGTGCTGCTCAAAGGCGCGTTCCAGGCCGCCGGGCGCCGGCGCCAGGGGCTCCTCTCGGGTAGCGAGCTGCAGAATAGTATCTCCTCTGTCCGGTTCTTACGGAAAGACGGGCGAATTGTTCAATAATTACAGATTGACCAAGACGTGGGACGTTGTCGTGGTGGGCGGAGGACCGGCGGGGTCCCTGACGGCCTACCATCTGGCGAAGGCCGGAGTGCGGACGCTGCTGCTCGATGCGCAGGCTTTTCCGCGTGATAAGCCTTGCGGGGGCGGTTTGCAGCAGCGGGCGGCGCGGCGGATTCCGTTCGACTGGACATCGGCGCGGCGGAGCGAGATCGATAGCATTTGCTTCAGCTTGGATTGCGGCGAGAGGGTCACGAAACGGCATTCGGAGACGTTGATGTATGGCGTTCTGCGGCGCGAGTTCGACCTCCAACTTCTGGAACAGGCTCACGCGGCGGGGGCGGAGGTGAAGGAGGCTTGCAAGGTTCGAGGCCTCGTCGATTCGCACGGCGTAAGCACTTCTAATGGCGTGTTTTGCGCGCGCTATATCGTCGGCGCGGACGGAGCGAACAGCGTTATTCGCGCGCATGTGGGCGCGCGCTCGGATTATTTTTGGCAGGCGGCGATTTCGTGCGAAATACCGTACGATGGACGGTCGGCGATGGCGTCCACGACGGCGCGGGTGGATTGGGGATCGCTCGCGAGCGGCTACGGGTGGATCTTTCCGAAGCGGGGATATTGGAACGTCGGCGCCGGAGGGCCCTGGGGGGTGGGCCGCTTGTTGCGCGCGTACGTGGCACGGTTGCTGGAGGCCGAAGGGATGAAGGGCGATGCGGTAAAGGCGCTGCCGTTTCGCGGTCATCAATTGCCGACGCTGCGCGCGGGGACGCGGCTGTCGCGCGGGAACATCCTGCTGGTGGGCGATGCGGCGGGGCTGGTCGATCCGCTGACGGGCGATGGTATTTCGAACGCGATCCACAGCGCGGAAATTGCGGCCCGGACGCTGCTCGAAGCGCTCGATCGCGGTGTGGAGTTGAGCGTGTACGATGAACGCATTCTCGAAGAAATCGGGCAGGAGCTGCTGTGGTCGCGCAAGATGCTGAGTTTTCTGACGGCATTTCCGCGCGTGATTTACCGCGCAGTGGCCCGTTATGAGCGAGTGTGGCGGGCGTTTGGCCGCACCATGCTGGGGGAGGATTCGTTGCTGCTGTTTCAACGAAAGATCCAGGGTATGGGGCCGCTGCTTGGGGCGCTCGAAGGGTGGGCGGAGCGGAGAGAGCAACGGGCGTTGTCAGGCCGGGCTGGTTAGGAAGGGGTTTCCCGTGGTCTGAGAATCGAGGCGCTGGAGCAGCTCGGATGCGACGGTTTTTGCGACCGTGGCGCAATCGGGGGCGGTCAAGTCGTTCGAATCGGCAAGGGACTGCTGGAATGCGGGCCAGAGGCTTCCAAGGCGCTTGCGTTTTTCGTCGGCCGAGAGATCGGCATCCAAAGTAATTTTTTCGAACTGAGGATTGTATTGGGTGATGACGGGCAAAGTGCGCCAGGCCTCGCCCTCAAGCCCGTGGGCTGGGGACGGCGTGTGCGGCGGCCCGATGTGGGCGGGGAGACGCACCCCCAACTCCTGACGCGAAATGCACGAGCGGTAATATCGCCCGATCTGACCATGCTCGCCGGGCGGGCTGCTCGTCGGCGCCGGTCCCCTTCCCTACTGAAGAGAATTGAGAATCGCTTGGCGGTCAACGCCTTTATGATTCGCAACAGCTCGAAGAATCGCATTCAGCGTGCCGATACGCAACGCCTTGTGAGCGGGAATTGCAATCCGGTGCGGGGCCGGTTCTTGGGTCTGCAAGACGACGTGGCTGCCGACTTGGTTGACCGTGCTGTATCCTCAGCTGAGATGAAGGCGGAGGCTGGCGGGCTTGGGGCGGTCGAAATAGAATGCCTCAGCGGCTTCCTTGACATTGGCTCGCAATTCGTCCCAAGTGTTGCCTTGGGTGAAGATGCTTTCCGTCAAGCACTCTGCGGAGAAACCGCCGTCGGCATCCTGCGTCACCTCGAATACGATTTCGTTCACAATCTTGAATCTAAGCCATTGCATGGCATCGAGCAAGCGGCAAGCCCGATGTTGCTGCTGACCGGGGATGGCATTTCGAACGTAATCCACAGCGCGGAAATTGCAGCCCGGACGCTGCTCGAAGCGCTCGATCGCGGTGTGGAGTTGAGCGTGTACGATGAACGCATTCTCGAAGAAATCGGGCAGGAGCTGCTGTGGTCGCGCAAGCTGCTCAGTTTCCTGACGGCATTTCCGCGCGTGATTTACCGCGCAGTGGCCCGTTATGAGCGAGTGTGGCGGGCGTTTGGCCGCACCATGGTGGGGGAGGATTCGTTGCTGCTGTTTCAACGAAAAATCCAGGGTATTGGGCCGCTGCTTGGGGCGCTCGAAGGGTGGGCGGAGCGGAGAGAGCAACGGGCGTTGTCAGGCGGGGCTGGTTAGGAAAGGGTTTCCAGTGGTCTGAGAATCGAGGCGCTGGAGCAACTCAGATGCGACGGTTTTTGCGACCGTGGCGCAATCGGGGGCGGTCAAATCGTTCGAATCGGCAAGGGACTGCTGGAATGCGGGCCAGAGGCTTCCAAGCCGCTTGCGTTTTTCGTCGGCCGAGAGATCGGCATCCAAAGTAATTTTTTCGAACTGAGGATTGTATTGGGTGATGACGGGCAAAGTGCGCCAGTCCTCGCGCTGGTCGACGCGCTCGATCGAGAGAACCATGTAATCGCGATCGGAGTAGGGGGTGGCGGAGATGGCCGTAGAGCCTTTTGTGAGGCGGCCGTTCTGGAGCCATAGCTGGGAGATATCGACGGAGGCTTGTGGCGCGCCGACGCCGACCCAATAGCCGGATGTGAGAGGCGCCGCAGAGCCGCCGAAGGTACACTGCACGCCGAGCTGCAGGGAGGATTGGCCGATGCCGATCAGGCCTTCAATTCCGCTCTTGACGGCGTCGGCGAGGGGCGCAAGTTTGGCGGCGGCGGTTGCGCCTGTGGCGCTGAGGGCGATGCCCGCGAGAGTGGAAAGGGTGTCGACGAGGACCTTGGAGGAATCCTGCGAGGGAACGGAATAAAGGCCGGCGATGAGGGTCACGTCGCCGCCGGGAAACGGGGTGGGGCCGAGCAGGCGTTGGTTGAGATTCGTGATGCGATCGATGTTGGCGTCGCCGAGGGCGGTCAGTTGGCCGGGTCCGGCGACGGTCTGGCTGGTTGTTCCGCCCACGTCGATATAGGCGTGGATCATGGGGTAGAGCTGTTTCCAGAGTTTGCGGCAGGAGTTGAGGTACATCTCCGTGACGCGAACGACGAAGTAGGACTGGCCGGCTTCGAAGGCCTGTGGCGCGGGGGCGCCAAGGATTTGCGCGGCGGGGAGTGGGCGCCAGAAGAGTTGGGTGGCTTTGCTGCCGAAGATCGAAGGTATGTCCATGCCGTTTTGAGGTTAGCTGGCGAGTGGGCGGGTTGAGGCGGCCGGGCGTGGGTGAGGGCGCTTAACCACCCGAAACATCAGCCGTTTGGGGCTAAAGCGGAATTTTAATTTTATTTGTGAATGCCACGTTGCGGGCGCCCCAACGGTAATGAAAGCGGTTTTAAAAAGCGATAAGCTGCTGATTGGCATCTACCTGTGTTTTTCGAAGGAAGGCAAAATCGGAGAGATGCGCCATGAGGAAAGCCGCTCTGCGGTCTGCCCTGGGTGTGCCTGCAACGTCTGAGAGGGGCTAGCTAGCGCGTGAAGCGCGGAGCGGAGAGGCGCCACGGGTTGGGGATTGATGCGGGGTTGGTGGGATTGGAAAGTTCAACCGTGCACGGTCGCATGGCGCCGATGACGGCAAGCGGAAATGAGCCGACGCCCAGCGGACGCGCCGGGTTGTTGAGATACACTGAGCGGAGCAGCGGGGAGCCCGTTGGGGGCGCGGGGACAAATTTGCCGAAAAAACAGCCACTCATATTCTTGAGCTACCGGAGGGACGACGCCAAGAACGCCGTGGAAGAGCTCTATCGCATCCTAGTTAATAAATACGGCGAAGAGGGGGTGTTTCGGGACACCGCGTCGATTCGGGCCGGGGCGCGATATCCCGCGCTATTGCGATCGAAGCTGCAGGAAGCCGATGCAGTAGTGGTGGTGATCGGGCCGCGCTGGATTCGCGAGCCGCGAGACGGCCAATTGGATTGGGTTGTGGAAGAAGTCGCGCTCGCATTGAAAAAGCGGGGTACAAACATTTTCCCCGTGCTGGTCGAAGACGCCATCTTCCCCGCCGACGCTTTACCCGCACGCATTGAGGAGGTCAAGAAACGGCAGGAGTTCCGGCTGCGCCCGGCGCACTTTCGGGCGGATGCCATGCGACTGCTGCGCGCGCTGCCGCAGCCGCGGGCGGATGAGGCGATCGACGCGGGGAACGTAGCGCGGCTTGAAAAGACCGGCTCCCAGCAGCAGCATCGCGAATCCGTTTGCGAGCTCGTATGGGGACCGGATGGAAAGACGCTGGTTTCGGGAGGCGCGGACGGGTCGATCGCGTGGTGGAAAGGGAAGACGGCGCGCACCAAACCCGCTCACTCCACGGCGGTCCGGCATGTCTCATTTTCAAACGATGGAAAGGAGATGCTGTCACTGTCGTCCGGCGCGCTTCGCATCTGGACGCACCCAGGCGGGACGCTGGTGAAGGAAACGACGCTCTCCTTCGACGATGGCCGCCTGTTCAGCATGGCGGCATCTCCCACAGGTCCGATTTTCGTCGTAAGCGAGGCCGGAAAGGATCCCCAGGTCTATACAGTTCCCGATGCCGAGTGTGAAGGTCCCTTGCCGAACCGCGTATTTGGCTCCGGGTTGGCGTTGAAGGCTCCCAAACCATTTCTGGCGACGGCGCTTGCATTCTCGGGTGACGGCGCGGGGGTCGCAACAGGCTCGAGCGACGGTTCCGTCTTGTTGTGGGCGATCAAGAATGGAGGGTTGCTATGGAAAGTGCGTGTGGCCAAGACGTATGTGAATGCTCTCGCGTTTTCACCTACGGGCAGTCATTTGGCTTCGGCTTCGGAGGGGCTGGTGTGCGTGTATAAGGTCGACGGGTCGGCGCTGCTGCAACAAAAAGTAGACGGTCCGGTGGCGGGGATGGCGTTCTCACCCGATGGCAATCTGCTCGCATGCGGATTGCAAACCGGCGCCGTGACGTTCTTAGATGTGGGGGCGCGGTCCCGAGTGCCAGTACCGGGGCGAGGTCCGGCGGAGGCCAGCGCCATTGCGATCTCACCGGATGGGACGCGCTTGGCCGTGGGGAGAGACAATGGCGCGGTGGAGCAGTGGGCGGCGGGTTAGCACTCCGGAGCAATGTCGCGGGATCACCTATGTCGTGAGAAATCGCTCTGCGCGGTTCGGATTTAAAGCTCGCAATGACTTGAGCGGGGTCGCACCCTCAGAGCACCTCAAGAAGTTCAAAGGAAGCTTCCGGCCAGCGGACCACCAAGGATGGCAACTGAGAGTTGCGGGTATCAGCGTAGTCCCACCGATGGTTTCATGCTTTATTTACGGACCAGTTGGGAGCCCGCGAGGGTATAAGTGTCCGCATCGCGTGAGCGGCTTCCGGCACCGCCGGCAGGTAGGGAACCTCCGGCAGCTTTTTTGGCGCGCTGGTTTGGGCCGCAGCGGCAAGCATCGAAACGATTGCCGCGGTGACCGCGATTGCTTAGCGTTGAATTGTCGCCCGCAGCACTTCCGGCCCGCCAGGGGTCTTCGCAAGCGCGTCCTGCTCGGCCGTTACGAACAAGTCAAAATTCCTCGCCGGAGTCACCGTCTCAAAGCTCGCCTTGAGCTTTTTGTCGACTTTCAATCTACCCTGATTCTCGGGCGTTCCGTTTCGTTCTTGCAACCAAACGACATAAGCGGTTTCGGGCGGCGTCAGACTCTCCGGGTGGGCGAGATGCTCCACGTTCATCTTGATTTTTGTGTTGCCGTTGTTATCGTTGTCCACCTCGACTTCGCCTCGAGTAGCGGGTACGATTGTTGCCGCGGTCATTGGAAACTTTTTGCCTGCATGCGCGACGCCGCACAGCAGAACGAAGGCGATACACACCGTATAGATTTTTTGCATCGGACACCCGGTGCCATGTTCGCATAAATTTCAGGCGATTAGACGGTTTATTTTGAAGTTCGGCTAGGCCCCGCCGCGAAAGGAATTCGTCAGCGGCAAGATCCCGGCCGTCCAAGTGTTTCCGCTCGGGTCTGGAACGCCGATCTTTGTAGGCAGCAACAGGGCATTGCGTTTTGGCCGCGCGGCGACTGAAGCTCGAAGCCGGCCAAAGTATCGCCTGCGCGCCTGGGCGCTTTACTAACTCGAATTGTGGGGATGACCGGAGACCTCTCGTTGCGACCACTTCGAACAAAACAGTGTTGCGGATACGATGCGTAGCCGTCAGCGGAGAATGAGAGGGGGCAACACGCGGGCGGGAATTAAGGTGGATTGCCGACTCGTCGAAGGCCCACAGGCTGTTGCGCGCGAATTGGCGGACCGAGCGCTATCGGGGTGATCGAGGAGCGGGAGCAGAACGGAAAGGGCCTTTCGATCGGGGAAGGCCAGCAGCGAAGGGATGAGATCCCCTATCAGATCAACGGGTGTTCCCGTCGCAATTTTGGCCGCTTGCGTCCGCAGCCATGCGTCGCGCCGAGCGTCTGAGAATGGCTGCACGAGAATATCGGTCCAGTCGGATTGGATGGAAACTCCCGCCGTGAGCCGGACGGAGTAGACGCCTGATTCATCAAACCGGTAGAACAGGTGGAGTGGGAGCCGGGAGCGCGTTGCCAGCGAAGAATTTCCGCCTCCTGGGATTCCGTAGGGTGGCGGCATCGTAATGGGAGCCTAGGTTTTTCCGTCATGACGCACATTGAACGTGTAACCGCCGAAATTCCATGGCAGCAGGCGATAGGGATAGTAGATTTTATAAGGCATGGGCTGGTCCACTTGGATCCATACGGGCATGTGGACATACTCGGCGCCTGCACTCTTATAAAGGCCATGTGAGCGCTGAAGAGCACCGTTACGAGATCGCTGCAGCTTTCGCGCACGCACACTTGGATTGGCAGGAGTCCATCGTTGGGCGCGTCCGTTGGGATTTTTAGATTGATCTGTTTTTCGCCGACTGAGAGAAGTTCCGCCCGTGTGGAACCTACGATTACGCGAACGCCGCTGACTTTTTGGCTGGAAGGGGATGATCCCTTGCGGCGTGAAGCGCGGAATCGGCGGGGGCGTTGGTGTCTGGGCGTGGGCGAGGAGCAGCGGAAAAGCGCGAATTGGAGGGCGGTGCGGTTTTTCAAGTCGAGAGCGCCGGGGCCGTGGACGCTATAGACCATTCCGGCCGGGATTCGGACGGCGCTTTCATCACCGGGCGGGCGGAAGCTTTCGGCTGCTTCCCTACAGGATACGAAAGAGCTTCAACAAGGGATCGAAGTACCGGTCGACGACGCGCTCCTTCAGCGGGATGATGGCGTTTTCGGTGATCGTGATCGACTCAGGACATACCTGGCGGCAGCAGGTGGTGATATTGCAGTAGCCGATGCCGTCCTTGTAGCGCAGATCGGCGATGCGGTCGGCGGTGTCGAGGGGGTGCATTTCGAGCGCGGCCGCGTAGACGAAGAAGCGCGGGCCGATGAACTCGTCGAACTTATGATGCTCGCGCAGAACGTGGCAGACATCCTGGCACAGGAAGCATTCGATGCATTTGCGGAACTCCTGGACGCGATCGACATCGCGCTGCTGCATGCGCCACGTGCCGTCGGGGGCGTCGGGCTTGCGGGGCTGGAACGGCTTGATGGTTTTCTTGACGCGGAAGTTCCAGGAGACGTCGGTGACGAGATCGCGGATGGAGGGAAAGGCGCGCATCGGCTCCACGATCACGGGCATATCGAGATTCAGTTCGTTGAGGCGCGTCATGCACATCAGCCGGGGCATGCCATTGATCTCCGCGGAGCACGAGCCGCATTTTCCGGCTTTGCAGTTCCAGCGCACGGCGAGGTCGGGGGCCTGTTCGGCCTGAATGCGGTGGACGGCGTCGAGCACCACCATGCCTTCGTCGACGGGCGTTTTGTAATCCTGAAACCCTCCGCCGTTCGAATCGCCGCGCCAGATTCGAAATATGGCCTGGGATGCCATTTACTTCATCTCCTCGATTACTTGCTGCAGCTCCGGTGGGATCGGCTTGGTTTCGCGCTTCTCGACCAGCATCTCGCCATCGGCTCCGCGCTGGACGACGATATTGTACTTGCCCCATTCCGGGTCTTTGTTAGGGAAATCCTCGCGGAATTGAGCGCCGCGGCTTTCCTTGCGGAACAGCGCGGCGCGGGCGATGCATTCCGAGACGGTCAACAAGTTGGGCAGATCCATGGCGGTGTGCCAGCCGTTGTTGTACTGGCGATTGCCCGCGATCCCGGCGCGCGCGGCGCGCGCGCGAAGGGCTGCGATTTTCTCGAGCGCCTCCCGCATCTCTTCCTCGAGACGCACGATGCCGACCAGGTCCTGCATCGTGTCCTGCAGCTCGTGCTGGATGGCGTAGGGATTCTCGCCCGCGGGGCCGCGCTCAAAGGGCAGCAAAGCCTCGCTTGCGGCCGCGTCTACCTGGGCATTGTCGACGGCGGGCTCGCTGTTTCGCGTAGCGAAGTCCGCCGCGTACTCGCCGGCGCGCTTTCCGAAGACCAGCAGGTCGGAGAGGGAATTGCCGCCCAGCCGGTTCGCTCCGTGCAGTCCGGCGGCGACTTCGCCGGCCGCGAACAGACCCGGCACGGTGGACATCTGCGAATCGCCATCCACGCGCACGCCGCCCATCATGTAATGCGTGGTGGGGCCGACCTCCATCGGCTCCTTCGTGATGTCGATTTCGGCGAGCTGTTTGAACTGGTGGTACATGCTGGGCAGCTTGCGCTTGATGTGTTCCGCCGCATTGGGGATGTGTTGCTTGATCCAGGCGATGTCGAGGAAAACGCCGCCATGCGGACTGCCGCGCCCGGCCTTCACTTCGCGATTGATGCAGCGGGCCACGTGATCGCGCGTCAGCAGCTCCGGCGGACGGCGCGCGTTCTTATCGCCTTGCGTGTAGCGCCAGCCTTCCTCTTCGTTATCGGCGGTCTGCGTCTTGTAGAGCTCCGGAATATCGTCGAACATGAAGCGCCTGCCGTCGCTGTTGCGCAGCACGCCGCCTTCGCCGCGGACGCCTTCGGTGACCAGGATGCCGCGCACGCTGATGGGCCACACCATGCCGGTGGGATGGAACTGCACGAACTCCATGTCGATCAGCTCGGCGCCGGCGCGCAAGGCGAGCGCGTGGCCGTCGCCGGTGTATTCCCAACTGTTGCTGGTGATCTTGAAGGCGCGGCCGATGCCGCCAGTTGCGAGCACCACGGCCTTGGCGTGCCAGAGAATGAAATGGCCCTTCTCGCGATCGTAACCGAAAGCGCCGGCGATGCGGCCGGAGTCGAGCAGCAGGCGAGCACGGTGCACTCCATGTGCACTTCCATGCCGGTATGGATGCCGTGGTCCTGCAGGGTGCGGATCATTTCGAGGCCGGTGCGGTCGCCGACGTGCGCCAGGCGGGGATAGCGATGGCCGCCGAAATTGCGCTGCAGGATGCGGCCGTCTTTCGTCCGATCGAAGAGCGCGCCCCAGGCTTCGAGCTCGCGCACGCGGCCGGGAGCTTCCTTGGCGTGCAGCTCGGCCATGCGCCAATTGTTGAGATATTGGCCGCCGCGCATGGTATCGGAGAAATGGACGCGCCAGTTATCGCGATCGTCGACGTTGGCGAGCGCCGCCGCGACGCCGCCTTCCGCCATCACGGTGTGCGCTTTGCCGAGCAGCGATTTACAAACGACGCCGACTTTGACGCCCGAGGCGGCGGCCTCAATGGCGGCGCGCAATCCCGCTCCGCCCGCGCCGATCACCAGCACGTCGTAGGAGTACGTCTGGTACTCCGCCATCTAAAAGATTCTCCAGTCGTACCAGATGCCCATGGCGCAGAGGCGCACGTAGACATCGGCGAAGCCGACGGAGAACAGGCTCGCCCAGGCCCATTTCTTGTGATTGCCGTTCAGGCAGCGTGACGCAATCGTACATCTTGGCGCGCGCGGGATGGCGCGAGATCTGATCGAGCCGCGCCGCCGATGGTGTTGCGCAAGGCGTGGCAGCCGAAGATGTAGCCGGCGAGCAGAACCACGTTGACGGCGAGCACCAGCGTGCCGACGCCGATGCCGAAGCCGTTGGGAACCATAGCGCCTCCCAGACGTCCCACACCAGAAAGCCCCAGACAATGATGGAGAGGCGCAGGAAATGGCGATGGAAATTCTGCAGGATGAGCGGGAGATAGCGTTCGCCCCAGATAGGATTTGCGCGGCTCGCGACGGCGCAGGCGGGCGGATCGGCCCAGAACGACTTGTAATAGGCGCCGCGGTAATAATAGCAAGTGAATCGGAACAGGCCGGGTATCCAGAGGATGAAGAGGGCCGGGGAGAAGGGCAGGAGATCGGGAAACCAGGCGGGCTTGGGATACCAGGCGTGGGCAGAATCGCCCAAGATTTCGGGCGAATAGAACGGCGAGATGTAGGGGCCGTAGATGTAGTTTTGGTTTTGAAAGGCGGCCCAGGTGGCGTAGACGATGAATGCGCCGAAGCCGAGGAAGACCAGCAGGGGCGGGAGCCACCAGTCGTCGCGGCGGGACGTCTGGCCGAAGCGGCCGTTTTTCCAGACAATGTCGGGGGATGCCAAGGCGTTTCCTTTGGACGGGATTAAGGTATCACAGGTGGGGTGGTTGGGATTTGCGTGGCGGGAGGTGGGGGGTTGGGCGTTAGACGGCCGTGTGACTGTTGCCGGGTGGGCGTGATACTACGCTAATCGGTCAGCGCGCGCCATGAGAAAGTTCTGGTCCACGATCTTCGTGTTGGCGAGTTACGATGGATCCGTCTGGCCGGGGCGTAGTCGTAAATAGCCGAATCGCAGCTTATGAATGACCGTTTCTTCTATCACAGCTTCCCGCGCCTGCGGAAACCAGAAACCCCTGAGTACCAGATAACGAAGGGCTTGCGGATATTGGCGCTTATTGCCAAGACTGGCCTCGTCTTAGCACCAGAGGTAGTCGCCTGGAAGCAACTTCTGCAGGACGGGGTCACTCGCGAGTTTGAGCAACTCCAGAAGCGCATCTGCTTCACTGAGCTGTCCGAAGCAGAGCTACCGGAGCACGGCCAACGTTTCGGACCATTTGCGATAGAGTTCGACCTCGCTACTCTGCGGCATCTTGGAGCAATCCCGGTCAGCTACGTACCCCAAAGTTTAAGTGCGCTGGGGGCTAGCGCGGTTGGCGCAACCCTTGTAGCGGAATTGTTCGATGCGAGGTACACGATGGATCAGCTCCAAGTCTTGCGCGAAATTGTGGTGCAACTCGAGGAGCGGCGTCTTCAGGGAATGCCTATCTCGCCTGACTGCGTTGTAAATCTCCAAAACGTGGATAGTTCCGGAGCCCTCGTTGAAAGGCACCCAGTCTCTCTTGCCGCTTTGAAGCACGTTTTGGATTATTTAAGTTTCCAAAATGCTCCTTTCGGGCTTATGAGGGGCGTGCTGAATGCTATGCTCAGCCTGTTTTATCCCGCAGACAATCAGATCGGCGATACGCTGCTCGGTTATTATCGTCAACGCGAGTGGCGTATCGTGAGTGGCATCCAAGTAGGCGATACCGCACTGAGCCGTCCGCTGACCTCCGAACAATCAAGGGAGGTCGGAGATGTCGATCGCGATTTCTGGGACCGAATGCTCTCCATTCGTTTTCCGGTCAGTCATGCAAAGGCGTTCCGACGCATTGACGAAGCTGAGGCCATTTCAAAGCTCGGAGCACGAGGCCTAACCGAGTTGATCAAATCTGTCATCGTCCCACCGTCGGCCGTGGATCAGGCGTCAGAGCTATTCAAAGGAACATCGCTTCCCGTGAGGGTCCTCGAGTAGCCCGGTCAGGCCCGTATGACCTTTCTGAGGTTGTCTCCCCGACCTAAACGAATTTCGGCAAGCCGATCATGCGCCTTCTGGTATCGTTTTGACGGTGCTGCCGGAACTCACATTCGAAGGTGATTTGCCGCCCGGAGTGCACGTGGCGGACTGGCGAGAGTTTCGATCCCGCTTCGGCGCGGCAACTCCGAGGCGTGTTTGGCTGTTTGGCAGATTGCAGGTCCTGGTTGCACTCGCATCGAATGCTGGGAAATTGCGCCGCGCTTTCGTCTGGGGTAGCTTCGCTACGACAAAGCCTTCGCCGAGGGATCTCGATATCTGCTGATAATGGACACAGATTTTGAAGTGGAGCGTATCGCTTTACCCGCTCAAGCCATATTCGATTCGACCCGAGCGAAATTGTTATTCGAATCAGATGTGTTCTGGGCCCGAAGTTCGATTGGCGATGAAACACTGCAGATGTGGCTAGAAACCTATCAGATTTCCAGAACTTTCCGGAAACGCGGTATCGTGGAACTGGAGTTGACTTGATACAGACCGACGAGCAAATGCTACTCGCCCAGCAGTGCGTCGCGAACTTGAGGAAGATCCTGCTGGAGGCTCGTAAGGTTCATTCCCCTCAGGATTATTTGCGACTCGCGGAGCCGATCCTCCTCGAAGTGCAGCAGCGGGAGCAGGAGATTTTTGAATATCTGAGCCGCGGCCTCGAACAGCGCGTCGCAAGCTAGGCTGCTCTCCTGGTCTGGAGGGATGGCGGCGAGCCATTCAAGACGAGCTGTCCGAGACTCTGCCGTGAATGGGCTGCTTCACAACTCTCTCGCGGCAGGCGCGCTATATGCGTTGTTGCCATATACTCGACTGGTCAGATGACCAGTTGGCGTGCTAGCGTAATGGCATGAAGCACCGGGTCGTGAATGTCACCGAGTTTAAGGCCAAGTGCCTGGCGATGCTTAACGATATTGGAGAGCGCGGCGGTACAATCACGATTACGAAACGCGGGCGGCCACTTGCAACGGTAGGACCGGCGCGGCAGCCTGCATGGAAATCGCCGGAGGGCGCGTTGGCCGGAAAGATCGCTGTCGATGAGCTCGATGAAATCCTGAACAGAGATATTTCCGAACTCTGGGAAGCGCTGCGTGAGGATCCCGAGGGACGGGGTTGATCCCTCGATTTCTCCTCGACACACACGTCGTCGTTCGCTGGCTCATGACGCCCAAAAGGCTCTCGCGGGAGCAGGCGCGAGTTTTGCGCGAGTCGATACGCCGGCGCGAGCTTGTGGCTCTGAGCGCGATTACACTGCTCGAGATCGCAGTTGTCTTTGGCGAAGGCCGCGCTCAAGGGGGCATCCGTGCAGCGGAAATTCTCGGTGAGATCGAATCAAATCCTGCTTTTCAAATCCTGCCGTTTACGCTAGATGTGGCCGCGGAGGTCGCGCCGCTGGGCAGAGTGCTGCGGGATCCGTCCGATCGGGCCATTGTGGCGACGGCGCGCGTTTTCAAGCTTCGACTCATTACTTCGGATCAACGGATCATCGAGTCGGGGCTGGCGCCGGTAATTGCATAGCGATTGTGGAACTGGAGTACACAGAGCGGAGGAGGAACTGTTACTTGTTCGGCAATGCGTCGCGAACAACTAAGGAAAATTCTGCCAGATTCATTCGCCTCCAGGTTCTGGAGGATGAACTGGAGATAGCATTGGCCAGATAGGATTTGCATAACTCGCCGACGGTGCAGGCGGGCTTGGATAGTGGGCGTGGGGAGAACCGCCGAAGATTTCGGGGGAATAGAAGTTCGAGACGTAAGGGCCGTAGATTTAGTTTTGGTTTTGGAGGGCGGCCCAGATGGCATAGACGCGCTGGGGCTACCAGGCGTCGCGGGGGACGTCTGGCCGAAGCGGCAGTTTTTTAGATAATGCCGGGGATGCCAAAAGCGTTCCTTTGGACGGGGATTAGGGTATCCCAACTGGGGTGGTTGGGGTTTTGCGTGGGGCCGGCTTCAATCCGATGAAGGTCTTCGCGGGCGCGGGCTATTGTGCAGGGATTCTCAAGCGGCCCGTGATGCTGCCGATCATGCCGATGACGAGTAATCGCGCCGTCATGGGAGATGCCGTGCTAACGCGCGCGCGGCGCCGCTAAAGTCGTGCCCGATTTAGTCGATATCTTATATATCCGCTCATGGTGGAACGCGTATACAAGGCGCTGCTCGCGGGGGCCTCGGCCGAGGAAGTGCTTCCGGAGATCGGGCAAATGCCATGCGAGCAGCGGGAAATGCTGTTTTGCATGCTCAGCGGCATCCGCAACGAGCTGGCCGTGAATTGCGTGGAACGAGCCGTCGAAGTGGACCGCGTGCTGGGCGCTCCCGCACAAAAAACCGCGCGGGCGGCCGGTGGCGCGCGGAAGTGTCCGGCGTAGAAATACCAACGCTCACAAAATGGCCTACAGGCGCGGGAAAGCTCTGATCGCGGCACTCGCGGCCAGCGCCATCCTTGTTCTATTCGGCGTGGCGCTTGCCACATCGCGAGGCGCGGTGGAACGCACGATGACCATCGGGTTCCAGAAGTCGCCTCCTTATCACTTCCCCGATGCGGAGGGAAACGCGAGCGGCCCGGCGGTCGACGTTGTGCGGGAAGCGGCGCGCCGTAAGGGCATCAAGCTGCGCTGGGTCTATTCGCCGCAAGGGCCGGAAAAGGCGCTGCGGTCCGGCGCTGTCGATCTATGGCCCATCGTGGGCGACGTCCCGGCCCGGCGGCGATTTCTGTACATCAGCGCGCCTTGGTCGGACATGACATACCTTCTGCTCTTTCGCGTATCCGCGCCGTTAGAGCGGCCGGGCGATCTGGCGACTCAAACACTAGCGGTCAGCAACATTAGCCTGGACGCGCGGCTGGCGCGCCGTTATTTTCCCCACGCTTCCGTCGTGCGTCAAGCGAACATCGCGGGCGTGGTGGCGGCGGTGTGCTCGGGAACGGCGCGGGCCGGTTTCGTCCCCCAGAGCGCTTGGTTAAATCCGGCCGTTTCCCAATGTTCGCAGCTTTCGCTCGGAACGCTCCCGATCCCGGAAGCTAGATATTGGTTCGGGGTGGGCGCGAGCAGGAGCACGCGCGAGGCCCGTATTGCCGCCGACTTGCTGCGGGAGGAGATCGCGAAAATGTCCGCCGACGGGACGCTGGCCGGTCTGGATTTTCGCTGGCACACCAGCATCGGCTCGGAAGCCACCACGATTTTCGAGTATCGCAAGGCGCGCCGCTTTGAAGTGATGCTCTCGATCGCGCTGGGGGCCCTCGCGCCAACTCTATTGCTGATGATCTGGCTTCTCCGCCGCTTGCGCCTGGCGCAGCGTCAGGCCGAGGTTGGCAGCCGGGCGAAGAGCGAATTTCTGGCCAACATGAGTCACGAGATCCGCACGCCCATGCACGGCGTCATCGGGATGACGGGGCTGCTGCTCGATAGCGACTTGACGCCGGAACAGCGCCACTATGCCGATATCGTTCGCAAGTCCGGCGAGGCCCTGCTGGGGGTCATCAACGATATTCTCGATTTCTCAAAAATCGAATCGCGCAAGCTCGTGATGGAATCGCTGCCGTTCGACATGCGCTCGATGCTCGAGGATGTAGCCGAGATGCTGGCGCACGAAGCGCACGCCAGGGGACTCGATATAATCCTGCGATATCCTCCCGCGGCCCCTTGTCATTACGTCGGAGACTACGGCCGGCTCCGCCAGGTGGTGACCAACCTGGTTGGCAATGCCGTGAAATTTACTGCCAGCGGCCATGTTCTGCTCAGCCTGGAATGCGAGGAGCGGGACGATGGGACGGCCGTCGTCCGCATTGCCGTTTCGGATACCGGGATCGGCATTCCCGCCGAGAAGCTCGCTTCTATTTTCGAGAAGTTCAGCCAAGCCGACACTTCTACGACGCGACGCTACGGCGGAACCGGATTGGGGCTGACAATCTCCAAGCAGTTGATCGAACTCATGGGCGGCTCCATTGCGGTCTCGAGCGAAGTGGGCCGTGGCGCGACATTTTCATTCACGCTGCGTTTACCGCTCGAGCGGCAAGCCGCGCAGCCTGACCCTCCCGAGAGCGGGCTTGCAGGGCTGCGGGCGCTTATCGTGGACGGCAACGAAGTGCAGCGCCACGTCCTTCAAGAACAGATCGCGAGCCTGGGGATGCGCGATGCCTGCTGCGCGTCGCCTGAAGAGGCGTTGCAGGCTATAGGCGCCGCGCGGAGCGGTGGAGATGCCTACGACTTCGTTCTGGCCGATGCCGAAATTCAGTCCGGCCCCACGCCGCGCGAGTTTCTCTTCATTCAGTTGACCTCCATCGGCAATTGGCTAGAGGCGAGCCGGCTCGAAGGGGGCGGCGTCGATGGGTCTCTCTTGAAGCCGGTGCGTTATGCGCAATTATCGAGCGCTCTCGCGGATGCCTGGTCGCGCAAAACGCAGGCCCAGGAGAATCGCGCTTTCGCGTCCGGCAAGCGGATTGAGGCGCCCTCGAAACGGTCTGCGCCGGGAGCCCCGGAGCACGCCGTTCGAATATCGGTGGCGGAGGACAATCCCGTCAATCAGAATGCGCCCGGGAAGGACGCGAGCGCATCGGGCAGGCGACTGACGGCGGCTTCGCCGGCGATGCCGGGTCACGATGTTCGAGTGTTGGTGGCGGAGGATAATCCGGTCAACCAGAAGTTGGCGATACTGCTGCTCGAGAAACTGGGAATCCGCGGCGAGGTAGCGCGCAATGGGCGCGAGGCGGTGGAGATGTTTACGCGGCTGCCGTACGACGTGATCCTGATGGATTGCCAGATGCCGGAAATGAATGGGTACGAGGCCGCGCGCGAGATCCGCCGGCGCGAAGCGTCGGGGCCTCGCGCCGCCATTATCGCCATGACCGCGGATTCTGTCGCGGGTTGCCGCGAACGCTGTATGCAGGCGGGAATGGACGACTTCATCTCCAAGCCGGTCAATCGGGAAGACCTGGCGAAGATCTTGAAGAAGTGGCTGGCGTCCGCAGATGTGGAGCTGGCCGCCTCATGATATCCCCCCGCGTGTTGCGTTAATCATCCAAACGGTCAATGCGAGCCTCGTGCGCAGCCCGCCGCACATCCTTCAGGGCCAGCCGCGCGCGCGAGGATCGTCTTCGTCCCGCCCAATATCGCCGCGAGCGCTGGTTAGCAGCGCCATTATCTTGCGGAAGCGGTCGCGCCGGCTTACGCCTACGTCTACCGGCGATGGTCGATCGTATTCTTACGATCGAGAATTGCGGCGCGATCGCACTCCCGGATCGCCTCATCGACTTCGCGCACGGCTCGCGGAGGTTGCGAGTGACGCTCGGCTGCCCCCGCACTCTCATATACGACTGCGCCAGCCGCAGGTTGCCCCGGGCGCGTTGGCCCGCTCGCGGGAGGCTTCGAGTAAAGCGCGCGACGGCGCATGCTGCGGCGGGCTCGAGTCCATGGCATAGATCAGGATGTTGGCGTCGAGTAGTCCTGCATCAACGGACATCATCGTAGATATCCTTGCGATGAAAGTTGCCACGCGCCTCTAGATTCCAGACCGGCAGTTCCAGAGCTTTGCCATTACGGTCGTCGCTCCTTAAGAACGGCGAGTTCTTTCATGAGCCGGTTGAGGAAGCATCGACGGAAAGCCACTGCTCCTCAGCTTTCGCGATTAGCCGAGATTCGGTGGTTGAAGAGATGTCGAGACTCATGCATGCAGATTAGGCCGGCAACGCGCGAGAGAGGGAGTGAGATAGTAAATGGATATTCGCCGCGTCCGTAAGTTGGTTTCGAACCGCGTATGCGATCTGTGCGACCTTATCTCGCCGGGGAAGCCATTCAGGCTGCACTCGCCAATGGCTCGGTGGAGTCATTAAATCGTCGGACAAAATTAGCGAACACGCGGCACGACAAATCCGTGACGCCGATCACTAGCCGATTTCATACCGAGTAGATGCGTCCGCGGTGCGCGCCGATCAGGATCTGGAAGATGCGGTGACCGATCAGTTCGTGGAGGGTCAGCATCTCGCGATTGGCTGCCGCTATCGCCTCGGCGTCACGCGAGCCGCCCGCGCCGCCCCCGGATTTGAGGGCCTCTGTCGCTTCCTTAATGATGGAATCGCTCATGACCTCGCCCGCCATTTCCCACAGAGTGATGAAACGGTCCACGGCGGTGGGGAAGCTGACGGCGAAGACGCCGTGGTTGCTGGTCGTGCGGGGCGGCTTGTAATCGAGATTGAAGGGGCCGTTGTAGTCGTGGCTGCGCAGCAGCACCAGCACGTTGAGCCAATCGAGCGGATTCACCAGGCCGATGGCGATGTCGACGTCGTGCTTGAGGCGATAGCCGTCGTTGATGTCGAAGTGAAAGAGCTTTCCGGCGAGGAGAGCGCGGGCGAGCGCGGCGCGCGGGGCGCCACCCCACATCAGCTCATGCAGATATTCGGGGTTGAGGCCGACCATTTCGGGATGCGTGAGCAGGCCGGATGCGATGAAGGCGAGCATGGCGTCGCTGGTGGGCAGAAGAATCTCGGCCTGCGGCTCGAAGGGCTTGGCTTCGAGGCAATGCTTCAGCGTGGGGCAGTTGTGCTTGCGGGCGAGATCGATGTCGGCCTCGCAGGCGGCATTGAGGCCGTCCGCGTACCAGCGCAGCGATTGCATCTCGTCAATGGCGCCCTGCGTATAGTAGCCGAGCGAACCCGGCCAGTAGACGGCGAATTGCGCGCCAAGCTCGTGCCCGATCGCGACCGTGTTGCACAGCCGCCAAGCGGCATATTCACGGACTTCGGGAGCTTCGGCGGCGGGACTGGCGGCCCACACGGCGTGGAAGAAGGTCTCCGTCGTGACCATGGAGCATTGCAAGCCGTTTTCGTGGAGCGAGCTCTTGATGCGCTCGACGATGCGGGACTGCTCCTCTTTTCCGAGCGACGCGGCCGGAATCACGTCGGTGTCGTGGGTACACCAATAGCCGATTCCGATGCGCGCGTATTCGCGCATCACTTGCTCGAAACCGACGGGCTGGCGCGTGGGCGCGTGGAAGAGCGCCTGGCCTTCGTAGGCGGCGGCCCATTGCGGACCGGTGATGAAATATTTGCGGCGGGTTTGGGGCGAGTAGGCGCCGCCGCAGGCCTGCATGAGATCGGTCGACGAGAGCTTGCTGGCGATCGGGCGGGAGCGGTTTCAATGCGGGTGTCATAAAACGGACATGGTACCCCGCGGGCGCGGCGCTCCGGGCGCTGCCGCTTAATGCTTCTGGAATAATTCGAGGAGCTGACGAAGGGCCGAGTTCATGAGCATTTCGCCGGCTCCAGGGGCGCAGTGCGAAGCCACGGTTTCGTAACCTCCCTCGCGATACGCCACCCGGTTCGGGATATAGCCGATTGCGCCATTAGCAAGCTCCGCGATGATGGTGTTGGCATAGGGCGAGTCCTCCTTGAGGGTGAGGCCGAGCTCGACGAAAAGCTCTCCGGGGAAACTCACGAACGCGATCTGATCGCCGAGCGCGATCACTTGTACTTCGCCGTCCAGCGGGCCGCCGTGCAGGGGGAGCAGTTCCAGCTCCTTGTTAGCGCGCACCAAGTCGAGGAATGGCGCGGCGTTGGGCTTGCCGAAACTCGCCGCGGTGGTGTGCGCCCATGCGGCTTCGCTCGGCGTGACTTCGGGCGTGGGCAGATGCACGATTTCCGTGCTGACGTGAATGAACGGGACGGGGACCACGGGAGCGCGCTGGATCGCTTTTAGCGCGGCGGCGGCCAGCACGGCTCCAACGCGCGCGGCTTCCGCATAGCTCGATTGCGACTGCTTGCGGCCGACGTCGAGATGGTTCACGTTTCCGGCCGCTCCGATGGTGAAGATGGGAACCAGTTCCGGCGTCTTGGTCTCCCGCAACACCTTGCCCAGCGTGTAGGAGTAATCGGCGGAAAACTGCAAACCTCCGGTCGTATCCTGATGCAGAGCGTAGTTTACATAGGCGGTGATCGGTTTCCCGTCCGGGGTTTCGACATAGACGACCGGGACGGCGGGATCGGTGGGACCGGCCGGGCGCAGTATGTTGGGGTCGAGCTTGCGTGGATTCCACGCCACCGTGCCGTCCTTCATGAAGTAGCGACGATTGAAGGCGAGGGAACCCTCATGCCCGATAGCGGAGCGCACCTGGGCGGGCTGCAGCGCGGCGACGGCCGCCGCCACGGATGCGGCGATCTTCCCCGGCAGCGCCGCCGCGTACTCCTCCGCGATGCGTTTCATTTCGCCTTCGAGGTTGTAGCGGGAGGGCTGCGTCAACAAGACGGGCCCGGTATGGGAGTGCGTGGCGCTGATCATGACATGATCGGCGGGAATGCCGGCGTCATGCTGAATGATGCGCCGGGCTTCTTCCGAATACTGGCGCGGGAGGTTGGCGAGATCGCAGGCCACCATTGCGACCCGGACTCCGTCTTTCTCAAACACCAGCGCCTTGGCGTAGAGATCGTCATGGACACCGGTGGCCGCGCGATTGGTGTAATAGCCGGCCATGGGCGCCCCAAGCGGCGGAGTTATGACGACCTGGGCGGCACCGGCGCGCAGATCGGCGGCGAAGGCGGTCATTGTCGTTACGAAGAGGCAGACAAGAAACCGCAAGTTGTCCATGGTCAGCATAGAGCCCGCCGAGCCGCCGCTAAAGTCGCCTCGATGTCTTCATCGGAGTGGGCGGTCGAGAGATACCAACGTCCGTCGGGCAGTACAAGGATGCCCTCGTCGAGAAGCGATAGCGCAAAATCGCTATAGAGCGCGTCATCGGCGGCCAGCGTGTCGCGGTAGGAGCGCGGCTTGCGGTTATTGAAGGAGATATGAAACACGGCGCCTTCGCCGTTGGTGACCGCCGGCAGGCCGCGGGAGCGCAGCATCCGTTCGAGTTCGAGGCGCAGCTTTTCACCACGGCGGCGCATGGCGGAATAGATCGCGCCGGAATCGGCCGACAGTTCGTCGAGAGCGGCATTGGCGGCGGCCAGCGCCAGCGGATTTCCGTTGAGAGTTCCGGCGTGCACCACTTTCCCGCTCGCGATGAGGTCCATGAATTCGCGCTTCCCGGCCAGGACGCTAAGCGGCGTCCCGGCGCCGACGGCCTTGGCATAGGTGGCCAGATCGGGAGTGACGCGGTAACGCTCCTGCGCGCCTCCCAAGCCGAGGCGGAAACCGGTGATGACTTCATCGAAGATCAACAGCGCGCCGTGGCGGGCGGTGATGTCGCGCAGGAACTCGAGGAAGCCTTCGTCCGGCGGGATGCAACCGCTGTTGCACAGCATGGGTTCGCAAATCAGCGCAGAGATTTCGCCGGGATTCGCGGTGAAAGCTTGCTCCACGCCGGCGCGATCGTTCCATTCGGCGACGGCCACAGTGGCGGGAGGCAGTTGGCCCGATCCCGTTCCGACGGGTTTTCCCTGGGCACGGCCGATCTCGTCGAGCGTTGGATGATAACTCACCAGGACGCTATCGGCCCAGCCGTGATAATGTCCTTCAAACTTGATGTATTTCGTTCGGCCCGTGGCGGCGCGCGCCAGACGGAGGGCGAGCTGAACGATCTCGGTGCCGCTGTTGGCAAAGCACACCAGCTCCGCGCAGGGAATGATGCGGGTGAGGCGCTCCGCGACTTCATACTCGAGCTCGTGCTGGCAGCCATATGTGAAACCGCGGCGCAGTTGCGCGGCAACGGCTTTAGCCACGAAGGGCGGCGCGTGGCCCAGAATTAGGGGACCCCATCCCATGGCGTAATCGCAATAATCATTGCCGTCGACGTCTTCGATGTGCGATCCGCGGCCCGACTTCATGAAGAGTGGATAGGGCCTGGCGCTTCGCCGCAAGCCGGTGGATACGCCGCCGGCGAGCGAACCGCAGGAGCGCTCGAAAGAGGCGAGGGATCCCGGCGTCTTGCGGCGCACCGAAGCCTCGCGGGCAGGGGCGTGAAAAATCGTGCCCGTGACCGGATCGGCCGTGGACGTGGCGCTGCGATCTAAAGGTTGCATGCTTAGGTGACCGCTTAGAATTCTACACGGAAACGAAATTCCACCTGCCGCGGTCCGCTCATTTCCCTGCCTCCGGGCGTTCCGCCCGAGTCGCGCAGCTGATAGACGCGGGCCACCTGCGAGGGCACCGAAATATTGGCGTACGGGAAATCGAAGTGCGGCGTGTTGAACAGATTCGTGATGTTCGTCTGAAGAATGAAACGCACTCGCTCCGTAATCGCAAACTGCTTGGCCGCGCTCAAATGGTGCAGCTTCAGTCCGGGGCCTTCAAGAACATCGACTCCACAATTGCCGAAGGTTCCCGGAAGGGGAACAGTAAAGGCGCTGGGGTTGAACCAGCGATCGGGCGAGCGCTGGCCGCTAGGAAGATTTCCATTGGCGATGCAATTCGGCAATCCGCCCGAGGTGTTGGTATTGGAGGGATCGGAGCCGGAAAAGCTCGGCGAGAAATACTGTCCGCTTTGCAGGTACGTGATCCACGATAGCTGCCAATCGCCCAGCACGGCGTTGACCGCTCGCGGGGCGTTGCTCATGTAAGTTCTGTCTCTTCCGAACGGCAGGTCGTAAGCGGCCGTTCCCACGAAGCTATTCCTGGCATTGTAGGGGTCGCGATTCCACATTAAGTGGTTATACGGATTCTCCAGATCCAGATAGTTCAAGAGATTGTTCGACAAGGTGTAATGGGCGTCGAGAATCAGTCCTCCCGATCTTTTCTGTATTTCGACCTGAAGCGAATCGTACTTGCCCTTGCCATCGTTCTCATCGAACGAGGCGCCGACGAATTGCGAATATGGACGGCGGCTGGCGTTAAACGGGATGAGGCTAGGTTGAGGTTTGTTTAGTTGCAGAAGATAGTTGAGTCCAGAGCTTCTCGATCCGGCATAAGATAGCCGGCCACCGAAACCGTACTTGAACTGGCGCTCCAACGATACGTTGAACTGTTGAATCATGCCGTTCGTGTAGTTTTTGGGATAACCCGTGACCGACTGCGACGGAATGGTGGACAAAGCGAGCGAGGAAGGGAAAGGATTTGGGAAAGAGAGCAGCGGCTGGCCGTTAGTAATGGTATTAAAATAGGTCTCGCTGATTCCGAACGGTCCGCCGGTGGGGACGCCATACAGATTACCAGGAGCCTCGCTATAGACCCCATAGCCACCGCGAACCACAAAGGTATCGGTAACGCGGTAAGCCGCGCCAAGCCGCGGCCGCAGATTGCCCTTAGCCGGATTCGGGTAGGGATTGCCGGCGGTAACCGCGATCGTATTCGGATACAGCGCGCTCACCTTGTTTAAAGCGGCTTGCGGTACGATGACGTCGCCGGTGGCGGGATCCCAATTGTACTGCAGGTTATCGGTGTATCGCGCCGGCGCGAAATACTCCCAACGAATGCCTAGATCGAGGGTCAGACGCTTCGTTACCTTGAATGTATCCTGGACGAAGAGGCCCAGTTCGTAGGCGGTCTCGGTCCGGTCTACGATAGGATTCGCGCGCACGCTCGAATACGGCAGACCCAACAGGAAGTCCGCATAGCCAATGTCGCTCAGGCTTCCATTGAACGTGAAATTCCCGAACGTATCCGCCGGGATATTGTCGGCGTAGTTCCGGAAATGCCGCAGCGCTCCGCCGAACTTAATAACATGGCGCGAAATCGACCACGTCGTCTCGTTCGAATACTGCTGGTCGTTGCGGTCGCCGGCGACTCCGCCCACCGGTTGGCTGAGCGTGTCGACCCCAGTGATCGCGATTGTGGGGAAACCCATGACATTGAAATTTTGCGGGTTAACGCCCTGCAAGCCGATAGCGGAAATGGCGGCATTGGCCTTAGTGGGAGTAAAACCGTTGATCGTGCCACCGCTAAATTGGTAATCGCGCGACCAACCCCATTGAAACGAATTCACGATTGTAGGCGAGAATATATGAGTTTCGTTTATGACTGTTTGACTGCTGTTCCGATCGCTCGTCCATGACCCTAAGTTGGGGTATTCTCCCGCCAGGATGTAAGGCGTCAGGCGGTTGATGAAGCGTCCGAAAAGCTGGTCTTTGGATCCGATCACGTAGTCAATGCGCGGCGTTACTCCATTCCATTTGAACAAGTCGGTCGGATACGGCCAGACAAAACCGTAATTTTGAAAAGTCGAGTTAGCCGCGCCCCGGTTGGGCGACGGAATATAGTTATTTTGAATCGCCAGCGAGACGGGATTGAGGCGGCTGGAGGGAATGACATTACCGGGAAAAGGCTGTCCTGTGAGCGGATCCTTAATGACAACCGGATTTGCCTGGGTGAGATAGTCGGAGAAGTCTCCGCTGCGCATCTTGGCAGTGGGAGCGTTGCGCGCGTAATAAGTAGAGGCGGGGATGCGGTCCATGGTGTAACCAAAGTAGAAAAACAGCTTGTTCCTGATAATCGGGCCGCTCAGACTGGCGCCGGCGCGATGCTCTTTCCAGGGGACCTTGACCGGCGCGAAGAAACTTTTGGCATTCAGAAAGGAGTTACTGAGGTCGTAATAGGCGCGGCCATGGAATTCGTTGCTTCCGCCTTTACTGACCATGGTGAACTGTCCAACACGGGAGTACTCGGCGCTGTTATTCACCGGAATAGCCTGCAGATCCTGAAAATCATTCATGTTCTGCGTCAGATTATTGGCGGTGTCGTTCGTCATGCCATCCATGTTCTCCGCTATCTGGGGGGCGGGCTGGCCGGCAAAGTGAAGCGCCACGTTGCCGTTCTGCGTTTGGACGTACGGTAACGTGGACATGAAACCCTGCGGAAAGAAGGTTTGCGTGCTGAGAGGAGAGTTCACGAATTGCCTATTCGTAAAACCATCGGTGATTTGGCTACCCTCGGTGGCGATGACGGCGGTGCCCGCCGTTACGGTCACTTCCGATCCCACGGCTCCGATTTCCAGTTTCGCATCCACGCGCCGCTCTTCGCGGGCGCGAATAACGATATTATCGGCGACGAAGGACTTGAAGCCTCCGGCGGTTACCGTCAGACGATAGGCTCCCTGAACGACGAAAGGAAACTCAAACTCTCCTTGTTCATTCGCGCCGGCTTCGCGCGAGGCGTTCGTTTCGAGATTCACGAGCGTCACGCGCGCCCCCGGGATGACGGCGCCGGACTGATCGCTTACCACCCCGCGAATAGTGGCAAGATCGTTTTGAGCGAACGCCGCGGCGCACGCCAGCAGCGCCAGCGCCGCCATGGCGAACATGCGAAAACGGCATGCTTTGGATTTCATCTAAGCTCCTCCCCGTGAGCGCAGTCGCGTTTGATTTGCGAATATCTAATCATCTATAATGCTTTCGATCATGTCAAGTGGAAAATATTGGTTTTTCTTATGAAACTGCGTGCCTGGGCGCTGCCGGCGTCGGCGATTGCTTTGGGTTCCGCGTGTTTCGCGCATCCCCGCATACTGCCTACCCCGCGCGAGATTCGCGAAGGCAGCGGCCGTTTCCCGCTGCGCGGCGCCCAGATCTGTTTTGCCGTGAAGCCATCGCCCAGCGACCTGTTCGCCGCCCGCGAGTTGGCCTCCTATCTCCTCGAGGCGGCCCAGGTGACGGCGCCGGTGCTCGAGTCCGGCTGCGGGGCGCGATCGATTTTGTTGAGCCGAACCGGGCAGGGCGGCGATCTCGCGGGTCCGGGCGAGCGCGCGGGACGAGATTCGCGCGAGGCCTACTCGATCGCAATCACGCCTTCGAACGTTCGAGTCGAATCGCGCTCCTCAGCCGGGCTTTTCTATGCCGCGCAAACCTTGCGCCAGATGGTGGAGACGGCTCCAGAGCCAAGCCTGCCGGAAGCGGCCGTCGCGGATTGGCCGGCGCTGCCTTATCGCGGATTGATGATGGACATGAGTCACACGCAACTGCCGCGCCTCGATGAGCTCAAGCGGCAGATCGATTTTCTCGCGCGATGGAAGATCAATCAATATTTCTTCTATTCGGAGGCCACCATTGCGCTCGATGGGTATCCGATTTTGCCGTCGAACGCGCAATTCTCGAAGGCGCAAGTGCGGGAGCTGATCGATTATGCGCGGCAACGGCACATCGATGTGATCCCGAACGTGGAGCTCTATGGACACCTGCACGACGTCTTCCGCATGGAGCGTTACTCCGATCTCTCCCCCATCCCATACGGCGGCGAGTTCCGCCCCGAAGATCCGCGGGTTGGCCCCCTGCTAGCGGATTGGATCGGGCAGCTCGCGGCATTGTTCCCGAGCCGTTTTTTTCATGTAGGCTTCGATGAAACGTTTTTGCTCGAAAGAGAAGCCGGGCGGCTCGGCCGCAGTCCGGAAGATCTCTACCTGGAACAATTGAACAGAGTCACGGGCCTGGTGCAAAAGAACGGGAAGATTCCGATGGCCTGGGCGGACATGATGGAAAAATATCCCGGCGTGATCCCGCGCCTTCCGCACGGCCTCATCGCGATTCCATGGCATTACGACCCGCTCACGGATGCGGAATACCAACGCTTTCTCGCTCCTTTTCGCGATGCGGGAGTTCCCATGATGGTGCTCAGCGCGGTGCTCAATTGGCACTGGATAGTACCGGATTACAGCACGTCTTTCGAGATTGATCGCCTATTACTCGACGCCGGCTTGAAATACGGAGCGGTGGGTTTCGTGAACTCCGAATGGACCGACAACACGCAGGCCGCTCTCATGCGCATGGCACGTCCCGCGCTGGCGCATTCCTCCATTGCGGGATGGCAAGGCGCGGCGCCGCCGGCCGCCGGCTTCTTCAGTCAATACGCCGCCGTGATCTACCCTGAGGGCGTGGCGCAGCGCGTGGCTCGCGCGCTGGAACAATTGGATCGCGCCGAGAGGCTGCTCGAACAGGCGCAAGGGAGGACCATCGACGCGTTTTGGGCCAATCCGTTTTTGCCTGCGCGGCTACGCCGTTCGAAGGAGCACAAGAACGAGCTGCATCAATCGCGACTGGCATCCCAACAAGCCGAAGAACTGCTGGAGGGGGTTCCTCAAGAAGTGGATCGGGCGACCATTCATTCCCTGCTGGTGGGATCGCGATTGCTCGACTACGCCGCGCTGAAATATATCTATGCGGACCAGATCGCCGGCTTCTGGCAAGAGTTGGGCGATCACCCGAAAAAGCTCGATGTGACCACGCTGATCGCGCTCGAAACGGCGGACCAATACCATAGCCGGGCGGCCGATATGATGGACGCAATCGGCGAACTGCGCGATGAGTATCGGTCGGCATGGCTCGAAGAATATACGCCTTTCCGGCTGACTGTCGGGCTCGGGAAGTATGACGCGGAATTTCAATTCTGGTGGCGTTTCCAGCGCCGCGTACAGGCTATGTGCGAGAACTTCCGCGATGGCAGCGCTCTTCCGCCGCTCGAAAAGTTTGTGGGCGGCGAATGACGCCACGGCGGCTGCAAATGGGCGATCTGATCGTCTATGGCATTGTGCTGATCCAGCCCATCGCGCCGGTGGGCATTTTCGGGATCGCCAACGCAGTGTCGAAAGGACATGTGACCACCAGTATTCTGATCGCGATGGTCGCGATGACGATCACGGCCGTCAGCTACGGCAGACTCGCCGCGCTATATCCTTCGGCCGGGTCCGCTTACACGTATGTCGGCCGCGCATTCAACCCGGGCGCCGGATTTATCGTCGGGTGGGCGATGTTTCTGGATTATCTGATCATTCCGGTAATCAGTATTCTCTATGCCGCGCTCACATTGCAGCGGCTGCTTCCGGCCGTTCCGTTCTGGCTGTGGGCGGCGCTGCTGGCTGTCGGCACGACGTTGTTGAACCTGGCGGGGATCTCGTCGCTGGCGCGCGCCAACAAGGCGCTGCTGGCTTTCATGACCGTGGTCATTGCCGCGTTCGTTGTTTTGAGCGTGCGATTTTTGTTTGCGCGCTCGGGCTGGGGCGGCGTTTTTTCCGTGCAGCCGATATATAATCCCGCTACGTTCGACATGCGCGCCATCATGGCGGCCACATCGCTGGCGGCGCTGACTTATATCGGTTTTGACGGCGTCACGACGCTAGCCGAAGACGTCGAGAATCCGCGACGCACAATTCCCGCGGCGACGGTTCTGGTCTGTCTGTTGACAGGCGTCTTCAGTGCGGTCGAAGTATATCTGGGACAGCGCGTCTGGCCGGATTACCACACCTTTCCGAATCTCGAGACCGCGTTTCTCGATGTGACCCGCGTGGTCGGCGGCAACCTGCTGTTTCAGGCCATCGGAGTGGTTCTGGTGGTTGCGTGCGTGGGCACGGCATTGACTGGACAAGCGGCCGCGGCGCGGCTCTTGTATAGTATGGGCCGCGACGAAGTGCTGCCCGGACGCCTATTTGGCCGTTGGGATGTTCGCCGCCGCCAGCCATCGCTAAATATCTGCTGGATCGGCGCGGCAGCGCTGCTAGGCGCCTTGCTGGCGAGTTACCAGCGCACCGCCGAGCTGCTGAATTTCGGCGCTTTTCTAGCGTTCATGGGCGTGAACCTGGCGGCGCTGAGGATCTTCTGGGGCGCTGTTCCCCGGCGGCCTGTGGCCAATTTTTTTGTGCCGCTGGGCGGGTTTTTGTTTTGTTTCGCGATCTGGTGGAATCTGTCGAGTGCGGCCCGGATCGCCGGCGCGGTATGGTTTGCTATTGGATTCCTGCAGCTCGCCATTAAAACGCATGGGTTCCAGCGGCCAGTCGCGAAAATCGAATTCCAGGAAGGAGAAGTGACAGCGGCCCCGGTGATCAAATAGTGACCATGGGATTCTCGCTGCTTCGAAGTTGCATCGAGCCTTGCGGCGAAAAAAGTCGAGCACAATCGCGCAAGGGAATTGTCACTCCATTCGGGTCGAATGGAACGGCAAGTTGTATCTGGGCGACTCATTGCGGCTACTACGACATCGTGGAGGGACGGAACGCAGGAGTCAAGCGCCCGAAGAATACGGACCATATCCGGGAGGGCACTTCCCGGCATACGTCGCCGGCAGATGTGCGGACGCACGATTTACTATCTTACCGGCGGTCCGGTTTATCTTGATGGCGAGCGCGTAATGGGCAAGTCTGCCTCGGACAAGGGAGAATCGAAAGGAGTTCTCGACGAGGGATGAGGGAGGACGGCGCAGTTGATCAGTCTGCGTTCAGAGAAAGCAACGGCATGAGGCCGCTCACCGAGCTCCGGGATTTTTACCGCGCTGAATTGTTCGAGCAATTTGTGCCGTTCATGGACAGATATATCGTCGATCATGATTTCGGCGGCTTTCTTTGCAATGCCGATCGCGACGGGGTACTTTTGTCAACGGAAAAAGTGACCTGGTATCTCGGCCGTGGAGTTTGGGTCTATTCTTTCCTCTTTACGCATTTTGGGCGTAACGACGAATTTCTCGCGATTGCGCGTAAGACCGTCGAGTTCATTCTGAAGACGCGACCGGCAAAGTCCGCGACGGCGTGGCCGAAGCGGTTCACTCGCGAGGGCAAGCCGCTCACGCCGCCCGATACCCAGGTATATGGAGATCTGTTTATCGCTGAAGGTCTGACGGCGTACTCGGCGGCAACGGGCGACGAGCGCTGGTGGCGGCTGGCCAAAGAAATTCTGCTCGCGTGCGTGAGCGCTTATGACTCACCGGATTATGTTCCCGAAATCGGTGAAACGTACCTGGGACCCGGTGCGCCTCCGTTTCCGGGCGCGCGCGTTCTCGGCGTCTGGATGATCTGGCTGCGTCTGGCTTCGCAGATGCTGGAGCTGACCGGCGATACTGAGATTCAGGCCATTTCCGATCGCTCCATCGACGCGATTGTCCGCCGCCATCTCCATCCGGAGTTCGGACTTTTGAACGAATTGCTGACGCACGATTTCGAGCGCCCCGGCAACGAGTACGATCAACTGGTGTATATCGGCCATGCCATCGAGGCGCTGTGGATGGTGATGTACGAAGCGCTACGGCGCAACGATGAAGGGTTGTGGTCCACGGCCGCCGCGCTCTTCCGGCGTCACGTGGAAGTGGCCTGGGACGATCTGTACGGCGGCGCTTTCCGAAATTTGAGAGATGCCGACCGCAACCTCTGGGATGTGGACAAGGCGCTCTGGGAGCAGTTGGAGGTTCTGATCGGATGCCTGTGCATGGTCGAGCACAGCGGTGACGCTTGGGCAGCGGCCATGTTCGAGCGCATGTTCGCGTATGTCCGCGACAACTGGCATCTGGAACGCCATGGGCTGCCGTTGTATATGTTCACGGCCGATCGCAAGGCGCTGTTCACGCGGCACTCGGATCGCATCGAGAACTATCATCTGCCGCGGTATCTGATGTTGAGCCTTCTAGCAATCGAACGCATGATGGGGCGCGCGCCCGCGCACGCTGGTAAATAATGGCCGCGTTGGATTGGCTCGTCGTGGCGCTCTATTGCGCGGGAATGGCCGCGCTGGGCGTATGGGCATATGGCCGGGTCGGCACGGTGAACGACTTCTTCGCCGCCGGTGGAAATATGCCGTGGTGGCTGGCCGGCATTTCGCACCATATGTCCGGATACAGCGCCGCCGTCTTCGTCGCCTTCGCGGGCGTGGCCTACACTTACGGATTTACGCTGTATGTCTGGTGGGCGCTGCCCATTTCAGGCGCCATTCTGGCCGGGGCATGGCTGGTGGTCCCGCGCTGGGCGAGGCTGCGGATGCGGCTCGAGATCAGCTCGCCGCTCGAGTATCTGCGCATCCGCTTCAACCTGCCGACGCAGCAGTTGCTGGCCTGGAGCGGCGTGGCCTTGAAGACATTCGATATGGGCGCGAAGTGGACCTCCATTGCCATCGTCCTGAACGTCTTCACCGGCGTGCCGATCGTCGCCGGAATCTTTGCTTCGGTTGCCATTTCGATGTTCTATATCGTCCTGGGAGGGCTGTGGGCGGCGGCCGCAACCGAGCTGGTTCAGTTTGTCATACAGTTCGTCGCGGGCATCGCCATGCTTTGGGCGGTGCTTGCGAAACTCGGCGGGAGCAGCGCGATTTTAGGAATCTGGCAGCGCCTGCCGCCCGGCCACGCGGCCTTCTTTAACGGGCCGTTCACCCCCGTTCTGGTTTTCTCTTACCTGCTGGTCAGTTTTCTGAGCTATAACGGCGGGACGTGGAATCTCGCGCAGCGCTACATCGCATCGCCGAGCGGAAAAGAAGCGCGCCGCGCGGCATACCTCTCTTCCGCGCTGTACCTTCTCTGGCCGCTGGTGTTGTACTTTCCCATGTGGGCCGCGCCGCTGCTACTGCCGAATCTTGCCGACCCGACTCAGTCGTATTCCATCCTGGCGAAGACGCTTCTTCCGCATGGCCTCATCGGGCTGGTGCTGGCGTCTTTGTTCGCCCACACCATGGCCATGACGACATCGGATGCCAACACCGTTGCCGCCGTGATCGCCCGCGACATTCTGCCCGCTCTAAATGTCCGGTTCAGCCGCCAGAGCCGGGCCGCGGCGCTGTTCACGGCCCGGGCAGCAACCATCGCGTTTACATTGGCGACAGTGGTGGTCGCGGTCAACGCCGCCGCTTTGGGCGGTGTGCTGAGCTTAATCGTGGTGTGGTTCGCCGGGTTGCTGGGTCCGATTGCCACGCCCATTATCCTCGGATTGTTGCCGGCGTTCCGCCGCAGTGGATCGAGCGCCGCCGTCTGGTCCTGGTTTAGCGGTCTGATCGCATATGCGCTAGTCCGATTCGTATTCCATGCCGGCATGGCCGCAACGGTAGGCGCGCCGGTGCTGGTCTCGATCGCGGTGTTCGCTATCCCCGGCTGGCTGAAGCGCGAACCGGCTCCCGCCCGCGTCGAGGCGCTCATGGAATCGCTGCGCCAGGACTCCGCGCCGTCCGCGGCACGCTCCGTCTCCGCGATATGAGTCCGGCGCGCCAACTCGGGACCGCGCGCACCCGAAGCGCGATCCAGCGGCCCGACGGCTCCGATTTCAACCGCCGGCCCAGCGCGCCCTCGTGGCCGCATACAGCTTGTACGCAAAAAGCGCCGCGCGGGAAACTTTTATCCGTGGTCTACTCGAACGGCTTCAGGGATGCCCGCGCCGCTCAGCGGGGATCGAGGCAGCGTGTTGAGACATATCCGTAATTCATCAATGACAGGAGATTCCATTAGTGGCGGCCAATAAACAGTCAGTGAAAGGCGTACGGCCCGCGGAGATCCGCGCCGGCGTGATCGGTCTGGGGCTGATGGGGCACAGCATTGCCGCGTGCCTGCTGGCGGCCGGGCATCCGGTTATCGCGATCACCCGCAGTCTCGAGCAGCATCGGGGAACGCGACGCCATGTCCTCGATCTTTTGCGGCGCATGAAGCGCGAAGGGCTGCTCCGGCGCGGCGCGGAATCGCTCATCGGCAAGTTGGAAATTTCGGAGGATTACCAGGACTTGGGGGACTGCGGCATCGTCATTGAATCGATCATCGAGGACCTCGAAACGAAGCAGCGGACCTTTGGCGCGATCGAACAGGCGGTCTCGCCGCGGACTATCATCGGCAGCAATACGTCGGCCATCCCGCTCACGGTGCTGCAGCGGAATACGCTGCATCCCGAACGGTTCGTGGGCATCCACTGGGACGAGCCCGCCCACATCACACGCTTCATGGAAGTGATCGCCGGAGAGCAGACCGCCCGGCGTTATGCAAACCGCGTCATGACTCTCGCAGCCGCATGGGGAAAGGAGCCCTCCTTGCTGCGCCGCGATGTGCGCGGATTCATTACGAACCGCGTTTCCTACGCCATGTTTCGCGAAGCATGTCATCTGGTCGATTCCGGGATTGCGACGGTGGAGGACGTGGACCGCTCGCTGCGCAACGACGTGGGCTGGTGGATCACGTTCGCGGGACCGTTCCGTTATATGGACCTCATGGGAGTCCAGGGATATTACCGCGTGATGCGGGACCTGCTGCCGGAGTTGTCCTCGCAAACCGCGATCCCGGAGGCGATCAAGAAAGTCGTCGAATCGGGTGGCCGCGGAATTTCGAACGGAAAAGGCTTTTATAAATACACGCCCGCGCAGGCCAAGCGCTGGGAAGAACTGTACATAAAATTCAATTACGAGATCCGCCGCTTGGCGATGAAATACCCCGCGGACATCGGGAACAGAAGTGCGCGCGCCAAGCGCGCTAAAAACTAAAAGGGAACAGGCATCCATGACGAACAGGTGGTTGTTGAAAGGCGGAATGCTGTTGGACGGCACGGGAGCGGAGGCTTATCCGGGTGACGCTCTGCTTCAGGACGGCAGAATCGCGGCGTTAGGCAAGATCGAAAAACCGGCCGATGCGCAAGAGCTGGATTGCCGCAGTTTGGCGATCGCGCCAGGCTTCATTGACGCGCACAGTCATTCGGATTTACAGGTGATCGAAGGCCGGCGGGAGAAACTGGTGCAAGGCGTTACCACGGAGGTCGTCGGCAACTGTGGATTTTCGGCCTATCCGCCATCGCCCGATCCGGCCGATTTGCGCCAGTTTGCCGATGGGATACTTCATGGCAGCGGCGCATGGGGATGGCCCTCGACCGATGCCTATCTGCGCGCCATCGAAAATAGCGCGACCGCGCACGTCGCCTCGCTCGTGGGCCATGGAAGCTTGCGCACCGCCGTCGCCGGGAGCCGCCAAGGGCCCTTGTCCGAGGCGGAGGTGGGCCGCATGGAGGCGCTGCTCGAAGAAGCCTTCGACGCCGGCGCAACGGGGTTATCGACGGGCCTGATGTATGCGCCGGGATCGAGCGCTCCCGCGAGCGAACTGGAGCGCCTTTGCCGTGTGGTCGAGAAGCGCGGAAAGATTTATACCAGCCACATCCGCAGCTACTTCGCGGACCTCGTGCCGGCCATTGAGGAACAGATCGAGCTCGCGCGGCGCTCCGGCTGCCGTTTGCAGATTTCGCATCTGCAGGCAGTGGGCGCCGCGAATTGGCCGCAGCACGCGCGCGCTCTCGAGACCATTGAGCGAGCGCGAGCCGAAGGAATCGATATCGCGTTCGATTGTTATCCTTATGTTGCCGGGTCCACCGTGCTCACGCAGCTGCTGCCGCAATGGGTGCTGGACGGAGGCGCGAGCTCCATGCTGGCGCGCCTTCGGAATGCCGCCGAGCGGAGCAAAATCGCAAGCGAGATTGTGACCACCATCGCGTGGCGGTGGAGCGACGTTCTCATTTCGGCCGTGGACTCGTCTGCCAACGCGCCTGACCGTCGGCCGCAGCCTGCGGCAGATCGCCGACGATCGCCGGTGCGAGCCGGTAGACGCGATGATCGATCTGCTGCTCGAAGAAGACGGCCATGTGAACATGCTCTCGTTTAATCAAAGCGAGGAGAATTTGCGGCTCAGCCTGGCGCATCCGCTTGCGCTTGTGATCAGCGATGGATTCTACGTCAATGGCAGACCGCATCCGCGGCTATGCGGCACCTTTCCGTTTCTTTTGGGGGAGATTTGCAGAAACAGAAAATGGCTGACACTGGAAGATGCCATCCGCAAAATCACTTCGCGTCCGGCCGAACGCTTTCACATTCGCGACCGCGGAGTCCTGCGCGAGGGCGCTTTCGCCGATGTCGCCGTGTTCGATCCCAATCGCGTCGCGAGCCCCGCGACATACGACGATCCTGAGCTCCCGCCCGTTGGCATACAGTATGTTTTTCGCGAAGGACAATTGCTGGCCGGCGCGAGCGCGGCCGCGTGATTTATTTCTTGCCGCGAAGTTGTTTCGATATCGCCGCGGCAGCGCTTATCAAGTTTTCCACCACCGGCGAATCTTTCCGGGGATTGAATCGCGAAGCCGGACCGGAAATGCTGATGGCGGCAATGGCGCGTTGCTGCGCGTTCAGAATCGGCGCCGCGATGCAGGTGGCGAGCAAGGAGGTTTCGCCTTTATCGAGCGCGTATCCCCGCTCGCGGATGCGCTTTAATTCGCCGATCAACTGGTCCGCGTCCGTCACCGTGTTCGACGTAAGCGCCTGCAAGTCGCGGCTGCGCAACATGCCGGCCGCAATCTCCCCTTCGGAAAACGCCAGAATTGCCTTGCCGAGCGCGCTGGCATGGACCGAGACGGTGGCGCCCGGACGCTCATGCAGCCGAAGGGCATATTCGCTGGGGACAACCTCCACGTACGTCACCTTGTCAAACTCGAGTTGCCCCAGGTTGACCGTCTCCCCAAAACGGTCGCGCAGCTCCAGCATGTGAGACATCGCCGTCCGCCGTATGGCATCCGTGTGCGCCGCCGTGTTCACAAGATCCCCGATCGCATGGCTGATGTAGTACGACGATCGCGCGCTATCGCGCACGATATAACCAAGCTGGTTGAGCGTAGTCAGGATCCGGAAAACGGTGGATTTCGCCAGCGCTGTACGCTGCGTCACCTCGCTCAGACTGAGGGCTCCATTCTTCGACAGCTCTTCGAGAATGCGAAACGTTCCCCGCACCACGGGCACCATGTATTTTTCCTTCGCGGGGGGAACCTTCGGGGCGCTTTTAGGCTTCACGTCATGGCCAGCGTATCACGTTTCAATAGATGAACGCTCACTTGGATAAGTCGAACTTGGCTGGGGCGAAGAAATCGAGCGGGGAGATGGCGACGATTTTCCAGCGCGTCTTTTGTTTCACCACCTGTTTCACCAGCTCGAGGCGCACCGTCTGCTCGCGCTGGACAGTGGGGCCAGCAGGTTCCCGGCTGCGGATGTGAATCGTCCAGTCGAGATCGACGGAGCGCTTGCTGTCATCGCCGGCGCTCTTGATGAATTCGATGTGGCAGGTAATCTCGGCTTCTCCCACCAACGCGTTGATGTAGTCCGCTGAGCGTGTCGTATTGCGGCATGCTCTTATCGAAGCCGCTCATGAATCCGGCGGCGTTGTCGTCCGCGAGAGACGCCGTCATGTCTCCGAGCAGGTCCATGATCTCGGACTGCGGAGTGGCGAGACCGGGAAGGCCCACGGCGATTGTGGCGATCGTCGCGATTGCCAGATTACGTACGATAGCTGGCATTGATAGCGATGTACTTCTCCGTAAGATCGCACGTCCAGAAACGGGCGTGACCTGTGGCGCGACCCTGAATCGTGAAGCGGATGTAGCAGTCGCGTTGCTCCAGCTTGCGCTTCAGATCGGGTTCAGAAAATTCCGCGGCGCAGCCGTCGCGGCACACCGCCGTGCCCTGCAGCTCGATGTCGATTTGACGCGCATCGAAATCCACGCCGCAATTACCCGCCGCCGACAGGATGCGGCCCCAGTTGGGATCCGCTCCGGCCATCGCGGTCTTCACTAGCGGCGAGTTGGCAATGGCCCGCGCGATGCGTTCGGCGTCGGCGTCCGTCCGGGCGCCGCGGACTTCAATCGTAACCATCTTGCGCGCGCCTTCACCATCGCGCACGATTTGCTTCGCCAAGTCTTGCAGCAGTTGGCCGAGCGCCTCCCGCACCAGCGCCCGTTCGGATTCGTTTGGCGCGATTCCGGAGGCGCCGTTCGCCAGCAGCAGCACCGTATCGTTGGTCGAGGTATCGCTGTCGATGCTGATGCGGTTGTAGCTATTCTCAATCGTGTCGGCCAGCATGGCGCGGAGCTCGGCGGGGCCGAAATCGGCATCCATCATGACGAACCCCAGCGTCGTCGCCATGTGCGGTTGGATCATGCCGGCCCCTTTAGTCATACCCGCGATGCGAACTACGCCGCTGCCGGTCTCGACCTCGCGCGCGGCGACTTTGATTACGGTGTCGGTGGTCATAATGGCGCGCGCGACGTCTTCGAAGCGAGTTTCAGACAGATCGCTCACAAGTTCGGGAATGGCGTTCACGATGAGGTTGGCGTCGAGCTCGACGCCGATGACGCCGGTGGACGCGGGCAGGATCTGCTCGACCGGCGCTTCGATCCGTGCGGCAAGGGCCTGACAGCACGTGTTAGCGACCTCCTCGCCCGTGCGGGTCGCGCAATTGGCATTTCCGGCATTGACCAGGATGGCGCGCGCCAAGCCACGAGTTTTTTTCAGATGCTCGCGGGAAAGCGTCACGGGAGCGGCCTGCACGCGGTTTTGCGTGAAGACCCCAGCAGCCGAAGCGGCACCGATGGAAACGATTAGACCGAGATCGTCCTGCGGCGTTTTGCGGATGCCCGCATGGACCGCCGAATATCGATAGCCGAGCGGTAGATTCAAAGATCAGGCTCCGAGACTTTCATTGTCGGACAGGCGAACGCCGTTGAGAAAATCGGCGGCGGAGACGCGTTTGCGACCTTCCATCTGGATTTCGAGTAGTTCGAGCGCGCCGCCATCGCCGCACGAAACCAGAAGGCGCTTATTGACGGCGTGTAATGCGCCTGCCGCTCCGCTCGGGGCCTCGGTCGCTCACTCGATGGCCGGCAATTCCAGATATGAAACAGTTGGCCGCGGAAGGCGCTGTAGGCGCCGGGCCAGGGGAGGAACCCGCGCGCGCGGTTATAGATCTTCGCGGACGGCCACGACCAGTCGATGCGGCCGTCTTCCTTCTTGAGCAGCGGCGCATACGTGGCTTCCGCCGGGTTCTGCGGTTGTGGCGCGAGCGTGCCCGACGCCATTTTTTCAAGAGTCTCGACCAAGAGCCGCGCGCCCGCGGCGGCGAGACGAGGACCGAGCTGCAGCGCGTTCTCTTCGGGACCGATCGCGGTTTCCCAGCGCAGCAACGTGTCCCCGGTATCGAGTCCGGCGTCGATGCGCATGGTCGTGACGCCCGTGCGCGTCTCGCCGTTCGCAATGGCCCATTGAATGGGGGCGGCTCCGCGATATTTGGGAAGCAGCGAGGCGTGCACGTTGACGATGCCGAGCGGGGGAATATCGATGATCGATTGCGGTATGATCTGGCCGTATCCCACGACGACCATGGCATCGGGCTTGAGAAAGGCCAGGCGCTCCACGGATTCGGGACGGCGGATGCGCTCCGGTTGATACACGGCCAAGCCCAGACGCGTGGCGGCTTGCTTCACAGGCGACGCCGCGAGTACGTTTCCACGTCCCTTGGGGCGATCGGGCTGCGTGTATACGGCCGCAATATGGTGGCCGGCGCCGGCGATCGCTTCGAGCGATGGAACCGCGAATTGCGGCGTTCCGAGAAAGACCAGCTTCACTCCCATTCACCGGCTTTGACCAGCTTGCGGACTTTGCGCCGGATCAGGTCGCGCTTGAGCGCGCTGACGTGGCTGATATAAAGACGGCCGTTGAGATGATCGATTTCGTGCGCGAAGGCGCGGGCGAGGAGCTCTTCAGCGGTCCTTTCAAACGTAGCGCCGTTGGCGTCCTGCGCCCGCACGGTGAGGCGAGCCGGGCGCGCCACCTGCTCGCGAAAACCGGGAATGCTGAGGCATCCTTCTTCGCCTTGCTGCGCGCCTTCTTTGTGGATGATCTCGGGATTGATGAGGACGATCTTCTGCTCGGGAGCGTCGCCGACCGAGAGATCGACGACCGCGATGCGCTTGCCGATGCCGATCTGCGGCGCCGCGAGGCCGACGCCCTTGGCGGCGTACATCGATTCGAACATATCGTCGAGCAGTTTGTGCAGTTCGGCCGTGTCGAATTCCTTGACCGCCGAGGCGGCCTTTTCGAGCACCGGATCACCGTACTTCACGATCGGATAGACCATCAGAAATTCTTCACCTGCGCCATGTAACCGTCGAAATTGCGGCGGGTCTCGGGGAGCGAATCGCCGCCGAATTTTTCTAAGAAAGCCTGCGCCAGAACGATGGCCACCATCGCTTCCCCGATCACGCCGGCCGCGGGCACGACGCAAACGTCGCTGCGCTCGTAGGCGGCGAGGGCCGGCTCGCGGGTTTCCAAATCCACGGATTCGAGCGGACGGCGCAGCGTTGAGATGGGTTTCAGGAAACCGCGAACCAGGATATCCTGGCCGTTGGTCATACCTCCTTCGAGGCCGCCGGCGCGGTTCGCTCCGCGCGTGAACCGGCGCTCTTCGCGGTCGTAATGGATGGTGTCCTGCACCCGCGAGCCGAACGCAGCCGCGCCTTCCGCGGCGAAGCCGATTTCGACGCCCTTCACGGCCTGCATCGATACGATGGCCTGCGCCAGCCGTCCGTCAAGGCGCGTGTCCCAGGCGATATGGGAGCCAAGGCCGGGCGGCACTTCGTGAGCTACGACCTCGAAAATGCCGCCTACTGTATCGCCCGTTCGATAGGCCTGATCGACAACTTCCTTCATGCGCCGCTCCGTCGCGGCATCGACGCAGCCGAGCAGGACTTCTTCTTTCTGGCTGAGATCGACCAGCTCCCGCCACGCGGCATCGCGGTCGAGGCGAACTTCACCGACTTGAATAACGTGGCTGAGCACGCCCACGCCGAATTCGGCCAGGAAAGCCTTCGCGAGCGCGCCCACGGCAACGCGCGCGGCGGTTTCGCGGGCGCTGGCGCGCTCTAATATGTAGCGCGCATCTTTGAAGTTGTACTTGATTGCGCCCGCAAGGTCGGCGTGACCGGGCCGTGGACGCGTGAGCGGCTTGCGTTGTTCTTCGGCGCCTTCGGCGTCTTCAACGGGCAGCGCCGCGGTCCAGTTTTTCCAGTCCTGGTTGCGAATGATGACGGCGATGGGTGAGCCGATAGTGCGCGAGTGCCGCACGCCTGCCACGATCTCGGCCGCATCGCTCTCGATTTTCATACGGCCTCCGCGGCCGAAACCCTGCTGGCGACGCCACAACTCGCGGTTTATTTTCTCGAGTGAGATGGGAATGCCGGCAGGCAGGCCAGTTAGCGTGGCGACCAGGCATTCTCCGTGCGATTCACCGGCTGTCTCGAAACGCAGCATGAAAAGGGAAGCAATATGGTAGCGGAATGAGCTCCGCCCTTGCTCTGAAATGAAATCGCCGCGCTTGCGGAGCAGATCCAATATTTGGAGAACTTTCAAATCCTTGCGCCAAGGGAACTCGGCGACTACCGGCTAGATTCGTTGAACTCATCTGTCCTTCGTGTCCGATCGGCGATCATTCCGGCGAATTCAACTACCTTCTTATTAATCCGGCCCACTCCGAATTTTCGAGAATCGTTGTGGAGCCGAGGGGGCGTCGTTTGTTTTGACGAGCGGCTCTTCGGCAATCAAGACCGCCGCTGAGTTACTTGCCATCGGCCGAGCGGCGGCCGCACGCTCGGGAATTAAATGCGCGAATCCAGGCCTCAGTTCAGGCTCACCTTGCATCTGAAAAGACTAGGACCGCTTGGCTCCGAGTCCTTACCGTACAATGGGAAGCAGCTTGCCATTTGGCGCGACCCCGATCCGTATAGTAAGTGCGTACGCCGATTCGCCTTTGCCTTCGGGCAGAGGCTCGTGTTACAGCCGGCAAGGGGCGCGCTTCGAACGTCGCCCGATCGTCCTCCGGATTCCGATCATGAAATTTCGCGTGGTGTTTTTTCTTCCACTTTTCACGTGCGCCATTAGCTTCGGACAGACCGGGAGCGGCGCCGAGCCGGTGCGCTACATGGGCGGGGTCTCGATCAACCTCAACACTCCGGAAGGCAACCTGCGTCCGGCGATTGGCGTGGAGAACCGTCAGGTACTGCGCGCCAATCGAACCCATCCCGAGCTGGCGGACGGCTTCGGCTGGACCTACAATCACGCGCCGATGCTGGCGTATTGGAATGAGCGTTTCTATCTCGAGTATTTGAGCACCCCCACCGGCGAGCATCGGCCTCCCGGCCAGACGCTTGTAACGACATCGGCCGATGGACGCGCCTGGAGCAAGCCCGAAGTGGTGTTTCCGATCTACAAGATACCGGACGGATCTCCGGCATTCATGCACCAGCGCATGGGTTTCTATGTCGCCCCGGACGGCCGTCTGCTGGTTTCGGGATTCTATGGTCACGGTCCGAATCCATTCAATATGAACGGTATCGGGCGCGTCGTTCGCGAAGCCTATAAGAACGGTACCTATGGACCCGTCTATTTCATCCGGTATAACCGGCACGCCGGTTGGAACGAAAGCAACACGGCTCTTCCGTTTTATTCGACCTCGCCCGATAAGGGCTTTGTGAAAGCGTGCGATGAGCTGCTCGCAAACAAGCTGGTCACGCTGCAATGGTGGCAAGAAGATCAAAGTCCAGACGATTTCTACGCCGTAAAGGGCGATCTCCAAGCGCTTTCGTTTTTTCATCGTCCCGATGGCGCCGTGGTTGCATTATGGAAGCACTCGCTTGCCGCGCTTTCGATGGATGAAGGCAAGAGCTGGACCACGCCAGTTAAGCTTCCCACCGTTATCATGAGCGGTGCGAAGGTGTGGGGCCAAAAGACGCCGGACGGCCGTTTCGCGATGGTCTACAACCCCGTACAAGACAGCATGCGGCGTTATCCGCTGGGCATTATCACGGGGGACGACGGGATTCACTTTAATGACCTGCTCTATATCGCAGCGGACGTCTCACCCCGGCGGTTTGCGGGCAATCACAAAGATTTCGGGCTGCAGTACGTACGCGGGATAGCCGAGGGGAACGGCATTCCTCCCGGCCGGAACCTGTGGGTGGCCTACAGCATGAACAAAGAGGACATCTGGATCAGCCGCATACCCGTGCCGGTGCATTACGCCGCGACTGCGCCGGTACACGATACCTTCGACGCCCTGCCCGAAGGCGCGGCCATTCCCGATTGGAATATCTATAGTCCGATTTGGGCGCCTGTGCGCGTTGCCGCTTTCCCGAGCGCGCGCAATAAGAGCCTCGAATTAAGCGACCGCGACCCCTACGATTATGCCCGCGCCGTACGCGTGTTTCCCGAAGGCGCTTTGGCGACGATCCGCTTCAGGGTCTTCGCTAAACAGGCCAACACTGGACGGCTGGAGATCGAAGTCATCGACCGTTTTGGGAGCCGCCCCGTGCGGCTGCGGCTGACCGAGAGCGGACAAATCGAGTGCGTGAATGGCGGCAAGCCAGTCGCGTTGCAGCCGTACAGATCCGGCCAGTGGTACGCGATCGAGATCAAGCTCGATTCCGCGCGCGACGCCTACTCCGTTGCAATCGACGGGAAGCCTGCACTGGCAAACGCGCGTTTTGCCGAGTCCGTGCTGTCAGTCGAGCGCATCTCTTTCCGCACTGGCCCTTATCGGCTGAATCCCAGCCGCCAGACCGATCCCGAAAAGATCACAACGGACTTGCCGCATCCCGACGATCCCGAGCGGCAGGCTGTGTTCTATATCGACGACGTCGTGGCTTCGGCTGGTCGGGCAAGGTAAAGGCCCAATCGCGACTTAACGCGATCAGTAGATGGTGAGCCGCTCCTCCAGGCTCTGCAGATGAGGCTGCTCACCCATGGCGATCAAGAAATCGCCGGCGCAGATTTCCGTTTCGGCGGGCGGATTAAAGAGCATTTTGCCATCCGACTTGCGGATGGCGAGGACGATGATTCCCAGCTCGCGGCGAATCTGCATTTCGCGCAGTGTTTTGCCGACGAACTCGGTGCCCGCGGCGACGCGAACCTGCTCGATCGCGACGTCCAGCCCGATATTCTTAGTGGTGAAATCGAGAAACTGGGCGACATGGGGGCGCAGCAATGCCTGCGCGAGGCGGAGTCCCGCCATCGTATATGGCGCAAAGACCGTATCGGCGCCGGCGCGGCGCAGTTTCGCCTCGGCATCCTCTTCGGCCGCGCGAGTCACGACGGCTAAGCCTGGGTTCAGGTTCTTCGCGGACAAAATCACGAACAGGTTGTCGGCGTCGGTGGCCAAGGCGGCGATCAGACCACGAGCGCGTGCGACGCCGGCTTGGCGGAGACTTTCATCGTGCGTGGAGTCCGCGAGGACTGCGTTCATGCCGGCGTGTATGGCTCGCTCAACGCGTTCCTCGGAGCGGTCCATGACGAGGAACGGAACACGGGCGCGTTGCAGCTCGAAGGAAGCATTGCGGCCGACCCGTCCGAAGCCGCAAACGATGACGTGATTCTGCATCTTGTCGATCATGCGTTTTGTCCTGCGCGCGTTGAGTGGATCGCGCAATTCCATATCGATGATAGTCTGCGTGAGAGCGCCGACCGAGAAGAACATCGCGCTCACGCCAAAAAGGATGAGAATGGAGTTGAAAATCCTGCCGGCGCGGCTCAATGGAGAAAATTCCGGGTAACCGATTGTGGTGATGGTGGTGAGCGTCATGTAGAACGAATCGAACCAGGAGTGATGTTCGATGATATGGGATCCGACAGTTCCGAAAAGTAGGGTGAACAGCAGCAGCGCGGCCACGAGGACGACGCGACGCGCGAGTCTGCGATCCATGCGCGTTCCCAGTATATGCGAGGCATGACGTGTGAGCCGAACGGGGGCGGTGAGGATGGAATTAGATCGCCGAGCTTTGGGTGGTTGAAGGATTCCTTGGGGCCTCGGTATTGGCCGGCTTGCCGGAAAGCCGGCGCGCTCAAGGGGAACTTTATCCCTTTGCGAGGCAGACTCTTAGCGTATGATTAAGGTTCCGGCCCCTCTTCTTGTGGACATGTGATGTCGGCGCCAAGGAAGGCGCGACTCTTTTGATCGACGGGCGCGAGACGCAGTTCCTAAAGGCGAAGGCTTCTTCCTCGGCGGCTGTTTGTTCGACCATGTGAAGCCCGAGATGAAGATCTACAAGGAAGAAATCTTTGGTCCAGTGCTGGGTATCGTGCGCGCCAATAACTTCGCCACCGCACTCGACCTCATCAACCAGCACGAGTTTGGCAACGGCACCTCTATCTTCACCCGCGACGGCGACACAGCCCGCGCCTTCGCCTCGCAGGTGCAGGCCGGCATGGTGGGCATCAACATCCCCATCCCCGGTGCCCATGGCCTTCCACAGCTTTGGCGGATGGAAGCGCTCCCTCTTCGGCGACCATGCCATCTACGGCCCGGAGGGTGTCCGCTTCTACACGCGCATCAAGACCATCACTGCGCGGTGGCCGACGGGCATCCGCGCCGGCGTGGATACCACCATGCCCACGCTGGGGTAACCACCTTCGCAATCTGTCGTTCTGAGCGCAGGCGAAAAATCTCCGCACATACGAACCGACGGTCAACCCAGCTCCCCTTATGCTCGGTTCACATGCTTAGCGTCAAAATACCCTCTCTTTCCCCGCTGTTTTGCATCCAATAGAACTAGAGGAGTATCGCTGTATGAAGCTCATTTCTGCCAAGGCACGTCCACACAATCCGCGAAACCCTACACCATGCTCGACAATCCCGAGATGGAGCTTACTCTCCAGGAACTCGGCGCCGCTCCATCCGATCGTCTCACCCAGACTCTCCAGTCTCCCGACCTCCTGACCGAATACGCCTCCTGCGCCAGCCTGATCATGGACAAACAAGAGCGGGAGTCGGTCGCCGCGCCAGCTCCTGAATGCGCAGCAGCGTTCTCCGATAGCAGCCTAACTAGGCTCATGGCGAAGTGATCGACCTTTGCGGAATAGAAAAGGGCAGAGGGGAAAATCCCTCCGCCCTTCCCACTTCAAGTTCGCGACTGCGTTATCGTGCCAGCGCAGGCTCCGGCTTCGATTTGCTCTCAGGCTTGATCTCCGGCTTCGCCTTGTTGTCGATGAACCGCTGCTGCGCCTCCAGCACCTTGTTGCGCGCAACCGAGGCATCGCGCCAGCCCTTGACCTCCACCCGCTTGCCTTCCAGATCCTTGTAGATCGCGAAGAAGTGGGTGATCTCCTTCAGCATATGCGGATAGATCTCCGAGTAGTTCCAGACGTCCTTGTACCGCGGGTTGTTCTTGCCGACGCACAGGATCTTCTCGTCCGCCATGCCCTGGTCCGTCATCTCCAGCATGCCCGATCGGCCGCACCTCCTGCACGCATCCGGAGAAGCTCGGCGCATCCACCAGCACCAGCGGTCCAGCGGGTCGCCGTCCGGCCAGCGTGCTCGGGCACAAACCCGTAGTCGCCCGGATAGTGCACCGGCGAGTACAGATTCCGGTCCAGCCGGAAGACGTGCAGCTTCTTGTCGTACTCGTACTTGTTGATTCCCTCGAGCGGAATCTCGATGACGACGTTGATGACCTCGGGGCTCTTCTCCCCGACCGGCAGTTCCAGATAATTTGTCATAAGTGTTTGCGCTTCGTCTCCAAAATCTGTTCCCAGCCTGCCGGCGATGGCCGCATCGGCAATCCCACGGAAGATCACGACCCCCAGTTAGGTCGTGGTGAATCCCTCTCTCAGTCAGGGAAACCCCCAATCTAAGTCTATAATCACATCTGATGAAAGCGCATGTTTATGTCACGTTGAAGCGTTCGGTACTCGACGCGCAAGGACAGACCGTTGCCGGCGCGCTGCGCCGCATTGGCACCGGCGGGCGTTGCGGATGTTCGTCAGGGCAAATACTTTGTGCTTACGCTCGAGCCTTCACTGGCCGCCGATCCCGCCCGCGCGCAATCCGAGGTCGAGCGCATCGCTCGCGATGTGCTCACCAACCCCGTCATCGAAGAGTTCTCGCTCCGCCTCGAACCGTAACCCGAGCCACCCACCGCCTCCTCCGTTCCCCGCGCTCCACCTTTGGGGGATGACCAAAGTGCGCCCTCGACTGGCACAGTAGAGCCAGAAAGAAGACCGCGCCATCGCGCAATCGCGATCGCGCGGTCATCGGGGTAAGTATGCGTCATCCAGTTCGCCGCGCAGTTTACTGCTCTCTTTTCATCGCAACCAGCGCCGTCTTTTCCATTGCAGCCCATGGCCAGGCCATGATCACCGCGGGCCGCGGAACCGCCGTCACGCCCTTCGCGCAGTTCACCCTCCTGCGCCCCGACTGGGGACAGCAGAGCAACTATGGCTACACCGTCGGCGTTGACTACACACACTTCATCCACTCGCGCATTCAGCCGGCCTTTGAATTGCGCACTACCGCCGCCAACGGTAATACTGTCAATGAGCACAGCTATCTTGCCGGCATCCAACTCCAGACGCCCTTTCATCGCATCTATCCCTACGCCACCTTCCTGGGCGGCTACGGCGAGATCCATTACAACTACAACACCGGCGGCTTCACCGGAGACCACTCCTGGATCTACTCCCTGGGAGGCGGCGCCGATATTCCCTTCCACCGCGCATTCCGCCTCCGCCTGGACTTCGCCCGGCAAGCCTGGACGATCTCTCCGCAAACCATTAATCCCATGACCGTCAGCGCCGGCATCGCCTACACGCTCGGCGGCGGCCGGAATCGCGTCCAGTAATTCGCTGCCACTTAAAGCCGCAGCCTAATCCCCGGCAAATAACAAGTGACCTTCGTAATCTCTCCGCTCAAGTTGTATCGCGCTCCCGCCGATAGGGGATAACGTAGCTGGTTCCCGTCAGGCAAAGTTACACACATGCAAAGCAGTTGCGGCCCGCGCCAACCAGCGCCGCCCGCTCCTCAAACACCGCGCCGGACCAGCACCACCGGCGCCGCTTGCATCCAGTTTTGCCGGCCGCGCGCCGGATGCTACGCTCAGTGACTGGAGCAACACACATTGAGCAATCCCCACAGCGATTCTTCGCACGAATCCCTGCCCTCAGCATCCGCACCACCCGCGCACTCCGGCACACAAGCTGAGCCGTTGGTTGGACCCCAGCTCCGATGGGCAAAATCGGGCAGGGTACTCCAGGCGCTGACCTCGTCGGGCAAAATCGGGCAGTGACCACAACGGCACAGACTGCGGACGACCCGCGGTAAACTCAAACACGACGGCTGCCGGAACCAACGGCAGCCGCTTCGTTCGTGCCTGCCTGCGCCAGCCCGTCGACCGCACTCCCGTCTGGTTTCTCCGCCAGGCCGGCCGCTACATGCCGGAGTACATGGCCGTCCGCCGCCACCACTCCCTGCTCGAAATCTGCCGCACCCCCTCCATCGCCGCGGAGGTGACCATCACCGCCGCCGAACGCCTCGGCGTCGATGCCGCCATCATCTTTGCCGACCTGCTTCTGCCCTTCACGCCCATGGGCCTCGACTTCGAGTTCGTGGCCGATGAAGGCCCGCGCGTGCATACCCCGTCCGCACCCTGGAACAGGTCCGGGCGCTCCGCACCGACCGCACCGACGACCTCATCTACGTCGCCGACGCCATCGGAAGGTCGCCGCCCACTTCGACGCCCGGCCCGAGCGCGCACCCGACGCCGACCAGCTCGGCATCATCGGCTTCTGCGGCGCGCCGTTCACGCTCGCCAGCTACATGATCGAGGGCGGCAGCTCGCGCAACTACATCGAAACCAAGAAGCTGATGTACGCGCAGCGCACCCCGCCGCATGGCCGCTCTCTGATGGAGAAGCTCGTCACCGTGCTGGCCGACTTCGCCGCGCAGCAGGTCGAGGCCGGCGCCGACGTCATCCAGGTCTTCGACTCCTGGGCCGGCGCGCTCTCTCCCTCCGACTACCGCGACTATGTCCTCGCCGCCCACCACCGACCTCATCCGCCGCATCCAGGCCCTCGGCGTGCCCGTCATCTACTTCGGCGTGGACACCGCCACCCTGCTGCCGCTCATGCGCGAGACCGGCGCGACGTGCTCGGCCTCGACTGGCGCACCCCGCTCGATGACGCCTGGCGCGACGCTCGACTACCGCATCGCCGTGCAGGGCAATCTCGACCCCATCACGCTCTTCGCTCCGCCCGAAGCGTTTTCCAGACCCGCGTGCAGAGATTCTCGCCGCCGCAGACGGCCGCCCCGGCCACATCTTCAACCTCGGCCACGGCATCGTCCCCCACACCCCGGTCGATGCCGTCCTCTCCGTCGTCCGTCAGATCAAATCTTCAGGCGCATAAATGGACGCGCATTTCACTCGGCATCTGACCATCGGCGCGCTTGTCTTCCCACGTATGGACCAGATCGACCTCACCGGCCCATTCGAAGTCCTCTCGCGCCTGCCCAACTCCATCTTTCATCTCATCGGCAAGACCCTCGCCCCTGTCCGCGACATCCAGGGCCTCATCCTCACGCCGGAGGTCGCCATCGCCGATGCGCCGCCACTCGATGTGCTCGTCGTCCCCGGAGGCTTCGGTCAGGAGGCTCTGATGGACGATGAAGAGGTCCTCTCGTTTCTTCGCACCCAGGCAGCCGGCGCGCAGTAGACCTTCTCCATCTGCACCGGCGCGCTGCTCCTGGGTGCCTCAGGACTTCTCCGCGGTGTCCGCGCCACGACCCACTGGTCCACCTTTCACCTGTTGTCATACTTCGGCGCGATCCCCGTGGAGGCTCGCGTTGTAGTAGATGGCCGCACCGTCTCGGCCGCAGGCGTCACCTCCGGCCTCGATGGAGCTCTGCACCTTGCTGCCTTGCTGCGCGGAGACCTCGTCGCTCAGACCATCCAACTTGCAATCGAGTACGCACCCGACCCACCCTTCTCCAGCGGTACGCCGAAGACTGCGCCGCCTGAAGTTCTTGCTGCCGCCCGCGACCGCATCCGCGAGATCAGAGCCGCACGCCTGGAGACAGCGAAGCGCATCGCCCACCGGCTGGGGATTGGAACTCCAGAACAGAGCTAAGTGGCCCGATCACCGCTAGTGCTCGATCACCGTATTTTTGTATTTGTCATCCTAGCGAAACAAGAGTCGTCATGTTATTGCGGCGGAGGCCCCTGATGCTGCGGCTGAGGATGAGGCGCCTGATGCTGTGCCTGGGGCGGCGTCCCCTGATGTCGTTGTGGAGGCCCTTGCGATCGCATCTGCTGCTGCGGCCTTGGCTGAGGCGGTGCTTGTGGCTGCGGAGCAGTCTGTTGCCTCATCTCAGGACGCAGCTCAACCGGGGGCCGTTGCTGTGGAGGCGCAACTTGAGGTTGCTGTCTCTGCTGGAACTCCGGCCTCTGCGGCTGCGCTTGCTGTCTCTGTTGGAACTCCGGCCTCTGCGGCTGCGGCTGTGGCGCTCCATGCTGCTCCGGTCGAGGCTGGAACTGCGGGTTCCCATTTTGCGGCTGCTGCGGAACAGCCGGGTGCACCTCATTCTGGGACTGCACCGGCCTGACCTCGTGTCCGCGCTGCGGAAAGTTCTGGCCGCCTTGCTGCTGAGGCCGCGCAGCCTCCGGCGCACCTCCGCCACGCGGAATGTTCTGCCCCTGCTGCCCAGGATTGCGGAAATCGGGCCTTTCCTGTGGCGGTTGCACGCCCTGGCCTTGCGCCGGCCGAGCGATCTCAGGCTGTCTATCGCCAGGATTCACCTGCCCCGGCGCGCCTCCACCCGGACGCGCTCCCATCGCCGCTGCACGCGGCAGCTCCGCCGGCATCCGGTGGTCGCTTACGATGGGCCGTGCCGTGACCGTCTCCTCAGGTCTGCCATGGTTCGCGCTGAAGAACTGCTGCCGGTTCTGCGCCGCCTGGTCCCGCACCTGCGTCTGCGACTGCATCGGCGCATAACGCTGCTCATGGATCGCGGCAACCTCTGCCGGGCGCGGCCTCGTCTAGTCCTCCGCGTCCGCCGTTAAAGCTCACGCGATTTGTTGATCGTGACATTGGTTTACCGTTACGTTATGCACGTAGACATTGCGCACCACAGCCGTGTTCACGCGTGTCACTGCAGTGTTGTAAAAGAAGTGGCCGCCGTTCCAGTAGCCGCCCTCATAGCCGACACCGATGTAACCAAACCCATAGTGGATGCCGCCGTAGAACCCGACGTGACGGCCCCAGTATCCACGGTGGAACCGGTAGACGTTCCCAACATAGCCCCAATATCCCGGCGTCCACAGTGCGCCGATATACGGAGGATCGACCCACGCGCCGGGCACCCAGTAATATCCTTCCGGCCCCAGGCCCAGTAACCTGGCGTCCAGAGATAGTCCGGATCGGGGTCCGGCGGCTGGTCATAGTCAGGCAGCGGCGGCGGAGGCTCACTCGCCTGCTCATCGGTCAGGCTGTCGTAATCAACCGGAGCATACCCATCACTTGGGTCATAATTTTGATCGCTCGCAGACGGCTGCTCATCATATCCCGGCGGCGGCGCGCTGTGCGGGTTAGGATATGCTCGCTCGATCGGCGCCGGTACCTGCCGCCCCGCCTCAGCGGATGTGCCATACTGCGCCGCCTGTTGCTGCGCCTCATTCTCTGTGCCCGGCTGCGCCAGGTTCGCGGCAGCCGGATCGGGCCCGTTCTGCGCATTGACGGAGTTGCTGTGGCACCCTGCAACTACAATTGTCATCGCCGTACTCAATGCGGCGTATATCCAGACTCGCTCGATCTTCATCGTTCCCCCGATCCATCCGGATCCTTGCGGCGCACATCCGCGTCCTTGCGGCACACGCCGCGCCGCGATTCCTTTATTAGATGCAGCGTGGGAAAAGATGAATAGCGCAAACAACGAGGCAGGCATGAAAGCCTGCCCGGTCGATCCAGCTATGTAAAACCGCTTCCGCGAGGTTATTTCGCCGGATACTCCACCGTCTGCCCCGTGCGCTGGTTCATCACCGCCATCGTGCCATTCGGATGCACCGTCAGCAGCAGATAGTTCCCTGCATCCGGTCTCGTGGTCGCAAGGTTTGCAATGTGGTCGTCGGCGACATTCTTCTTGTCCGCCCCCTCC
>CAWITB010000051.1:0-40535 GCA_963838885.1 Bryobacterales bacterium | reverse complement strand
CCTTACGGTCATTCTATTGCGCGTTGGGAAGTCATAGATTTGTCAGCAGGGATTCGTACTGATCCGCTACGGCGTTCCAACTGTAGCGCTCCGCGACGCGGGACATGGCGGCGCCACGCAGCTCGTCTTGTTCAGCGGCGCCCATTTCGAGCGCGAGGTGAAACGTCCTTGCCGACTCGGCGGGCGTGAAAGGAATGCCGGCGCCTTCCGCCACCTCGGCGTTTTCTGGAGTGTCGAGATACAGTACCAGGGCGCCCCGTCGATGGCCTCTATGAGGGCAGGATGGGTGCCCCCCACCTCGGTGGCGTGGATATAGGCAAAGCAGTGCGACCCGAGCTCGTGATATCCTTGGCCATAAATCGCGCCCGGCATAATTATGCGAGGATCGCGGGTGGCTCGTACGCGCTCCAGGTATTCGCGGGCATACGGGGCATCGCCGATGAGAGCCAGCTTCAGGCTGGTCTCGGTCCGTTCAAAGGCCTCGCGAACCAGAAGAGCGTTGTTCTCCGGCTCCATGCGGCTGACATCAAGAAAGTATTCGTTTTTTTCAAGTCCCAGGCGGGATAGAGTCACAGTGGTTTCAACCTTGCCGATTGCGGCGCCATAGGGGATGAAAGTAGTGCACTTCAATAGCGTTGTAAGTAATAGTCGCGGATGTGCGCGGCATCGGTAATTACGGCGGAAGGGAGGATGGTTGCAAGCCGCTCTGAGGCTAAATACCAGGCCTTCGCGAGGCAGTTCCATTTTTTGCGCTTACGTTCCAGACCATCGACGTTTAACGCGACGGGAACGCCAGCCAGCCGCGGCAAGAGCGTAAAAATCGCATTCGCGCCATTGCAATAGAGCCCAACGCGGGGACGATGAAAGAGTAAGTGAATGGTACACAGGAAAATGTGTACGATAGTTTTGAAGTACTTATCCCGCCAGGCCGGCAGATAGACAAGAGATACTCCGCGATAAGTGGGCTGGGAATAGCGGGCGCGGCAATAAACGATAACATCGTAGCCGCGCGCGGCAAGCCGCACCGATAACTCCTCGGCGAATGTTTCAAAGCCGCCATAACTTGCTCGGTTCCGGATTCCGAGGACCGCAATCGTAAACGGCTTAGGTATCTCTCCCATCGCCGCTTTGCAACGCGACGGCGCGCGCCGCGGATTTGCTTCTGGGAGCGGGTAGGCTTACCGGATCGTAGCGGAACCAACGGGCGATGTAGTCGTCGTCGACGCGCTTGCGGGCCATGATCTCGCGCCTTTTCGAGACCACGCGGTTCCAATTCTTCACCACATACCAGAAGGCTTTGCGGGCTCTGCTCACGCAACAGACAGCCGAGAGGCCGATTAAATCGCGCGCCGTGATGGACAGGAAGTTGCGCAATAGAGGTCGCCGGTCATGTTCTTGATGCGCATCAAGAAGCGATTCTTCACCGAGTGCATGTTGATCTCCGGCGGCAGCGCGCGACGATTGCCGGGAAGGACATTGCGGACGTGATAGCCGCGGCGTGCGGCGGTCGACGCACTTCCAGCCGAAGAGCGAGCGCGCCACGCCACGTCGGCGTCCTCGCGATATACAAAAAAATCGGGATCGAAGAATTCGTCGTCAAGCGAGACGTCGTCGATCATGCGGCGGCGGTATCGGGCGGCGGCGGCTGTGGCCCCGAAGAGTACTCATGTTTTCGGATAGTGGCTGTTATCGACTTCCTGGCTGCCGCGAACGAAGTGGCGCAGCATGGGCGTGGAATAGTGCGGGTCGATCGACGAGCGGTTTATCGGGAAGGTCGAAGGTGGCGAGGATGGTGAGAAAGTTCCCGCAAACCGCGCCGATTTCGGATCGATCTGACCCGCTTCGACAAGCGCCTGAATAAAATTGGGAGGAGCAGGACATCGGGGTTCAGCGTCAGCGCCAGATCGCCGCGGCCGAGCAATTGTCTGATTCTGAGCGGCGGCGAATCCAATGTTTTCGTCGTTGTAGACGATGCGGCAGCGATCTTCGAATTGCTCGAGAATGTCGACCGTGCCGTCCGTCGAAGCGTTATCGACAACGATGACTTCTTTATTTGCGTAACGCTCGCCAGGACCGACTCCAGGCGCCTCTTGATAAAACGACCGCTGTTGTAGTGACGATTGTTACGGAAACCCGATCGTTGTAAGACATGTATGTGGACGTTCTCTCTCTCTTCGCTAACATTCGTTATAGTCCGCACTTCACTGCCTTGCCGATACCCTTCCATGGAGTCCTGGTTGCGCATGCGGCCCGAGAGCATGCACCGGACCGCTTGACCGGCGATCCCGGCGTACACCTGAATATCCCGAAGCCTCCGTCGATGAAAAATGCTGGAAATAGACCGAATGACGGAACCCAACGCTACCGCCCCGCAGACTCCCCGGAACTGGCTCGGACGGAAGTGCTTAGACGCATACCTTAGCAGGCTACCATACCAAAAAAGCTGACAGGAGGACCAATCCAGACGAGCTATGCTGGCGGCGTCTTGATTGCGGGCGCTTACGGGAGGGACAAACCGAATACGACCGCGCTCCAGGGCCCACTTCAAAAATGGACGTCTTCGAACCAGACGGGAGAAAAAGATCGTCGAATCCGCCGAGGTCTCGCCACAGCCGGCGCGGGAAAAACAGAAAGGCGCCGGCGGGCTGTTCCACATCCGCCTCCGCGTTCAAGTCGGCATCGAGGCAGCGGTAGCGCCGGTTGACCGGATTCGAAGGCCACAGGCGGTTGATCCCGGCCGCTTGAAATGCGAGCGTCATCGGGGCCGGCAGACGGCGAACGGTAAACCCGGTTTGAGTTGCTCCGGCCAGGCCGACGAGGCGGCCGGCGCTCATGGCAACGCCGTTTTCGGAACAGGCTTTCAAGCAGCAGTTCGACCGAACCGAGCAGTTCGAGCGTCGGGATTGAGAAGCAGCACGAAATGGCTGCCTGAGGCCTCGACGGCTTGGTTGACGGCGGCCGCGAAACCACGATTGGCGGCATTCTCGATCAGATAAACATGCGGGTGGCGGCACACGCGCGAGACGGTATCGTCGATAGAGGCGTTATCGACGACTGTAACCGCGAGACCGGCGCAGGAGCGAGACAGCGCTCGATGGTCGCGGCGGAGTTCCAGGTTACGATGACCGCTTCGATATCGTTCATGTCAGCGCGAAATAAAGACGCCAGTACAGATCGTAACCGGTTTGACGCTGCAGATCGCGAATTTCCTTCTCACTTTCACACAGCAGAATGGCGAGCGCGGCTGAGGAAGAGCGGGCGTCTGTGGAGCGGATCGGAACAGGCGCATACCTTCTAACTTTCCTCTGACGTAAGAGGGGCCGCCCCGTGGCGCAACGCCAGCAAGCCCCACGGCATCTGGCCGACAAATATGGGCCAGCCGTAGCGCGCGATCCAGTGGGGGGGAAAGTGACGCGCAACAAGTAACAATTGATTGCGGGAGATGCGCCGCACCGTTTCCGATGCCAGCGGCCCAGCGTTGCGCTACCGCGGTGATTGGCGACGGCATCGGGAACGTTCCAGGCCGGGATCGCCCGCGATGGCGCAACGGATGCCGAAATCAACATGTTCGAGGTAGGACTCGAAAAGATCGTCCAGGAGGCCGACGCGGCGGAACAACTCGGCGCGAAAGAGAGCGGCGGTAAAGGGCGCGAGGCGAATATTGCGTTCGCGGTTCCAAATGGGGCCGTCCGGACGGGCGGCGCCGCAGCGCCATGCACAGGCCCCGCGGCACATGGCATCCCAGGCGCCATCGAGATAGGCGGGACGCTGGGAGGCGACAAGCTTCCCGGCTGCGAACCAGGCGTCGCGAGCAAGGGCACGGCCGAGCAGGCGAGCGAGCCAGTCGTCCGCGATTTCAACGTCGTTGTTCAGGATGGCGATCCAATCGCCGGTTGCGGCCTGAGATGCCATGGTTGACGGCGCGGCAGAAGCCGAGATTTCATGCAGCGGAAGCACGCGCGCGCCCGCTTTTTGGGCGAGCTCCGGGGAGCCGTCGCTGCTGCCGTTGTCAACGACAACGATTTCAGCAACCGGCAGAGTCTGGCGGCGGACGCAAGCCAGCGCGCGATCAAGCAGGCCAGCGCCGTTCCAGTTCGGGATAACAACCGAAACAGGAGGCACAAAACTCACGATTGGAAAAGAAGGCGCGGGCGGGTCAGCGTCTAGAATAACATTGCTTTGTAGAAGCCGCAAGGCTCAGCAAAATGTGTCACGGTGAAATGCGGCGGGCGAGGATCCCTGAAGCGTAGGATAGGAATGTTATGAGCACAGCGCATAAAGCCTGGCCAGGAGCCAAATCCCGGGAATCATTTTTGAGGCCCTGAGGGCCTATCAACACTCCGCTTCATTGAAAGCCGCGATCGAGCTGGACGTGTTCACTGCGATTGCCCGCGGGAACCGGACCAGGCGAGGAGATTTCCAAGGCGGTGAAGGCATCGAAGCGGGGCATCCGCATTCTGTGCGATTACCTTGCAATTTGCGGTTTTCTTTTGAAAAACGGCGAACAATATTCTCTGACCGCCGGACGCGGCTGCCTTTCTCGATCGTGCAACTCGCCGGCGTATTGCGGCAGCGCGACGAAATTTATGCTGGACCCGCGCTTGATCGCTCCTTTCCTCGACCTGGCTGCGGTTGTGCGCAGCGGGAAGAACGACGCTGCCGGAGAGAGGGAACCGTGAGTCGCGACAACCCCATCTGGGTGGATTTTGCGGAGCAGTATGGCGCCGACTGGTTTATCCTTCGGCGTTGGAAATGGCGGAACGGGGGCGGGCGAGGGCGATATCAAAGTCTTGGACATCGCGGCGGGGCACGGGCTGTTCGGGATCGCGATGGGGCAACGGAATTCGAGGGCGCGGATTACGGCGCTCGACTGGCCCAATGTGCTGGCCGTGGCGAAAGCGAACGCGAAAAAGTCCGGTGTTGCGGAGCGGCTACTCGACCATTCCGGGCGACGCCTTCGAAGTCGCTTTCGGCGGCCCTTATGATGTGGTTCTCGTCACGAATTTTTTCCACCATTTCGATCCGCCCGCCTGCGAGACGCTGATGCGGAAAATCCACGCGGCTCTGGTTCCTGGAGGGCGTTGCATAACGCAGGATTTTGTTCCTAACGAGGACCGCATCTCGCCGCCATCAGTGGCGGAGTTCGCCATGATGATGTTGGGCTCAACCGCATCCGGCGACGCCTACACATTCAAGGAATACGAAAGCATGTTCCGCAATGCGGGATTTGCTTCTTCCGAGCTTCATGCGCTTAAAAAGATCGCCCGCGTCCTTAATCGTCAGCAAAAAATAACGGCGCTAACTCCCCACTACTTCCTTGTAATAGCGCTCGTACTGCGGAATGATTAAATCCGTACAAAACCTTGTCACAGCGGTTGTGCGCGCCGCCTGCGCCATTCTTGCGTGCAGCGTTTCGTCGCTCAGCAAGTCCATGGCGCGGCGGGCCTGCGCCGGGATGTCACCAGCGTCCTCCAAATAGCCGTCGATTCCATCGGTAACCAGCTCCGGCAGGCCTCCGACGCGCGTGGCAACCGGCGGGACGCCGCACGCCATCGCCTCGAGCGCCGCCAGCCCGAACGATTCCATCTCGCTCGGAAGCAGCAGGGCGTGAGCTAGCGGGATAAGGCGCTCGACATGGTTCTGTTTGCCTAGAAACTTGACGTGCCGCTCGACGCCCAGCTCGCGCGCCAGCCGCTGCGCCGGTCCGCGGTCGGGGCCGTCGCCAATCATGTGCAGCTCGGCCGCAACCTCCTTCCGTACCTGCGCGAATATGCGGATGCAGTCGAGAACCCGCTTCACCGGCCGGAAATTCGAGATGTGGATGAGCCGCTTCTCCGTCTTGGAGCGCTCCGGGGAGGGCCGGTACAGATCGCAGTTGACGAAGTTATATATGACGCGAATATCCTCTTGCACTCCGAAAAATTCCTGGGTGTGGCGCCGCAGGTCCTGGCTGATGCTCGTAATTCCATCCGACTGCTCAATGGAGAATTTCGTGATCGGGAAATACGACCGGTCCGCCCCAACCAGCGTGATATCGGTTCCGTGCAGCGTCGTGATGAAGGGCAAGCGCAGCTTCGGCGCCATCATCTGCTTTGCCAGAAGAGCCGCAATGGAGTGAGGAATGGCATAGTGGACATGCAGAACGTCAAGCCCGTAATCGTCGGCGACCTCGGCCATGCGCGACGCCAATGCCAGGCAGTAGGGCGGATATTGGAACAACGGATAACTCGAAACCTCGACCTCGTGATAATGAATGCGCGGCGTGCCTGCATCGAGCCGAATGGGATTGGCGTAGGTAATGAAATGAACCTCGTGGCCGCGATTTGCCAACTCCAGTCCGAGCTCCGTTGCGACGATGCCGCTGCCGCCGTAGGTGGGGTAACAGGTGATTCCGACTCTCATGGGCCGCGCCGTCGCGCTATTGCTTCAGGATCGCAAAACCGATTTGGCCGTGGATGTTCTCGGCGGGGTTGGCGACGTCGCCGCCGCCGAACCAGACCCGCAAGCCGTCCGGCGAGGGCAGCACGGTGGGATCGCAGACGACCTTCGAATCCCAGGATGAGGCGGTCAACGGAAGCGCATGATCCAACTTCTTCCAATGCGCGCCATCCTTGGAAAAAGCTGCTCCGAGTTTACGCGTCTCATCGTGGGCGCGGCCAGTGTAGAGCATCCAATAATAGCCGCGCGCCGTCCACACGGCCGGCTCCCCCAAGCCGTTCTCATCGAAAGCCCCCCATCCGCCGAGCTCCAGTATGGGGTTGGATCGGAGCTTGGTCCATGTCACGCCATCGTCCGATTCCGCGACTCCCAACCGCTGCCGCCGCGCGCGATCCTGCCCCAGGTAGAACATGTACAGCTTGGCTTCGGCGCGAATGACGTAAGGGTCCGCGACGCCGCGCTCGTCCCAACTACCACGCGGGCCGAACCCCAGCACGGGACCGCCATGCCGCGTCCAGGCGCGTCCATCCGATGAAGTGGCGAGCCCGATTTGCGGCGCTCGCCCGCCTTGATAGAAATAGAAGAGCTGTGCGCCTTGCACGATCGCGGACCCGTTCGCCGCGATGTAGTCGCCCTCCCAGCTAGAAGGCTCCGGCGCAAACACTCTGCCCTGTTTTTGCCAATGGATTCCGTCGGAGGAGGTGGCGAGACCCGTGGCCCAGGTTTTTCCATCGAATCCCGAATAGAGGTTAAGCAGTTGCCCGTGAAACGGCACGACCGAGGGATTGAGCGCGTCGTTCGAGTCCCATTCGCCGGGCGAACCATGCGTGAGCACCGGTTCAGGACGCAGCGTCAGTAGGACGTTGCACGTGGAACAATCGGCATCCTGGGCGCCCGGCGCGGGCGGCAGCGTGAAATCCGCATAGCGGCCACACCCGGCCAGCAGCGCCGCCGCAATCGCCGGCAGCAGCAGACGCATCCGCTAGGTTGCCAGGCGGATCGACAGTCCCGCCCCCTGCCCCGGCTTCGAATCAAGATGCATCTCGGCGCCAAGAGTGCGCACGCGCCGCTTGATGCTGGTGGGCCCGAGGCGCAACAACTCCAATTCATCGAGATCGTATCGCCCGCTAAAGGGGAATCCGGAGCCGTTGTCCTCGATCGAGATTTCGAGCGCGCGCCCGCTCTTGCGCATACTGACGGCAACGCGGGTGGCTCGCGAATGCTTCTGCACGTTGTACAACGCCTCGCGTACGATCTGCAGCAGCTCAAGGGAAATCTCCGGTTCGGCGGGCTCGATGAATTCCGCGCCCACGAAGGCCGCCGGGATGCCGCTGTCTTTCTGGAACTGCTCGACCACGCGGCGCAACGTGGCGCTGAGGCTGCCCTCGACATCGACCGGCCGCATACTGCGCACGAAGGCGCGCAGCTCGTTCACTTGGTTTTTGCAGATCTCCTGCAATTGCGTGAGCTCCTCGGTGGCGGCCCCGTTATCGCGCAGCAGCAACTTGCGAATCAGCTCCAGCCGCATGTGGAATGCGATAAAACTTTGCAGCGGCCCATCGTGGAAATCGGCGGCGATGCGCTGCCGCTCGGCCTCGCGCGCCTTTTCGGAGTCGTAGCGGTAGAGCACGCACTGGCGCGAGATCTGCGACAGCAGTTCCTTCAGATGATCGCGTTCGATGGCGAGAGAACACGCCACAATGCCCCCGGCGATCAGGACAGGCATGAGAATGGCGCCATGCAGCGGGCCGCTGAAGTAAATGACGGCGATGGCCGCGAGCGAGACTGCAAGCGGTTTCCAGTAATTGTGCAACACCACGGCCGCGAGCAGGAGGTAGCCGTAGAAGACGGCCGCGATCCATTGCCCGTAAGAAATGGGCGCGAGGGCGGCGAGCAGGAAGAAAATAAAATCGATCGCCAGAGCCACCATTGCGAAGGCCGAATCGTCCGATGGCCGCCACAGCAGCACTGCGAGGGCATAGGCGATGTAGCCCGCGAACATGGCGACAGTGTCGGTGATGGCGAAGTTGAAAACGATGAGCTGCAGCGCCAGACAAGCGACCGCCAGAAGCAGGCGCAGGAGGGCCAGAAATCGTCGCCAGGAATGCGGAAGCATCAAAAAGCCTAAGGCTCGATATAGAGCCGGACGCGGTTGCTGGGCTGTCCCGCGGCCTCAATATAGAGTTCGGCGGGTCCCGCGTCTACAATGCGCGGCAACTCGATTTCGATGAGGTAATAGCCCACGTAAGGGGCCAGGACGGCGCGGCCGATCTCAAGTTGCCGCTGGTCCAGATAGGCGCGCAGCGGAGCGATGACGCGCGGCGGATTGGCGGCCGGCGCGGGCGTTCCGGTGGGCCACTCGGGATCGACGCGGCCGAGGCCCGTCGCCAGAATCTGGATACGCGTTCCCGAATGGGCCGGTTTCGAAGCGTCGAGCATCTCGCCGGAATCGCCGTCGAGAATCATGGGGGTGCCGTCGGGATCGACAAAAATGGCGGGTGAGACTTCGCGCAGAGGGAATCCCGCCGCGATGGTCTTGTCGCTAGCTTGAAGCGACAGCGCAATGTTATCGCCGGAAGCGCCGAAGGGAACCTGGATCTGCGTGCCGTTGCCGTCCGACGCGAGTACGGGAACGATCAGGGCCCCGGCCCGAGCCGCATCGACGCGTGCTCCGAGAACGCTGAGAAGCGAGCCGGGGGCGGCGGCGCGCCCGCTATAGTCCGCCGCGTTCACCACCCGCGCATCGCGGAAACGATGCGGCGCCATGGCCGCATACACGCCATAGCCATCGACCGCTACATAGAGCTGGTTGCCGCCCGAGTCGAGCCGCACGTCCATGGCGGGCGCGTCGGGAAGTCCGCTGCCGGCCGGAGTCCAGACGCCGGGGCGGCCGGCGCTAGCCAGATCCATGACAGCCAGGAAGACGCCGTCGCCGGTGGCCACATAAACGGCGCCGGAGGTGCGATCGGCGGTGACGCCGTGCGCGGCGGCATCGGGCAAATTACCAGTGACATTATCCCAAAACAATCCCCCGTTCATAGTGCGCGCGACGTGCATTGGCGTGAGGCGCGAATCGAGCGGCTTGGAGTGGGCTCCGAAAGCCGCCACAGCCGTGCGCGCGTCTTTGGGATCCACATAGATTGCTTCCACCGGACCGGCCCCGGGCGATTCCCAAGGCGGGCTCCAGGTGGCGCCCTTGTCGAGCGAAGTCCACAACCGGCCGTCGGCGGAGCCGGCGTAAATCGCGTCGCCCGACGACGACACGGCGGTAATTCTAACGTTCAGCGCCTGCCCGGCAAACTGTTTGAGAGCACTCTCGCGCTGCGCCTCGATACCCTGGACGACGCGCCAGGCGGTGCGCTCACCGGGCGCCCATTCAAGCTCCGGGGCATTCTCGATAGAGAGCCCCAGCCGCAGTCCCACCGTGCCCGATGGAACCGTAAAAATTCGGCGGACGGGCAAGTTCGGCAGCGCCGTGTTGAGGCCCGTCCAGGTCAGGCCGGCATCCACCGATCGCCATACGCCGGCGGCGTTCGAGACCGTCACCTCATCGGGATTGAGCGGCGATACCGCCATGTCCGACAATGCCGCGCCCAGGATGGAGGCGTTCTTGTATTCGGTCAGGTTGGTCCAGGTCTCGCCGCCGTCATCGGAGCGGAAAGCATTCATGGCGAAACTGTACAGCCTGACGCCGCGGCCTCGCACCCGGGCGCCCGGCTCGGGACTATTCGGCGCCGTCTCATTCGATGCGGAGGGAGGAAGGGCGGCCGTATCCACCACCTGTTTCCAAATGTCGAAATCGGTGGTCTGGAATGTCCGGCCGGAGTGCGTGCGGGCGTAAAAGGCGCCCCCGTCTGTCGAATACCACACGCGATCCACGGGTCCTGTGGCGGCGGACGGCAGAGCAAGCTGCACGGCGCTATTTCCGATGTGCCGCCAGTCTGCTGAGAACGCCGCGGCGGGGGCCATCTGTGCCCACGCGACCGCCCCCGCCAGCATCGCGGCCGACATCGCCATCCGCATCGCGGCTGGGCCGGCGCGGACTGTGGCTTTCCGACACATGGGTCGAGTCTATTGTATCCTTTCCGGGTTTCCCGGCTCTATCAAAATGTCTGAATCAGAACGACTTTCTCTCAAAAAATCTCGCCGGTTCTTGTATTGCTTAGCAATTTTGATGATAGACTGAGGTTTCGGTTACAACCAGCCGATCTCCTTTGTAGAGGGCATCGGTAGTACCAGGCAGTTTCTTTATGGCGAAAGTCGCGAAAGCCGTGTTCCCGCGCGCGTCGGCACGCGTCTGTCTTCTCGCCGCGCATAGTACTAGGGTTGTGTCCTATCGTATCGGCGCAGATCTTTCCCACTTCACCGGAAGCGGCCGCCAAAGTCATAGAAATTAACGGCCAAGTCTCGGTCTTGAAGGACTCGCAGCCGTGGGCTCTCAATCTTGGCGACATCATCCAGGTGAAGGAAGTCGTCATCACGGGAGCGGACGGCTTCGCCAAATTCGAGGTTTCGGACGGCAGCACCTTCGAGGTCTACCCCAACTCCAATCTGACGTTCCGGAGCAATCCGGGCAACTGGCGCGACCTGCTCGATCTGTGGGTGGGCCGCATTAAGGTGCACATTCAAAGGCTCGGCGGGCAGCCCAACCCCAATGTGATTCATACGCCTTCCGCGGTCATCTCCGTGCGCGGGACCATTTTCGACGTGGAGGTGGACAACGACGACGAGAATACCGTGATTACGGTTGAAGAGGGCTCGGTAGAAGTGCGCCACGCCACCCGGGGCGGGTCGGCGCATATCGTCAACGAAGGCGACTCCATGACGGTCTACAAGAGCCAGCCGCTCGCTTCGAGCTTCGTCGACAAAGGGGCTGTGGCGCGCCGCGTGTTGCGCGCGCTATATGACGCTCTCTACACCTTCCAGACCACGGCGCGCGGTCCTCTCGGAACGGTACCGGGCGGCGCCGGCGGTCCGACCTTGGCTGGGCAAACGCCGCCTCCGGCCCCGCCGCCGCCTCCTCCGCCCCCGCCGCCGCATTCGTAATTCGTGGGGTTTCGGCGCAGTCGCATTTGTGGGGCGCTAGCAGTCCTGCTTGCGCTCGGCGCGACGGTAGCGGGCGCCACGGCGGAACACGCGCTCCCGAATCTCGATTCGATTTTCTCGCCGCTCGCGAACCGCCGATCGCCGGGGATTGCCGTTCTGGTCCGAAAGAACGGCCGCACGATCTTTGAACGCGGCTACGGTGTTCGCGACCTGCGCAGCTTCGTCCCGATCGATCGAGCGGCGGATTTTCGCCTTGCTTCGTGTACCAAGCAGTTCACGGCCATGGCTACGATGCTGCTGGCGCACGATGGAAAACTGCGCTATGAGACGCGGCTCACTGATATTTTCCCGGATTTTCCGGCTTACGGGCGCTCCATAACCGTGCGCCACCTTCTGACGCACACCTCGGGGCTGCCGGATTACGAAGGGTTGATGGGTGAGCAGTGGACAGAAGCCCACCAGATCCGGGACGAAGAAGTCCTCGCGTTACTCGAGCGCCAAACGAGTCCGAAGTTCGCGGCGGGGACGAGTTGGGCATACAGCAATTCCGGATACGTGCTACTGGGTCTTATCGTCGCGAAAGTTTCCGGCCGGCCCTTCGACGAGTTCCTGCGGGAGCGCATTTTCGATCCGCTCCACATGACGGGCACGCTGGCATTCGTGAAAGGGAAAAACACCGTACCGAATCGAGTGTTCGGGTATTCCCGGAAAGGAGACGCGTTCGTCGAGACGGACCAGAGTCCGACATCCGCGACCCTGGGCGATGGCGGCGTCTACTCGAACCTTGCCGATTTGGCGAAATGGGACGCGGCGCTCGCGCGCCACACGCTTTTAAGCGCAAGGGAAATGTCGGCGGCGCTGACGCCCGTGAAACTTGCAGATGGCGCCCAGCCTCACTGGCCCGCGACGCCGGGCGACGATAATTTGAATCCCGGCCGGCCGGTCTCCTATGGATTCGGCTGGTTTCTCGACCCCTATCAAGGCCGTCCACGCATGTGGCACACAGGCACAACCGTGGGATTTCACAGCGCCATCGAGCGCTTCACGACGGACAAACTCACCATTATCGTGCTGTGCAACCGCACGGATCTCGACCCCAATGAGCTCGCTCTCCGCGCCGCGAAACTGCTCAGCTCTCCGGCAACAGAATAATCAATTCCATCTTCGGAGACGGGAAATCCCCCGGCACGTGCGCAGCCAAGTTGCGCGCCCGCGTGATCGCTTCCCAGGGTCCGCCGGACTGGTTCAAGCTGAAATATTGATAATTCACCTTCACCGGAATGACGCTCGGCGGCTTCGGCTGGTGCGTCAGTTGGACCCCCGGCAGCGCCTTCGTGACAAGCACCTCAATATGATTCACCGAGCAGACCCTGATCAAATACGGCGTCTTGCTAATCAGCTCCGCCTGGTTCATATCGGCGTTGACCGCCAGGTACATGCGCGTATTGCGGAGATACTTGTCATCGGCAAGCGATGTGCCGTAAATCGATGGACTGAGCAGCTTGAGAGGCAGCGATATAAAATTGCTCGGCACCACCGTTTCGAGCAGAAACCTGATCTTCTCGTCCAAGTCGTGGAAGCAGCCGAACAGATCGTCATGGTCGTACTTCGGCAGATCTCGCGGATGCGTCTGGGTGGAAAACGTCGTCAGACATCCGCCCAGTGACAGCATGGTCGCGAAGAGCTTCTCGGGATGCCCGCGCCGCGTCTCGAAGATGTGCTGCAACAGCGGAAAAAGCGAGTTGATGGTGTAGAGCAGCCAGAAGTTGGCGATATCGGAGGTGCCGAATTCCGCCAGACTGAGGTTTTTCTGGCGCCGGTTGCCGGAGAGCGTGGTGCTCTTGGCGGCCAGGATCTCGACCAGCCGGCGCGCTATCGAAACCAGGTAATCGCTGGCCGTCATGTCGAGCAGCGGCGGAACGAAATTGGGGTCCAGCCGCAGCGTGCCCGCTTCGGTTTTCATGACGCGCGCGATGCGCAGCACCGAGATATGCTGCTGCGATTCGCCTTCGAACAGAAAACGGAAATTTTTCCGCGCCACCTGCACGGGCTTTTCCGTCAGCCCGGAATTTTCGTCGCGCAGCATGGCCACCTCGGCCAGAAAGCGCGTGTCGGCCTTCTTCTGCTCGATCGAGACGTTCAGCCCACGCTCGCGATAATGCGGAATAGCGAGAAAAACATCGACGCTTTTCTGGTCCGGCTCGAAGGCGTCGGCCAGCGGCTTGGGCGACGGCGGCGGATCCGAATCCGGGATGTCGAAAATCAGCCCATCGGGAAAAATACCGGCGGCGTCGGTGAGCGCGAAGTTCCCCGCTTCAAGCGCATCAAGGTCGATGCGCAGCCTCTTGAAGCCCCACGGCGCGTAGGACAACGCGTCCATGTAGAACTCCAGCGTGCTTTCAATGAAGCGATCCTGGGTCTGCAGATACTGCGGACTAAGGAACGTCCCCTTCATCCAAATGACTGGCTGCAATCGCTTCATCGCGATAGCCTATTTTGGCACAAGCTTCCCGGCGAGCGGCGGGCGGTGACGAGCGTACGCTGCCACTCGATTGCTTTGCGGGCGGGCGCCCGGCGCGGCGTCACGCGAGGGCGGGCGTGTTCCAGGGCGCCGCAGGGCGGCGCGCCGGCGAGCGTTCGATGACGCAGTTCTTTAGAGTTGGGAAGCGATCGTCGTGGCAGCCCTGGCACGGTGCGCGAACCCGCGCCGTTCACCGACGTCTCGCGTGTGATCCCAGATCATGCGGGCGGCGTGATGCAATCCGATGCGGTATGCGAACACGAGAGCGATCATTCGCGTTCCAAGCCAGAAGGCCTTTCCGATGTCGCCGGTCACGGCGGAGCGCCCCACCCGCTCGCGGTAGTTCACGGGAATTTCGACAAATGGTATGCGGTGCTGAATTACTTCGAGCAGTAACTGCGGGCCAAAATGGGAGCCGCCGATATCGAGATGCGGACGGATCAGGAGGAGCGCGTCGCGATGGAACAGGCGGTAGGTACAGCCCACGTCGGTGAGCATGGTGGTGTTGAAGAGCAGCTCCGTCATCTTGGCCACGGCCCAATTTCCCCAGCGCAGGAACCGTCCCATATTCGCACCCGCCCAGATGAATTCGCGGCTGGTGCGGGTGCCGAAGACGACGGGCACATCGTCGGAGTAGGTCAGAAGTTTCAGGATGTCGCGAGCGGTGAAGGTGGCGTCCGGCTCGGAGAGAACAATGAGGTCGGCCTGGCATTGATCAATGCCGCATAGGAGCGCGTGGCCGTAGCCCTGCCGGGACTCAAAGATCTCGCGGGCGCCCGTGCCGGCGATTTCCTGCGAGGTTCCGGGCGCGGCGTTGTTGTTTACGACGATAACTTCGTCTACCAAACCGGTCGCAAAATATTCGAGGGTCGCCGAGCGAATGGAATCCTTCTCGTTAAATGTGGGAAAGACGACCGCAACGGTTTTACCCTGCCACATGTCTCTTGCTTCATCGGCAGAAGAAGCGGCCGGCAGGAGGGCGGGGCTATGTCTTTTCCGCTACCACCAAGAATTGTCCGGCGAAGGGGCGAATGGGGAGCGAGAGGTAAAGTTTTACGAGCCATTCGGCTGCGGGGAGCCTCGATTTCATGGTGAAGGGCATGAAGCGCGGTTCACAGTGTACGATGTTCCAGTTCATGGACCGTAGAAAATCGCGGAAGCCGTTGTCGGTGTAGGCCGTGCGATGGGTGTAGTCGTCATAATAGCGGCGCGGCTCCAGACGAAAATTCGGTTGGACGACGATCAGCCGGCCACCGGGAGCGAGGACGCGGCGCGCTTCGGCCAGGATTCCGGCGCCTTGTTCGAGCGTAAAGTGCTCAAAGAAGTTCGATGCGAACACCGTTGCCAGAATCCCGCTCTCTAACGGCCAGGGATCGCTGGCGGATTGAATAAGCGGAGTGATACTGCCGCCCCAGTACTCGGCAAGATGAGGGTTCTGGTCGAGAGCGAACTTGGCGGCGGCCGTGATCTGAAGCGAAAACTCGCCATAGCCGGCGCCGAGTTCAAGAAGACCCCCGTTTTTTTGCACCCAGGGCTGCAGGTAACGGCAGATCGCCTTCCACACGATGGCGCGGCGCGGACAAAACGGGAAGCGGATGTCGTGATAGGAGGGGAGCGCATCGCCCGCCGTCATGGTTTGCCTCCCACGGCCGGTTTGTAGATATACATGCCATCCAAGTATGAGCTCGGAATATGGATCAGCAGCTTGTAATGATCGCGTATGGCCTGCATTTGCGAGGGAGGCAATCCACCCATTTCCGCATCGGCAGCCCGTCGATGATCGTTAACACGGGGCCGAAGCACATCCTCGTGGAGCAGGATGGTCTCGAACCTCTTTGCCGCAATATCGCGCCGCAGCGGCTCTGGGTCAATTTTCCCAGCCTTGACGAGCAATCCATAAATGAGCGTTTCCACTTCGATGGATTCCTTCAACTGCACCATGGCGTTGTAATCCGTCGTCAAAATACGTCCGCCGCCGCCGGCATAGGGGCGCACTGCCGCCATTAATGGTCGAACGGCCCGCTCGATCGCAACGCGGGTGAATAGAACGTTTCCGTTGAGGCGGAAATTCAGGGCCAGGTGAATGGCCAGCGGGATCTGCAGCAGCGTGATCCAGCTCCGGCTTCCGCGAAAGCATAGCGTAAAGAAGTTCAGCTGGTGCAGCCCCACGCAGGCGCAGAGAATTAGGAGTATGGTCAACTCAATCTGATAATTCGTATCCGACCCGATTTTCGGAGCGGTAGCCGCGAACACCGCGAGCGCCATTGCCAGATAGAGGAATAGCGCGCGGCCCGGTCCCTTTCTGGCCACAGTGAAGCCGGCGATCGCGACCAGCATGAGAGGCATCGCGACCACCATATAGGAAAGCTGAGCGTACAGCTTTTCAATGCTGAAGGGATTCAGGTTCGCCCGTACGGTGTTGTCGAGGAACCGTCCGTCGAGCGCCGCATTGATGGTCAATACCATGACCACAACGGGAACTCCCAGCGCCGCGGCAAATTGCAGCGCCACTTTGCGCCGCTCGAACCACAGCAGCGCGAAGATGGCGGCGGGGCAGGCGATCATGGTTTGTTTGGTGAAGAACGCGAGACCCGCGAATAGTCCGGCCCACAACAGAGTCCTTTCCTCACAAATTGCGTAGCGCGAGTATTGATAGAAAGCGGCCATTGCCCAGAATGCGGCGAGCATGTCGACCTGACCTACCGTTCCCCAAAACAGAAGCAGCGATGTGGAGGCGCACAACAGGGCGCCCGTCCAGGCGCATCGGCGTTCGCCGGTATAGAGCAGCAGCATCCGCCAAGTCAGCGCCACGATGCTCAGTAGCGCCGCAAAGCTGAAGAGGCGGCCGGCCAGCATGGTGGTCAGTCCAAGTTTAGAGGCTCCCGCTTCCAGGCCGTAGAACAGCGGCATGTAGGCGCAGACGGTATATGGATATTGGTTGAGATCGTAGTACAGGGTCCCATGGCGCGCGAACATGGCCGCCTGCGAGTGGACGATTGACTCCGGCGGCGTGAAATCGTTCTGCGCCCACAGCATTACCCCGAGATGACAGACGATACAAAGACCGGCGATCACGGAAAACGTGAACAGGACACGGCGAAACCACATCTCCCGTTCCGCGCTCTGAATCGACAGCGCCAGACTCGCAACCGCCAAGAAAAGACCTCCCATCTTTGATCGGCTTCGATCCGCGGAAACTTCAGCATCAAACATTTCTATGCTTGAATGGTTTCATGCCTGTTGTGTGGTTTATTGTGTGGTTCGTCGTGGGACTTCTGGCGGGCGGGGCGCTCGTGGGATTGTGGATGCGCGGCCGGCTGATCCGGCTTGAAACCGAATGCGGACACGCCGCCCGGCTCACGGAAACGTTCCAGGGACTGGCGGATGCCGCCTTGCGCTCAAATCAAGCCGCTTTCCTCGAAGCGGCGCGAGCGACGCTCGATACCGCGCAAGCTTCCATGTCCGGAGATCTCGCCCAGCGGCAAACCGCCATTGAGGGCCTTGTCAAACCGCTCGGCGATTCCCTCGGCAAGCTCGAAACGCAGGTCCGCGAGCTCGAGCGCGAACGCCAGAAAATCTTCGGCAGCCTCGGCGAGCAGCTCCAGTCTCTAGCCAAGGAAACCGGCGCTCTCTCGACCGCCTTGCGCTCACCGCAGGCCCGCGGCCGCTGGGGCGAAGTGACGCTGCGGCGCGTGGCCGAGCTGGCCGGTATGACCGCTCGCTGCGATTTCGTCGAACAGAACGCTCGAGAGACGCCGAATGGCCGCATACGCCCCGACATGGTGGTGCGCCTACCCGGCGAGCGCTGCCTTATCGTCGACGCCAAAGTCCCTCTAAGCGGCTATCTCGACGCTTCCACGGCCACGGACGACGGCACGCGGCGCGCGGCTCTCGAGCGCCACGCCCAACAAGTCGTTGAGCACGTGAAACAGCTCAGCGCCAAACAATATTGGGCGCAATTGCAGCCCACCCCCGAGATGGTGATCCTATTCCTTCCCGGCGACCACTTCCTCAGCGCCGCTTTAGAGGCCCGGCCCGAGCTGGTCGAAGACGCCGTCGCGCGCCGGGTGCTCATTGCGACGCCCATAACCCTCATCGCCATTCTGAAGGGCATCGCCTATGGCTGGAACCAATCGCAATTGGCCGAAAACGCGCATCAGATCCGCGAAGTCGCATCGCAGCTCAACGAGCGGCTTCAAACCGTCTGGGAACATTACGCCGAAACAGGGCGGCAATTCGAAAAGACTGTCGCCTGCTACAACCGCTCCGTAGGATCGTGGGATGCGCGGCTGATACCGGCCATACGGAAATTGCGGGAGCTCGGCGTCAAGCCGGAGGACGGGGAGTTTGAACTGGAACCGATCGATCTGACGGTGCGGGCGCCGCAGCCGATTATTGCAGCGACATATTCACAACTTCGAAGTTGAAGCGCTCCGGCGGCAGGCAGGAGATCGGGGCGGGCGTCATCTGCACCCACCTCTGAAACGCCGTGGTCGCGACCGTCGAATTCAGATAAAAAAGAAACTGGTTGGAGCAGCATTTGATCGGAGGCGGCTGCCGGAACGTGAGCCGCAGTCCCACGGCTTCACCCAGCGACACTCCATCGGTATCGACCTCTTTGTCGGCCAGCAACTGTACAAAGCTGCTGCGTCCGGCATGCGGCCAGACATCGGTCCGCAGCAGGTTGCGCAGCTCTATGCGAGCGTCGAAGGTGATCTGGCATTGGCGAATCCACTCGAGTATCGAATCCCCCCAGTGCCAATGGCCCACCATGGTCAGATACTGTTCCACCATGTTCACCGCCAGATCCATTTTGCGGCGGCACAGGTCGAGATCGTTGCCCGCAATCTCGGCATTGGGGATGATGTCCTCGGACTCGACAATCTCGGCGGCCATGCTCATGACCCGATCGAGTCTCTTGACCTGCGGGGAGCCGTTCACCAACAGCGGCGGCAGCTCGTGCGTTTTACCGCCCGGTACCTCCACGAATTTCCGGTCACCAACTATCTCCATAACCCCTATGTCTCTATACTATATCGGCAACATAATCCGAATCCATACCTCTGTGTGATCCGACGGTCTAATTCATATCGAAGTTTCAGGCTAGTACTCGCCCTCAAAACCAAGTAACGCCGTAGGCGCGAAATACACATTCATCCGAGGAGCAGGAGGAGGAGATCCTATGCAGCAACGGTTCGCGCGATGGTGGTGCCACAATTTTCACCGCAGTACGTTTTGGCCCGTGGGCGGCCGCTATCGTTGCGGCGTGTGCCTCAAAACCTGGGAAGTCCCTTGGGAAGGCGCCGTTACAATCAAGTTTCATGGTCGAAACGATTCAGTGGAGCGATGCGGGCGTAGTATTGATCGATCAGACCAAACTCCCCGGCGAGGAGGTCTACGTTACTTGCAAGAGCTATCAAGACGTGGCCGAAGCAATCCGTTCTCTAGTGATCCGGGGCGCGCCGGCGATCGGGGTGGCGGCCGCGATGGGGATTGCGCTGGGCATGCAGCAGGCCTCGTCCGAGACTGACTTCCTCCGCATCTGCGACGCTCTTGCGGGCACCCGGCCGACGGCCGTTAATCTTTTTTGGGCCATCGACCGCATGAAACGGCTGTACGGCGGGATTAAAGAGCGGCCGCTCGCCGAGATTCGCGAAAAACTGATAGAGGAAGCCCAGCGCATCCGCCTGGAGGACATCGCCATCAACGAAGCCATAGGCCGTAATGGCGCCGTACTGGTCCCCGATCACAAAACGGTACTGACGCACTGCAATGCCGGAGCGCTGGCCACGGCCGGCTACGGCACCGCCTTGGGCGTGGTCCGAGCGGCCATCGCGGGCGGCAAACAGATCGACGTGTTCGCCGGCGAGACCCGCCCGATTCTGCAAGGCGCGCGTCTGACCGTGTGGGAGCTGCAGCGCGACGGCATCCCCGCCACGCTCATTACCGACAGCATGGCCGGTCATTTCCTGCGCTCCGGCCGCATCGGATGCGTGGTGGTGGGCGCCGACCGCATCGCGGCCAACGGCGACGTGGCGAATAAAATCGGCACCTATTCACTCGCCGTTCTCGCTCACGAAAACAATATTCCATTCTATGTCGCGGCGCCCATCTCGACGCTCGATTCTTCGCTCCCGAGCGGCGACGCCATTCCCATTGAGCAGCGCGCCGCCGCCGAGGTCACCCATCTCCGGGGCATGGCAGTGGCGCCGGACGGAGTGCGCGTCGAAAATCCCGCCTTCGACGTCACGCCGCAGCGCTATATTACGGCGATCGTGACGGAGCGCGGCATCGCCCGTCCGCCCTACGCGGAATCTCTCGCCAAGCTGCTAAGTTGGTCGTGATGCGAGTTGTTCTGCTTTCCGTTTTGAGCGCCGCGTGCCTCTTGGCTTCGGGCGAGCTGTCCAACCGCCGCGCTCCGGGTTTTGCGCTGCCCGATCCGAATTACAGCCATTTCTACGATCTTCAGGATTATCGTGGGAAGGTCGTGCTGATCGACATTATGGCGACGACCTGCCCGCATTGCATGCTGCTGACGTCCACGCTCGAGAACGTCATACGGAAATACGGCGACAAAGTGCAAGTTCTATCGGTCGTGCTGCCGCCCGACAACCAGCAGACCGTGGCGGACTACATCGCGAAGAACAAAGTTACATCGCCCATCGTCTGCGATCAGGGGCAGATGACGATCTCTTATTTCAACGCCAAACCCGGCCAGGGGCACATCGACGTTCCGCACCTGTTTCTGATCGACAAGGACGGCATGATCCGGAACGATTGGGCATATGGCGGCGGCGACCGCGAGATTTTCGAGGGTCCGGGCCTGGACCGGGAAATCGATAAGCTGCTGAAGTAGGCGCTTGCGCTAGCTGGCCTTCAGCATGCTGGCTACGCTCGGGCCGCAGCCGATATCGAAGAACTCGCGGGCGCTGTTGGCGAGACCCACCGAGAGCTCATCGATCATGGTGAGGTACATCATGCGCTGGTCGAAGCCGATGCCTTCGGATTTGAGCAAACCCACGATGCGCTTGATGATCGCCAACCTTTTCTCGAAAGTGCCGGCGATATCGGAGGCATTGTCGCTGAGGAAGTCCACGGCAGCCAGTTCCGCTTTTTGAAGCTCCTGCGCGGACCATTTGGTGAAATCGGGATATTCCATAGCCCTCAATACAAATCGGCCGAGAAGCGGCTCGACTGTAGTTTAATTGTTCGGTTACTACGTTAATAACACACTTTCTAACGCCAGGTCAAGATAGTAGTTACAAGAAGTTGCAATATAGGCGATGGGCATCGAGGCGCCCGCGCAAGAGGCGCCTCGGAGGGATATTACGTCTGGGGATAGGTATGGTCGGGGTTATATCCCCCACCACTATCCTGGTCTAACTCGGCCGGCTGAGAGGGCGATTGCTCCGTAACGGGCGGCGGAGTGGGCAAAATTTTGTGAAGCTTCTTTAACTCATCAATGATCGGCTTGATGATTTTCTTAGCCACGCGGATCTCCTTTCATCCCGACATTAACGCCGGAGCGCTGCGCAGCGAGTGCCATCCGCTGCATGTCAATGAAAGTAGAAAGAATACAAACATCAAAATTGCGGTATCGGCTTGCGCGTGCTTTCTTCTTGCTCCCCTAACGGAGACGTGAGCGGGATGCGGCCGGATGCGCGCGGCGAAGCGCTGCCGGCGCGCTGGCGGAAGCGGCAGGCGTGCCGGTGGGGAGCAGAGCTTCCGAAGTGTAGGCATCGGGTCCAGCGATATCGAGGTAGACATTCCCGGAAGCAACGCCGCTAGGCACCGTTACGTTCACCTGATAAAGACCGGCCAAGGCCGGCGCCAGACCGGCATAGGAGACGGTCGCTGGAATTCCGTCGATTGCGGCCGAGATCGCGTTTGTCGCGACGCTATAAGGACTGGTCGCGGGTCCGGCGTCGCCGTCGGCGTTCGCGGGCGAGACATCGCCCAATCCCGTCACGAAAACTTGAATGGTCTCGCCGATCTGCGCCGGACTTGCGGACGTCACCGGAGTATAATCGCCGTGCAAGGCCGCCGCATAGCCGAGGCCGCCCTCCGGGTTCGTGAAGACGCCGGGCATGGTGTAGTTCATATACACCGTGACCGTGTTGGAGGCTACGTTGTTATTGATCACTTGTATCTGCGCCAGGGTCAATTCCGTCGCATAAGGAACTAATACCGATAATTGTCCTGGACTTACAAAAGAAATCGGCGCTGGACGGTTATTAATGTTCACCTGAACTCCGCCCAAAGTCTGCGGGAGCGGAATCGTGGAAGCGAGCTCGGTGGTGGAGGCGAGATTCGTCCCGTAGAGGGTAACCATTTCCCCGCGGGAGAGTCCGGCGGTAAACGGCGCGGAGCTGGCGGCGTTGACGACGCCTTCGGGATTCAGGTAAACGCCGCTTCCGCTGAGGAACGGCGCGGGCAACGCCACGCTGATTCCCAGGTAGGGGTCGACGCCGAATCCGATTGCCTGGCCGCCCGCGCCGATCATGTAACGCACCGCTCCGGTCAGGCCGCTATAGGAGCCGTCGCCGTTCGGCGTGTAAGCATCGTTGTACGTATAATCGAACGCGCTTTGGCCGTATATTGAAAGCTGCGATAAAATACGGTGATGCGCAATGCCCGTTCCGGCATTGGCGTTGAAGGAACCGTAATAAGTGTCGAGGCTTCCGTAGCCGGACGACAGTGTGGATTCGTCCTGGTCGATGCCGGCTTGATAATAAAGTCCGCTCAGGCCGTTGGCGGCGCTCGCGGCGGCGCGCACGCCCACGAACATGTCCCAGCCGTTCGCCGAGCCGCCAAAAATGAAATTGCCGTCGGGCGAAATATATAACAGTTTGCCGCCGGCGATCAGATTCGAATTCGTCAGAGTTCCGCCGAATGTCACCTGCGCGGCGCCGTTCGAGAAGGAATAATGTCCTGCCGCGACGGTCTGATTAACGGTCTGGCTGCCGAGGCCGCCGATATAACCGCTCAGACTGACCGCGCCGAGATTCCCTTGCCCGTCAGGATTCAACTGCCATAAGGAGTCGCGCACAGTAGTAACATCGCCGTCCGGAAAATCGATCTGCGCCACCCAGTACTTGCCCTGGAAATTCGAGTTGGTAGCTTGCGGCGAACCCAGGGGCGCCGCGATGAACAGATCGTTGTAACCACTCTCGGTGCTGCTGCCAATGAAAATGCCGTTTGAAACCAGGCCGTAGATTGTCTGTCCGCTAAGGAGCGGATTACTAATCGAGCCGAGGCCGCTGGCGGCGATGGAGTATGTTCCGGCGATGGGCGTCGAAGAAAGATTCTCGGGCCCGGAGGTACCTGAATCCATAATGGTTCCGGTCAGCGCGTAATGGCCGTTTCCATCGAAGGTGATATTGCCAAAAAGCGAGGCAGCCTCGCCCAGATCGCCATAATTATCGGCCAGGGAGTAAATCACTTGACGATAGTAATAGGTTCCTTTCAGAAAACCATTGCCGCTGGTATCCCAGACCGGCGTGGTTTGCGCGTGGGCGGGCCAAGCCGCGGCCGCGCAAAACGATAGAGCGCAGAAAAGTAGAGTGTTGATGCGAGGAAATCCCATTGTCGAGTATTGTCTTTTCAAGCCTGCAAAGTTCCCGCCGCGGCGCGCCCGGGAGCTTCAAGAGTTCGGACGAATTGGACGATAAGTCAGTTGCATCCGTCTGCCATGTTAACTTCCGTAAAATTCGGTAAGGGCAGCGGCTCAAATCGTCTTCTTGAGCTATACTGCTCTCATCGGCCATTCGAGACCCGCGTCGTGAGCCGCCATCCGCTCTTCGCGGAAGTAAGGATTACCATGGCTAAAAATCTCCCCCATATTCTCTTGTCTGCCGCTTTATTAGCGTCTCCATTCGCTCTTTTCGCGCAGGACGCCGCTCGCGCCCGCCTGACCGGCGCCAGGATCGACGAAACGAAACTGCATCGCCTGGCTGGGAACACGCGCTCCCAAGCCAACTCGCAAAACGATCGCGGCCGCGTAGCCGCGGATTTCGCGATGGACCACATGCTGCTTCAGTTGCAGCGTTCGCCCCAGCAGGAAGATGCCGTGCGGCAGTTCATCGATTCGCTCCACGACCCGGCGTCGCCGAATTTTCATCAGTGGCTAACGGCGGAGCAGTTTGGCCGGAAGTTTGGCCCCGCACAGGAAGATCTCAACACGATAACGGGCTGGCTCGAATCGCATGGCTTCACCGTGAATGTCGTCTATCCCAGCGGCATGACCATCGATTTTTCGGGAACCGCGGGCCAGGTTCGGGAGGCCTTTCGCACCGAGATCCACCGGCTCAATGTAAGTGGGGTGGAACACATTGCGAATATGAGCGATCCGCAAGTTCCGGAGGCGCTCGCGCCCGCCATTGCCGGCATCGTCTCGCTGCACGATTTCATGCCCCATGCGATGAGGAAACTGCACGCCGATTACACCTACACCCAAAGCGGATCGACGTACCAAGCCCTCGTTCCTGGCGACCTGGCGGTAATTTATAATTTCACGCCGCTGTTTAAGGCCGGCATCAGCGGCGCGGGACAAACCATTGCCGTAATCGAAGACAGCGATCTCTACGCCGCCTCCGACTGGACGACGTTCCGGAGCGCCTTCGGCCTTTCGCAATATTCTTCCGGCTCGCTCACTACCGTTCATCCCCTTCCTTCCAGCGGGACATCGAACTGCCCCGCTCCCGGCATCGTCGCCGGCGACGACGGAGAAGCCATTCTCGATGCCGAATGGGCCAGCGCCGCGGCGCCCAATGCCGCCATCGAAGTAGTCTCGTGCAGGAACTCGAGAACCACCTTCGGCGGCTTGATCGCCATGCAGAATCTCATCAACGGCGGCAAGCCGCCCGCCATTATGAGCATCAGCTATGGCGAGTGCGAGGCCGAGGACGGCGCTTCCGCCAACGCTTCCTTCAACTCCGCCTATCAGCAAGCCGTGGCGGAGGGAGTTTCCGTGTTCGTCGCGGCCGGCGACGAGGGCGGCGCCAGTTGCGACGCCGGCGCTACCGATGCCACGCATGGCATTGGCGTAAGCGGCTGGGCCTCCACACCCAACAACGTGGCGGTGGGCGGTTCCGATTTTGCCGATTCATACACGAACTCAAGTTCGACATACTGGAATTCGACCAACGCGAGCGATTACTCTTCGGCGCTTTCCTACATCCCGGAGATTCCCTGGAACGATTCCTGCGCCAGCGGACTGCTTAGCTCCTATCTGGGATTCGGGGAGCCCTATGGGACGCAAGGCCTGTGCGGCAGCAGCACCGCCCAGAAGGATCAGTTGCAGCAGGTCGCGGCAGGAAGCGGCGGCCCCAGCGGCTGTGCCAGCGGAGCGCCGTCCACCACGGGCGTTGTCGGCGGAACGTGCAAGGGCTATTCGAAACCGGCGTGGCAGTCCTTATCCGGCGTTCCCAACGACGGAGTGCGCGATATCCCCGACGTCTCGCTGTTCTCCGGCACCGGCATCTGGGGGCACTACTACGTGACCTGCTGGACAGATGCCCAAAACGGCGGCGCGCCCTGCAGCGGCGCCCCCAGCGGCTGGGCGGGCGCGGGCGGAACTTCATTTGCATCGCCCATCCTGGCCGGCATCCAGGCTCTGGTGAATCAGAAGGCTGGGGGAGCCCAGGGCAATCCCAATTACGTGTACTACAAGCTGGCCGCAAACGCGACCTGCAATTCCTCCTCTGGCGATGCGGCGGGGAGCTCCTGCGTGTTCCACAACGTCACCTTGGGCGATATCGCCGTGAACTGCGGCGGGGCGCTGAGCTGTTATGGAGCGGCTTCATCGGGAGGCGGCCACGGCGGCCGTGGCGGCAGAGGCGGGGGCGGCAACCAGGGCGGAAACGGCGCGTTGTCGCTTTCCACGCAATCCTTTGAGCCCGCTTTCAGCACTTCCGCAGGCTGGAATTTCGCGACCGGTATTGGCAGCGTGAACGCCTATAACCTGGTCATGAAATGGGGCTCCGTTAGGTAGCCGGGCCGACGGATTGCGCGGCGCACAAATGGCGCGCTGCGGGATGCCAGCGCAAACGACTGGGGCCGTTGAAACTCGTCGAAGCGGCGGACGACCAGCGGTCGCGGTTCGGGTGAGCCCAGCGCGCCCGGTTCATTTCGTTCGCGGCGGGGGCGAATCCGCGTCGCGGGCTCGGTTACGAAGCTCGTGCTCGGGGCTCGGTCTCGGGTGTCGCAGGCGGTCGGTCCGGCCCGCGCGCCGGCAGCTATTGCGCGTCCCGATGGGCGGCGCTCGGCGTGAACGCCGGAAGGCACACCGCAACATACTCGGCGCCTTCGGGCGTGCTATAGCGCACCCATTCTCCGCGCGGCGCAACCACAGCTTGGCCGGCGCGAACATCCATCGTTCCGCCTTCGCACTCGATCCTTAGAGTGCCCCGCAACACGACCGTGAACTCGTCGAATTCGGGCTCCTGCCCCGGCTCGCTCCAGCCCGCGGGACTAACCATATGGGCCACGCTCACGGCCGCGGTCGCGCTGTTTGCCATGCCGATGTATTCGTGAATCTGTTTACCGCCGGGAACGGGAATGACCGCGGGGCCGTCGATCAGACGCGGCATGGCGTTAATGATCGCGGTCCGTGACCAGCTCCGTCACCGCGCATAAAGCGCGCTGGTAAGGAGAATCGGGAAATTCAGAGATGATCGACCGCGCCTTATCGGTGAAATGCTGGGCGCGCTCGCGGGCCCGCTCCAAGCCGCGCCGGCGCTCAATGAAATTCAAGATCTCGCCGAACGGCACGCGATCGTAGCTTCCGTCCTTCAGTACTGTAGCGACCATCTCACGCTCCTCGGCTGTCGCTTCGGCGAGCGCATAGATCAAGGCCAGCGTCACCTTGCCCTCGCGCAGATCGCTCCCCACGGGCTTGCCGAGCACTTGCTCCCGCGACGTGAAATCGAGCACGTCGTCCACAAGCTGGAACGCGATCCCGAGGTTCCAGGCGAACTCGCCGAGGCGCGCCTCGACGCCCTCGTCCGCGCCGCTCACCAATGTCCCCAGCCGCGCCGCGGCCGAGAACAGACTCGCCGTCTTGCGATCCACCAGCTCCATATAATCGGCCTCGCCCACGTCGACCTTGCCGATGCGCTCCAGTTGCAGCAGCTCGCCCTCGACCATCAGTTGCGTGAGGCTGATGAGCACGTCCAGTACGCGAAAACTGCGCTCCCGCAGCGCGACCTGGAATGCCTGCATGTACAGCCAGTCCCCCGCGAGAACGCAGGTGTGATTGCCCCAGATGGTATTGCTGGACGGACGGCCGCGGCGCGTTTTCGCGGTGTCGATAACGTCGTCGTGCACCAGCGTGGCGGCATGGATCATCTCCACGACCGCGGCAAGCCGGATGGATGCATCGTTGAAATTTCCCGCGATGCGAGAGGAAAGCAACAGCAGAATCGGGCGCAGGCGCTTGCCGCCGCCATCCTGAAGATAACGTCCGATGGTGGTGACGACATCGACGCTCGCGATTGATTCCAGGTTGATCTCGCGCTCCACGCGTTCGAGGTCTTCCTGAACCAGACCCAGAATTTCGTGCGGCGTCATTTCGTGGGGACGCGGGGACTGCCCAATGTTGCCGACGCTCATGGGTTTCCCCAGTGTAACAGCCGCGAGAAGTTTTCCGTCGTTGCCGCCGCGATCTCCTCAAAGGTTAGGCCCCGCAGCGTGGCGAGCTTTTGAGCGGTATAAGCAACAAACGCGGGTTCATTCCGTTTGCCGCGCTTGGGAACGGGCGCGAGGTAGGGAGAATCCGTCTCGACCAGGATGCGATCGAGCGGAACCTCCGCCGCGACCTTGTGAAGATCCGTTGCCTTCGGAAACGTCAAGATGCCGCCGAAACTCAGGTAGAATCCGAGGCCGAGAGCACGAAAGGCTTCCCGGCGCGCGCCTGAGAAGCAATGCATCACGCCGGGAATGCCGTGCGGCGCCCAATATTCGTCGAGCAGCGCGAAGGTGTCCTCCCAAGCTTCGCGAGTATGGATAACGATAGGCTTGCGATATTGCGCCGCGATACGCATCTGGTCGATGAAGACCTGCTTCTGCGCCTCGCGCGGCGAAAAATCGTAATGATAGTCGAGCCCGATCTCGCCCACCGCGATGGCCTTGGGATGGGCGAGCAGCGCGGCGACTCGAGCGAGCGTGGATTCGGTGGCCTTGGCGGCGTCGTGCGGGTGTACGCCGACGGTGCACAAGAATTGCGGATATTTATCGGCGAGGCGAACGCCGGCCTCCAGATCGGGCGGCCCTTCACCCGTTCCGATCGCGACGATTCTCTCCACTCCGGCGTCGAGCGCGCGTTCGATCGCGTCGTCGCGATCGGCATCGAAATCGGAGCTGTCGAGATGGCAGTGCGAATCGACGAGCACGTTTACTTCAGCCGCGCGCCCACGGGAACGTCCTCGAGGAATCCGGCCAGCGCCGGCTTACCGCCTTCGAGCGAGGCCGCCACGATCATTCCTTGCGACTCGATGCCGCGCAGCTTTCGCGGTTGCAGATTCGCCACGATCACGACCTTGCGTCCGACCAGCGGCCCGGGCTCATAGGCTTCGGCGATTCCGGCCACGATGGTGCGGGGCCGCGGCTCCCCGATGTCGATCTCGAGATGCAGGAGTTTATCGGAGCCTTTGACGCGCTCGGCCGAGCGCACCTCTCCGACGCGCAAATCGACTTTGGCGAAATCGTCGATGCCGATCGTACCGGCGCCTCCCGCGTCCGCGGCGGACGCCGGCGCGGGTTTCTTACCGAGAATTTCGTCCTGCCGCGCCTTTTCCCGAATCTCCATTTCCTTCATCTTCTCGATGGCCGGCTTTTCCTCGATGCGCGGGAAGACCGCCGCGATTTGGCCGATTTTCTGACCGGCGCGCAATTTTCCCCAGTGCAGGCCGGCAACACGTTGGCTCTCGATCGGGGCCTCCATTCCGAGCTGCGCCCATATCTTTTTCGCTGCTTCCGGCATAACCGGATAGATCCAAATGGTCACGATGCGCAAAGTCTCGGCGGCGGTGTAGAGCGTTTCATCCAAAAGCCGCTGCGAGCCCGCATCCGGATCTTTAGCCAGCTTCCAGGGCGCGCGCTCGACGATGAACCGGTCGATCACGGCAAGGAGAGCCCAAATAGCCTCCAGCGCGCGCGAAAACTCGAAACTTTCGAAGCACTCGAGCGCCGTCTCCGTGGCTCGACGCGCGGTTTCCGCGATTTCGCCGAGGCCGTCCGAAGCGGGAATCAGGCCGCCGCGGTACTGCTGGATCATGGTCAGCGTACGGCTCGCGAGATTGCCGAGACCGTTGGCCAGATCCGCGTTGTAGCGTTGGATGAGGGCGTCATAGCTGAAGCTGCCGTCCTGCCCGAACGTGATCTCGCGCATCAGAAAATAACGCAGCGCATCGGCGCCCACCACGTCGGCAATGGGGCCGGGGCGGACGACGTTGCCGCGCGACTTGCTCATCTTGTTCTCTTCCACTAGAATCCAGCCGTGCGCGAACACCTGCTTGGGCAGTGGCAAATCGGCCGCCATTAGAAACGCCGGCCAGTAGATGGCGTGAAAGCGCAGGATGTCCTTCCCGATCAGGTGCAGATCGGCGGGCCACAAATTGGTGTCCCGCACCGCGCTCATGTAAGACGTCAGCGCGTCGAACCAGACGTAAAAAACGTGCTTGCCTTCGACGGGAACGGGGATGCCCCACTTAATGCTCGTGCGCGTGATCGAGAGGTCGTTGAGCCCTCCCTTCACGAACTGGATCAGCTCGTTGCGGCGGTAATCCGGCCGCACAAATTTCGGCTCGCGCTCATAGAGATCGAGCAGCTTCTGTTGAAACGCGCTCAGCTTGAAAAAATAATTCTCTTCGGTGACCGTCTCCGTCGTACGGCCGCAGTCCGGACAAGGGTCGCCCGGCTTGGCGTCCGTTACGTACAGCTCGTCGTGAAAGCAATACTGTCCCGTGTACGCGCCTTTATAGATATAGCCGTTCCGCTGACAGCGCTCAAACAGGTCGCGCACGGTTTCAAAGTGACGCGGGTCGGAGGTGCGAATGAAATGGTCGACGTCGATGCCCAGCTTCTTCCACTGGCTCACGAACTCGTTGGCGACGCGCGTGGCATATTCCTGCGGCGAAATCCCGATGGCCTTGGCGGCGCGCTCTACGTTCTGTCCATGCTCGTCGGACCCGGTAGTCAGCACCACGGGATCGTAATCCTGCATCTGTTTGAACTTCTTGATGGCGTCCGCGACAAACGTCGAATAAGCCGTCCCGATGTGCGGCGCGGCATTGACATAGTAAATCGGCGTGGTCAGGTAGTATTTCATCGAGTATTTTTTAAATAAGCCAGATTTGCCTCGGCTAGAACCGTCTTGAGCGGCGCGCCCGTTCTGAGCGCGGCGGAGCGGCAATCGTCGTACTCGGGCGCGAAGGAGCCGTCTTCGGACACCTTCACGCGAATCTTGCCGTGCGCGGTCTCGACTTCAGCGATGCGGCGCGATTTCACGCGTCGTTCGGCAACTTGGATGCGCAATCCCAGCGTGGTGGTCTCAGCAAAGATAATCGTCGCCAGCCGCTCTTGCTCTTCCGGCCGGGCCAGTACGCGCAACAGCGTACCCACGCGGTTCTTCTTCATGACGATAGCCTGAAGCGTAACATCGAGCGCCCCCGCCTGAAGCAAACGCTCCATGGCATATCCGAGCACCTGCGGCGTAGCATCGTCGATATTGGCCTCCAGCACCGCGATCGTGGTGGATTCCACCGCGCCGGAGCTTTCGCCAATGAGGACGCGCAGAACGTTGGCATGCTCCGGGAAATCCTTATCGCCGGCGCCGTATCCGGTGGCGAGGGCGCGCATGGGAGGCAGAGGTCCGAAGCCTGAGGCGAGCGCGCTCACGATGGCGGCGCCCGTTGGCGTGGTCAATTCCACTGCCGGGCCGCGCGAATAGATCGGATGCCCGGCGAGCAGCTCCGCCGTTGCGGGCGCGGGGACCGGAAGCACGCCGTGTTCCGTGTTTACCGTCCCGCTGCCGACGTTCAGCGCCGAGCACTGAATGTTTTCCACGCCGAGCAGCTCCAAAGCAACGCACGCTCCCACAATGTCGCAAATCGAATCGACCGCTCCGACCTCGTGAAAATGAATCTTTTCAATCGGCATATTGTGGACCTTCGCCTCGGCCTGGCCAAGCCGCTGAAATACCGCCGCCGCGTTCGCCTTGGCGCGCGGCGGTATATCGGCGCCTTCGATGATTCGCAGAATGTGCGGCAAATGCCGATGCGTTTTGGTTTCGCCGCCGCTCACGCTGAACTTCGAGGCCGCGATCCCGCGCCTCATCGTTCGCTCAATGCGAAACGAAGCGCCCGTGCCGAGGCTTTCGAGAGCGCGCGTCAATGCCTCCGCGTCCGCCCCGGCATCCGCCAAGGCGCCGACAGTCATGTCTCCGCTGATGCCCGAAAAGGCATCGAAGTAGCAAATTTTCATGCGACCAGTTTCGGCAGCAGCTCGGCCGATGGGCCTTCGAGAAAAACGTCGATGCGCTCCGACAGGGGCGTCTCCTCGATATTGATCTCTACAACCTTGGCGCCCGCGCGTTGTGCGACCAGCGCCAGCGCGGCCGCCGGATAAACCGTTGCGGAAGTCCCGATGACGAGAAAAACGGCGGCGCGTTCGGCCGCGGCCGCGGCATTACGCCAAACGTCTTGAGGAAGAGCTTCTCCGAACCATACCACGGCCGGCCGCAACAGCCCGCCGCATTCGCAGCGCGGTGGAATCTCCGGCAACGGAGTGCGCCGGTCGACCTGCTCAATGCCGCATTGGACGCAGCGCGTCTTCCAAATTGACCCATGCAGCTTTACAACATTGCGGCTGCCGGCCGCGTCGTGCAGATCGTCGACATTTTGCGTGATGAGCGTGAAATCCGCCGTGCGCTCCTGCAATTGCGCGAGCGCGTAATGCCCCGTATTCGGCCGCGCCTTCGCGATCAGACCGCGCCGCCAGTCGTACCATTCCCAAACGAGCTTCGGATCTCGCGCGAAAGCCTCTGCCGTGGCCAGGTCTTCGGCCCGAAATTGCCGCCATAAGCCGTGCGCGCCCCGAAATGTGGGAATGCCGCTCTCCGCGGATACGCCAGCTCCCGTAAGCGCGGCGGCCGAGCGTGCATTCTTCAGGAGTGCGCCAACGGTCTCCACGGTTTTATTATTGCGTAAACCCGTTGCGTTACTCATGCGCCGGCGGATTCATGCGCCGGATCAGCCAGGCGCGCGCGAAGGCCCAATCGCGCTTCAACGTCGCTAGGGAAATCCCGAGCGCGGCGGCGGCTTCCGTCTCGGTCAACCCTCCGAAATATCGCAGCTCGACTACCTGGGCGGCGCGGGGGTCGAGGTCCTCGAGCGAGAGAAGCGCTTCATCGAGGTCCACGAGGTCTTCATCCTGGACAGGAGCCGCGACGTCCACTTCGCTCAGTGGCGCTTGCACGCGGCCGCCGCGCCTCTTTTCCGCGCGGTTGTGGCGCGCATGATCGATCAGAATGCGGCGCAGTTGGTGCGCCGCGACGCTAAAAAAATGGGCGCGGCTCTGCCATTCGATCGGCGCGGCGCCGAAGAACCGCAAATACAATTCGTGGACGATCGCCGTTGGCTGCAGGGTGTGCCCCGCATTTTCATTCCTCATATGCTGCCGTGCGAGCCGTCGAAGCTCCTGGTAAGCCGCGGAAAAGAGACGATTGCCGGCTTCGCGATCTCCTTCGCGCCATTGCAGTAGCAACGTGGTAAGCTCCCGGCGGTCGGGAGGACCGGCCATATCTTACGAGTTTAGTATCCGAGTCCAGTATCCGAGCGCCTCCGGAACCGAATAAATTTATGAGCTGTTTTCCCCCTCGGCTGCGCTGGACATAATAGGGGGACACGATGACGCCAGATCGTTTCCGGCAAGTCAGGAACCTGTTCGACGCCGTTGTAGAGCGCGACCCGCACACCCGGCGCTCTTTCTTGGAGGAGGCCTGCCAGGGGGACGAATCGTTGGGCGCCGAAGTGGCCGCATTGCTCGAGGCCCATGGACACGCCTGGGCGGTTCTGGATGTTCCCATTCATCCGCCGGAGAAAACCGCTGTGTCTGCGAGTGCGCGCATGGAGGGCCGGCGCATCGGCGCTTACGAAATACTTCGCGAGATAGGCTCCGGCGGCATGGGCTCCGTCTATCTGGCCGCCCGAGCCGACGACGTATTTCGTAAGCGCGTAGCCATCAAGCTGGCCCGGCCCGAGGTGGTATCCTCCGGGATGCTTGCGCGGTTTCACCAGGAACGGGAAATCCTTGCCGCACTTGATCACCCCAACATCGCGCGCGTTCTCGACGGAGGCGCAACGGAGGAGGGCATTCCTTACTTCATCATGGAGTATGTCGAAGGATCGCCCATCGATTCCTTTTGCGACGAGCATAAGCTTGGGGTCGGCGAGCGCGTGGCCTTGTTCCGGCAAGTCTGCTCGGCGGTCGAGTATGCCCACGGCCGCGATGTCATACACCGCGATCTGAAACCCCAGAACATACTTGTTACGGACGATGGGACGGTCAAGCTGCTCGATTTTGGCATTGCAAAGCTGCTGCGCCCGCTGGAGCCTGAATCCACCCTGGCCATGACGCAAACCGGCGGTTGGTTGATGACGCCCGAGTACGCCAGTCCCGAGCAGGTGCGCGGAGAGGCCATAAACCGGGCGAGCGATCTTTATTCACTGGGGGTGGTCTTATACGAACTGCTCACGGGCCACCGGCCGTATCATTTACAAAGCCGCATCTATCACGAGATCGTGCGCGTCATTTGCGAAGAGCCTCCCACTCGCCCGAGCGCGACCGCTACCCAGCCGTTGAACATTCTGGCTGCGGGCTCACAGCCGGGCGGGAGCGTCAGCCCCGAAGAGATCAGTCGCTCGCGCCGCGGGACGCCTCGTCAATTACGGCAGCTTCTCAAGGGCGATCTCGATAGCATTTTGCTAAAGGCTCTCAACAAAGAACCTCGCCGGCGCTACGCCTCCGCGGAGGAGCTCAGCGCCGAATTGAGCCGTCACCTCGACGGCCTCCCGGTGAAGGCCAGCGACGGTAAATGGTTTTATCGCGCTCGCCCTCTACTGCGCCGTTATCAGCTATGGGGTCTTCGGGCTGCTGGTCGCGATCGCCGGGTTAGCGACGGGCGCGATCAAGCTGAGCCGCCAGGCCCAGTTTCTGCTCCTAATCTTTATTCCCTCGATCGCGCTGGGCTATCTCCTGGCACGGCTCGTGCACGGGAAGGCGCTGGCATCGCAAAGGCTGCGCTGGGTTGCGCCGCTTTTGCTCTCCGTAATGATTCTGCCCCTGCCTTTCGCGAGCGCTTCGAGTTTTCGATGGCTGGTCGGGATCGCGGAGATCGCCGCCGCGGCGTGGATCATCGTCAGCCTGGAGCGCTGGCCATATCGCGAACGCTGGGCGGGGCCGCTGCTCACGGATATCGGCCGTTCGCTCCGCGGCGCCCGGTGGACCGCCGCGGCTCTCGGCCTATCGGCCGTTGTCTCGATATGGGGTCTAGTGGTCAAAAGCGCCGATGGGCTTGCATCGCCGGACTTCAACGATTACGTGTTCCCCGTCTTCATAAGCTTATGCGCGATACACACTGCGCTGCTCGGCCACCGCTCCGAAATCCGCGACCGAGGCGTGCTGTTTCACGGCCGCCTGATTGCGTGGAGCCGGATCGAGTTATACGGGTGGACGGCCGGCGCCACTGCGGGGAGAAAGACGCTCGAGATCACGCCATGCCGCCGAGTTCTCCGTTTCCTTCCGCCCTTACGCATACCCGTCGCAGCCGAAAAGCAGACGACGGTACAAGCGGCCTTCGACCGCTATTTTCGGGAATGGCCGGCGTCGGGACAGTACCTGGGTCCATCGGCCGCTGCGCTCTCCGGGAGTCCGGAGCAGTTCGCGCCGCGCTGCGGAGGCCCCTGGCTCGTCACGTCCGTACTGATTTTCGCTGCGCTGGGCGCGATCCTCGTGGCGCTGCTGCACGGCGCCGCTCAGGAGTCCCGGCAACGGCAAGCGGAACTGCGCACCGCCTACCAAGCCGCGGCGAGCTTGAATTCCGATCTTTCAAATGGCCAGTACCAGCGCATCTGCCAAGCGGCCGCGCCCCGCGCCTTCAGCGGCGCCACGGCGCTCGCCTGCCCGGAGTTCCTCGCTGGCCTACGCGCCAAGCTCGGCCCGCTCAAAGCTGCGCTCGGCACTCGATTGTGGAGCGCCAAATCCCGCTTCGCCGACGGAGCGCTGGACGTTTCACTGGACTCTGAAACTCTATATGAGAATGGCGACGCGGTGGAACATTTGGAATACCGAGTGAAAAGTATGGAAGCCACGCTGACGCGTTTCGGGATTGACGTCAGATCGCCAGATCGCCGCGAAAATGTTGAGACGCCGTGATGTCCGATGGATTGACCTAAGGACGCCGTCCGCGGCCACCACCGCCCGCACCCCCGCGGTTTCCTCCGCGCCCGCCGCCGCCAGGGCCGCCGCGAGCGCCTCCCGCTCCGCCTTCGCGCGGCCGCGCCTCGCTAACCGTCAACTGCCGCCCTTCCCATTCCGCACCGTTCAGCGCGGAAATGGCGCGGTCGGCTTCGCCGGGATCCGTCATTTCCACGAATCCGAATCCGCGCGGCTGGCCCGTGGCGCGATCGCGTACGATGGAGGCGCGGCTCACCTGGCCGTATTTGGCGAAAGCCTGCTCCAGGTCCTCTTCCGTGATCTGAAAGGCGAGATTGCCGACATATAGGTTTTTCATTCCATACTCCTCGTTTACACTCTTGGCCAGCGCAGTTGCGACGCGCTCGACGGCTTGGGCGGTTTGCGCCTGCGGTGGGGCGGGTTCGCGCCGCTCTTGGCGGTTTTCAGTGCCATGAATCCGGCTACATCCTCCCCGGTCACGGTGTGGATCAAAGGTTGTGGCGATTCCCCGTCCAGCGATAAGGACGAAAGGATGTGCAGGCACAGCGCCGGCCCGTCCTGGACGGCGATGCGCGCGCGGGAAAACAAAGTCAGGTCGGCATTGACGACGGCGGCAATTCGCGTGGTTTTGAAAGCGCTCACGCGGACGCTGTGCTCGAATTGAAAAGAACGGATATTCGCGTCCTGCGTAAAACCCTTGTACACAAATTGCATTAACGCGGCGCCTCGCGAGACAAGAGCCCTATGGTTCCGTATCGGACATGATGCCCGGCGCCTGCGGACCGGACCCATCTCCCAAGCCTTCGCCCAGCCCTTCGCCGGGAGCGATATTGAGATCCTGATCCTGATCTTCGGGTTTCTTCTCGTTCTTCCGTTGTAGGCGGCGCGCCATTTTCTCCTGCTGCTTTTCCTTGCGCTGCTGTTCCTTCTGCCGTTTCTTGTAAGTCTGTGGTCCACGACCTGGCATGCGTGTTTCTCCTTTGCGCGTCGCTGAAGCGTCACTCCTCAGCGGAGACGGCGGCTCGAAACCGTGTGGTCGTCCAGCCGCCATGCTTCGCTCACCCGCTCAAAAGCGGTATCTATCCTACCAGCGCGGCGTACGGCGCTGCTTGTTGCCGCCCCCGCCGAATCCGCCGCCACCGCCGCCTTCCGTCTTGGGACGGGCTTCGTTAACGTTCAGCGCGCGGCCGTCGAGCTGTGCACCGTTTAAGGCCGTCATCGCGCTTTGTGCCTCTTTTCGGTTCGCCATTTCGACGAATCCGAACCCACGGGATTGCCCCGTGCTGCGGTCCATGAGCACGCTCGCGCTCTCAACCGCGCCGTAGGGAGAGAAGGCCTGTAGCAGGTCTTCCTGAGTGGTCTGGAAACTGAGGTTTCCGACAAAAAGTTTCATGTTTGTTGCTCCAAGTTATTGATCCAATTGGATCGGTCAGATAGTCTTTGTCGGACTGCTCAGGAAACCGGACCGAAAACGCCGATGCGGGAAGGGCGGCCAGAAAGGGCACTCGTGAAAGAACGGATGCTAGCAAAGACACCCCCAGTGTACCAACGTTTGCAAAAGAATCCTAATGAAAACTGCCGTGCCGCCCTCCCCAGGGGCAAGGCGAATGCCGGGGGCAATCTAAGGGCTACATCGGATTGTTGCCATCTCGCCAATGACCTATTTTGGACTAGAGTAATGGAACAAGGCGCGACGACGTACCGCAATCCGGCGCATTCCGGGACTATTCCCGGGACTGCTCCCAGAACCGCGCGCAGAGCGGGCCAGCGCGGCAACGCCATGCTCGAGACCGCCCTCGTGTTCCTTCCCATGTTCGCCATGTTCATGGGCATCGTCGATTTCGGCTTCCTCTTCTTTTTACAGAACAGTTTTCAAAACGCCGCGCGCGAGGGCGTGCGCTTCGCCGTCACCTACAGTTCCTCCTATAGCGGCGCGTCCTGCGCAAGCTCGCAGTTCACCTGCATTACGCAGGTTGTGCAGAACAATTCTTTCGGATTTTTATCGGGCGCGAAGAGCAGTTACATCATCGTGAATTATACACCACCAACGATCTCTCGAATCCCGTCATGACCTGCCAGTCGGGTTCCTGCGCGTTGAAAGGAACACTGCCGCAGACGCTGAGCAATGGAAAGATCGTCACTTACGCGAATCAGCCCGGCAATGCCGTGGAGGTCGTGATCTCGCAGTATCCCTGGAACTGGCTGGTTCCTTTGAAGGGTTTTATGCCGGGGAACAGCTTTAATTTGAACGCCGCCGAAGTGGACGTAATGGGCGGTCTTCCAGTCGGGACCAGCGTCCCGCCCACGCCTTAGGGGAACGTTATGCTAACAAAAAAGCGCCAGCGCGGAAACACCATTCTAGAATTCGCCCTGGTCTGCGCCTTCCTCGTTCCGCTGTTCGCCGCCACGGCCGATACCGGAATGCTGCTGACGAAATCCATTCAGGTCACCAGCGTCTCTCGCGACTCCGTCGTTCTGCTTCTGCGCGCCACCACAAATCCCCTTCTCGGATTGGACCTCTCGCTAGCTAACAATCAGGGGGCTCCTTGTACGCACGGCCGCCGGGTTGGGCATGAACAAGTCCGGGACCACTACGCCCGATCCGAATGGTAAAGCCGTGGTGATCCTATCGAAAGTGATTTTGGTGGGGGCCAATGAGTGCTCCGCCGGAATCATCCCGGCGCCGAACGGCGCTCCGCCCTGGACCGCTTCGAACTGTCCCAATTACAACCAGTACGTCTTCGCTTATCGCATCGTTATCGGAAACGGAACCAGATTCACGAGCAACTTCGGAAGTCCGCCCTCGGCCATTATCCAGTCGGACGGAACCATTTCGGCCGCCGATATCGCGAAGAATACCTCCAATCACGCGACCAATTTCGGGTCCGGCGGCGTCATGACCCTGAGTCCGAGCACCTTCACGCTGCTCGCCGAGACCTTCGCCGACGTCAGTGCGGTGGACCTGTTTCAAGTCATGAACGTGCCGGTCCTGTATAGCCGCAACTTCTCTTAGGAGCCGTCATGTCTAAACTTCCACGCAGGCGGGCGGGCGAGCGCGGGATCGCGATTCTGCTCAATGCCGCCATGATTGTCTTCACGGGGGCGTTCAGTGGGCTTGGCGGTGGATGCCGGCATCGCCTATCTGGTCAAAGCCAAGCTCAGCGGCGCCGTAGATGCGGCGGCGCTGGCGGCGGGCCGCTCCGTCAATCTCGCCAACACCGTATCTCAGGCCACGACTTCGGCCACCACGATGGCGCAGCAGTTTTTTGCCGCCAATTTTCCCAGCGGCTATTTTGGCACGACGAGTCCGACCGTCACTCCGACTTTTACGCAGGAAGTGGACGGCGATGGTAACATCACCGGCGTCCTAGACATCGCGGTGGCGGCGTCGGTCTCGGTTCCGACCTACTTCATGAGAATCTTCGGCGATAACTCCGTCACGGTGAACGCTAGTGGAACGGCCACGCGACGCGGTCTGGTGATGATGCTGGTGCTCGATAAATCGGCGTCTATGAACACCACCGGATCGCCCCCGACGGCGTGCGCGGCGATGGTGGCGGCGGCGCAGAATTTCATCACCAGCTTCAGCCCTTACGATCGCATCGGCATGGTCTCGTTCGATTATACGGCGCATCTCGATTACGCTCCGAGCGCCTCCTACGGAGACGGTTCTCTCAATACCGCGATCGGAAATATCACCTGCAACAACAACACGAACACCACTTCTGCGCTCGAGATGGCCTACCAACAGATTGAAAATCAAAATCTGCCGCTCGCCGAGAACGTCATCGTGCTCTTCACCGACGGCTCCCCGAACGGCATCTCCTGCGATTTCCCGCTGCGGAAGCAAGCTGATAAACGCTGGGGTCCCGCCGCGAGCAGCCCCACGCCCCCCAACCAGTCGGGCTCCACATACGGCATCACGAACAGTTGTTCCGACAACTCGACGAACGGAGCGGTGTGCGTTAACATGCCGGTGACTTGCACTGGAGGCACTACCGTGCGGGGAACGATCTCGCAAGTTTCGGGACAAAATTCCTACCGGAGGCTCCATCGCCGGCTTGCACCTGCCCATGAGCACTGACCCCGCCATCCAATATCCCGCGACTTGCAGTCCGCAGGGGACCGATAATGCCTTGCGGCAGATGATAGCTTACATCCCGGATACCGATATCTACGGAAACTCCACCCACGGTGTGATCGCCACGGGAGCAGGCCCCACGGTCTGCACCAGCGGGGCGTGCGGCGGATTGCTTTCGCGCGACGGCTGGCTCTATCAAGTGAATAACTCGTGCAGTTCCGACCCCAATGTGGGCTGCAAATTTCTCGGCGATTTCTGGAGCAACCACACGTCCATTGGCTCGGCTTCCAATCTGATGGACAACGGACCTTACAGGAATTATCTCCGCATGGATCAGCCGAACACCATCGTAGCCGCCAGCATGAACGCCGCGATGGCCGAAGCGTATCGAATTCGCTCCGATACAAAGTTCCATATCGTCATCAACTCAATCTACCTCACGGGCAATTATAGCGACGCCATCGATCACGAATTCCTGGCCGTGATCTCCAACTACCCGACGATCCTGGCGCTCCCTTACGATTCGGGCGGCAATACCTTCACACCCTACGCGAACCCCGCCCTTCAAACGGATCAGCAGCAGGGACAATATCTGGTGACCGCGGACAGGACCCAGCTAGGCGCGCTGTTCGCCCAGCTCGCTTCCGAAGTGCTGCGTCTGAGCCATTGAGAAACATGCGACCCCTCCTTGCGATCGCCGTGCTCGCCGCCGCCGCAGCCGGCTCCGCGGAGCTAAACCAGAACCATATGGCTCTCCGCGATGGCTGTGAGGCGGCCGATAACGTGGTAGCCGAGCTTCCCGATTCCACTCCGCTGCGCGTCACATCGGCAGTCTCGTTCGGAACCCACGTGTTATGCCGTCACCGCCGCGCGGGAAGGGAAAAACATCGCAGGTTATACCACCGGCGCGCGGCTCCCCGCTATTGTCGCCTTCGAGCTCGCCCGCGCGGAGGCGGCCCGGCTTGAGGATCTCGCGCCCCTGCAGACGGCCAAGCA
>CAWITB010000050.1:0-26246 GCA_963838885.1 Bryobacterales bacterium | reverse complement strand
TTATATCCCTGGCTATATCCCTGGCGATGGGCGAAGATCGGCTCGGAATTGCGCGAAAACACGGGGCCCTGTAGAACAAAATGAATCCGGCTTGCGACCGGTTCGTCCGATCAAGTGGATTTCATAACCGCTGTTCCGACACCGATTTTTCCGCCAATTCGCCCACGATCGGAAGCTTGAAGTTGTCGTCGTGGCTCACCTTGACCATCATAAAAATCCACGTCCCGAATATGACGAGCTTCAAGAGGCCCGAGATCGCGAAATGCGGAAAATGCGGTCCCGGCAATATGAAGCCGAAGGCGAAAAACGGCGCCAGCACGAGATCGACAATCAACCACGCAACAAATAAATAGAGGCCTTGAAAAGCGTGGAAGCGCACCGTGTGGTGATAACGGGAAGCGCGCCGCCGCGAGAACGACAATGGCGGCGATCCAGCCAACGAAGGGAATGTAGCAGAGCAGCGCTGCGGTGCGAGGCGTGATGCCGCTGATGTAGTCCGCCGTCGCATTCGCGTGTACCGGTTGCCGGCCGCCGCAAAAAGCGCAGAAAACGTCCTTGTTGTTGACGGATTTTCCGCATTGGCAGCAGTACGGCATCGGCTACTCTCTATTGTTACTTACGCTAACGTGAAGGCGTGAGTTCCCTGCGAAAGATCGGGGCCTACGAAATTCTCGACAAGCTGGGCGAAGGCGGCATGGGCGAGGTATGGCGCGCCAGGGATGTCCGGCTGAATCGTTTTGTCGCCCTGAAAACGCTGCCCGCGGACATCGCCGGCGATGCGAATCGCCGGGCTCGTTTCGAGCAGGAAGCGCGCGTGGTCGGCTGCCCTGAACCATCCCAACATTGTCGCCGTGTACGACGCCGGGCAGGATAACGGTCAGGCATACATGGTCTCCGAAGTTGTGGAGGGCGAGTCGCTGCGGGCAATCCTCCAACGGGGCCGCATGCCGCCGCGAAAAGCCGTGGATGCCGCCATCCAGATCGCCGATGCACTTGCGGCGGCGCACTCCGCCGGCATCGTTCACCGCGATCTCAAGCCCGAAAACGTTATGGTTGCGCGCGACGGCCGCGTGAAGGTGCTGGACTTCGGGCTGGCGAAACAAACCTTGCCTGTCGGCGAAAATACTCCCACCGTTGCTCTTTCACAGCCGGGCATGGTCATGGGGACCGTCGGCTACATGTCGCCGGAACAGGTCCGCGGCGAGGCGCTTGACTACCGCTCCGATATTTTCAGCTTCGGGTGCGTTCTGTACGAGATGATCGCGGGCAGCGAGCCTTCGAGGCCTCTTCCTCGGTCGAAACCATGCACGCCATTCTGCACAACGAGCCCCCCGAGCCGGATCCGAATGAGGCGCCAATGCCGCCCGCTCTCGATTCGATTGTGCGGCGATGCCTGGAGAAGAGTCCGTCGCAGCGCTTTCAATCCGCCGCTTATCTCGCCTTCGCGTTGCGCGCCATTGCGGCGGGCAGTTCGCCAAGCGGGCAGCCGGCGCTCGAACGACCTCGCGCGCGGTACGGGAGATGGCTATGGCTCGCGGCGGCCCTTTGCGCCGCCCTGGCCCTGTTTGCCGCCGGCTTCATTCTGCGTGGCCTTACATCGCGGCGCGAACTTCCCCGCTATCAGCGCATCACGTTCCGGCGAGGATTAGTCTCGAACGCCCGCTTCACCTCCGCGGGCGGCAACATCGTTTACAGCGCGAGTGGGATGCGGCCCCATGCGGATGTATCTGGCGACGGCGGGTACGCCCGAGGCCCGGGATCTCGGTCTACCGGACGGTTGCGTCCTGCTGTCGGTGTCCGCCGGGGACGAAATCGCCTACGTCAGCGGGCCGTATGCTCCGAATGGGGCTGGAACTCTGGCCGTACCACGCTCTCCGGCGGACAAATGCGCCCCTGGCTCGAGAACGTTGTTATGGCCGACTGGTCCCCGGATGGGTCCACCATGGCCGTCCTGCTGTCTGCAAATGGCAAATTCCGCCTCGAGTATCCCATCGGCCATGTGTTGCTCGACAAGCTGGAATACCGGCCTCAGGCCATCCGGGTTTCGCCCGACGGCAATCTCGTCGCCTACGCGCATTACACCGGGAAGAACAACGTGATCGGGATCAGCCTGGTGGATCGCAATGGCAAGATCCGGTCCTTGGGCGATGTTTCCGGTGAAACCTCCGATGTACTCGATCCCGTAATCACGTGGACGACGGACGGCCGCGAGATCTGGTTCCGTTCCTTCGACATTAAGGAGTGGGGCACGATATACGCCATCGATCTCAACGGCCATCGCCGCGTTGTAACGCGCTTGCCCGGGCACATCGTTATTTACGACATGGCGCGCGATGGACGCATCCTGCTGCGCACCGATACCCGGCAAGTCGGTATTCTCGGCGTCGCGCCCGGCGAAGAGGCGGAACGCGATTTGACATGCCTCGATCAGAGTGTTCTCAACGGGATTTCGGACGATGGGCGCATCATTGTCGCCACCATCCTCGGGGAGAGCGGGGGCCCCAAAGGCAGCATTTACATGCGCCGGACCGACAGCTCCCCGCCGGTGCGTTTAGGCGACGGCGTCGCCTTCGCCGTCTCACCCGATGGCAAATGGGTCTCGGGATATTATTCCATCGATGCCAACACCAGGCGTTATGTCCTGTTGCCCACCGGAGCCGGCGAGGAGCGCGTCGTCAGCATTCCGCAGCTTCACGGGATCAATATCGTTTACGGATGGTCCCGCGACGACGAGAGTTGGTTCGAGCACGGGCATCCTCCGGGCCACGGTATGAGGAACTATTTGTGGGATTCAAGACGCGCACGCTGCACCCCATCGGGCCGGAAGGAGTTGCCGACGACCTGCCCATGGTCTCACCCGACCGGCGCCAGATCCTCGACGTTGGTCCGGATGGCCGCTGGTGGGTATACCCGGTCGATGGCGGCGATGCCCGCGCGCTCGATCAACTCGATGAGCACGACCGCGCGATTGGGTGGCGCGAAGACAGCCGCTCCATTTACGTCGACAGGCATCACGACGTGAACCGCATGTTAGTGATGTTCATTCTCGACATTGAGAGCGGAAAGAAGACGCCCTGGAAAGAGATCCGCCCGGCGCGCCCCGTCGATGAGGCTTTCAACCCCGTAATCACGCCCGACGGCCGCGCCTACGCGTACAACTTTCGCGTAAAGACGTCGGAGCTTTACGTGGCCTCCGGGCTGCATTAAGGCCGGCGGCGCGCGAGAAGGCGTCGGTCTTAGGGTCGGCCACAGATTTGCCTGCATCCGGCAATTGCCGGCTTGCGCGGCTCGACCTCCGTAGCCGCCGAGCGCCGGTCATCCCCGGCCGCGCGTGGACCGTTCGCAAATCAAGAGGTCCGGAGAGGGTCAGGAGGGCGCTCTTCCCTCGTGAAACTTCCGATCGTGCGGCCCGAAAGATGAGTAAGCATCCCTGGAGAAGAGCTGCCGATCTCCTGAGCAATCTCGCGCCGGGTTCCTTGCGAACGGCGGGATGCATCCAATGTTTCATAAAGCGCCGTGGCGTCAAGACCTGCTTGGGGAATGCATAATGTTTCCATCGGCCAAGTTTTTTTCGTACCGCAACGGTTGAAGGGGCAACGCCGGCTTCCCGCCCAACCTGCTGCCATGACATCCCGCGAGCACGGCACCGCGCACATTAAGCGCCACATATAGCGCTGGGCCGTTAAAACGCGTATTTTCGTCAAATCAGGCTGGCGCTTCCTTGCAGAGAGCGGCCGGCCGGAATGTGTTTCTAGTGGTCGTGGTGAAGAGTTTTCGGGCAATTCGCTTTCGGGCAAGTCGAAGGAGCTCCTCGTTCAGGAACAGGAACAATCGGCGAATCGCGGCGAATTACGACGCGAATTTCTTATCGCGATTCCTGCGCAGGGCGATCTCCAGGAGAAGCATGAAGCCGCCGGCCGTCAACAGCAAAGACGAGGGTTCGGGAGTGTCGAGACCCGGAAGCGGGGTAAACTCGGCTCCTCCGATCGGCAAATCCGTTGCGTTTAATTGATCGAGGGGAATCTGCGTTGGAGAGATGAGATATCCGGCATCGGATATGCTAAGGCCATTCGGGTTCGTCAAGAAGAACGACGAGGGGCTCACTACCGTGTCGTTTGGAAGAGAAAATTCCTCCCATTCGTCGATCCCACCCACCCGAACGCCGAGAAGCGCATCTTCGGAGCTGGAGGAGCTGCCAAGATTATTGAGCCCCCCTAAGACGCCCGCCGGACAGGAAACCGATGCGCCGGAAGGCAGCGCACACGATTGCGCCGCGGGCGGGGGAGCGGCCGGTCCGACGATCCCGCCCGTGGCGTTGGTCCATTTAGCGGTCGCAAGCGTAACGTTTTGCGGCAGGGTGAAAGTAAACGTCATTGCGGTTTTGCCATTGTTAACCAGTCCGGTCTGTCCCTGGTTGTTGGGCAGTGTCCAGTAGGTCACGATTTCGCTCTTGTTTGTGGCGGGGATGAAAAAATAAGTGATGCCCGGACCGTCGTTCGTCGTGATTGTCGCCGCAGTGTTGCCCGAGCTGAAGCTGAGATTGTTTCCGGTTCCGTTGAGCATCGTCTCGAGGTCGTAGACGGTCACGCCGGTGTTGTTGATAAAGCTAAGATTGATCGTATTCGCCGCGGCGTTGAATGCCGCACAAGCCAGCACGGCAGCCGAGGCTGCCAATATACGGGATTTGAGGCGTTCACAAATGTTTGTCATCGCATCTCCTTTGACCGGGAATATCCGTTTGGATTTTCGAACGGGATTATTTTACATCCAACCGCCTCCGCTTGCGCCGGCTTTTTCAATTGCTTTTCAATTGTTCGATTCATACCGCCGCCAGGCTTGTTGCTAGTCGTTGACCTTGTGCCAGGAAGGGTGGATTGGGCCTCGGGCCTATCCCTCGGAGAATCGGGATGGGGCCTTACGCCCGCCGGTCGCGCCTACGCATATGGTTTTCGCGTCAAGATGTCGGGCGTTACGTAGCTTCCGGGCTACGCCTTCGCCGGAAAGGAACGGATCGCCGCCTCGAATGGATATGCCGTGCATCCGCACGACGGCACGGCAGACCCATACCGCCGTCCCACCGGATGACTTGATCGGCCGAGAATGATGACCAGCCCTTAAGTTTGATCTCGCCGTGCATCTGCAACCGTACAGCGGAACGCGAATCGAGTCCCCGGAGCAACGCTGAAGCGAGAATTATTTTTCCTTGGCGTAGTCCTTCTTCATCTGATCGACGAGCCTTCTCGCCAGCGTCTTTGGCCCGCCGGTCAGCGAGAAGGCGTCGCTCTTGGCATCGGCCCACACGATGGCCGCTGTCCGGCGACTCACCACGGTGAGCGCCGCTTCTTTTGAACTGCCGAAGAAGGCATGCGCTTCCGGTAGGTCCCGGCGCGCGGATTCCTCGCGCACGCTGGTGTCCGACGTTTCAGCGCCGGTGGTTCTGACGTCCGTGCTCGCCGAGCGCCGCCCGAAAGCCGCCACGCAATCGGCCTTCTCTTCGGAGGTGACGACCTGGATCGCTCCCCATTTCAGCAGTTGAACGCCGATGAAATCCTCCAGCGATTCGGGCATTGGAGAGAGGTAAACGGTGCGGCAGTCTCGAAGAGATTGCGAGGCGAGCGCCGCCGCCGCAAGAGAAACGGTCACCAGCAAACGCGCAAGCATGAGCGCCTCTTTTCATGGCCGTGGGACGGCCAATTCCAAGACGAAGGCCGCCCGAAGTTCGTTTCAACACACCGTCAACGCGCGATCAGAGAAGAGAGGTAGTGAACCACGGGCAGAGCAAACAGGCTGCTATCGATGCGGTCGAGCCATCCGCCGTGGCCGGGAAGCATGGAGCCGCTATCCTTGACGCCTGCGCCGCGCTTAATGGCGGACTCGCAAAGATCGCCCATCTGACCTGCAATGTTGCCCGCCGCCCCAATCGCGAAGACCCAGGCCAGCGGAACTTCCTTTAGCAGGTACGAGAAGTAGAAATAGGAATAGACAAGGCTCGCCAGGGTAGATGCGACCGCGCCTTCCCAGGTCTTTGCCGGACTGACCGCCGGCGCTAGCTTGTGGCGCCCGATCGCGCGGCCCACGTAGAACGCGGCGATATCCCCAACCCAATTCACGGAGAGCGCGAAAAACAGCCAGAATGGTCCGGAGACGGCCAAGCCACGCAACCCAATGGCGCTGCGCAGACATCCGAAAATGTAGAGTACCCCGAGCAGCAGCGCCGCGGCGAACGGCAGGGCATCGGCAAGATCGCGCGAGGCGAGTCCGAGCGCCAGCGCCAACAAGGCAATAAGCACTAGAAGAAGCAGGTCCGGGCGGGGCAAAAACAGCGTCATCAGACCGGCTACGTAACCGAAAATCCCGGGCGGCCGCAGGCCATGTTTCGATACCAGCCCGGCGTATTCGTGAAAACATAGAACAGCGACGATCGCGAGGACCGTTAGAAATAGCAGCGACGGGGCCCACAGCGTGACATAAATAAATATGGGAGCGAGGATGAGGCCGGTAAGAACCCGCTTCATCGCCGGTTTGCGCGCACGTTAGCGCACGCCCGCAGGGACGATGGCCCACTCCGTTTGCGTGGCGCCATCCGGCGGCGCAAGCCGTTCCCGCGACTCGCCCAGCCCTCCGAAGCGCCGGTCGCGCTTCTGATAATCAAGGATCGCTTGGAATAAATCCGTTCGCCGGAAATCGGGCCACAATGTCGCGGTGATGTAGATTTCGGAGTACGCGATCTGCCACAACAGAAAATTGCTGATGCGCATCTCGCCGGAGGTCCGGATCAGGAGGTCGGGATCGGACAGTCCGGCCGTGTACAGGCGCGACGCGAGCGCGTCTTCGTCGATGCGAAGATCCGCCAGCCGCCCCTGCAGCCGGGCATCCTCGACAATTGCGTTCACGGCGTCCACAATCTCGGCGCGGCCGCTGTAATTGATCGCGACGTTGAGGCGCATGCCCCTGTTTTTAGACGTGCTCTCGACGGCCGACTCCAACTCGGCGCGCACCTGCACTGGCAGGGCTTCAATGCGGCCCATACAGGTGAACTGAATATTGTTGCGAACGATCTCCGGGAGCTCCTTGCGCAGGTAAATGCGAAGCAGGCGCCATAGCATATCCACCTCCGCGCGCGGGCGCTTCCAGTTTTCCGTCGAGAAGGCATATAGCGTCAGCGCGCCGACGCCCAGCCGTGCGCACGCATCGACTGTCGTGCGCACCGCTTCCACCCCGGCCCGGTGTCCCGCCGCGCGTGGCAGGCTGCGGCGCTTGGCCCAACGTCCGTTTCCGTCCATGATGACCGCGATGTGCGCCGGAAGCCGCCGCGGATCGATCGATTCCGCCAAGGACCATTCGCGCGAACCGGGTATCAGAGCGGAAAACAGATCGTTCATCGAGCTAATGTCCTATGGTACACCTCTGCGCCGCGCCCTCCTCCCGTTCGAATCGCGAGATGTAATCGCGCAATTGCCGTAATGCTCGCGCGCGGTGACTCGCCTGCGCCTTGCGTTCCGCATCTACTTCGCCGAAGGTCCGACCGAACGGCGCATAAAAGAACAGCGGGTCGTAGCCGAAGCCGTTTGATCCGCGAGGCTCGTTGAGTAACTCGCCTACCACTTCGCCGCGGAATGTCGCGATGGCTTTGCCTTGGGAAGCGAGCGCGATGGCGCACACAAAGCGCGCCTCGCGGTTCGTCTCGCCATGCATACTTTCGAGCAGCAGACGATTGTTCGCCTCGTCCGTCGCGTTCTCTCCCGCGTAGCGCGCCGACCATACGCCGGGAGCGCCCCCCAGCGCCTCCACTTCGAGCCCGGAGTCGTCCGCGAACAGCGGTTCATCAATGAAGCGCGAATAGTACGCGGCTTTGGCGGCGGCGTTCTCTTCAAACGTGGATGCGGTCTCCTCCGGCGGCGTAATCTCCTGAAGCGCCGGCAGCGGCTCCACGCCAGGGATGATTTGGAGGAATTCGCGCAGCTTGCCCGCGTTCGTAGTGGCGCAATAGAGGCGCACTCAGGCTCCCAGCGCCTGCCTCTGGATCTCGATCAATTCGCTAACGCCTTTACGCCCCAGGGCCAGCAGCGACGCGAGCTGGGCGTCGTCGAAGGGGATCTTTTCGGACGTCGCCTGCAACTCCACGAATCTCGCCGCGCCCGTCAGAACCAGATTCATGTCCACCTCCGCCTGCGAATCCTCTTCGTAGCACAGGTCCAGCATGGGTATTCCCTTCACCACGCCGATACTGGTCGCCGCTAGGTAATCCCGGATCGGGATGCGTTTGACGGCCTTGAAATTGGAGAGTTTTCGCAAGGCCAGCGACATGGCCACGAAGGCGCCGGTAATGGACGCCGTGCGCGTGCCGCCATCGGCCTGGATGACGTCGCAGTCGATGATGACGCTGCGTTCTCCGAGCGCGGCCGTGTCGATCACGGCGCGAAGCGAACGCCCGATGAGGCGCTGAATCTCGTGCGTGCGGCCCGAAGCCCGGCCCTTGGTGACCTCGCGCGGCGTGCGCGTCGCGGTGGCTCGCGGCAGCATGGCGTACTCGGCGGTGACCCATCCCTTGCCGCTGTTGCGCAGGAACGGCGGCACCGTCTCTTCCACCGATGCCGCGCACAGCACGCGCGTGTTGCCGACCTCGATCAGGGCGGAACCTTCCGCCGTCGCCAGATAGTGAGGCGTGATGCGCACCGGGCGCATCTGGTCGGGAGAGCGTCCGTCGCTTCTCATCTTGATTGCAGAGTGAAGTAGAACAATAGACACATGATGCCGATCCCGAAGATCACGATGATGATACATGGCACGGCTCCCCGGGCCGTCCGCGCCTTCGATATTTTCTTACTGCCCGCTGGTTTGTATTTTGCCATCCCTCGGCTTATTACAGGGTGACACGCTTTGCCTTGCACTCGTATTCGATCGCCAAATCGGGCTGCTATCCTTGAGTTCAATGCTGGGGTTGAGCGCCCGCGCCGCCCGGATTACGTGGACGGTTCTCATCGTCCTCGCCATTCTGGCGCTCATTTATAAAATTCGCGAAACGGTCGTGCTCTTCATGACCGCGCTCTTCTTTGCTTACGTCCTGTGGCCGGCGGTTAGTTTCGTCGAGCGCCATACGCCGCGCCGGGTCCGGCGCACCCTCGCGCTTACCATCGTTTACCTCTTGTTCATTGGCGCATTGGTCGGCATCGGCGCCACCTTCGGCGTCAGCCTTTTTACGCAGGCGAGCACTTTCGCGGAAAAGATACCGCAATATATTCACAATCGGCAGTGGCTCGATCAGTCCATCCCGGGATGGCTTGGTCCCGTGCGCGGACGTATTATCGACTGGCTGCAGGAGCAGTTTTCTTCCGGGGGCTCGGCGCTAACGCCGTACCTGAAAAACGCCGGCGGCGCTTTGCGCGGTACGCTCACCGGAGCGCTCTTTATTGTCTTGGTCCCAATTCTGGCGTTCTTTTTCATTAAGGATGGCCACGATATGCGCGAGTACCTCGTCGATAGCTTCGATAACGGCCAGCGGCGCGCGATGGCCGACAATATCATCGAAGATATCCACGTATTGCTGGGCCACTATATCCGCGTGCTCGTGACCTTGTCTCTGATCTCCGTGGTCGTCTACAGCATTTTCCTCAGCGTGATCGGAGTTTCATACGCCGTTTTGCTGGCGTGCCAGGCGGCTCTTCTCGAATTCATACCCGTGATCGGGCCGCTCGCGGCCGGAATTATCATGCTTGTCGTGGCCGGCTTCACCGGCTTCCAACACCTGCTCTGGATTGTGATCTTTTGGATCCTCTATCGCGGCGTCCAGGACTACATTCTCTCGCCCCATTTGATGGGCCGCGGCGTAGAGATACATCCCCTCGTAGTGCTGTTCGGCGTGCTTGCGGGAGAGCAGCTCGCGGGCGTTCCGGGGATGTTCTTCTCGGTCCCCGTGATCGCGATTCTGCGCGTGATTTTCGTCCGGGCGCGGCGCGCGGCGGAACGGCGGCGGCTTGCGCCCGTGGCGGTCGAACGGCCCTGATCGATATAATCGAGCTTTATGAAAGCGATAGTTTTAACATGGCTGTCCGCCGTGTGCCTGTGCGCCCAGACTCCGGCGAAAGCGCCCGCTGCAAAAACTGCCCCAAGAACCGCCGCGACCGCGCGCCGCAAGCCTTTGATGGTGAATCCCGCCGCCTACCGCGCCAAAGCTCCCGAGACCTTCAGAGCGAAGTTCAACACCACCAAAGGCGATTTCATCATCGAAGTGCACCGCTCTTGGGCGCCGCTCGGGGCCGACCGCTTCTACAACCTCGTCAAAGGCGGATACTACGATGGCGCGCCCATTTATCGCGTCATTCCAAACTTCATGGCGCAATTCGGATTCAGTCCCAGCCCCGCCGTCAGCAAGGCCTGGGATAAGGCGCCGATCAAGGACGACCCCGTGCTGCAAAGCAACAAGCGCGGCACGGTGAGCTACGCCAAACCCGAGGCGCCGAACGCCCGCACCACGCAGATTTTCATCAACTACGCCGATAATACGCCGCTCGACAGCCAGGGCTTTGCGCCGTTCGGAACGGTTGTCCAGGGCATGGATGTGGTCGAAAAGTTTTTTAGCGGATATGGCGACACCGACCAGCAGAAGCTGGAGGAACAGGGCATCGCTTATGTGAAGAAGAGCCTGCCGAACCTCGACATCGTCAACTCCGCGGTGCTCGAACCCGCCGCTCCCGCCGCGGCGCCCGCGAAGCCTCCTGCCGCGACTAAGTAGCGTGCCTAAGCCGGCTGTATGCGGCGTGAACGATTCAAGGGTAACCGGATACAGGCCGATTCCATTCTGGAGAACTACGAAGGCGGCGTGGCCATCGAAGATATTCGGACAATTTCGATATTCCCCGAGGCTGCGGCGATTCTTCGGGAACCACGAGGTACGGTCCGTCCGAAATGGGCCGGCTTGAACGGAAAACGGCGAGTTACTGGACGCGGTGTGGCCAAGGTCGTTCTCAACACGAATTACCGGCCGCCTTCTGAGCGAATACCGCTCCCGTAATCAAGCCGTGGACGCAGCGACTCCGGGCGCCTTTCATACGATCACTCTTAAGAGCCGCCACTCGCGACGGCCAACCAGGCAGCAGACTTGGGGATTAAGAGAACGGGCGCTAATCCTTCAGCGGGATCTCGAAATAGAATAGGTCCTTGCCGCTGCGGGCCTGCTTGATTCCCGAGATCGTCACAGAATCCCCCGGACGATGGTGCGCCTGGAAATAGAAAAAACCGTGCGCCGATTCGTGCGGCGGCAGCATCTGGGCGGCGAAGGCGCGCGTCTCGATCTCCGGCCCCGCGAGCGGATTCTTATGCTTCTTTCGCAACTCCGGGGGCAGCGGATTGGGAGTGGCGGACGGCCGACGCGGCCCTCCAATCGCGAACGGAACGTCAGCGGCCGGCGTGGAGTCGATCTGCTTGCCATCAAACGCCGTGTATGCGACCTGCATGCGGTCCAACCGGAGGCTTTCGTCCGTGTCATTCTGGACGATAACGAGAATGGGAAGAATGCCGTATTGATATGGGTTCACCTTGCCGAAGGCCGTGTGCGCCAGCGCTTCGTCATCATAGGGTTTCACCGCGATCGTCACTTTATCGTTGCTCTGTTTGGACGCGTACGACGACGCCTCTCCAGGCGAGAACCGCGCCTCGTCTTTCTTGTCCGCGATCGCCGGGGCCGCCACGATGAGCGCCGCGGCGAATAGCCCAAGAACCTTCATTTATCTCCTTTATTCCATCGCGCGGACTCTCGCGTTCCCGCTTCTCGTATTGTATTTCCTGTATCGCGGGTACCGCGATCCGCGCTACTTCCGCAATTTCATGGAGCGCCTTGGATCGCTCCCCAACTCCTACAAGCGGACGGCCCCTGGCGCCATCTGGTTGCACGCCGTTTCCGTAGGCGAAGCGATCTCCTCGGCGCGGCTCATCGAGGAGCTGCGCGCGGCGAATCCCGCCCTTTCTATCTATCTCTCGACCGCCACGCTGGCTGGCCGCGCCACCGCCGAAGAGAAGCTGAGCGCCGCCGTCGATGGTATCTTTTATGCGCCCATCGATTACTCCTTCGCCATTCGCCGCGTGCTCCGCCGCATTCGTCCCGCCGTTGTGGTCATTCTCGAAACCGAAATTTGGCCCAACCTGTACCGCGAAATCAAACTTGCCGGCTGCTCTCTGCTGATCCTGAATGGACGCATTTCCAACCGCGCTTTTCCCTCCTACCGGCGCTTCAAAAGATTCTTCCAGTCCGTCCTCGGCTACCCCGACGCAATCTATGTCCAAAGCGCGGCCGACCGCGCACGCTATATCGGGATCGGTGCGCCAGCGGAGCGCACCCACGTCTTCGGCAATCTGAAATACGATTCCGCGCCATCGCATTCGAAACCTCCACAAGCCATTGCCGATCTCATCGCGTCAACCAATCCTCAACAGGTCTGGATCGCGGCCAGTACCATGCCCCCGGTTGACTCCACGGACGTGGACGAAACCGCCGCGGTCCTTGCCGCATTCAAAGAGCTCGCCCGCACATATCCTCGCTCGCTGCTCATCCTCGCCCCCCGCAAACCGGAGCGCTTCGACGAAGCCGCAGCCGCGTTCCGTCAACACGGCATCGCGTACGCGCGCCGTTCGCACCTCACCTCCGCGACCGCTCTCGACCTGCCCGGGGCGCTGCTGCTCGATACCATCGGCGAACTCGCCAGCCTCTTCTCGCTCGCCGGCGCCGTTTTTATGGGAGGCACCCTGGCGCGCCGCGGCGGCCACAATATTCTCGAGCCCGCCTTCGCCTCGCGTCCCATTATCATCGGCCCACACATGGAGAATTTCACCGCCATTGCCGACGAGTTCCGCGCGGCCGAAGCCGTTGTCGAGATCGACGCGCCGGGGCAGCTCGCAGCCGCCATCGGTGCGCTCTTTGAAGATCCTCCGCGCCGCGCCGAACTTGGCCGCCGCGCCTATGATGTTGCGGAGCGCAAACGCGGCGTCACGGCGCGCGCCGTCCGCGAAATTATCGCGGCCCAGGATCGCGCCGTTCCTTACTGGCATTTGCGCGGCGTCCGCAAAAGCATGGCCGGCTGGTTCTCGCTGTTGTGGAAGTGGGGGGCGCCCTGAAGAAAACCACGGCGCGCACGCTCGCCACGCCTGTTGTCAGCGTCGGCGGAATCTCGCTCGGCGGCGCCGGTAAAACGCCCTTCGTTCTCATGCTCGCCGGCCGCCTGCGCGATCGCGGTCTCGAACCCGCTATTCTCACGCGCGGTTACCGCCGCCGCTCGCTCGCAAGAACGATCGTCGTCGAAGCCGCCGGCAACGCGCCCGCCGCCCTGACCGGCGATGAAGCGCAGATCTTCGTCCGCTCCGCCCTCGCCCACGTCGGCATCGCTTCCGATCGCTTCGACGCCGGCCATGCCATCGAGCGAACACTTCACGCCGATGTTTTCCTGCTCGATGACGGCTTCCAGCACCGCCGCCTCGCCCGCGACCTCGATATTGTTCTCCTCGACGCTCTCGATCCGTTCGCGGGCGGCGCCCTCTTCCCTCGCGGCCGCTTGCGGGAACCGCTTCACGCCCTTTCGCGCGCGGACATAATGGTCCTCACTCGCATCCAGCCCGGACGCGAATATCGCGGAATCCGCGAGCGTCTACGGCAACTCAACGCCGCCGCTCCCGTATTCCTCGCCCGCGTCGAGCCGAAACGCTGGATCGAGGCCGTCAGTGGCCATGAAACCGCACAACCCGCCGGGCCCGTCGGCGCCTTCTGCGGCCTCGGCAATCCCAACAGCTTCTGGGAATCCCTTCGCGCTCTCGGCATCGCCCCGGCCTTCACTTGGACATTCGGCGATCACCACGTCTACAAGCCGCAAGAGCTGCGCCGCCTCGCCTCCCAGGCCCGCGCCGTGGGCGCAACGGCCCTGGTCACCACTCAAAAAGACATCATGAATTTGCCGGACGATTTCGCCGCGCTGATCGCGCCTGTCGCCCTTTATTGGCTGGAAATCGAGACGTACGTCGAGAATGAGGGCGATCTGCTCGACGCCATCGAACGCACGCTCGCTAAGGCGTCCCGGCCGGTTCCTTCGGCGCCGGCTTCTAAGCGCGAGGCTTAGGCGGAGCCGACCGCGGCTTCGCGTCCAGAAATCCGGTGGCTCATGCTCGGGCTGATTTCGAGCAGCACCGTTTCGGCTGTGGCGATGGCTTCGCTTTCCGACTTATAGAACGCCTCGGCTCGTTCTCCCAGGGCGCGCTGAATCGCGCTGCCCTGCTCCGCGCCGCGTCCATGTCGCCGAGCGACTTCAAGGGCCGCATAAGTAAGAAGGTCGCCTCGGTCGCCCCTGCATGATTTGATACGTCGCCAGAGGTAATGTCACATTGGCCTGACTGGTATGCCCCACTCCGTGTTTCGCGATAACTCATGTCGTCGCGCAGCACGGTTATAATTGTCGCGAAGCTGTTACGCAGATCGCCGTCCATCTGATCTAAACCTCCGGCTTGACGCGCCAACCGCATTTGCCGAACAAACGTATCCGCGCTCTATCGATCTACAATCGTGGCCTTCAAAGAACCATGCCTACTAGAACCCCGTGCGTTCCCCACCCCAATCTCCCTTCTTCGCCAACAAGCCCATGTAGGCAGCTCCACGCCGGCGTGCGCCAGCCTCTCTCTCCCTTGTTTAATTTGCTCGCGCTCGATGCGAAGAACCGAGGGCGGCCCCGCGACCTCCTGGGCCAGCCCTGGCAAACAAAACCAACCGCGAGGCTCGCGAAGAGCGCGGCGCCACGCGACTTCCATTGTTCACGATTTGCCTCCCTTCGTTATGAAAGCGACGCCAGAACCTCCGCGGCCGTCGTCAATCGTCCTCCCGCCGCCGCGAATTCCGAATAGCTATTTCGCCCCACCGTGTCCTCGATACTTCGGGTCGCATCCACGGCGATTTCGACTCGCTTGCCGAGCCGCAGCAGCCCCGCCGCCGTGTGCCGTACGCAGATCTCAGCGACGACGCCATAAACGACGTAGCGCTCCGGGTTCAGTCGCTCCAGCAGGGGCGCGAGATCGGAAGTGCCAAACACGTCCACCTGCTGCTTCGGAAATAGGATCTGCCGCGCCGCATCCCCGATCAAAGTCCCCGAGGCCTTGCGCTGCCCCAGAGTTCCCAACACGCAGTGATGCCCGTAAATCTCGAATTCCGGATCGTCCTCCGCATGCGCGCACATCGTCGATATCACCAACGGAGCTTTGCGGTTCAGCTCCGCCACAAGCGGCAGAATCCGCTCCGCTCCGGGCACATACAGCGCGCCCGAGGGCAGCATGAAATCGTTCTGCGTGTCGACGTCGAAGAAAACCGTTCTCATCGCACCGGCTCCGCTTGAGGCTCGCGCTGCGCCAGCGCGGTCCGTACCTCGCGCATTAATCTTTTCAAATCGCGGCTATACTCAATCCTGTATCTCTGTTCGCTGTCGAAAAGGCTTCGCGTGGCCGTCGGCAATCGCCGTATGTTCTCGGCCGCATAGGCGCGCGATTCATGTATTGCGGGCAGCGGCTCGATCAATCGGCCGCCGAGAATCAGCGGTCTCAACAGCGCCGTCGCGTCCCCGGTGTCGCAGCCGTGGCATTCCCAGGAACACGCCAGAATATCGCGGTCCGGAAACCGGAACACCTGCTTCGCCCCCGGAATCGTGTGCTTGTCTTCACTGAACTTCGCTGTGTTGCGTCCGGCCAGTTCCACCATTTTGTACACAACCCCGAGATTGGGCGAATCGCCCGAGGTCGCCAGATCCGTGCCCACCCCGAAGGCGTCGATCGGCGCGCCCGCGGCGCAATACTCCAGAATCTTGTACTCGTTCAGATCGCTGGTCGCCATGATTTTCGCCTCGCGCAGACCGGCGTCGTCCAGGATCTTGCGCGCCACGCGCGAAAGCTCCACGATGTTGCCGCTGTCGAGCCGAACGCCCCACAACGGCTTTCCCAAACTCGCCGCCAGCCGCGCCCCCTCGATCGTGTCGTAGGTATCGATCAGATAAATGGTCCGTTCACCGAGCATCTGCTGCAGCCGGGCATACGCTTCCCTTTCGGTCGGGAAGGCCTGAATCCAGGAATGCGCCGCCGTCCCGAACACCGGAATGCCATAGCGATAGCCGCTTTCGGTGTTGCTCGTTCCGATGCAGCCGCCGATGTAGGAAGCACGCCCCGCAAGCACGCCCGCTTCGGGCGAATGCGCCCGCCGCGTTCCGAAATCGACCACTTCGCGCGTGCCCGCGACCTCCGCGATACGCGCCGCTTTCGTTGCGATCAGCGATTGAAAACCGACGGTTGCAAGGAGATATGTTTCCGGAATCTGCGCCTCCATGAGCGGCGCCCGGACGGTCAGAAAGGGTTCCCCCGCGAAGATTGGCGTACCCTCCGGCATCGCGAACAGATCGCCGCTGAAGCGGAACGCGCGCAAGGCCTCGAAGAAACCGCGCGACACACTCGCGAATTGCGGCAGACCTTCCAGATAGCGCACCTCCTCTTCCGTGAACCGCACGTTGAGAAGGTAATCGACCACCTGCGCCAGCCCCGCCGCAAGCACGAAATTGCGGTACCGCGGCAGCTTGCGGAAGAACAGCTCAAAGGTCGCAATTTCACCGGACTTGCCGCTCTCGAAGTAGCCGGCCGCCATGGTGAGCTGATAAAGATCGGTGAGTAGTCCGCCGACGGTTTGAGTGTAGCGGAGTGCCGCGCCGGCGGTGTCGCGCAATGCTATGATGAGGCGCGAGGGATCTGATGGCGGCCACTATGCTTCGCGCGGCCATTGGGCGCGCCATGAAAAAGATCGCGAATCTGTTGGTCCGCCGGCCGCCCGACGATCCGGACGATCCCTACGCGCTCGTCACCGCTCCCACGAAACCGCGGCCACCACACCTGATCGCAAGGGCTCGCGCAGTGCCGGAGGACTACCGCTTGGACTGAGCATCCGGACTGCGCTTCCCGGATACAAGTTCGAGGATACAAGTTCGAGCGGCCGAGGCCGCCGCAGCCAAGCATACAGCCCCTCAGAGCAGGGTTGCCCAACGACTTTAGCATACCGAGGCCCAAAATACGCTTTGCTCTCCGGAATTGCCTCCTCTCAGGAGTAGCTTCATAAGTGACGGAACCCTGATTCGTCGCGCCCGCTCTTGGCGTTGCTTCATGCGGGAAGCATCTCGCTATTCAGCGCGCTTCGTCCCGGACGGCTGTTGATTTGCGGGATACGAGTGCAACCGCGGACCGACGACATTTGAGAACTTGTAATCTCCGCGCCGGTCGGCATCGATGGTCCAGAACATGGCCCCGATCATGCCGGGATAGCCATCAGGCGCGAGCAGCTTGTATTTGGTTCCCGCGGGAACCTTCCCGGTAATAATGTAATCCATTGCCTCATTGACAATGGTGGGCGTCGTGTCGCCGGTAAGAAAGCCGACGGCAACCTTGTCGGCGGGCATAGGTGGAAAAAACTGCTGGGGATTGCCTCCCACATTGAAGCCGTGCAGCAACAGTTCCGTCATGGCGGCGTGGTAATCCACGGTGCCGGGCAGATAGATCTCTCCATCGAGACCCTCCAGCGGCGGCGTGTTATAGTCCTGCACGTCAATGAACGAGAGAATGTCGCGGATCGCGTACGTGATCGGCAGATAGGAGCCGAACTGTCCGCCATAGCTGGGATAGCCCGAGGGAATCGCGTCCTTCGGGCACCAGACTGATCATGAAGCCGGAGCCGAAGTGTTCGCGCAGTTGGCGCAGCGCCGCGATGAGGTTCACGATCGATGGCGTGGTGGGATGCTTGAAATCGGTGTCTCCGGGGTCGATCGAGAGAGAGGGGCTTTCGAAGTCGATGTCGATCCCATCGAAGCCGTACTCGCTGACGATGCGGGTAACGGAGGAGACGTAATTCGGAACGCGCTTCGGATCGGCAAGCGTGAAATGCTGGCCTCCGCCGCCGAGCGAAATCATGACCTTTTTGCCCTGGCCCTTCAAGTACGCGATGTCGGACTTGAACTGTTCGGTATCGAGTCCCGCGGGCGTGTGGAACTGCAGCGTCCCCTCCGGAGCACTCTTGTCCGGAGTAGCAAACGCGACGATGATGACGTCCCATTGCGGCGAGACTTCGCGCAAAGGAAAGGTGGAACCCGCGCCGCCGTAACCTGCCCAGTAGCCGATCAGCCAATGGCCATTGGGCTGCCCGCTGAGCGGAACCGGCGCAGCCGTGGGTTGAGGAACCGTAGAGACGCCTGTACCTACTCCAGGACGCCTCCCGCGCGCCGGACAGGGCCTCGAAGCCTCGGGCAGCGCCCGCGCGTCAGGGAAACTGTAAGTATCGCCAAGACTTTCCGAGCCTCCGACATACCAGGGCAACAGCGCTAGGTTTTGCAAGTGATACGTCGCGCCGCCGAGATGGGCCGTAAAGGCCCGCGAGGCCGGAATATTGTTCTTCGGGTTAGTATTGGTGGGTTCAAGAAGGAAATAAGTTGAGGCCACGCCCGTGCCGCCGCAGCCGCCCTGGTCCCCCGGACGCATCGAGGCGGGGCGCATCCAACTGGGAAAGCTGTTTCCGGGGCCTTTAACGTTGCGCCCGTGCAGCAGCGGGTCGTGCAGCGGATCGTTAATGAATTCACCGAGTTGCTGCGTCAGCGGCTGCACGTCCTGGTCTTCGACAACGGCCGGCGCGGCATGAAGATAGGATCCCAGCACGAAGGAGTTTCCCGTGGCGGAGTCGACGCCGTGCGTTCCCCAGGAGCAGCACACCGTGGCGTCGCCGTCCGCATAGTAAGTGGTGTTATGCGTCACCGCGATGACGAGCTTGCCTTCCTGCTTAGGAACCTGCTTGAACAGCTCCTTCTGCAGAAACTCGACGTCAACGACGGCGAAGGAGCCGCCCGTCTTCTTCGACGTAAGGATGTAGCCAAAGCCAACCGGAACGGTGATGTTCACCGGCTTTATCTCCGGCCTGCCTAGCAACGTGTGCCACCCCGCGGCCTTTGGGAAGGTGGTGCGGAGCATGGCGTCCGCATACTGCGTGGTCCCGCCGGAGGGGAATGTGTATTTGGAGAAAACGGGCGAGCGTAGGACGCGCGCAGCGTCCGGACCCGCATCCATGACGAAGGGTTGTCCGGCGGTCTTCTTCGCTTCAAACGACATCGCGATGGGAACCAGCATCGTGGGAATGGTGGTGATTCCACCCTGCGCCGGATCGCCGCCCGTGAGCGTGTAAGAGGCTTGGCCGACGGTGTACTGGAACGTGGGCACGGTTTGCGCGTACGCAAAGGGCAGCGGGAGAGCGAGAAGAAAGAACAGTGTTTTCACGACCCATGCGCCCGTCATGGCCTCCTCATTCTAGCAACGGCTCTTTCTTACTCATGCCGCAGCGCAGTCACTGGATCGACGCGCGAAGCGCGCCGCGCCGGTCCAATCCCCGCCAATAAAGCGACGATAATCAATAACCCCGTCGTACCCCCATGGTGACCGGGTCGGTCGGCTTCAATCCATACAGCATCGTAGCGGCCAATCGCCCCAGCCACAACGACAGGCCAATTCCGCAAGCGGCGCCGCAAGCGCCATCCACAATGCTTCCCGCAGTACTCCCGTCAATACCTGCCCGGCTCTTGCGCCCAGCGCCATGCGGATTCCGATTTCTCCCCTGCGCCTCGCGACCGTGTACGCCATCAGGCCATAGACGCCGATGCTGGCGAGCGCCAGCGCCAATAGACCAAAGCAGCTCGTCAGCTGCGCAACATCCGCTCGCTCGATAAGGTCGCTTGGATCTGTTGTTCTTGAGTTCGCACATCGATCAACGGCAGGTCCCGGTCTAACGATTCGACCGCAGTCCGTACCTGGCTCAATGTCGTGTAGGGCTCCGCAGCCGTACGAATCTCGACCACCATGCGGCTGGAAAGGCTTTCTTGCTGGTAGGGAACAAAAAAGATCGGCGGCGTGCCGCTCGCCAAATCCGCATACCTGGTCTCCGCGGCAATGCCGACGATCCGCACCGGTCCGGCCGCATCCTCGCATTCGAATGTCCGGCCGATCGGGTCTTCATGCGGGAAAAACGGCCGCGCCAGCGCGCGCGATTTACCACCTCCACCTTGGCCGATTTCGCGTTATCGTGCGCATTGAAACCGCGCCCCTGAAGAATGTGAATCCCCATCGTCTCCAAAAAAATCCGGGCCCACGCGTATGAAACCGGCGGACTGCGCCGAGTGCATGTGCGCGGATTGAAAAACGTCGCCAAGCGAGTACTGCTGCAAGCGGTCGCTTCAATCTGGCGCTGATCCCGCGGTCGTTCACGAAAACTGGAACCCCGCGGGGCTGGGCCGAGCGGCATTGGACGCGTTTTCGAGTCGCTTTTTGCTTCTTCTCGGCCCTGGACGGCCCGCCGACGATGCTGCGCCGATCCCCAGCCAAGATTCCCCATCGTCCGGTTTTCAAAGTCATCGTCATTTCGCACGCCTGCCTGAGCCTTCCTCGGACGCGCTCGTCAAAAATGGCTGTTTAGACACGGGCTGCTAGGACCGTTATCCTGATGCTGTATCACAAAGGATACGTTTGCATACGCCTTTCGCTGATAACGTGGATTTTCGTAATCATTCCAACGAAACGGAGAAAGAATTAACTCGATGAGCAAAGCTATCGAAAACGTGCAGGCCGCCCAACAGCGAGCAATGGCAATCCGCCCGAAGGTTGGCGGCTTTCCCTACCTAGCCGAAGCCTTGCGCCAGGCGGGCGTAACCCGCAACTTCTGGTTCCTGCCCGCGTGTCAAAGCATATTTCTGACCAACTACGGGCCAGTTGTCATACAAGGAGGGCCGCTTGTGTCAGGTACGGCGGATGTACCTCCGTTTGACCGGGAGGCGCTTATTAAGGCGTTACGAACCGACCAAGCCGGAGAGAGCACGTTTCCCGAATTTCTCTCAGCTTCGTGGCAGGCCGGGGTTATACGCTACGATGTCGATTTCGCGGCCCGCACGGTCGCCTACTATGGATGCAATGGGGAGCAGTACCAGGAAAGCTATCCTGCCGTCGATGTGAAATAGGTAAACCGTTCCTGCCGAACAGAGGCGCGCCTCATAAAGGGCCTTTCGCGACACAAATTTTTGAACAGACTTGCCTATGGCTCAATTTAGTCGTCCGTCTTTATGTTTGATGATGGGGGAACAGGGCTCGCATTCACCCTGTCGGGCTTTCCTCGCCGGTCACATTCCACCTGACTTGACTAGCAGGCCGGGGTGAAACGATCCGGCTTTCCTGTCACAATGATTCGGCCCCCGGGATGCGGGCCGGAGGAGAGTGCATGAAGAAAAGCAGCCGGTTTACCGGTTTAGTGCTGACAATGCTGGGAGCGATGGTGCTCCTAAATAATCTGGGCAAGCCGCGAGTAGAGGCGCTGCACGGCTCCGATGTCGTGGGCCTCGTCGCTTCCGGCATATGTTTGGGGATCGGCTTCGTTGGCCTGATGGGCAGGCTGAAGCCTTGGAGCTTTGGAGATTAGGCTGCGGGGAGGAGAGCGGTCATAACATTCCGTCCGCATCGTGAGTTCCGAATATCGACGGTCTAGATTCAGTTATCCGGCGCGGACCGCCTTCACCCGTCTCAGATGTAAGTTTTGTATCATGCGAAGGCTCGTAAAACATTTGGCCTGCATGTCGCAAATGTCCGATGCAAAATGAAACCATGAAATAGGACGCTGAAGTGGAGGCTTCTGCACCAGCGGCGCACAGGAGATCATCATGAGGACAATGTCGATGCGGAACCGGGAAATCTTGGCTCTCGTGCGTCGGCAATGGCAATTCTGTCTCTGCGCCGCTGTTTATCGCGAGTGTTTAGCCCGACCAGGCAGCCGTGAATTCAACGGATTGGCGACGTTCACCGACAACAATTCAACGCCGCTTACGGGAATCCTGGCAATGACACGACAACCGGCTGATTGACGCATTTGACTGCAATTTCCCGAATGTGACCTCTGGCTCGCCGACATCGTAGGGTGCGCTATTCTCGCTACAGACAGCCACTCGAGCCTTTTCAGACTTTGCGCCGGGCGGTTTATCACTTTCCAATTATTCGGCGCTCCGCTCTGGCAAAGGAACTCTTCCTTTTAGATCATTTCCTATAGGTTGCCCACTCCATCAGGTTTCTCAACTTCCGGGACACGGATTTCACACCCGTTACCAATACGGCGTGCAGTGAACACCGTCACGGCGACGCCCCACGCCCACCGTCGTCCCGGAGCCCTGGAGCCTTCGGTTTGTCGCCTCTCTGGCCGAGATGGGAACGGCTTTACGCCAGCAGAAGCGGCTCGTATGGTGCCGCCCGCGAACACCCGCCGGCGATGTCGATTTCATGTTGAAGTGGAAACATGACACAGCCATCCAACCGGCGCGATCTCCTGCGCTCCGCAGCGGCGGCCGCAACCGCCGCCAACATCTTCACGCGCAAAGTGAAAGGCGCCAACGGAAAGATTAACGCCGGGTTTATTGGCATGGGCAAGATGGGCCGCGCCAATCTGCGCTTCGCAATGCAGCAGGATAATCTTGTCCCGGTAGCCGTGTGCGACGTGTTCCAGCGCAACCTCGATTGGGCCGTTCGCGACAGCAAAAATCAGGCTAAGCCGTATCGCGATTTCCGCGAAGTACTCGCGAACAAGGACATCGACGTGGTTTGCATCGCGACCCCGGATCATTGGCATCCCTACATGACCGTCGAAGCCTGCAAGGCCGGCAAGGACGTCTACGTCGAGAAGCCCATCTGCTGCGTCGTCGACGAAGGAGTCAAAATGGTACAGGCCGCGCGCAAATACGAGCGCGTGGTGCAAGCCGGAACCATGCAGCGTTCCGCAAAACATTTCCAGGCTGCGGTCGAGATCGTGCGCAACGGCGACCTCGGCGATATCACCTTCGTGCGCACCTGGAACTACGGCAATGGCGATCCCAAGGGTTGGGGCAATCCGCCCGATAGCGATCCTCCCCCGGAGCTCGATTGGGACATGTGGCTAGGACCCGCTTCCAAGCGCCCCTTCAACGTGAATCGTTTTGGAGTCGATCCCAAGGACCGTTATTTTTCGAATTTCCGCTGGTTCTGGGACTACGCCGGCGGCATGATGACCGATTGGGGCGTCCACTGGCTCGATATCGTACAGATGGCGTTTAAAGAGGAGATCCCGACCGAAATTACGGCGCTCGGCGGCAAACTTTACGTCAAAGACAACACCGAGACCCCCGATACTCTCCAGGTCACTTATATGTATCCGAGCGGCTTCATTGCAACCTACGAACGCAGGTCCGGCAACGCGCAGTCGATGTTCGACAAGAGCGGCGGCATTCTCTTCTGCGGTAACAAAGGCACGATGTTCCTCGACCGCGGCGGATACAAGATTGTCCCGGAGATGCGCGTCCGGAAGCCCGCGGAGACCGGTAACGCGCGCCCGGAGATGGAGCCTGCGATGGCGGAAGCCACCGTCAAATCGACCGATAGCGGCAACGCCAACCACTGGGCGAATTTCCTGGAGTGCGTGCGCACGCGCCAAAAGCCGATCAGCGATATTGAAACATGCCAGAGGTCCACGACCACCTGCCTGCTCGGAAATGTCGCCTGCCGCAGCGGGATGAAGCTCGATTGGGACGCGCGCAAGTGGACCACCACGCAGTCCGAGCCTCGCCAGTTTCTGACCCGGGAATATCGGAAACCCTGGAAGCTGTCGTTGAAGCGCCGTGTACGGGGTCGCGCTTATGGTTCGGCTCGAAGATATCACTACGATCAATGCGCCTATAGAACGATGCTTTGACCTTGCTCGAAGCGTGCAGGCGCATGAGCGGGCAACGTGCACTCCGGAGAGCAGGCCGTGGCGAGCGCGGGTGTTACCTCCGGTTTGATCGGTATGTCGCAGCGCGTTACGTGGCGCGCAAAGCATTTTGGGCGTTTGGCGGACCCTCACAAGCGAAATCACCGCAATGGAGCCGCCGGTCTATTTTCAGGATGCGATGGTTCGGGGCCCATTCCGATGTATGCGTCACGACCATGATTTTCGGCGGCTGGCCGGCGGCGAAACGGAAATGAAAGATATTTTCCGCTTCGCCGCTCCTCTTCCCGTTCTCGGATTTATCGCTGAAGGGTGGTTCTTCGCCGCTATATGAGGGCGCTTCTTCGCGAAAGGAATCTGGTCATCAAGCAAATCGCCGAATCCGCGGAGTGGCAACGTTATCTGACGCCTCGGGACGACAGTTCACAATGCGAATCGTGATCCCGGGCGGCAGTGGACAGGTTGGCCGCATCCTCGCCCGTCACTTTCATGCAGCGGGACCGCCAAGCCACGCCCATCTCGCCGCGCAAACCACCGCCGCGGCCTGAATCACGAAGCATAGCAGCAACACTGCAGGCCGGTGAGGACATGCAGCGCAATGCCGGCCGCGAGGGCGCTTCATTTTGTATCCATGTTATATCGGCGGCGATGCGCGAGAACCGGCGGGGATTTGCGTGAAACACTTCCTGCTGCACCCGTCTCAAATGGCATGGGACGACAGTTTTCAAATATAATTCCAAGGACGTAAATATGGGTGATGTAGAACAAAAAATCCGGCTCGCTATCGGTTCCGCCGCGGCCGGCGCAGCGATTTTTGCTCCGCTGAGTTACAAGTGGAAAGGCGTTCTAACGGCCGTAGCCGCGGACGCAATTCTCACTGGTATTTTCGGAGTTCGTCCGATCAAGTGGGTGTCGTAAAGACCGCGGCCCGCCGGAACATCCTCGGCATGGGCTTGCGATAACGTTTATCGATGTCGCAAGCCCATCCCAGGCTCTTCCCAATACACGACGCCTAAACTCGCTCTACATACACGCGGAGAAAGCATGACAGTCTGCGATGCGATCGGCGGAAGGATTGCTCGATTGGGGCGTCGATACTATCTTCGGACTACCCGGAGACGGAATCAACGGATTTATGGAGGCCTTGCGGACGCACAAGGATAAAATCCGCTACATCCACGTGCGCCATGAAGAGACCGCCGCGATGGCCGCGTGCGGTTACGCGAAGTTCACGGGACGCCTGGGCGTTTGTTTCTCGACCGCCGCTCCCGGCGCCGTGCACATGCTGAACGGATTGTACGACGCCAAGATCGATCAGGCGCCAGTCCTGGCGATCACGGGCATGACCTATCACGATCTGATCGGCACCAATTACCTGCAAGACATGAACCAGGACTATCTGTATCAGGACGTGGCCATGTACAACCAGCGCGTCATGGGGCCGGCCCACGTCGAGAACGTCGTGGAACTCGCCTGCCGCACAGCGCTGAGCCATCGCGCGGTTTCGCACATCGCGATCCCCATCGATTACCAGATGAAGGACATGGCAAAGGACAAACGCTCTCCTCGCAACCTTCCCGGGCATCGTGCGTCCGATGCAGAACCACACGCCCAAGCGCGTTCCAGTCCGGGCGCAACTCGAAAGGGCCGCGGCGCTGCTTGACGGCAAAAAGAAGGTCGTCATTCTGGCGGGGGCCGGAGCACGCGGTGCGCGCGCCGAGCTACTGGAATTATCCGAGCGTCTGCACGCGCCAATCGTCAAAGCGTTACTAGGGAAAGACTGCGTGCCCGACGATCATCCCAACGTCGCGGGCGGAATTGGCGTCGTCGGAGCCCGGCCTTCGGTTGAGGCAATGAAAAACTGCGACGCCATCGTGGTCGTGGGCAGCTCTTTTCCGTATATCGAGTTTCTGCCGAAACCGGGACAGGCGATCGGCATTCAGATCGACGATAAGCCCGAGCGCATCGGACTACGCTACCCGGTGGACATCGGTCTTGTTGGCGATGCGCAGGCGACCCTGCGCGAATTGCTCCCGCTCCTGTCCTTGCCAAATGAGGACAGTTCTTTCCTGAGCAAGATTCAGGAAGGAATTCGGGAATGGTGGGAGCTGATGGAAGAGCGCGGAACGCGCGAGACGACGCCAATGCAGCCGCAGACGATCACCTGGAACCTCACCATGTGCTCGGCCGACGATGCCATTATCCTGGGCGACTCGGGCACCGTGACCACCTGGATCGCGCGGCTCAAGCTGCGCGCCGATCAGAAATTTTCATTCAGCGGAACGCTGTGCAGCATGGCCGCCGCCCTGCCCTATTCCATTGGAGCGCAGGTCGCTTACCCCAATCGGCAAGTGGTGGCGTTTACCGGCGATGGCTCTTTGAGCATGATGATGGGCGATCTTGCGACGCTGGCGCAATACAAACTGCCCGTGAAAATCATTGTGGTCAAGAA
>CAWITB010000049.1:0-24967 GCA_963838885.1 Bryobacterales bacterium | reverse complement strand
TTATATCCCTGGCGATGGGCGAAGTTCGGCTCGGGATTTGCGCGAAACACGGGGCCCTGTAGAACAGAAGAATCCGGCTTGCGACCAGTTCGTCCGATCAAGTGGATTTCATAACCGCTGTTCCGATACGGATTTTTCCGCCAATTCGCCCACGATCGGAAGCTTGAAATTATCGTCGTGGCTCACCTTGACCATCATGAAAATCCACGTTCCGAATATCACGAGCTTCAGCAGGCCGGACAGCGCGAAGTGGGGAAAATGCGGCCCCGGCACGAAGAAGCCAAAAGCGAAAAACGGCGCCACCACTATATCGACTATAACCACGCGACAAAAAGATAAAGGCCCTGGAAGGCGTGGAACCGCACCGTGTGGTGATAACGGAAGCGCGCCGCGGCGAGCACGACGATGGCCGCAATCCAGCCAACGAAAGGAATGTAGCAAAGCAGCGCGGCAGTACGAGGCGTGATGCCGCTGATTAATCCGTTGCAGTATTGGCATGTACCGGTTGCCGTCCGCCGCAAAACGCGCAGAAGACATCCTTCTCGCTGACGGATTTTCCGCATTGACAGCAGTACGGCATCGGCTGCTCTCTATTTTTACTTACGCTAACGTGAAGGCGTGAGTTCCCTGCGAAAGATCGGGGCCTACGAGATTCTCGACAAGCTGGGCGAAGGCGGCATGGGCGAAGTGTGGCGCGCCAGGGATGTCCGGCTGAATCGTTTTGTCGCGCTGAAAACACTGCCCGCGGACATCGCCGATGACGCGAATAGCCGGGCTCGCTTCGAGCAGGAAGCGCGCGCGCTGGCGGCCCTGAACCATCCCAACATTGTCGCCGTGTACGACGCCGGGCAGGATAACGGTCAGGCCTACATGGTTTCCGAATTCGTTGAGGGTGAGTCGCTGCGGGCATCCTCCAACGGGGCCGTTTGCCGCCGCGGAAAGCCCTGGATACCGCCATCCAGATCGCCGATGCGCTCGCGGCGGCGCACTCCGCCGGCATCGTACATCGCGATCTCAAGCCCGAAAACGTTATGGTTGCGCGCGACGGCCACGTGAAGGTGCTGGACTTCGGGCTGGCGAAACAAACCTTGCCCGCTCCTGACGAAAATACTCCCACCATTGCTCTCTCACAACCGGGAATGGTCATGGGGACCGTCGGCTACATGTCGCCGGAGCAAGTGCGCGGCGAGCCGCTCGACCACCGCTCGGATATTTTCAGCTTCGGCTGCGTTCTCTACGAGATGATCGCGGGCAAGCGCGCCTTCGAGGCCGCTTCCTCGGTCGAAACCATGCACGCCATTTTGCACGACGAGCCCTCCGAGCCGGACCCGAATGAGGCGCCCATGCCGCCCGCTATTGATTCGGTTGTCAGGCGATGTCTGGAAAAAGTCCGGCGCAGCGCTTTCAATCCGCCGCGGATCTCGCCTTCGCGTTGCGCGCGATCGCATCGGGCAGTTCGCCAAGCGTGCAGCAGGCCCTCGAAAGGCCTCGTGCGCCAAGCGGGAGATGGCTGTGGCTTGCGGCGGCACTCTGCGGCGCCTTGGCGCTGTTTGCCGCCGGCTTCATTCTGCGCGGCTTCACATCGCGGCGCGAGCCTCCCGCTTTCAAAACATGACGTTCCGGCAAGGCTTGGTCTCGATTGCCCGCTTCACATCCGATGGCGGCAACATCGTTTACAGCGCGAGTTGGGATGGCGGACCCATACGGGCGTATCTGGCCACGGCGGGCACGCCCGAAGCCCGGGATCTCGGTCTCCCGGACGGTTGCATCCTGATGTCGGTTTCAGCCCGAGACGAAATCGCCTACGTCAGCGGACCCTTTGCTCCGAATGGGGCCGGAACTCTGGCCGTACCACGCTCTCCGGCGGACAAATGCGCCCTGGCTCGAGAACGTTATTATGGGCGACTGGTCCCCGGACGGGTCCACCATGGCGGTGCTGCTGTCTGCTAATGGCAAATTCCGCCTGGAGTATCCCATCGGCCATGTGTTGCTCGATAACCTGGAATACCGGCCTCAGGCCATTCGGGTTTCACCCGACGGCAATCTTGTCGCCTATGCGCATTACTCGGCAGGAACAACGTGATCGGGATCAGCGTTGTGGATCGCAGCCGGCAAGACGCGGTTATTGGGCGATGCTTCCGGTGAAACCAACGATGTGCTCGATCCCGTAATCACGTGGACGCCGGACGGCGCGAATCTGGTTCCGTTCCTTCGACATTAAGGAGTGGGGCACGATTTACGCCATCGATCTCAAGGCCATCGCCGTGTTGTAACGCGATTGCCCGGGCACATCGTAATTTATGACATAGCGCGCGATGGACGCATCCTGCTGCGCACCGATACGCGGCAAGTCGGCATTCTGGGCGTGGCGCCCGGCGAAGACACGGAACGCGATCTGTCATGCCTCGATCAAAGCGTTCTCAGCGGCATTTCGGACGATGGGCGCATCATCGTCGCCACCATCCTCGGCGAAAGCGGGGGCCCTAAAGGCAGCATTTACATGCGCCGGACCGACGGCTCCCCGCCGGTGCGTTTGGGCGACGGCGTCGCCTTCGCGCTCTCACCCGATGGCAAGTGGGTCTCGGGATATTATTCAATTGACGCAAACACCCGGCGTTATGTCCTGTTTCCCACCGGCGCGGGCGAGGAGCGCGTCGTCAGCATTCCCCAGCTTCACGGAGTCAATATCGTTTACGGATGGTCCCGGGACGACGAGAGTTGGTTCGAGCACGGGCATCCTCCGGGCCACGGCATGAGGAACTATTTATGGGATTCGAGAACGCGCACGCTGCACCCCATCGGGCCGGAAGGAATTGCCGACGACCTGCCCATGGTCTCACCCGACCGGCACCAGATCCTCGACGTTGGTCCGGACGGCCGCTGGTGGATGTACCCGGTCGATGGCGGCGATGCGCGCGCACTCGATCAACTCGATGAGCACGACCGCGCGATTGGGTGGCGCGAAGACAGCCGATCCATTTACGTTGACAGGCATCACGATGTGAACCGCATGTTGGCAGTCTTCGTTCTCGACATTGAGAGCGGAAACAAGACACCCTGGAAAGAGATCCGTCCGGCGCGCCCCGTAGATGAGGCTTTCAACCCCGTGATCACGCCCGACGGCCGCACCTACGCCTATAACTTTCGCGTAAAGACGTCGGAGCTTTATGTGGCCTCCGGGCTGCACTAAAGCCGATGGCGCGAGAGAATGTTGCGAGCGCTTTTGGCCCGCCCGTCGGCTACGAAGCGTCGGGTTTAAGCGTCGGCCACAGGTTTGCGCGTCCGGCAAGTGCCGGCTTTTTGAACTGTTCAATTCATCCCGCCGGCAAATCCGTTGACCTTGTGCCAGGAAGGGTGGATTGCGCCGGTGCCTTGTACGTCTGTAAAGACTGCTGCCGTGAAGAATCGGAGCCGGCTCCTGTTACCGGAGCGTATTCAGGCCTACTCCTAGGAGAATGTGGGTGGTCCTTAAGCCCGCCAGTCGCGCCTACGCACATAACCTTCGCATCAGACTTCGGGGCTTTACGCAGCTTTTGGGCTACGTTGAAGCGAGAATTATTTTTCCTTGGCGTAGTCCTTCTTCATCTGATCGACGAGCCTTCTCGCCAGCGTCTTTGGCCCGCCGGTCAGCGAGAAGGCGTCGCTCTTGGCGTCGGCCCACACGATGGCCGATGTCCGGCGACTCACCACGGTGAGCGCCGCTTCCTTAGAACTGCCGAAGAAGGCATGCGCCTCCGGCAGGTCCCGGCGCGCGGATTCCTCGCGCACGCTGGTGTCCGACGTTTCGGCGCCGGTGGTTCTGACGTCCGTGCTCGCCGAGCGCCGCCCGAAAGCCGCCACGCAATCGGCCTTCTCTTCGGAGGTGACCACCTGGATCGCTCCCCACTTCAGCAGTTGAACGCCGATGAAATCGTCGAGCGATTCGGGCATCGGAGAGAGGTAAACGGTGCGGCAGTCTCGAAGAGATTGCGCGGCGAGGGCCGCCGCCGCAAGAGAAACGGTCACCAGCAAACGCGCAAGCATGAGCGCCTCTTTTCATGGCCGCGGGACGGCCAATTCCAAGACGAAGGCCGCCCGAAGTTCGTTTAACACACCGTCAACGCGCGATCAGAGAAGAGAAGTAGTAAACCACGGGCAAAGCGAACAAGCTGCTGTCGATGCGGTCGAGCCATCCGCCGTGGCCGGGAAGCATAGAGCCGCTATCCTTGACGCCTGCACCGCGCTTGATGGCGGACTCGCAAAGATCCCCGATCTGACCTGCAATGTTGCCCGCCGCCCCAATCGCGAAGACCCAGGCCAGCGGAACTTCCTTTAGCAGGTACGAGAAGTAGAAATAGGAATAGACAAGGCTCGCCAGGGTAGATGCCACCGCGCCTTCCCAGGTCTTTGCCGGACTGACCGCCGGCGCTAGCTTATGGCGCCCGATCGCGCGGCCCACATAGAACGCGGCGATATCCCCAACCCAATTCACGGAGAGCGCGAAAAATAGCCAGAATGGTCCGGAGCCGGCCAAGCCACGCAACCCAATGGCGCTGCGCAGACATCCGAAAATGTAGAGTACCCCCAGCAGCAGCGCCGCGGCGAACGGCAGGGCATCGGCAAGATCGCGCGAGGCGAGTCCGAGCGCCAGCGCCAACAAGGCAATAAGCACTAGAAAGAGCAGGTCCGGGCGGGGCAGAAACAGCGCCATCAGACCGGCTACGTAACCGAAAATTCCGGGCGGCCGCAGGCCATGTTTCGATACCAGCCCGGCGTATTCGTGAAAACATAGAACAGCGACGATCGCGAGGACCGTTAGAAATACCAGCGACGGGGCCCACAGCGTGACATAAATAAATATGGGAGCGAGGATGAGGCCGGTAAGAACCCGCTTCATCGCCAGTTTGCGCGCACGTTAGCGCACGCCCGCGGGGGCGATGGCCCACTCCGTTTCCGCGGCGCTATCCGACGGCGCAAGCCGTTCCCGCGACTCGCCCAGTCCTCCGAAGCGCCGGTCGCGCTTCTGATAATCAAGGATCGCTTGGAATAAATCTGTTCGCCGGAAATCGGGCCACAATGTCCCGGTGATGTAGATTTCGGAGTACGCGATCTGCCACAACAGAAAATTGCTGATGCGCATCTCGCCGGAGGTCCGGATCAGGAGGTCGGGATCGGACAGTCCGGCCGTGTACAGGCGCGCCGCGAGCGCTTCTTCGTCGATGCGAAGATCCGCGAGCCGCCCCTGCAGGCGGGCATCCTCGACAATTGCGTTCACGGCGTCCACAATCTCCGCGCGGCCGCTGTAATTGATCGCGACGTTGAGGCGCATGCCCCTGTTTTTAGACGTGCTCTCGACGGCGGACTCCAACTCAGCGCGCACCTGCGCTGGCAGCGCTTCAATGCGGCCCATACAGGTGAACTGAATATTATTGCGAACGATGTCCGGGAGCTCCTTGCGCAGGTAAATGCGGAGCAGGCGCCATAGCATATCCACCTCCGCGCGCGGGCGCTTCCAGTTTTCTGTCGAGAAGGCATATAGCGTCAGCGCGCCGACGCCCAGCCGTGCGCACGCATCGACTGTCGTGCGCACCGCTTCCACCCCGGCCCGGTGTCCCGCCGCGCGTGGCAGGCTGCGGCGCTTGGCCCAACGTCCGTTTCCGTCCATGATGACCGCGATGTGCGCCGGAAGCCGCCGCGGATCGATCGATTCCGCCAAGGACCATTCGCGCGAACCGGGCGTCAGAGCGGAAAACAGATCGTTCATCGAGCTAATGTCCTATGGTACACCTCTGCGCCGCGCCCTCCTCCCGTTCGAATCGCGAGATGTAATCGCGCAATTGCCGTAATGCTCGCGCGCGGTGACTCGCCTGCGCCTTCCGTTCCACATCTACTTCGCCGAAGGTCTGACCGAACGGCGCATAAAAGAACAGCGGGTCGTAGCCGAAGCCGTTTGATCCGCGAGGCTCGTTGAGTAACTCGCCTACCACTTCGCCGCGGAATGTCGCGATGGCTTTGCCTTGGAAAGCGAGCGCGATGGCGCACACAAAGCGCGCCTCGCGGTTCGTCTCGCCACGCATACTTTCGAGCAGCAGACGATTGTTCGCCTCGTCCGTCGCGTTCTCTCCCGCGTAGCGCGCCGACCATACGCCGGGAGCGCCCCCTAGCGCCTCCACTTCGAGCCCGGAGTCGTCCGCGAACAGCGGTTCATCAATGAAGCGCGAATAGTACGCGGCTTTGGCGGCGGCGTTCTCTTCAAACGTGGATGCGGTCTCCTCCGGCGGTGTAATCTCCTGAAGCCCCGGCAGCGGCTCCACGCCAGGGATGATTTGGAGGAATTCGCGCAGCTTGCCCGCGTTCGTAGTGGCGCAATAGAGGCGCACTCAGGCTCCCAGCGCCTGCTTCTGGATCTCGATCAATTCGCTAACGCCTTTACGCCCCAGGGCCAGCAGCGACGCGAGCTGGGCGTCGTCGAAGGGGATCTTTTCGGACGTCGCCTGCAACTCCACGAATCTCGCCGCGCCCGTCAGAACCAGATTCATGTCCACCTCCGCCTGCGAATCCTCTTCGTAGCACAGGTCCAGCATCGGCATTCCCTTCACCACGCCGATACTGGTCGCCGCTAGGTAATCCCGGATCGGGATACGTTTGACGGCCTTGAAATTGGAGAGTTTTCGCAAGGCCAGCGACATGGCCACGAAGGCGCCGGTAATGGACGCCGTGCGCGTGCCGCCATCGGCTTGGATGACGTCGCAGTCGATGATGACGCTGCGTTCTCCGAGCGCGGCCGTGTCGATCACGGCGCGAAGCGAACGCCCGATGAGGCGCTGAATCTCGTGCGTGCGGCCCGAAGCCCGGCCCTTGGTGACCTCGCGCGGCGTGCGCGTCGCGGTGGCTCGCGGCAGCATGGCGTACTCGGCGGTGACCCATCCCTTGCCGCTGTTGCGCAGGAACGGCGGCACCGTCTCTTCCACCGATGCCGCGCACAGCACGCGCGTGTTGCCGACCTCGATCAGGGCGGAGCCTTCCGCCGTCGCCAGATAGTGAGGCGTGATGCGCACCGGGCGCATTTGGTCGGGAGAGCGTCCGTCGCTTCTCATCTTGATTGCAGAGTGAAGTAGAACAATAGACACATGATGCCGATCCCGAAGATCACGATGATGATACACGGAACGGCTCCCCGGGCCGTCCGCGCCTTCGATATTTTCTTACTGCCCGCTGGTTTGTATTTTGCCATCCCTCGGCTTATTACAGGGTGACACGCTTTGCCTTGCACTCGTATTCGATCGCCAAATCGGGCTGCTATCCTTGAGTTCAATGCTGGGGTTGAGCGCCCGCGCCGCCCGGATTACGTGGACGGTTCTCATCGTCCTCGCCATTCTGGCGCTCATTTACAAAATTCGCGAAACGGTCGTGCTCTTCATGACCGCGCTCTTCTTTGCTTACGTCCTATGGCCCGCCGTCAGTTTCATCGAGCGCCATACGCCGCGCCGGGTCCGCCGCACCCTCGCGCTTACCATCGTTTACCTCTTGTTCATTGGCGCATTGGTCGGTATCGGCGCCACCTTCGGCGTCAGCCTTTTCACGCAGGCGAGCACTTTCGCGGAAAAGATACCGCAATATATTCACAATCGGCAGTGGCTCGATCAGTCCATCCCGGGATGGCTTGGTCCCGTGCGCGGACGTATTATCGACTGGCTGCAGGAGCAGTTTTCTTCCGGGGGCTCGGCGCTAACTCCATACCTGAAAAACGCCGGCGGCGCTTTGCGCGGCACGCTCACCGGAGCGCTCTTTATTGTCTTGGTCCCAATTTTGGCGTTTTTTTTCATTAAGGATGGCCACGATATGCGCGAGTACCTCGTCGATAGCTTCGATAACGGCCAGCGGCGCGCGATGGCCGACAATATCATCGAAGATATCCACGTATTGCTGGGCCACTATATCCGCGTGCTCGTGACCTTGTCTCTGATCTCCGTGGTCGTCTACAGCATTTTCCTCAGCGTAATCGGAGTTTCATACGCCGTTTTGCTGGCGTGCCAGGCGGCTCTTCTCGAATTCATACCTGTGATCGGGCCGCTCGCGGCCGGAATTATCATGCTTGTCGTGGCCGGCTTCACCGGCTTCCAACACCTGCTCTGGATTGTGATCTTTTGGATCCTCTATCGCGGCGTCCAGGACTACATTCTCTCGCCCCATTTGATGGGCCGCGGCGTAGAGATACATCCTCTCGTAGTGCTGTTCGGCGTGCTCGCGGGAGAGCAGCTCGCGGGCGTTCCGGGCATGTTCTTCTCGGTCCCTGTGATCGCGATTCTGCGCGTGATTTTCGTCCGGGCGCGGCGCGCGGCGGAACGGCGGCGGCTTGCGCCCGTGGCGGTCGAACGGCCCTGATCGATATAATCGAGCTTTATGAAAGCGATAGTTTTAACATGGCTGTCCGCCGTGTGCCTGTGCGCCCAGACGCCGGCGAAAGCGCCCACTGCAAGAACTGCTCCAAGAACCGCCGCGACCGCGCGCCGCAAGCCTTTGATGGTGAATCCCGCCGCCTACCGCGCCAAAGCTCCCGAGACCTTCAGAGCGAAGTTCACCACCACCAAAGGCGATTTCATCATCGAAGTACACCGCTCTTGGGCGCCGCTCGGGGCCGACCGCTTCTACAACCTCGTCAAAGGCGGATACTACGATGGCGCACCCATCTATCGCGTCATTCCAAACTTCATGGCGCAATTCGGATTCAGTCCCAGCCCCGCCGTCAGCAAGGCCTGGGATAAGGCGCCGATCAAGGACGACCCCGTGCTGCAAAGCAACAAGCGCGGCACGGTGAGCTACGCCAAACCCGAGGCGCCGAACGCCCGCACCACGCAGATTTTCATCAACTACGCCGATAATACGCCGCTCGACAGCCAGGGCTTCGCGCCCTTCGGAACGGTTGTCCAGGGCATGGATGTGGTCGAAAAGTTTTTTAGCGGATATGGCGACACCGACCAGCAGAAGCTGGAAGAACAGGGCATCGCTTACGTGAAGAAGAGCCTGCCGAACCTCGACATCGTCAACTCCGCGGTGCTCGAACCCGCCGCTCCCGCCGCGGCGCCCGCGAAGCGTCCTGAGGCAACTAAGTAGCGTGCCTAATCCGGCTGTATGCGGCGTGAACGATTCAAGGGTACCCGGGTACAGGCCGATTCCATTCTGGAGAACTACGAAGGCGGCGTGGCCATCGAAGATATTCGGACAATTTCGATATTCCCCAAGGCTGCGGCAATTTTTCGGGAACCACGAGGTACGGTCCGTCCGAAATGGGCCGGCTTGAACTGGAAAACGGCGAGTTACTGGACGCGGTGTGGCCAAGGTCGTTCTCAACACGAATTACCGGCCCGCCTTCTGAGCGAATACCGCTCCCGTAATCAAGCCGTGGACGCAGCGACTCCGGGCGCCTTTCAGACGATCACTATCAAGAGCCGCCACTCGCGACGGCCAACCAAGCAGCAGACTTGGGGACCAAGAGAACGGGCGCTAATCCTTCAGCGGGATCTCGAAATAAAATAGGTCCTTGCCGCTGCGGGCCTGCTTGATTCCCGAGATCGTCACAGAATCCCCCGGACGATGGTGCGCCTGGAAATAGAAAAAACCGTGCGCCGATTCGTGCGGCGGCAGCATCTGGGCGGCGAACGCGCGCGTCTCGATCTCCGGCCCCGCGAGCGGATTCTTGTGCTTCTTTCTCAACTCCGGGGGCAGGGGGTTGGGAGTCGCGGACGGCCGCCGCGGCCCTCCAATCGCGAACGGAACGTCCGCGGCCGGCGTGGAGTCGATCTGCTTGCCATCAAACGCCGTGTATGCGACCTGCATGCGGTCCAACCGGAGGCTTTCGTCCGTGTCATTCTGGACGATAACGAGAATGGGAAGAATGCCGTATTGATATGGGTTCACCTTGCCGAAGGCGGTGTGCGCCAGCGCTTCGTCATCATAGGGTTTCACCGCGATCGTCACTTTATCGTTGCTCTGTTTGGACGCGTACGACGACGCCTCTGCAGGCGAGAACCGCACCTCGTCTTTCTTGTCCGCGATCGCCGGAGCCGCCACGATGAGCGCCGCGGCGAATAGCCCAAGAACCTTCATTTATCTCCTTTATTCCATCGCGCGGACTCTCGCGTTCCCGCTTCTCGTATTGTATTTCCTGTATCGCGGGTACCGCGATCCGCGCTACTTCCGCAATTTCATGGAGCGCCTTGGATCGCTCCCCAACTCCTACAAGCGGACGGCCCCTGGCGCCATCTGGTTGCACGCCGTTTCCGTAGGCGAAGCGATCTCCTCGGCGCGGCTCATCGAGGAGCTGCGCGCGGCGAATCCCGCCATTCCTATCTATCTCTCGACCGCCACGCTGGCTGGCCGCGCCACCGCCGAAGAGAAACTGAGCGCCGCCGTCGATGGTATCTTTTATGCGCCCATCGATTACTCCTTCGCCATTCGCCGCGTGCTCCGCCGCATCCGTCCCGCCGTTGTGGTCATTCTCGAAACCGAAATTTGGCCCAATCTCTACCGCGAAATAAAACTTGCCGGCTGCTCTCTGCTTATCCTGAATGGACGCATTTCCAACCGCGCTTTTTCCTCCTACCGGCGCCTCAAGAGATTCTTCCAGTCCGTCCTCGGCTACCCCGACGCAATCTACGTTCAAAGCGCGGCTGACCGCGCACGCTATATCGGGATCGGTGCGCCAGCCGAGCGCACCCACGTCTTCGGCAATCTGAAATACGATTCCGCGCCATCGCATTCGAAACCTCCGCAAGCCATTGCCGATCTCATCGCGTCAACCAATCCTCAACAGGTCTGGATCGCGGCCAGTACCATGCCCCCGGTTGACTCCACGGACGTGGACGAAACCGCCGCGGTTCTCGCCGCATTCAAAGAGCTCGCCCGCACATATCCTCGCTCGCTGCTCATCCTCGCCCCCCGCAAACCGGAGCGCTTCGACGAAGCCGCGGCCGCGTTCCGTCAACACGGCATCGCGTATGCGCGCCGTTCGCAGCTCACTTCCGCGACCGCTCTCGACCTGCCCGGGGCGCTGCTGCTCGATACCATCGGCGAACTCGCCAGCCTCTTCCCGCTCGCCGGCGCCGTTTTTATGGGAGGCACCCTGGCGCGCCGCGGCGGCCACAATATTCTCGAGCCCGCCTTCGCCTCGCGTCCCATTATCATCGGCCCGCATATGGAGAATTTCACCGCCATTGCGGACGAGTTCCGCGCGGCCGAAGCCGTTGTCGAGATCGACGCGCCGGGGCAGCTCGCCGCCGCCATCGGTGCGCTCTTTGAAGATCCTCCGCGCCGCGCCGAACTCGGCCGCCGCGCCTATGATTTTGCCGAGCGCAAACGCGGCGTCACGGCGCGCGCCGTCCGCGAAATTATCGCGGCCCAGGACCGCGCCGTTCCTTACTGGCATTTGCGCGGCGTCCGCAAAAGCATGGCCGGCTGGCTCTCGCTGTTGTGGAAGTGGGGCGGCGCCCTGAAGAAAACCACGGCGCGCACGCTCGCCACGCCTGTTGTCAGCGTCGGCGGAATCTCGCTCGGCGGCGCCGGCAAAACGCCCTTCGTTCTCATGCTCGCCGGCCGCCTGCGCGACCGCGGTCTCGAACCCGCCATTCTCACGCGCGGTTACCGCCGCCGCTCGCTCGCAAAAACGATCGTCGTCGAGGCCGCCGGCAACGCGCCGGCCGCCCTGACCGGCGATGAAGCGCAGATCTTCGTCCGCTCCGCCATCGCCCACGTCGGCATCGCTTCCGATCGCTTCGACGCCGGCAATGCCATCGAGCGAAAACTTCACGCCGATGTTTTCCTGCTCGATGACGGCTTCCAGCACCGCCGCCTCGCCCGCGACCTCGATATTGTTCTCCTCGACGCTCTCGATCCGTTCGCGGGCGGCGCCCTCTTCCCTCGCGGCCGCTTGCGGGAACCGCTTCACGCCCTTTCGCGCGCGGACATAATGGTCCTCACTCGGATCCAGCCCGGACGCGAATATCGCGGAATCCGCGAGCGTCTACGGCAACTCAACGCCGCCGCTCCCGTATTCCTCGCCCGCGTCGAGCCGAAACGCTGGATCGAGGCCGTCAGCGGCCATGAAACCGCACAACCCGCCGGGCCCGTTGGCGCCTTCTGCGGCCTCGGCAATCCCAACAGCTTCTGGGAATCCCTTCGCGCTCTCGGCATCGCCCCGGCCTTCACCTGGACATTCGGCGATCACCACGTCTACAAGCCGCAAGAGCTGCGCCGCCTCGCCTCCCAGGCCCGCGCCGCGGGCGCAACCGCCTTGGTCACCACTCAAAAAGACGTCATGAATTTGCCGGACGACTTCGCCGCGCTCATCGCGCCAGCCGGTCTATATTGGCTCGAAATCGAGTCATGCGTCGAGAATGAGGGCGATCTGCTTGACGCCATCGAACGCACGCTCGCTAAGGCGTCGCGGCCAGTTCCTTCAGCGCCGGCTTCGAAACGCGAGCCTTAGGCGGAGCCGACGCCGGCTTCGGCGTCCAGAAATCCGGTGGCTCATGCTCGGGCTGATTTCGAGCAGCACCGTTTCGGCCGTGGCGATGGCTTCGCTTTCCGACTTATAGAACGCCTCTGCTCGTTCTCCCAGGGCGCGCTGAATCGCGCTGCCCTGCTCCGTGCGCCGCGTCCATGTCGCCGAGCGACTTCAAGGGCCGCATAAGTAGGAAGGTCGCCTCGGGCGCCCCTGCATGATTTGATACGTCGCCAGAGGTAACGTCACATTGGCCTGCTGGTATGCCGCCACGCCCTGTTTCGCGATAACTCATGTCGTCGCGCAGCACGGTTATCATGGTCGCGGAGCTGTTTCGCAGATCGCCGTCCATCTGATCTAAACCTCCGGCTTCACGCGCCAACCGCATTTTCCGAACAAACGTATCCGCGCTCTCGATCGATGCGTACGAATCGTGGCCTTCAAAGAACCATGCCTATGAGGAACCCGCGTGCGTTCCCCACCCCAGGATCGTCGCTGGGTATCTATACTTCGCCAACAAGCTCATGTAGGAAGCTCCACGCCGGCGTGCGCCGCCTCTCTCCCTTTTTTAATTTGCTCGCGCACGATGCGAAGAACCTAGGGTGGGCCCGCGACCTCCTGGGCCAGCCCTGGCAAACAATACCAAGCGCGACGCTCGCGTAGAGCGCGGCGCCACTCGACTTCCATTGTTCACGATTTGCGTCCCTTCGTTATGAAAGCGACGCCAGAACCTCCGCGGCCGTCGTCAATCGTCCTCCCCCCGCCGCGAATTCCGAATAGCTATTTCGCCCCGCTGTGTCCTCGAGACTTCGGGTCGCATCCACGGCGATTTCGACTCGCTTGCCGAGCCGCAGCAGCCCCGCCGCCGTGTGGCGTACGCAGATCTCGGCCACGACGCCATAAACGACGTAGCGCTCCGCGTTCAGTCGCTCCAGCAGGGGCGCGAGATCGGGAGTGCCAAACACGTCCACCTGCTGCTTCGGAAATAGGATCTGCCGCGCCGCATCCCCGATCAAAGTCCCCGCGGCCTTGCGCTGCCCCAGAGTTCCCAACACGCAGTGATGCCCGTAAATCTCGAATTCCGGATCGTCCTCCGCATGCGCGCACATCGTTGATACCACCAACGGAGCTTTGCGGTTCAGTTCCGCCACAAGCGGCAGAATCCGCTCCGCTCCGGGCACATACAGCGCGCCCGAGGGCAGCATGAAATCGTTCTGCGTGTCGACGTCGAAGAAAACCGTTCTCATCGCACCGGCTCCGCTTGAGGCTCGGGCTGCGCCAGCGCCGTCCGTACCTCGCGCACTAATCTTTTCAAATCGCGGCTATACTCGATCCTGTATCTCTGTTCGCTGTCGAAAAGGCTTCGCGTGGCCGTCGGCAATCGCCGTATGTTCTCGGCCGCATAGGCGCGCGATTCGTGGATTGCGGGCAGCGGCTCGATCAATCGGCCGCCGAGAATCAGGGGTCTCAACAGCGCCGTCGCGTCCCCGGTATCGCAGCCGTGGCATTCCCAGGAACACGCCAGAATATCGCGGTCCGGAAACCGGAACACCTGCTTCGCCCCCGGAATCGTGTGCTTGTCTTCGCTGAACTTCGCCGTGTTGCGTCCGGCCAGTTCCACCATTTTGTACACAACGCCGAGATTGGGCGAATCGCCCGAGGTCGCCAGATCCGTGCCCACCCCGAAGGCGTCAATCGGAGCGCCCGCGGCGCAATACTCCAGAATCTTGTACTCGTTCAGATCGCTGGTCGCCATGATTTTGGCCTCGCGCAGACCGGCATCGTCCAGGATCTTGCGCGCCACGCGCGAAAGCTCCACGATGTTGCCGCTGTCGAGCCGAACGCCCCACAACGGCTTTCCCAAACTCGCCGCCAGCCGCGCCCCCTCGATCGTGTCGTAGGTGTCGATCAGATATATGGTCCGTTCACCGAGCATCTGCTGCAGCCGGGCATACGCTTCCCTTTCGGTCGGGAAGGCCTGAATCCAGGAATGCGCCGCCGTCCCAAACACCGGGATGCCGTAGCGATAGCCGCTTTCGGTGTTGCTCGTTCCGATGCACCCGCCGATGTAGGAAGCACGCCCCGCAAGCACGCCCGCTTCGGGCGAATGCGCCCGCCGCGTTCCGAAATCGACCACTTCGCGCGTGCCCGCGACCTCCGCGATACGCGCCGCTTTCGTTGCGATCAGCGATTGAAACCCGACGGTTGCAAGGAGATATGTTTCCGGAATCTGCGCCTCCATGAGCGGCGCCCGGACGGTCAGAAAGGGTTCCCCCGCGAAGATTGGCGTACCCTCCGGCATCGCGAACAGATCGCCGCTGAAGCGGAACGCGCGCAAGGCCTCGAAGAAACCGCGCGACACACTCGCGAATTGCGGCAGACCTTCCAGATAGCGCACCTCCTCTTCCGTGAACCGCACGTTGAGAAGGTAATCGACTACCTGCGCCAGCCCCGCCGCAAGCACGAAATTGCGGTACCGCGGCAGCTTGCGGAAGAACAGCTCAAAGGTCGCGATTTCACCGGACTTGCCGCTCTCGAAGTAGCCGGCCGCCATGGTGAGCTGATAAAGATCGGTGAGTAGTCCGCCCACGGTTTGAGTGTAGCGGAGTGCCGCGCCGGCGGTGTCGCACAATGCTATGATGAGGCGCGAGGGATTCGATGGCGCCCACTATTCTTCACGCGGCCATTCGGCGCGCCATGAAAAAGATCGCGAATCTATTGGTCCGCCGGCCCCCCGATGATCCGGACGATCCCTACGCGCTCGTCACCGCTCCCACAAAACCGCGGCCACCACACCTGATCGCAAGGGCTCGCGCAGTGCCGGAGAATTACCGCTCGGATTGAGCATCCGGACTGCGTTTCCTGGATACAAGTTCGAGGATACAAGTTCGAGCGGCCCAGGCCGCCGCAGCCAAGGATACAGCCCATCAGAGCAGGGTTGCCCGTCGGATCTTAAAGGTCAATACCGAGGCCCGAAAAGTACGGGTTTGGTCTCTGGAATTGGCCTCCGGCTCAGGAGTAGCGTTCAATAAGGGATGGAACCCTGACCGTCGCGCCCGCTCTTGGCGCTGCTTCATGCGGGAAGTCACCTCGCTATTCAGCGCGCTTTCGTCCCGGACCGCTGTTGATTCGCCGGATACGAGTGCAACCGCGGACCGACGACATTTGAGAACTTGTAATCTCCGCGCCGGTCGGCATCGATGGTCCAGAACATGGCCCCGATCATGCCGGGATAGCCGTCACGCGCGAGCAGCTTGTATTTAGTTCCCCCGGGAGCCTTCCCGGTAATAATGTATTCCATCGCCTCACTAACAATCGTGGGCGTTGTGTCGCCGGTAAGAAAGCCGACGGCAACCTTATCGGCGGGCATCGGCGGGAAAAACTGCTGGGGATTGCCTCCCACATTGAAGCCGTGCAGCAACAGTTCCGTCATGGCGGCGTGATAATCCACCGTGCCGGGCTGATAGATCTCTCCATCGAGACCCTCCAGCGGCGGCGTGTTATAGTCCTGAACGTCAATGAACGAGAGAATGTCGCGGATCGCGTACGTGATCGGCAGATAGGAGCCGAACTGCCCGCCATAGCTGGGATATCCCGAGGGGATCTGGGTACCTTCGGGCACCAGGCTGATCATGAAGCCGGAGCCGAAGTGTTCGCGCAGTTGGCGCAGCGCCGCGATGAGGTTCACGATCGATGGCGTGGTGGGATGCTTGAAATCCGTGTCTCCGGGGTCGATCGAGAGAGAGGGGCTTTCGAAGTCGATGTCGATCCCATCGAAGCCGTACTCGCTGACGATGCGGGTAACGGAGGAGACGTAATTCGGAACGCGCTTCGGATCGGCAAGCGTGAAATGCTGGCCCCCGCCGCCGAGCGAAATCATGACCTTCTTGCCCTGGCCCTTCAAGTACGCGATATCGGACTTGAACTGCTCGGTATCGAGTCCCGCAGGCGTGTGGAACTGCAGCGTCCCCTCCGGAGCACTCTTGTCCGGAGTAGCAAATGCGACGATGATGACGTCCCATTGCGGCGAGACTTCGCGCAAAGGAAAGGTGGAACCCGGGCCGCCATAACCGGCCCAGTAGCCGATCAGCCAATGGCCATTGGGCGGCCCACTCAGCGGAACCGGCGCTGCCGTGGGTTGAGGAACCGTGGCGGCGCCTGTGCCTACTCCAGGACGCCTCCCGCGCGCCGGACAGGGCCTCGAAGCCTCGGGCAGCGCCCGCGCGTCCGGGAAACTGTATGTATCGCCAAGACCTTCCGAGCCTCCGACATACCAGGGCAACAGCGCTAGGTTTTGCAAGTGATACGTCGCGCCGCCGACATGGGCGGCAAAGGCCCGCGAGGCCGGAATATTGTTCTTCGGGTTGGTATTCGTGGGTTCAAGAAGGAAATAGGTTGAGGCCACGCCCGTGCCGCCGCAGCCGCCCTGGTCCCCCGGACGCATCGAGGCGGGGCGCATCCAACTGGGAAAGCTGTTTCCGGGGCCTTTGACGTTGCGGCCATGCAGCAGCGGGTCGTGCAGCGGATCGTTGATGAATTCACCGAGTTGCTGCGTCAGCGGCTGCACGTCCTGGTCTTCGACAACGGCCGGCGCGGCATGAAGATAGGATCCCAGCACGAAGGAGTTTCCCGTAGCGGAGTCGACCCCGTGCGTTCCCCAGGAGCAGCACACCGTGGCGTCGCCGTCGGCATAGTAAGTGGTGTTATGCGTCACTGCGATGACGAGCTTGCCTTCCTGCTTCGGAACTTGCTTGAACAGCTCCTTCTGCAGAAACTCGACGTCAACGACGGCGAAGGAGCCGCCCGTCTTCTTCGACGTAAGGATGTATCCAAAGCCAACCGGAATGGTGATGGTCACCGGCTTTATCTCCGGCCTGCCTAGCAATGTGTGCCACCCCGCGGCCATTGGGAAGGTGGTGCGCAGGATGGCATCCGCATACTGCGTGGTCCCGCCGGAGGGGAATGTAAATTTGGAGAAAACGGGCGAGCGTAGGACGCGCGCAGCGTCGGGGCCCGCATCCATGACGAAGGGTTGTCCGGCGCTCTTCTTCGCCTCAAACGACATCGCGATGGGAACCAGCGTCGTGGGAATGGTGGTGGTTCCGCCCTGCGCCGGATCGCCGCCCGTGAGCGTGTAGGAGGCTTGGCCGGCGGTGTAGTGGAACGCGGGCACGGTTTGCGCGTAGGCAATGGGCAGCGGCAGCGCGAGAAGAAAGAACAGTGTTTTCACGACCCGTGCGCCCGTCATGGCCTACTCATTCTAGCAACGGCTCTTTCTTACTCATGCCGCAGCGCAGTCACTGGATCGACGCGTGAAGCGCGCCGCGCCGGTCCAATCCCCGCCAATAAAGCGACGCCAATCAATAACCCCGTCGTACCCCCCATGGTGACCGGGTCCGTCGGCTTCAATCCATACAGCATCGTAGCGGCCAATCGCCCCAGCCACAACGACAGGCCAATTCCGCAAGCGGCGCCAGCGAGCGCCATCCACAATGCTTCCCGCAGTACTCCCGTCAATACCTGCCCGGCTCTTGCGCCGAGCGCCATGCGGATTCCGATTTCTCCTCTGCGCCTCGCGACCGTGTACGCCATCAGGCCATAAACGCCGATGCTGGCGAGCGCCAGCGCCAATAGACCAAAGCAGCTCGTCAACTGCGCAAACATCCGCTCGCTCGATAAGGTCGCTTGGATCTGTTGTTCTTGAGTTCGCACGCCGATTAACGGCAGGTCCCGGTCTAACGATTCGATCGCGGCCCGAACCTGGCTCAATATCGTGAAGGGCTCCGCCGCCGTACGAATCTCGACCACCATGCGGCTGGAAAGGCTTTGTTGCTGGTAGGGGACATAAAAAATTGGCGGCGTGCCGCTCGCCAAATCCGCATACCTGGTATCCGCGGCAATGCCGACGATCCGCACCGGTCCGGCCGCATCCTGGCATTCGAATGTCCGGCCGATCGGGTCTTCGTGCGGGAAAAACCGCCGCGCCAGCGCGCGATTTACCACCGCCACCTTGGCCGATTTCGCGTTGTCGTGCGCATTGAAACCGCGCCCCTGAAGAATGTGAATCCCCATCGTCTCAAAAAAATCCGCGCCCACGCTGTTCGTCTGGACACGATCCTCGTCCTTGCGCACCGGCCGGCCGGATACGTGAAACGTCGATCCCGAATGCCCATCGCCGATCAGCGCGATATTGCTGAGGGTTGCCGATCGAACCCCGGCAATCGCGGCGAACTTTTCTTCAAGTTGGCGGTACAGGGCAATCATCCCCTCATCGCTATAGCGAGTTCGCGGTGGGTTCAATTTGAAGAGGAGCATGTGATCCGCCCGAAATCCGAGCGGGGCATTATTCAAATTTATGAGCGTGCGCACAAACAGGCCGGCGCCGATCAGCAAAATCGTCGAGAGTGCCACCTGCAGCGCCACCAGCCCTTTCCCCAGCCAAGCCCTCTGCCGCCCCATGGTCGCGTGGCTGGCATCCTTGAGCGCCGTGCTCACGTCGGTGCGCATGATCCGCCACATGGGGACTGCGCCGAAGACAATACCCGTCAACAGCGAAACCCCCATTGAAAAACAAAGCACTCGCGAATCGAAATCGGCAGTCACTGTAGCCGGACTCCCGGGTTGGGTTAGCAGCCTCGGAATAGCATTGCGGCCCAGATAGGCCAGAAGCAGTCCGGCTATCCCGCCCGTGATCGACAGCAATAAGTTTTCCGTCAACAGTTGCCGGAAGATGCCTGCGCGGCCGGAGCCGAGGGCCAACCGCGTACTGATCTCGCGCTGCCGGCTTGCCGCGCGTGCCAGCAGAAGATTCGCCAAGTTCACGCACGCCAGCAACAATACTAGACCGGCGAGAGCGAGTAGCACATACGACGGCCTCGCAAAGTTGCTCAAATAGTCTAACCCGCGATCGCCCGGCCGCAGCCTGAGATGAAATTGGTCGAGGCCTCTGGCCTGCGGTAACGTGGCCATTGCCGTTTGCCGCAATACGACGTCCAACACGGCCTGCGCTCGCGTTTCTGACACCCCTGGCCGCAAACGCGCCATGATTGCGACCCACCAGGATTCCGGATTCTCTAATAGGGAGCGAGTGCCGGCTCCGATCTTCTGAACGCGCGGCATCAACAACGGCTGCAGGGTCAGCGGCACGAACAGTCGCGCCGCGCTGCCCATGGTCAAGCCCGTGAACCGCGCCGGGACCACTCCCACGATGGTCGCAGGCGTACCGTTCAGTGATATGACCTTGCCTAATACGGATGCCGAACGGCTGAATCTCTCCTTCCAATAACCTTCGCCGATGACGACGGCTGGCTCGGCCCCTGGGCCCGCATCGTCCGCCTCGGTCAGCGTTCGTCCCAGGACAGGCCGCACGCCCAGCGCCTTGAATGCGTTTCCGCTCAACATCTCGGCCCCTATCAACTCCGGATGGCCTTCGATGGTTGCGGTCATCTCGACATCTTTGAACGCAATCAGGTCGCGAAACACTTCCTTCTGCTTCCGAAACTCCAGTAGCGCCGGATAAGAGAAAGCAGTGCTTTCCAGGCCTCCTTCCTTGGTGGGAGAAACGTCGCCCCACACTGGAGGTAGCGGTTGCTCATGGCCGCTCACCCAGGTCAACAGTCTCAATTGCCGAGGATCCTTCACGGGCAGAGCGTCGAAAAGCACCTTCTTCGCCAGGGCGAAGACGGCGGTGTTCGCACCGATTCCAATGGCGAGCGATAGGAGGGCGGTGACGGTGAACGCCAAGTTCTTATACAACAGCCGCACCGCGTGGCGGAGATCCCGGAGAATCATGCGAAAGTGCTCCTTGGGGGCATGAGATAGAACGCCGGCAACGGCCTCGATCGATATCAGACCGCGTTCCCAATAACTTGCCGCATCACGATAGCGATCGGAAAGCGCCATACGCATTTCACGCCCGTATTCATCGCGGAATTCCCGGGGATAGAGCCGCAGTAAGGCCCGGAATGCAGCGATGCCGGAGTTGCGCGATTTATGCGAGCTCGCCATTTTAGCCCCGTTTCGGCAATAAGCCGCTGGCGCGGGCATCCGCGAGAAGCTGTTCCAGCCGTCGCGCTTCCGCCATGGCCACGCGCCGGCCCAAACGAGTCAGCCCATAATAGCGGCGGCGCTCGTCGTCATGCTCCGGATCGGGCCGCTCCGATAATTCCTCGATAAGGCCTTGCTCAAGGAGCCTCTTGATCGAGGCATATAGACTGCTCGGGCTCAGACGCAACGCTCCGTTCGTGCGCTCGGCAACATCCTGCATCACGGAGTATCCATGGCGTTCTCGATCCGCGAGCGACACGAGAATATGGAAGGTATCCCGATGCAGAGGCAGAAACGACTGCGGAGTAGGCCCGCCGGATGATTCGCTGCGCGATGGCATAGCCATACTATACCAGAACCTGATATAACCACACATGGACGAGTGTATGGAGCCCGTTCCCGTTGCTAGCCGGTGCGATAAGGAAAAACAGCGGCAGCGCCTCATTCAAAAGACAGAACATCCCAGCCAGAGAAGCACCAAGCCGCCGTAATAAGCTGCGACCCCGAGCGAAATCCCGAGGAGTGTTGCCATCATCATCGCGATTGAACGGTTTCGGCACACGATGAAAGGCGTAACCAGGCACGCCATGCCCCTTATTTTGTAGCTAACCCCGACTGGACATTGCCTTACGAGTGAACGCCGCCTTCGGCTCCACTCCCCCTATAATGGGTCGGGAGATCGTATGTCCCTTGATTAAAATAGGACCTGTGGGGTCAGTCATTTCGAGGAGCCAGAGTTGGTCCATGAAGAGGCGGAATCAGTGGAAATTCTCCCATATGTGTTCCCTGAATGACGCCTCGCACATCACCAGATCACCTTCCGCCACTATGAAATCCACTGTAAAGCGCAAATCCGGGAACGCTGTCCGGCGTGCAGTCGAACCCATTTCTCGAGATCACAGGCGACGGCTCAATCATGCCCACCGTCGTCCCGGAGCCCTCCAGACTTCGGTTCGGCGCCTCCCTGGTGGCCGAGATGGGAACGGCTTTACGCCGGCAGAAGCGGCTCGTATAGTGCCGCCCGCGAACACCCGCCGGCGATGTCGATTTCATGTTGAAGTGGAAACATGACACAGCCATCCAACCGGCGCGATCTCCTCCGTTCCGCCGCAGCCGCGGCCGCAACCGCCGCGAACATCTTCACGCGCAAAGTGAAAGGCGCCAACGGAAAGATTAACGCCGGGTTTATTGGCATGGGCAAGATGGGCCGGGCCAATCTGCGCTTCGCAATGCAGCAGGACAATCTTGTCCCGGTAGCCGTGTGCGACGTGTTCCAGCGCAACCTCGATTGGGCCGTTCGCGACAGCCAAAATCAGGCTAAGCCGTATCGCGATTTCCGCGAAGTACTCGCGAACAAGGACATCGACGTGGTTTGCATCGCGACCCCGGATCATTGGCATCCCTACATGACCGTCGAAGCCTGCAAGGCCGGCAAGGACGTCTACGTCGAAAAGCCCATCTGCTGCGTCGTGGACGAAGGAGTCAAAATGGTACAGGCCGCGCGCAAATACGAGCGCGTGGTGCAAGCCGGAACCATGCAGCGTTCCGCAAAACATTTCCAAGCTGCGATCGAGATCGTGCGCAACGGCGATCTCGGCGATATCACGTTCGTGCGCACGTGGAATTACGGCAATGGCGATCCCAAGGGTTGGGGCAATCCCCCCGATAGCGATCCTCCCCCGGAGCTTGATTGGGACATGTGGCTGGGACCGGCTCCCAAGCGCCCCTTCAACGTGAATCGTTTTGGAGTCGATCCCAAGGACCGTTATTTTTCGAATTTCCGCTGGTTCTGGGACTATGCGGGCGGCATGATGACCGATTGGGGCGTCCACTGGCTCGACATCGTACAGATGGCGTTTAAAGAGGAGATCCCGACCGAAATTACGGCGCTCGGCGGCAAACTTTACGTCAAAGACAACACCGAGACCCCCGATACTCTCCAGGTCACTTATATGTACCCGAGCGGCTTCATTGCAACCTACGAACGCAGGTCCGGCAACGCGCAGTCGATGTTCGATAAGAGCGGCGGCATTCTCTTCTGCGGTAACAAAGGCACGATGTTCCTCGACCGCGGCGGATACAAGATTGTCCCGGAGATGCGCGTCCGGAAGCCCGCGGAGACCGGTAACGCGCGCCCGGAGATGGAGCCTGCGATGGCGGAAGCCACCGTCAAATCGACCGATAGCGGCAACGCCAACCACTGGGCGAATTTCCTGGAGTGCGTGCGCACGCGCCAAAAGCCGATCAGCGATATTGAAACATGCCAGAGGTCCACGACCACCTGCCTGCTCGGAAATGTCGCCTGCCGCAGCGGGATGAAGCTCGATTGGGACGCGCGCAAGTGGACCACAACGCAGTCCGAGCCTCGCCAGTTTCTGACCCGGGAATATCGGAAACCCTGGAAGCTCGTCGTCTAAAGCGCCGCGTGCGGGGTCGCGCTTATGGTTCGGCTCGAAGATATCACCACCATCAATGCGCCTATAGAACGATGCTTTGACCTTGCTCGAAGCGTGGAGGCGCACTTAGCGGGCAACGTGCACTCCGGAGAGCAGGCCGTGGCGAGCGCGGGAGTTACCTCCGGTTTGATCGGTATGTCGCAGCGCGTTACGTGGCGCGCCAAGCATTTCGGCGTTTGGCGGACCCTCACAAGCGAAATCACCGCAATGGAGCCGCCGGTCTATTTTCAGGATGCGATGGTTCGGGGCCCATTCCGATTTATGCGTCACGACCACTATTTTCGGCGGCTTGCCCGCGGCGAAACGGAAATGAAAGATATTTTCCGCTTTGCCGCTCCCCTTCCGGTTCTCGGACTTATCGCTGAAGCGCTGGTCCTTCGCCGCTATATGAGGGCGCTTCTTCGCGAAAGGAATCTGGTCATCAAGCAAATCGCCGAATCCGCGGAGTGGCAACGTTATCTGACGCCTCGGGACGACCGTTCACAATGCGAATCGTGATCCCGGGCGGCAGTGGACAGGTTGGCCGCATCCTCGCCCGTCACTTTCATGCAGCGGGACACGGGGTCACGATTTTGAGCCGTCATCCGCGGCCCGCTCCGTGGCGAGTCGTCCAATGGGATGGAGTGAAACCCGGCGAATGGATATCTGATCTCGAACAAAGCGACGTCTGTATCAATTTGACCGGCCGTAGCGTAAACTGCCGTTACACCCCCAATAACAGGCGCGCCATTTACGAATCGCGCATTCGCAGCACGCTCCTGTTGAACGACGTCATTGCTTCGCTCCATCATCCTCCGCGAGTCTGGGTGAATGCCAGCACCGCAACGATCTACCGGCACAGCCTCGATCGGGCCATGGACGAAAGCAATGGCGAGCTCGGCGGGAATGAGCCGGGGAGCTCCCGATACTTGGAACTTCTCCATCGAGGTCGCAAAGGGATGGGAGCACGCTTTTTTCTCCATCTCCACTCCGCACACCCGAAAAATCGCAATCCGTAGCGCCATGACCTTCAGCCCGGATCGAGGCGGAGTGTTCGATGTGTTTCTGAGCCTTGTCCGGCGCGGTCTGGGCGGTATGCAGGGACCGGGCACACAATTCGTGTCCTGGATACACGAAGCCGATTTTGTGCGCGCGATCGATTTCCTGATCGCCCGCGAGGAGTTTGTGGGCGTAGTGAATGTTTCCGCTCCCAATCCGCTTCCGAATCGCGATTTCATGGGCGCTCTGCGGGATGCCTGGGGCGCTCGCATCGGCCTACCCGTTCCGGCATGGATAATGGAGTTCGGCGCCTTTTTCATGCGCACCGAATCGGAGCTGGTGCTGAAGAGCCGCCGCGTTATTCCGGGCCGTCTAATGGACGCCGGCTTCAGTTTTCTCTTTCCCGAATGGCCCCCGGCCGCTCGCGAGCTTGTGGAGCGCTGGCGCGCGCAATGAACGCCCCTGCCGACGCCGAGCTGCGCCGCCAAGCCACGCCCACCTCGCCGCGCGACCACCGCCGCGGTCAGGATAACGAAGCATAGCAGCAACACTGCAGGTCGGCGAGGACATACAGCGCAATGCCGGCCGCCAGGGGCGCTTCATTTTGTATCCATGTTATATCCGCGGCGATGCGCGAGAACCGGTGGGGATTTGCGCGAAACACTTCCTGCTGCACCCGTCTCTAATGGCATGGGACGACAGTCTTCAAATAATTCCAAGGACGTAAATATGGGTGATGTAGAACAAAAAATCCGGCTCGCTATCGGTTCCGCCGCGGCCGGCGCAGCGATTTTTGCTCCGCTGAGTTACAAGTGGAAAGGCGTTCTAACGGCCGTAGCCGCGGACGCAATCCTCACTGGTATTTTCGGAGTTCGTCCGATCAAGTGGGTGTCGTAAAGACCGCGGCCCGCCGGAGATTCCTCGGCATGTGCTTGCGATAACGTTATCGATGTCGCCAGCCCATCCCAGGCTCTTCCCAATACACGACGCCTAAACTCGCTCTACATAA
>CAWITB010000048.1:0-148721 GCA_963838885.1 Bryobacterales bacterium | reverse complement strand
TGTCTTCAGAAATTCAAGAGTCGTGCGCAATTCAAACGCGGACGGAGCGCGGCCATATACCAGGCGGTAGGCGTAATCGATTCGAGCGCTATCGCTCGCGCCTCCCTCGCGCAGGAGACGCGCCGCCAGTAGGCCGGCCTGCTTCAGGATGAACGCGCTGTTCATAAACCAGAGGCGCTGCAGAGGTCCAACCGTTATCAAACGCTGTTCGCTCATCTGATTTGGATTCGGAAAATCGAACAGCGCCAGCGTTGCATCCGGATTCGTTCGTTCCACGAGGCCGTACAGCGTGCGGCGGCGATTCTTCGCATCGAGGGCCAAGGGCGCGCCGCCGATGCTCTCATCAAGGTCGCCGGCGACGGCCAGTATGGAATCGCGCAGCGCTTCCGCGTCGAGGCGCTTGTGGATGTCATTGCGCCAATGCAGAAGATTGGCGGGATCTTTGGCGTAATCCCGCGGGTCGTTGCCGCTCGCCATCGCATATGTTGAAGAGAGCAGAATGGAACGGTGCAGCTTCTTGATGGACCAGCCTTGCTCGATGAATGTAGAGGCCAGATAATCGAGTAGCTCGGGGTGGGTGGGCCGCTCGCCCAATAGGCCAAAATTGCTCGGCGTGCGCACGATGCCCTCGCCGAAATGAAGCTGCCAGACGCGGTTTACGATGACGCGCGCGGTGAGAGGATTTTTCGTACTTGCGAGGGTTTCGGCAAGCTCCAGACGGCCGCTGCCTTTCTTAAAGAGCGCCGGGGCGCCTTCGCTGAGTATGCGCAGAAAGCGCCGCGGCGCCACCTCACCCTCGTTAGCCATCTCTCCGCGCACCCACACGCGCATGTCGGCCGGCTTATCCAGGTCCCGCAGAACGTGCAGGAACGGATACTTGGGGGGCAGTTCCTTTTGCAGCGCCGCGATTTCGGATCGCATGGACGCCAGGTGATTGCTCCAGACGCCCTGGAGCCAGCGGTCGATCTGGTTTTCACGATTGCGGCCGTCTACGGAGCCTTCGCCGACGACAACTCCCGCCTGCCGCAACGGTTTCCCGTAGTAATAAATTCCCCCCCAAATCGAAAGCCATCGCCGACATTGGTAAAGGGTGGTGAAGCGAGATCGCGCCACAAATACCCTTTGTCCGGCGGCAGGAACTCGAGATTCGAAAACTGCAGCAGTTTGGAATTCTTCTGCCCCGCCCGGCCGCCTACCTTTATATAGTTCCGGTCGTCGATCTCTTTTCTTTCTTTATTGATTTGGACGGCCAGGGCCTGGAACTTTTCTGCCTCCTCCCGCACGCGCGCCGGGGGCGGATTCGTTCCGAGCAGTTCGTGCCACCATTTCAGGAAAGGGTGCTCTTTGGCGGGATCCTTGAGATACGCGACCCAACGACCCAGCGTCTCCCGGTCCAGTCCCTGGTCCGCCGCGGCAACCTCCAGCGCCTTACCCTGCTCGTTTACGTTCCAGGAAGAGATGAGATATTTGGCTGTATCCGAAAAGAGCACGTCGCTGAGCTCTTTGCTTTGGGAATCGACGAAATCGTCGATATCGGTCTGGAGAGCGGCAATCTTTTTCTTTTGGTCGTCATAAGCCTTGACCCGATCGGCCGTCACCAGAGGCCATTCCGCAACTTTGCTGCTTCGAAACACGCCTAATAGCGAATAATAATCCTGGGTGGGAAGGGGATCGTACTTGTGATCGTGGCATTGCGCGCAGCCCAGCGTGAGACCCAGAATGGCGCGCCCCATAACATCAACGCGATCGTCCGCGGGTACGCCCGCCACTTCCGTGGGCGCAAGCGCATTGAACCCCAGGCCGCCAACTAACTTGTCGCGATCGGGCCGGTCTAAAAGATCGCCCGCGAACTGCGCTTTCAGAAACAGGTCGTAAGGCATATCGTCGTTGAAGGCCTTCACAACCCAATCGCGATATCGAAAGGCATTGGGATAAGGAACGTCGCGCGTGTCTCCGATGGCTCCGTCGGAATAGCGCGCCAGGTCCAGCCAATAGCGGCCCCAGCGTTCTCCATAGTGCGGCGATGCCAGCAATCGATCGACGACCTTGGCGAACGCGTCGCGCGAATTGTCTTTTTCAAACGCCGCCACGTCTTCAGGAGCGGGCGGCAGGCCGATCATGTCGAGATAGGCGCGCCGGATCAACACCCGCTTGCTTGCAGGGCCCACGGGTTGCAAGCCGTCCTTTTGCAAACGCGCCAGGATAAAGCGGTCGATGTCGTTCACGGCCCAGGCATCGCCCGCTTGTGGCACGGCAGGCTTACGAACGGGCTGAAAGGACCAGAATTTGCGCTGTTCGAGTCATATAGGGCCGGAGGCAGGTGTTGTGGCCTCTGTGGGTTGCTCAGGCCAAATGGCGCCCTTGCGAACCCAGTCGGCGAGGGTGGCGATCTCGGCATCGCTCAATTTTTCCGTAGGAGGCATTTTGATTCGCGCGTGCGTACGGCGGACCGCCTGTATCAACAGACTTTCGTCCGGCTTCCCAGGCACGATTACGACCCCGTCTACGCCGCCTTGAAACGCGTCTGCCCGCGAATCCAGACGGAGGCCGCCGGACTTTAGAGTTGTATGGCAGGCATAACAATTCTTCGAAAAAATCGGCTGCACTTTTCCTTCGAAGAGTTCACCGCCGGATGCCGGCCAAACCGCGCCAGTGGCGACCCACTCTACCAGGGCGGCAATCTCCGCCTCATTGAGCTTTTGCGCGGGAGGCATCTGAAGGCGCGAATTCGTCCGGCGAACGGCCTGAATGAGAAGGCTCTGCTCCGGCTTGCCGGGCACGATCACCGGACCGGAGTCGCCGCCTTGTATCAGCGCCTCGCGCGAATCCAGCCGCAGACCGCCCCTGCGCATCGCGGCATGGCAGGAATAGCAATTCTCGACCAGAATCGGCCGCACCTTCATTTCGAACAGATCGGAATTTTGTTGGTCGGCGGCGCGAAGGAGTGGCCAGGAAAAGGCCATTACGAGAAAAAGGAGAGCGAGTCGATTGCGAGCCATGCCGAGGCTTTACGCCTGCCTTAAAGTGTAATCGCGGCGATCGGCCGCGGCAATGCCTAAATTGGGTGATAACTACCTTGACACATCATTGGGTGATGCGCGATGATGGACATTTTCCGGGAGGTCTCAATGCCCACGCACATGGTCAATCTCGAAGCACTCATCCCCCGCGATGATTTCGAGATTCCGGTAGATAACAAGAAGCAAACCCTTCAACAAGCATCTATGTTCAAGATGGTAGAACTAGAGGAGGCAAGTATCTGGTTCAAGTGGCTCCGAAAACCAGATTTCCAAAGAACGACCGCACACTGGTCCCGGCAAAGATAGCCGCCTTCATAAAGAGCTTTGTATCTGGAGAATTGATACCAGCGATCATTCTCTGGCAGTCAGACACCAGCGGAATCTTCGTTATAGATGGAGCGCATCGATTAAGCGCTCTGATAGCGTGGGTGCATGATGATTATGGAGACAATAAGTTATCTCTCCCGTTTTTTGAGGGTTCGATTGCTCCAGAACAAAGGCTTGCTGCTGACGAAACCCGTGAAATCATTGGCAAATCTGTAGGCACGTATGTTGAGCTTAAGGACTCAACCAACCTCATAGTCGAGCGGACCGCTTATTCCAACTACATTGCCGCGAACGGAGTCACGATTCAATGGGTTCCGGGAGATGCCTCTAGCGCGTACCGATCATTCCATACTATAAACACCGAGCAGACCCCCATCGGCGATTTAGAACGAAGAATGATACGGGATCGAAAGGCTGCTAATGTGATCGCCACGCGTACAATAATCGGATCCGGTACCGGACGCTACGCTCCATCGTCATTCGGGATCAACACGAGGACAATCCGTGACGTGGCAAAGAATATTTATACTGATCTGTTTGTTCCGCAGCTTGATACTCCGATAAAAACCCTTGATGTTCCGGTGGCCGGGCGAAGCTATTCTCCCGATGCAATGGAACTCATACTGGATCTTATTGAATTCCTGAATCCATCGGAGGCCGCAGCTAAGAAAAAGAAGGGAGTCAAGGTTGATATACTGCAAGCCACGCGTAAGTCCGATAATACCGGGGACGACACTCTGAAATATTTGCGGGCTACGCTTAAGTCGTCCTCTAGAATAGCCGGGACGCGTCCTGAATCCCTTGGTCTTCATCCGGCTGTTTACTTTTATAGCGGTACTGGAAACTTCCAGCCGACCGCTTTTCTTGCGGCTGTTAAGTTAGTCCAGCTATTGGAGGACAACGACCAACTCAATGTATTTTGCCAGTATCGCAGCGCATTCGAGGATCTGCTGGTCAAGCACAAATATATAGTGAATCACCTTGTTAGTCACTTTGGGTCTGGTGATCGCAGTCTAAATGCTGTTTTCAACCTGTATCGGCATCTTCTTGATGGCGTTAAAGCTGGCAAGAAGGATAGCGAGATACTGCCACACTACATCGCCGAGGACCACAGACTAGAGTTTATCAAGGCAATTGTTGACTACGACAAGGGCGTAAAGACTGAATTTACAAGCTCCAGGAAATCGGCCATCTTCTTAAAGACCGCCTTGGAGCGGGCACTGCGTTGCGGAATCTGTAACGCTCGCCTGCATCGCGGATCAATTCAGATCGACCACATTAAGGACAAGAAAGACGGCGGCAACGCGTCCGAAGAGAACGGGGCATTGAGTCACCCATACTGCAACAGCACGTTCAACGAATGGAAGAAGAAGCAACTGGAAGAAAGTCCTGATAAGATGAGATTGCATGAAACCTTCAGCCGAGTACGAGCGCTTCACCGCACTGGTGGACCGCGTGATAGCGGTTCCGCACAGCGTCATCAAAGAGCGGCTCGAAGCGGAGCGCAGGAAATCGGCGGCGAAAGCCGTGCGGCCCGGCCCAAAGCCGAAACGAAAGGCCGTCAAGCCTTCCGCTTCGGACCACGGCGCAAACGGCCAACCTTAGTTGACCGCCGGTTTTTCTTCCGCCTTACCGGTCACTTCGGCCCACGTCAGGCGCTTGCCGACGATCTGCCGCACGGCCAAATCGAAGCGGTCGCTATCGGTCATGTCCCGGCGATTGTTGAAACGAAATGCCTGTTCGTCAACGTAGCGGAACAGGTGAAACGGTTCGACCGAAATGTAAGTCCCGTTAAGCCCACGCTTCAGCAAGCTCCAAAAGTTTTCCATACTGTTTGTGTGGACGTTCTCACGGACGTATTCAACCGCATGGTCGATGACTTGATGTCCGTACTCTTCGCTGAGACCGTCATAGGACTTCAGGGCGTCGCTGTAAAGCGCGGACTTCGGTTCGACGTGCTCACGGACCATCGCCTGAAGTTCAGGCTTGCGGCGCGTTTCCATGACCCTTGCGCGGACCTTTCCGCCACGCTCCAGGACGGCGGCGACGATAGCCTTACCTTCCGGGCCGGTTCCAGTGATGCGGCGCGCCTTGACGCTCTTATGCATATTCCGCGCCTTGCCGCCGATGAAGGTTTCGTCTACCTCAACCTCGCCGGAGAGCTTCCCGCCGGTCTGTTCATCCTGCATCGCGAGCCGAATTCGCTGAAGCATGAACCAAGTGGACTTCTGGCTGATTCCCGTGGCGCGGCTGATTTCGTAGCTCGAAACGCCGTTCTTGCAATTCGGGAGCATCCACATCGCAAGCAGCCACTTATCCAGACTGATCGGGGAATCCTCGAAGATGGTTCCCGTCTTGATGCTGAACTGTGCGTGATCGTGGCGAGTCTTACACTGCCAGATGCGGCGGGATGCCACAAAACCGACATCGGTAGACCCGCAACGCGGGCACGTAACGCCATTCGGCCAGCGGCGCGCGACAAGGTAATTCAGGCAGTTGTCAGCATCGGCAAAGTAGAGAATCGCGTCTTGCAGGGTCTTCGGTTCGGTCTTCATGAATCTAGTATGAGGCAAGTTGCCTGATGTGTCAAGTTAATTATCGCCCTAAATTGGGCTATTGCCCGCTCGCGCTCAACCCGTACACTGGTTTCATGTTTCGCCTCATCATGGTCCTTGTTCTCGCGGCCGTATGCTTAGGCGCGGAAACGAAAGCGGTTTTCTACATGACCCAGACGCCGGATTCCATGCGATCTTTCCTCGATCACGCCGATCAGGTCGGGATTCTGATACCAACCGCATACAAGGTGGACGATCGCGGTTTAGTGTGGGGCGCGCTCGATCCCAAAATTCTTCAAGCGGCGGCGGCCCATGGGGTCCCGGTAATGCCGATTGTGGCGAACCCCGGATTCGACCAGAAGATCATTCACGCTCTGCTCGGCGATGAAGCGGCCCAGCAGCGCATGATCGCGAGCCTGACATCGGAGTGCGAGCGATTCCGGTATTATGGCATCCAGTTTGATTTCGAGCACGTGAGCTTCACGGACCGCGACGCGCTGACATCGCTTGTACGGCGGACGGCGCAGGCGCTCGCCGCGGGCGGTTTCAAGCTTTCCATCGCGACGGTGCACGTGTACTCGGATTTCCCCGGAGCGAGCGATTACGCGCATTGGCTGTATGAGGACTGGCGCGGGGCTTACGATTTGAAAGAGCTCGCCAAATTTTGCGATTTCATCTCCGTCATGGCGTACGACCAGCATACAGGCCATACAACTCCGGGGCCCGTGGCCGGTTTCAAATGGGTGCAGCAGGTGCTCGAATATTCACTCGCCGAAGCCCCGAAAGAGAAAATTTCGCTTGGTATCCCGCTCTATGGCCGGCGCTGGTACGCCGGCATTCAAAACGGTCAAGGAGCTCTTCAGATCGCGTCGGTTAACGCCGCCGCCGCGCTCGCGCTTGCGGCCGCGAACGGCGTGGAACCGGTATGGGACGATGCCGAAAAGGCGCCTTGGTATTTTTTTTACGCCGATGGGGAACGCCAATACGTGTTTTACAACGACGCGCACAGCTTTCAGTCGCGGTATGATCTCGCGAAACGATATTCTTTGCACAGCTTTTCGGCCTGGGTGCTCGGCGCCGAGGATCCGGCGATCTGGAGTACCTTGCCCGCGCGCGGCCATTAGCGTATCTCCGTGAAGCCAATGCGTCGCGATCGAAGCGGCGGGCGGGCTGGTCAGGTTTTTCGGCGCCGGCATCGCGTCCGCACGCCTGGTTAACGATACCTATGCAGGCGGCGCGATCGCGACGTGCCAGCTTCTTACGCGCGGGCAGTTCGTTTCGCGCAGTCTGTCTTACGAGCATGACGGTGGCAGGCTGAAACATGTTCATCTGTGGGAATGGTTGAGTAGAGCACGTATTGTAGTCTTGTCCGGCAGCGGGAACCGTGTCGGCCACTGCATTCCCTGCCGAACGGGACCTGTTTGGATTTTCAACAGGAATCTGGGTCGGTGCCGGCAGGGGCCTCATGCGGTACCAAAATCCGCAGTTGTGTAAAGGCACGCGAAGGGCCGACGCTTCGAGCTCGTTCAACTCTGGTTCTGGGTAAGTGAGCGATTAAGCCCGTGATACGAAGCTCGTTCCGGAATTCCGTTGCGAGGGTCGTGACGCAGAGTCCCGCACTCCGCACCAAATATCTGGACGTATCATATCACATACGGCAGCCGATTTTCAGATTGTGCACCGAACGTGCCTAAAATCGATGCGGTGGCAGCCGTCTAGACTACACCTTTAGCGGCAAGTGCTTCGCGACTATCGGGTCTCAGACCATAAACCACCTTAGGAAAAGATGGGTCCGTAGAAGGTCCACGCCGGTACAGCGCGCCGTCGATTGCGGCTACTGAAAGCAGAATAACAGTATTCGGACGCCCAGAGACTTTGATTGGATTACCATCAGACTATGTCGACCGTCTGAAAGCAATCTCCTGGCTGCACATGAAGGGCTTAGCCGTCTCATTGATGCTTTCAACAAGCCCGCACCGCGACATCTCGAAGCGGCTGTTGGTCTTCATTTCGCCTGCTACAACTTTGTTCGCCGTCGGAGCACCCTACGCTGCTAATCCGGCTATGGCTGCTGGCGTTGAGAGATCGCTTTGGAGCATTAGCCAGTTGGTCGCGGCGAGCGGCGTGAGTGATATCGAACTACTCCGACAACTGTGATTCGTCGACATTGCACGGGGTCGATGCGGCGCACTGTGCTGAAATCGTGTCCGGTTATAGAGACGGTTTCAGGGCAAGACAGTATGGGATGGCGTTGTAGAAGTATTCGAGCTAATCGAACACCCTACCAGCATTCTCGCGTTTATGCGTGGGAGCACTCTCACGGATGACCAAAGAATCCGCGCCGCTACCTCCCGCTCCTGCACTGCTCATCCGGTCAATCAGCGGCAGACCGGTCAGGGCGGTAACCGGGCGGAATTTAGGAATACTTGAACCAGCCGTGCGAGCTAAGAAGCGTTGGAGCGCCCAAAGCTACAATGCGGCGCTGCTCGACGGCCTTATGGTCCCCTACGGTTCCGGCCAGAGCGATCTAAAAGTAATCGAGCCGCCGCCCGGGCGGAACCAGCTGTTTCGACGGATTCGGCGTCGGTTCATGCCACTGGTCAGGGCGTCCAGCTTTGTCGCCGCTGGAAGAGCAAGCGACCTTGGAAATATGCTCGCCGGAACGCCAACATGGATTTTCGATTACCCTAATCGCCATTCGCCACGCCGGGGAGAAACCGGCCGGGCCGTGAACGGCATGTTCGAAATTTCGCTCCGCCCCCGGCAGCGGCGCTACCTTGTGTTCGTGGATGGAGTGATCGTCGTCGACAAGCCGGAGGGCTGCACCTCTCACGACGTCGTCAACCGGCTTCGCAGGATTGCGCAAATGCGGCGCGTCGGGCATCTCGGCACGCTCGATCCTTTGGCCAGCGGCGTTCTTCCACTCGTAATCGGCCGCGCGACGCGGCTGGCTCAATACTTCCGCGCCGACGAAAAAGTTTACGACGCGGTTTTCCATCTGGGATTGCGCAGCGATACTTACGATCGCGATGGCGTTGTTGTGGAAACAGCGGCGGCGTTGCCTGTAGCGCGCGGGGCGGTTGAAAGCGCGCTCGAAGCGTTCCGGGGCACGTTTCCGCAGCTTCCCCCGCCGATCTCGGCGAAGAAGGTGAAGGGAATCGCGGCGTACAAACTCGCGCGCGGGGGCGTCGCAGTTGCCCTGGAGCTGGTGGAGGTGACGGTCTACTCCCTCGAAGTGGTCGAATTTTCGGGCGAGGCGGTCCGGGTTTTGATTCGCTGTTCGGGTGGGACGTACGTCCGTTCGATTGCCCACGATTTGGGCGAGCGGCTCGGCTGTGGGGCTATTGTCGAGCGGCTACGGCGCACGGTTTCGGGCGATTTTTCGATCAAGCAGGCTCGCTCGCTCGACGAGCTCCAGTCGCTAGCGGACGAGGGACGGCTTTCCGATGCGATCATTCCGGCCGCCGAGCTGCTGCCGCGGATGCCCACCGAGTTGGTGGACGAGCTTACCGCGGGACGGATCCGCCAAGGCCGCGATTTTCGCGTCTCCCCGTTCCGGCCGTGGACGGACGAGCGCTTCGTGAAAGCCGTCACGGCGGATGGAGAACTCGTGGCGATCGGCGAGGCCAGGCTTCCGAACGTCTATCATCCGATCCTGGTATTGTGAATTCCTTTTAATACCGTTTTCCGTGCCGTTTCATCGGATTGGATTATCATGCAATTGTGCGAAAGCGCTGGGCGGGCGTGTTGATGGGCATGTCGATCGCCTTGACGCCCACGGCGCGATCGCAGGAAGAGCCGCCAAAAAAAAGCGAGCCGGCCTACGAGGACACGTTCGCCGGTCCCATTGTGGAATTAACGAAGGACAAGGTGACGGTGTCGCGCACGATTCTGGGCAAAACGGAACGACACACCTTCCTGATTAAACCCGATACACGCATCGAGGGGAAGCTAAAAATGAGGGTGAAGGTGACGGTCGGGTTTGTGAGCACCGACGATGGCGACATTGCGCGGCTGATCGTTGTGCGGTCGAATAACAGCAAGAGGTAACGTCAGGATTTTTTGGCGTTGCTTTTCCTGGCGCGCCATCCTTCTTTGACGACCTGGCGGGCGCGGCCGAGCGCGAGGGCGTCCGGCGGGACGGCGTCGGTGATCACGGAGCCGGCTCCGACGTAGGCTCCGGCGCCGATCTCGATTGGAGCGACCAGGGTGGAGTTGCTTCCGATGAACGCATCCCCTCCGATTCGTGTTTTGTGTTTGCGAACGCCGTCGTAGTTACATGTAATGGTTCCGGCGCCGATATTGGACCGCTCGCCGATTTCGGAATCGCCCAGATAGGCGAGATGACTGGCCTTCGCTTCGACGCCCAGGGCGGTATTTTTGAGCTCGACGAAATTGCCGATGTGAGCGCCGGCGCCCACGGTATTGTTCATGCGCAGACGCGCGAATGGACCGATGTGTGCGCCGGTTTCGATGCGCGAATCGGCAATGACCGTGAACGGCTCGATGGTGACGGCATCGGCCAGGACGGAATTCCTGATGATGGAGCAGGCTCCAATCTCGCAGTCGTCGCCAATCTCGGAATTGCCGAGGATTTGGGCAAACGGCCCGACGGCGCAATCGATTCCCATGCGCACGCCCGCGTCGATAGCGACGGTTTCCGGCTTTTCAATGGTGACGCCGGCGATCATCAGAGCGCTCGTTTTTCGCGCGCGCAGGATAGCGTCGACTTCGGCCAACTCCACGCGATTGTTGATCCCGAGCAGCTCGGAGGAGTCCGCGACATGCAGAGGCGCAACGGCGTATCCGGCGCGCCGGAAGATTTCGGGCATGTCGGTGAGATAATACTCGCGCGCGGGATTATCGGGCTGAAGCTCGCCGATATGGCGCCACAGCAGATCGGCCCGAAAGCAATAGATGCCGGAATTGACCAGCCGGATAGAGCGCTGCTCCGGGGTGGCCGCTTGCTCTTCGACGACAGCCGCGACCATGCCGGCGTCATCGAGAATTACGCGGCCGTAACCGCGAGCATTCTCGAGCGTGGTGGTGATGAGGTTCGCGGCTGTTTCGGCCGCTTCCTGCTTCTCGATGAGAAGGCGCAGGGTGGCGGCGGAAAGCAACGGGCAATCGCCATAGACGACGACAACGTAGCCGGGGCGCGAGCCGATCGCTTCGCGGCACGTCATGACGGCGTGGCCGGTGCCTTTTTGTTCGCTCTGGCGAAGCAGCGGACGCGCGTCCTCGCCAGCGCCGCTTCCACTTGTTCGGCCTGATGTCCGACGACAACCGTAATGCGCTCCGGCGGGGCGATCTCGAGCGCGGTGTTGACGACGTGCTCGATCAGCGCGAGTCCGCCGGCGCGGTGCAGCACCTTGGCGCGGCGCGACTTCATGCGCGTGCCGAGGCCGGCCGCAAGAACCACTACGTTGATTTCAGAATTCATCGCTTTCTCTTGGGTTCGGCTAGGCGGCGCGCCGCCGGGCGCGGCCTCTGCGGGCCAGATCCATCGCGATCGCCGCGGCCGCTTCCGAATTATGACGCACCACGGCTCCGGGGGCCAGCAGGTCCGCTGCGGCCACGGCAATCCCCATGGCCTCGAGTTGAGGAACGTCGTTCAAGACCGGCTGCGCCTGCTGGGCGGCATACTTGCGTCTTTGTGCCGGGCGGATGAGCGTGGTATTGAGTACGGCGATGTCGATCAGGCGGACGCCGGCGTGCTCGTGAATGGCGGCGATATGGTCCGAGGCGCTGAAGCCGATGGTCTCTCCGGGTTGCCACATGAGATTTACGAAGTAGGCCTTCAGGGCGCGGGATTGGACGATGGCGCGGGGAATGCCGTGGACGAGGACGTTCGGAATTACGCTGGTGAAAAGAGATCCCGGGCCGAAGGTGATAAGGTCGGCCGCGGCGATGGCGCGCAAGGTGTCGGGAAGGGGCTTGCAGGCGGCGGGTTTCAAGCGCAACCGCCGGATGGGCCGCCGGCTCTTGCTGATGCGGGTCTCGCCGCTCACGACCGCGCCGCTCTGGAGCTGCGCCTCAAGCGCCACGTTTTCGGCGGTCGAGGGATAGATTCTTCCGCGGCTCGCCAGGATTTCCGAAGAGACGCGCACGGCCTGGGCGAAATCGCCGGTGAGATTCGTCAATGCCGTTAGAAACAGGTTCCCAAAGCTGTGTCCTTTGAGTCCACGTCCATCGGCGAAGCGGTATTGAAAAAGATTTGCAAGCAGGCCCTCGTCTTCGGAGAGCGCGACCATGCAGTTGCGAATGTCGCCCGGAGGGAGCACGTCGAATTCGCGGCGCAGCCTTCCAGAGCTGCCGCCGTCGTCGGTTACGGTCACTACGGCGGTGATGTCCGCTTCCTCGGGAGCATACTGCTTGAGGCCGTGCAACAGCGTGGAAAGGCCCGTGCCGCCTCCTATCGCGACAATGCGCAAGGGTTTCATTGCAAATATTAAAGGTAGCGCAGCGGATTGCCGCGGCGGAGCTTCGGACATGCATCTTGCGGCCGAACTTCGAGAGGATGCTTTTCTCGACGACAGCGGCTGGACGTTTCTGAAATCGGGCGGCAAGCGAAGTGCTTCGCGTCGCTTTAAACATTCGACCCCTGTCTCGGCCCTTTCGGGCGACGGGTCCATCACGCGAAGTGGGAGACTAAACTGAACGAAGACGTTTTGATTTGCAGGGGCGCTATCGGTGCGACTTCGACAGTGCCCGGCTTGAGTACAGGGCGGAAGCACACTGCCTCCCTCTATACAAAATGTCTCATCACGGAGCGGTGGGGTTATTTGGCCTAACCCGCAAAGCAGGGATGGTGGAGGCGGCGGGAGTCGAACCCGCGTCCGAGAAAGCCCGCCGTGAAAAGACTACGTGCGTATCCGGTTCGGTAGTTGTAGGCCGCCAACATCAGAGCCGACAAGAACGCGGCGGCTTAGCCCGATTGGATCTCGGCGTTATGGCTCCGGACAGAAGCCAATCGGCCCAGCCTGCGAGATGACGCCCACTGGATGCCGTGCAGGCCCGACACCCGGGGCGGCTACTTAGAATTAAGCAGCGTAAGCAAACTGCTGATTGGCAGTTCTGGTTTTCCGATCGTTTTACGGGAGCTCGGAACCCGGCACGCCTTCTCACCGCGATTCAATCCCGTCGAATCCGGTGCGCCCCCTCTCTCATTTATCATGGTATCACGGAATGGCTACCGTAACCGGTCTTCCAGCGGTAAAAAAGAGCACTGAAGACGAGCGGGCGCGGCTCTATAATGTCGTCCTGCTGGACGATAACGAACACACCTACGATTATGTGATCGAGATGCTGCAAAAACTTTTCGCTATGTCGGAGAGCCAGGCGCTGGGTCACGCCAAAGAGGTGGACAGCGCCGGACGCACAGTCGTAATCACCTGCGAGTTGGGACAAGCCGAGTTCGGCCGCGATCAGATTCATGCCTATGGCGCGGATTGGCGCATGCCGAAATCGAAGGGATCAATGTCGGCGACGGTGGAGCCGGCGTGATGGGAAGACGTGAGGCGCAAAAAAGATGCCCGCTCGAAGTTGTTGGAGTGGAATCCTTCGAGCGGGCCGCGTTCCTTCAGAGGAGGGGCGTTAAATTGGAAGTCCCGACTCTTATGATCCGCCTTCTATCGACGGAGTTACATACGGTTGATTCCCTACAGAGCCTTAGGCGGGAGCTCCGGGGTGGCGCGCTCCCATTCGACAGTGCGGCGGATTCCTTCCTCGATCGGACACCGGATCCTCGAAGCTGAGATCGCGGCGAAATAGGTCCGTCGACAATATCATATCTTGCGCGTAATTCAGCGGCATTCTGAGATATTGGGGCAAAGCGCCGCTGGAAATTGGCTCGATTCGTCCTTTCCACCCGAGCACGGCGGCGATTTGGCCGATGCGCTCCGCAGTGGTGGGCGTGACGGCTTCGCCGAGATTGTAGATGCGTCCGACGGTTCGCGCGTCCGTGGCAGCGGCGGAGATGGCGGCAGCGACGTTCTCGACGTAGCCGTGGGTCCAGCGCCAGCCGGCCATTTCGGGCGAAAGCGGAATTGTGGGACTGTTGTCTCCATTTGCTCGATCCACATCGCCAGCCGTGCTGCCGGTCGCCCGGGCCGTAGACGGCTGGAAGGCGCAGAACGCAGGCGGGAAAGCGGCGCTGGATAGAATGACGCGCTCGACCAATATTTTTTCGTAATTCAGTGCAAGCTCGTCGGGTAAGAGGCCTTTTCCTTGCATGGAGCGGTATGGGAACAGGACGGTGCGAAGCGCCGAATCTTCGGTTAGGGGCGTTGATTCGATCGGGCCTGGCTCCGTTCCGTGGAGCACGCCATAAGCGCGATAGACATCTCCGCTGGATAGCGCGATCAGTTTTTCCGTGCGGCCGCGAAACAGGCGGACCACGGTTTCAGCATCGCTTTCGAAGAGAGCGTTGACGTGAATCACCACATCCGCCGCGATGCCGTGATTCTCGGGCAGGGTGTTGACGTCGGCGTGAACGTGCGTAACCGCCGCAGGCAGGTCCGTTTCCGAGATTCCGCGATGCAGCACGGTGACGTCGTGGCCGCGATCGAGCAAGCGGCGCACAATATGAGGGCCAATGAATCCCGTGCCGCCGATCACGAGAACGCGCATGCGATGCAGGTATGCTATCGCGTGCGGGTTGCAATCGCGCGTGCGGGAGACAATGAAAGGAACCCTGCAAAGCTTTTTACGTCTACTTAGAATAGATTCAGGTGCGCACAAAATGGCTGGTTACTTCCGCCCTCGTTCTGCTGGGCTGGAGCGCCACGGCAGGCTCGTCCCGCTCCGATATTTTCGCGCCGGAGCATCGTCTCTCGGGCATCGGCGTGGATCGCGCCGAGATAACGGCGGCGACACTCGAGACGCGAACGCAGCGCATGATCGAATCGGAGACGTTCACGATTCTGCGCGAACCCGAGTCGCTCGCGGGGGCGGAGCGGATTTGCGGCCCCAAGCTGCAGAAGCTGTTTGCGGCCGCTGGCGCGCAGAGCGGATTTCCCGCTTCGACGTTGGCGGCGATTTCGTATCTTGAAAGCTTCGGGAATCCCAAGGCGGAAAGCCCGGCGGGTCCGAAAGGGATCATGCAATTCTCGGAGGCGACGGCGCGGGCGGCCGGCCTGAGAATTATTCGCGCGACGAAGTACCAGAGAGTGATCGCCACCCAGCAGGTCCGCACCCGGCGCGGCAAGCTGGTAACGCGCAAGGTGAAGACGAGAGTTGCCTACACCGTAACCGTGCGAGACGAGCGCTTCCTCCCGGAGCGCGCCATACCGGCGGCGGCAAACTATCTGGCGCGGCTGACCAACAAGTTCGGGCGGCAGGACTGGGCCGTGTTCGCTTATCATTGCGGCGAAGGCTGCGTGGAGGAGCTGCAGCCGATGGCGGAGAAGCTCGCTAAGTATGGGGATGCCGTGAGCGTCGCCTCCATGTTCTTCGCGGCCAGCCCCGCCAATCACAAGGAACTCTACGACGCGTTGCAGTTCCATATGCAGCGCGATTACTCCCCCACGTACTGGTTCCGCGTGATGCGAGCCGAACAATTGCTGCGAATGTATCAGAGCGATCCGGCGGAGTTCAAGCAGCTTTACGTCGATTACCGCAACGACGCCAATCCTTCGCGGCGCGCGGACCATCGCCTGGTGGTTTGGCTGAAGGCGGAGGATCTTGCATACCGCACGGACGGCGATCTGCGGCGCGCACAAGGCAAGGATCTGGTGCAAGTATTGGAGGACCCCGATTATTTCGGCTTCTCGTTTCAGCCGGGCGCCGCAATTCCGAGCGATCAGGCGCTGCGCGACTTATACCATCAGGCGACGCCTTCGACCGCCGGTACGCTGGTGTATATCGCTTATGAGACACGGCGTTTGTTCGAAGCGGCCAAAGGCAAAGACGAAAAATTTATTCCTCTGGAAGTGACCGAGCTGGTGAACTCGGTGGAGCAGGAGAAGCGGCGCGAGCCCGGCTCGGAACTCCCCGCTCATTGTACCGGTCAGGTATTCGATATTTCGACGGCGAATCTTCCGCCCACCGAACGAAAATGCCTGGAATTCATCTTGAATGAGATTGGTTGGGACGGTTACCTGAGCTTTGTGCTCGAAAACGGCGACACGATGCATATCGGTTGCTCGCCGTCCTCGCGCGAATTCTTCACGGAGGTTTATCAGGAAGCCGTAGCCGCCAGTAAGACCTAAACGGCCCTGTCATGTGGAGGATCGCGTGCGCGTTTGCCATTCTTCTGGGCATCGCACAAGCCGCCCGCGGTCAGGATACAGCGACCTTTGGAACAACGGTCGTGATTCCTTCCGGCCTGCGCGGACTTATCTATAACATCAAAGACAATACCAATCACCTGCCGAAGTTTAAGAAGCTGAAGCCTGTGGGCGCCATCTATACGGCGTCGCTCGACATTCCACCGCAGGATTTCCAGCGCGGATTCCCCGGCGTAACGGATCGCTTTGAGTGGTTCGCGATCGATTATACGGGAAAATTCTGGATCAATAATCCGGGATGGTACGCCTTCGACTTACTATCCGACGATGGTTCGAGGTTATATATCGACGAGGAAGAGATCATCGATAACGACGGCCTGCATCCGCCCGAAGAGAAGAGCGGCATCGTCAATCTCGAAGGCGGCATTCACGATTTACGCGTTTCTTATTTCCAGGGACCACGGTTTCACATCGCGCTGGTATTGAAGGTGGCCGGCCCGGGAGAGGAGCTGCGCGTCTTCAGCACCGACGAATTCAAGCCTCCGCCGAATCCCGAGGATTGGCGCTTTCCGGGGAAGCGCGCCAAAAAGCCCGAAACGCCGTGAACCGTTGCACGGGGGGTGGTGTGCCACACTGGATTGAAAGGCAACAACAGGCGTGCTTGTCGTAATGCGAGCGCAGGCGGCGGTCGAGGATATCGCGCGAGTCTGCGAAAAAATCGAGAGTCTGGGGTTCCGGCCGCATGTCATGCCGGGCGCCGAACGGACGGCCGTCGGTATTACCGGTAATCATGGACCGGTGGACGCCGCGGAGTTCGAATCGCTGCCCGGCGTGGCGGAGGCGATTCCGGTTTCGAAGCCGTATAAACTGGTCAGCCGCGAGGTGAAGCCGGACGACACGGTGGTGAATGTCGCGGGCGTGAAGGTGGGGGGCGGCGCAATGGCGTTGTGCGCGGGCCCCTGTTCGGTGGAAAGCCGCGAGCAGATCCTGGCCTCGGCGCGGGCGGTAAAAGAGGCCGGAGCGGGCCTGCTGCGCGGCGGCGCCTATAAACCGCGCACGTCGCCTTATGCGTTCCAGGGACTCGGCGAGGAAGGTCTAAAATTTCTTGCCGAGGCTCGCGAGGAGACCGGACTGGGGATCGTGACCGAGGCGATCGACGTCGAACTGTTCGATCTGGTTGAAGACTACGCCGACTGCGTGCAAATCGGAGCGCGCAATATGCAGAATTTTTCGCTGCTGCGGCGCGCGGGCCGCTCGCGCAAACCGATTTTGTTGAAGCGCGGCATGTCGTCCACGCTCGAAGAATTTTTGATGGCCGCCGAATACATTTTGTCGGAAGGCAATTATCAGGTGATTCTCTGCGAGCGCGGCGTGCGCACTTTCACCGATCATACGCGCAACACGCTGGACCTGAGCGTGGTTCCGGCGGTGAAGGCGCTGAGCCACTTGCCCATCATTGTCGATCCCAGCCATGGCACCGGAAAGCGCGATAAGGTGCATCCCATGGCATTGGCGGCGATTGCGGCGGGAGCGGCGGGACTCATAGTCGAAGTGCATCCCAATCCGGAGCGCGCGTTGTCGGACGGTTATCAATCGCTCGATCCGGCGCAGTTCCTGAAGATGGCCGACGACTGCCGCGCCATTGCGGATCTGTTGAGTAGCCGGCGCGCGGCGCCCGCCGGCGCGTAACTTTTTAGAAACATCGTTCGCAGTTGAGTGTCCAAGGTATGTAGCAAGGCATGGGGAGAACTATACTTCCGGGACGGTCGTTTCCGCAGGGCGCGACTTGGGACGGTACGGGGGTCAATTTCGCGCTCTATTCGGAGAGCGCGGAGCGCGTGCAACTATGCTTATTTCAGGACCAGAACGCCTCCGATTGCGAGACCATCGAGGTCGCTGAACGCACCGCTCACGTGTGGCACTGCTATTTGCCGGGCGTGCGGCCCGGTCAGTTGTACGGTTATCGCGTACATGGCCCCTACGATCCGAATCAGGGGCTGAGGTTCAATCCTTCGAAGCTATTGATCGATCCGTATGCGATGGCGGTTTCCGGGAAGGTGGATTGGAAACAGCCGATCTTTCCCTACAAGCTCGGCGATCCGCGGGAAGATCTGGCGAAGGACGATCGCGACGACGCGGCGGGGATGCCGAAATGCGTGGTGGTAAGTCCGTTCTTCGATTGGGAGCAGGACCGGCTTCCCAAGATCCCGTTGAGCGATTCGATCATTTACGAGCTACACGTCAAAGGATTTACGCACTGCCATCCTGACGTTCCCAAGGAATTGCGCGGTACTTACGCCGGACTTGCTTCGAAGGCGCCCATCACATACTTGAAGAAACTCGGCATAACGGCAGTCGAACTAATGCCGATTCACGACATCCTGGACGACAAGCATCTGGTGGATAACGGCCTGGACAATTATTGGGGCTACAACACGACGAATTTCTTCTCGCCGGCGGCGCGCTATTGCAGTTCCGGCGACAACGGATCGCAGGTGGCCGAATTTAAACAAATGGTCCGGGCGCTGCACCGCGAGGGCATCGAAGTGATCCTCGACGTGGTGTACAACCATACCTCGGAAGGCAATCACATGGGTCCGATGCTGAGTTTCCGCGGCGTCGATAATCCGACCTATTACCGATTGACCCCCGATAACGCGCGCTATTACATGGATTTCACCGGCACAGGCAATAGCCTGAACGTGCGCCATCCGCAGGTTCTGAAGCTGATTATGGACAGCCTGCGCTATTGGGTCCAGGAGATGCATGTCGACGGCTTCCGTTTCGATCTGGCCGCGACTCTCGCGCGCGAATTGCAGGACGTGGACCGGCTCTCGGCTTTCTTCGACATCATCAATCAGGACCCGGTGATCTCGCAGGCCAAGCTGATCGCGGAGCCGTGGGACGTGGGCACGGGCGGCTATCAGGTCGGGAAATTTCCGGTGTTGTGGGCGGAGTGGAACGGAAAATATCGCGACACGGTGCGGCGTTATTGGAAGAGCGACGATGGGCAGCTCTCCGATCTCGCCTACCGGCTGACCGGGAGCAGCGATCTCTATCAGCAGGACGGACGGCGTCCATCGGCGTCCATCAACTTCGTCACGGCGCACGATGGCTTCACGCTCAACGATCTGGTCAGCTACAACGAGAAGCACAACGAGGCGAATTGCGAGGGGAACCGCGACGGCACGAACGACAATTATTCGTGGAATCTCGGCGTGGAGGGTCCCACGGACGATCCCGAGATCGACGAGCTGCGGGAGCGGCAGAAGCGGAATTTCATGGCCACTCTGCTGCTATCGCAAGGCGTGCCGATGATCTGCGGCGGCGACGAGATCAGCCGCACGCAGAACGGCAACAATAACGCGTACTGCCAGGACAATCCCATCACGTGGTACAACTGGGACCTCGACGACCGCAAGCTGTCGCTGCTCGATTTTACGCGCAAGCTGATCCGGATACGAAAAGACCATCCCAACCTGCACCGCAGAAAGTTTTATCAGGACCGCAGTATCCGCCGATCCGACGTGAAGGACATCGTGTGGCTCCGTCCCGACGGCCAGGAGATGACCGACGAGGAGTGGTCCGCCGGTTGGGTTCGCTGCCTGGGCGTGATGCTGAATGGCGAAACGCTCGATCATGTGGATGAAAAGGGCGACCAACTCGTGGACGACACTTTCCTTCTAATGCTGAATTGTCATCACGAACCTATCAAGTTTTACCTGCCGCAATCGCCGCAATCGAAGGATTGGGAGGTCGTCATCGATACCAACGATCCGGAGGAAACATTCGATCGCAGGACGCCCGCGGGAAAGCCGATCGAGCTGGCGAGACAGACGCTGATTTTGATGCGCGAGTGCCGGCCCGAGCCGGTTAGAGCGTTGTAACCAACAGGCGTTTGACGCGGTTTGCGAGGCCTCTCGCGAGCCGGGCGGCGAGACGGAAGGGGTTGCGGATTTGCGCTTCCAGCAGCGCTAAGTGGTTCGATTTTTGCTGAAGCTCGCGGCGCAGCTCGAGCGCCCACGAAGCCTTCTCATCACGCTCGCTCTCAAGACGCAACGCCCAAGCGGTCCGTTCGCGCAACTCAATCTCGAGATATTGCACTTGCTCTTTGAGGCGCAAGGCCCATTGCGACCTCGACAGGAGATCCTTATCGAGCTGTGCGGCGCGAGCCAACGCCGCTGCATTCTCCTCTTCGAGGCGCAACGCCCACGCGGTCCGCTCCTCTAACTGCCGTTGCAGGCCGAGCGCCCAAAGGGTGCGCTGCTTCACCTCGTTTCCAGATTGCGCGAGTCTTTCGCACGCGATTTGCAGCTCGCCGCGAAGGCTGTGAGGCCACGGCGGCCAGCGCTCCGAGCCATTCATGACGGGCGCAGGCGATGGAGAGGCCGTGGCCACGACGCGATCTACAGGGCGGACGCAAAACTCCGGAGATAAATGGCCGGGATAGAACGGCCGAATGCCGGGGTCCTTCACGACTACCGCCAGCATGTGCGTTGGCTTGAGCCGTCCGGAAGCTAATTCCTCGTCGTCGCGACGCTGCACGCGGTCGATGAAATTGCGGTCCCAGGAAGCGTCCGCGTCGAAATTATGCCCGAAGGCGCGATCGACGAATGGATCAACGATGTTCGCGAAAGGCAGAAAAAACTTGAAGTGAAATTGTTCCAGGAGTAAAGGCAAAATATCCTGCGACCGCACGCCTTCAAATCCTTCCACGGAACAGTCCCAATCCCCGTATTCTTCTTCATAATGATTCGTGATGCGATTGAATTTGTACGACGGAGGCAGTCTTCGCCAGAACTCCTGCACAACGGCGAGCGCTTCGGGCCAGCGTTGGTGGCCGTTGCGTCCGATCATATCCGAGATAATGAACCATCCGTCCGGGCGAAGCGAAGATTTTATGCCATCGAAGAGACGCTCCAACTTCAGGATGTGATGTAGAGACTGGTTGGCCAGTATCACATCATAGTCGTTCACTGGATTCCATGCGTTGAGGTCGCCGGCGGTGAAGGTAAGGCGGTCCGCGACGCCCGCTTCATGCGCCGCGATACGGCCGCGTTCCAGCATGGCCGGGTTCAAGTCGCAACAATCGAGAATAAAGCCGTTGTATCCGCGCTCGCGCATTTGAACGGCGAGGGAGATCTCCAGATCGCAATTGCCTGAGCCCAAGCTCAAAAGGCGCGTGGCGCGATCGGGAGCGTGCGCGAACTTCTCTTGCGCGTATTTGCCGAACATGTCATTGGGGCTGGCGAATCCGAAAGGAAGCAGCTTCGGACGGACATGCCGGTGCGACCAATAATGAAATATTTCAGGCAACCGGTGCACATCGGTGCAATTCTCGTATTTTTCTTTCTCGGCCGCGATGCAGAGTTCGTAGTCGGTCATGCGAGGACCGCGATGCTCTATCAGATTACCTCACGATAGAACGGCCGAAGCGCAACCGCATCGCCGGGAGGAAAGGGACGGCCCCGCAAGGCCGCCCCATTGGGCGCCTACATCGGTTTCAGATGGACGACCAAAGTTGCAAGAGTGTTCGCGGCGGTCAGCGCTTTGCCGCCGGTAACATCCTGCAGATAGAAAGTCATGCCATCTGTAACCCATTGGCCCGTAGCCATCGATCCCGTGCCGAAGTTATCCGTGAACAGCGCGCCGTTGGGGCCGCCGATGCGGATCTGGATGACCTGCGCCGTCGGCGCGTTCCAGGTGATCGTGGTCATGCCGTCGGAAGAGCCGACTACCGGGATCGGATTCGGGTTGGCGGTCAAGGTAGCGCCATCTGTATTCGCGGCGGCGCCCGCGGACATATTAATAGTCCCGTTCACGCCGCTGGGGAAAAAGCCTCCCGATGTGGCGTTCGCGGCTGCGTAGGCGAGATATAAAACCTGCCCGGGCGTGCGGACCTCCGTGATGGCCATGCTGTCGGTGGGGAAATATTGGCTGCCCGAAGGCGGCGGTACGTGATCGGCTCCATCGAGCGGCTTAGTTGCAATGTTGAAACGTGCGACCTGGAACCGGATGTTTCCGGAATGCACTGCTTCGACCGCGAGAATTCGAGCGGCATAGCCGAGAATTGTCTTGTTCTGGATTAGAGGGGCGGCGCCGCCGTAGGCGGTAACTCCGATGTCCTCGAACACGCGCGCCAGCGTCAGGAAGTCGTTTTGGTTTCCGAAACCGATTCCCAGGGCGCCGAGGTTAATGGCGGGTTTGGCGACGGGTTGCGCGCCGAGACTGGAGAGGGCGGTCTTGAGCAGCGTCACGTGAGTACGCTCGTCGGCCGCCAACTCCTGGGCCACGGCCTGGACCATGGGGTCGGAGAAATTGACTTGGGCGCCGCCGGTGGTGGGGCCGGAGCTGCCGGTTCCCGTAACATCGATTCCCATTTGAGACACGTTCATGCCTGTGGTCGCGACGGTGTAGAACTCGGCCTCGAGGTATTCGAGATTGAGCGCGAAATTTACGATATCGGCATCGGTGGGAGCAGCTTGGGCGTAGGCGGCGCCACCAGTTGCAGCCACCGCGCCGGCCATGGCGCTCGCAACCCCGAGCTTCTGAAGGAAGCGTCTTCGATTTGGCGAAGCAGCTAGTAAGTCGTTGATGATTTTTTCGGACATTCCATTCCTTTCAACATTGTGTCAAGTGGGGTCACCCGCGCTCTGAAGCGACAGGTCGAGGAGCCGAACTCCACCCCTTAGGTATACGGAAGGAAGGCCGATATTGGATGACGAAGATAAGTCCCGTAACATTGTTTATGAAACGAGCGTCTATATTGCCCGCGATTAACGCGACCAGCGCAATCCCACGCGCCACAAGCGCGGCTCTCCAATCGTCGGTGTGGGAGTGAAGCCGGTGTAGTATTGACGGTCGAAGAGGTTCTCGATGGCGGCGCGCGCCGAAAGCGTTTTCGTTAAACGCTGGTCCACGGCGAGTTGCACCGTAGCGAAGCCCGGCAGCCGGAATTGATTCAGATCGTCGTCGAACTGGTAGCTATAGCTGCGCACGCTCAAGGACGCGAACGTGCGCTTGTGCTGGTAGAGGATTTCAGCCGATCCCTGGTGACGCGGCACCTGCGGCAGCCATGGTCCAGTCACCAATTGGGAGTCCACATATAAGTACGAGAGCTGGCCGTGAAAGTCACGCCAGGTGTGGCGCACATCGGCTTCCATGCCGCGCGACAAGGCATTAGCGGCATTCTGGCGCTGCCGGACGATGGAGGCGGGCGTGGACGACAGCGTCACATTGGTGATCAGACCATTGAGAGCGTTGCGAAAAAACGTGACGCCGGCGCGCGTGGATTCCCCTACGAAATCAAGGCCGGCCTCGCTGCCGAAGAGGGTCTCGGGCCGCAGATTCGGATTCGCCAGCGTGTCCGTGTTGCCGACGCGAAACTCGCGATAGAGCTCGTTCAGCGTGGGGGAGCGAAAACTGCGATATACGGAGCCGCGCCCGCGGATGCGTCCATGCCCGATGACGAGACCGGCGCTGGGGTCCACGCGCCCTAGCTCGTAGCGCGTACCGGCGAAGAATTGCGCGGGTCCGGCCTTGATATCGAACTGGCCGAAGACGCCGTGCTCGATCTGCGTTCCGCCGCCGACGCGCAGTCCCGAGGGAATCAGATGGTCCGTATCGACGCCTTCGACACGTTGCGCGTCCGCGCCGCCGATGAAGTGCCAGCGCGTTTCACGGTGCGACCAATATGCCGCGCCGCCTTCGCCGTTCGATGGAACGGTCTGAGTATAAGTGAGCTTCTCGACGTTGCGATTCGACGTTACGCTCGAAAAAGAAGAATGGAACTGCTCGCTGGTGTAATAGCCCAGAATCGAGATCTGATCCTTGCTCCATTCGTGCGAGTAGTTCGACGCGAGCGACCCGAGCCCAGTGGAATTAGATGTGAGAACAGTCCCATTGCCGCGGCTTTCGGCCAGAACGTCGAGCCGCACGAAAAAGCGGTCGCGGGCGCCGAAGAAATCGACGCGGACGTTGCCGGCGACAAACTCAAGCGATGCGGGCCGGTCGGCGGAGCCGCGGATGGAGGCGGGCACGACGTAGTAGCCATCGGTCGTAAACGCGCGCGCGAATCCGGATATGGCGAAATGGCTCCACAGATTCGAGGCGCCGGCGGAGAGCTCGTTGGTATTGCGATTGCCGATTTCGTAGCTGCCCTGAAAACGTATATTTAGCGGCGGGTACGGTGAACAGATCGATGACGCCGCCCATGGCGAGATCGCCGAAGACGCTAGTGGAGGCGCCGCGCGAGATCTCGATGCGATCGAGCTCCTGGGGGGCGAAGCGGTCCCAGTAAATCCAACCGCCGAATGGATCGTTTTCGGGAATGCCGTCCCAGAGAAGCAGCGTGCGGCTCGCGCCCGAGGAGCCGATGCCGCGCAAGGAGACGCCTTGCGTCGTGGGATTCGCGACCACGCTCGAGGTACGGCGGAAGAGCGAGAACCCCGGCACGGCGCGTAGCGTGTCGTCGATGTTGATGCCCGGCACCGCTTCGATGGCGGTGGAATTCAGGACGGTGATTACCGCGGGCGCCTCCGCCGAGATGGTCCCGGTAACGGTGATCGATTCTTTTAGCGGCTCGGGCTTGAGCTGTTGCGAAGGCTGCGGCGCTGAAGCGGGCGGCGCTAGCGCGGCGCCGGACTAGTTTGCGCCGCCAGCCATGAGGACATGCCCGGGACCAAGCAGGCGAACGTTAGCGTCGTCCAGATTCCAGCCCGATTCCGCGAGGCGGCCGGGCGAGGCGCTGAAGACAACCTGAAACGCATCCTGATCATGCGGAACCGGAAGAGGTTTCCCGCCTCTCGGAAACACCAGAGCGAGATACTTCAGAATAGCGTAGACGTCGGTTTCGTCCGGGCAGCGCAATTCCACGTCCTGCGTTACGAAGCGAAGGATTGCGCCGCGCCGCGACAGAGTCCACGAGAGATAGGCGCAACAGTCGACCGCGCGCTCGAACCAGGCCGCGTCGGCGTCGTCGACATCGATGTCGAGAAACAGCGCGACCGCCAGCTCTTGCTCGCGCGCGAATTCGCGGAGCTGAAGCTCTCCTGTGTGCGCCGTGGCCTTCCAATCCACGTGGCGGGCGCTTTCGAGAGCCTCGTAGGGGCGAATGCGATAAAAATCGTGGCCCTGTCCGCGGAACCAGGAATCGATATCGCCGGCGATGGAGATGAGCAGTTGCTCGAAGCCGGGCTGCGGATCGATGGACGGATAGACGATAATCTCGCGCCGCAGCAGAACGCTGACGCGCCGCTCCGCGAATCCGAAGGGGTGGCGCGTGGCGAAACGGAAGCTGTTTTCGCGATACGATCCGCGCTTTTCGAAAAAAAGATCGACCGGCTCGTCGATGCTGGCGCCGCCCGGGATGACGGGGAAATACAAAGGCGTGCGCAGACCGCTGTTGGGGTGCGCCGTGAGCTGGATCGAGAAAGACGGCATCCACGACTTCATATTGCGGATGACGATGCGGCCGGACAACTTGCGCCGGGCGGCGACGTGTTCCGGAAGTAGGAAGTCGAGCTGCAAGCCAGCGAGAGATAAGCGGCTGACCAGGCCGGAAATCATAAGCGTGGCGAGCATCGCCGCGAGGATCAGAAAAAGAAGATTGTTCGCGGAAATAAACGCGGCCAAAGCGACGAAGAGAGACGCGGCGGTGAACAGCAGGCCGGCGCGCGTGACCTGCCGGACGCCCAGATCGAGCGCGGAGGCGATGCGGGTCCACACGGGAGGCACTATATCCAACATTGCACAAGCGGCATGGCACAAGCGGCATAGCGATGGACGGCGCTCAGGCGATTCTGCGCCGGCGGGTGTGACGCGGCGGCGGTATGATAATCTCGTCATTTAGAACCCACCTCGGGAGCAAATTCATTGAAGGTTTACGATGGCGCCGATGTCCGGAATGTCGCTCTGATCGGACACGGCCATTCCGGCAAAACCAGCCTGGCGGCTGGATTCCTGTACACCGCGGGCGCGACGAACCGGCTTACGCGCGTGGACGAGGGCAACACGATCACCGATTTCGACGACGAAGAAGTTCAGCGCAAGCTGACGATTTCCACTTCCGTCGCGGTGGTGGAGTGGAACAAGAAAAAGATCAATCTGATCGATACGCCGGGCTTCAATATGTTCATCAACGATACGAAGGCGTCGTTGGCGGCAGCCGACGCCGCGATCGTGATGGTGGACGGAATCGCGGGCGTAGAGGTCCAGACGGAAAAAGTATGGAGCTTTGCCGACGAGTTCAATCTGCCGCGCGCCGTGGTGATTAACAAACTCGACCGCGAACGGTCCAGCTTCGAGCGGGCGCTGGCGAGCGTGCACGAATTCTTCGGACGCAGCGCCGTTCCCGTGCAGTTGCCGCTCGGTTCGGAGAAGGACTTCAAGGGCGTCATCGATCTGGTGCGCATGAAGGCGTATGCCTACGCGCCGGACGGCGACGGCAAGGGCAAGGAGAGCGAAATTCCCGCCGCCTTCGCCGATGCCGCCGCGAAAGCGCATGAGGCGCTGGTCGAAATGGTGGCCGAGGGCAACGACGCTCTGCTTGAAGAATTTTTCGCCGAGGGCACGCTGCCAGTGGAGCACATCGTCGACGGATTGAAACAAGGAATTAAAGACCGCCGTATCTGTCCGGTGCTGTGCTCCTCCGCCTTGCGCAACATCGGCTCGGATTTGATTCTGGACTTCATCGTCGAGCATTTACCGGCCCCGACAGGTCATACGATGGCGGGCAAGATAAACGCCAATGAGGTGCAGCGGGCCATCAAAGATAGCGAGCCGGTGTCGGCATTCGTGTTCAAGACCATCGCAGATCCGTTCGCGGGACGCGTCACTTATTTCAAGGTGATCTCCGGGATCGTGAAAAACGACGCTGGCGTGTTCAATGTCCGGACGGGCACACAGGAGCGGCTGGCGCACATCGGCGTGCTGTCGGGTAAAACGATGCAACCGGTAACGGAGCTGCGGGCAGGCGATATCGGCGCGGTCGCGAAGCTGAAGGACACGCTGACGGGCGACACGCTCGCCGACAAATCGTCGCCGATCGCGTATCCGGCGGTACAAGTCGCGGAGCCGTCCATCGCTTATGCCATCGCGGCCAAGACGCGTCAGGACGAGGACCGCATGGGCAACGCGATCCAGCGCGTTCTCGAAGAAGATCAGGCGCTGCGTTTCTATCGCGACCCGCAGACGAAGGAATTTCTGCTCGCGGGCAGCGGCCAGCAACACGTGGAGGTGATCGTCAGCCGGCTGAAAAAGCGCTATGGAGTGGATGTCGAGCTGCATGCGCCGAAGATCCCCTATCGCGAGACGATCCGCGGCAGGGCCGACGTGCAGGGCCGTCATAAGAAGCAGACCGGCGGGCACGGGCAGTTCGGAGATTGCTGGATTCGCATGGAACCGCTCGACCGCGGCGCAAAGTTCGAGTTCGCGAACGAGGTTTTCGGCGGCGCTATTCCGCGCAACTATATTCCGGCGGTTGAAAAGGGAATTGTCGAGGCGGCCGCGAACGGGTATCTGGCCGGATTCCCGGTGGTGGATTTCAAAGTGACGGTTTACGACGGCTCTTACCACGACGTCGATTCGTCCGAAATGGCATTTAAGCTTGCGGCGCGCAAAGCGTTCAAGGCCGCCATGCAGCAAGCCAAGCCGGCGCTGCTGGAGCCGATCATGAACGTCGAAGTGCAGGCCCCGGTGGAGTACGCGGGCGATCTGATGGGCGATCTCAACGGGCGCCGCGGCCGCATCCAGGGCATGGATACCAAGGGCAGCACGCAGATCCTGCGCGCGCAGGTTCCCATGGCCGAAATGCTGAATTATCAGAACGATCTTATCTCCATGACGCAGGGCCGCGCGTCCTACTCCATGGAATTCTCTCACTACGATTTCGTGCCCGGCATGCAGGCGGACAAGATTATCGCCGCCGCCAAGGCCGCCAAGGAAGGCATCGAAGAGGAAGAGGAGTAGCGCGGCTTGCCCGCCGTGGAGGCACGTTGCGGATGGGCAGCGCATTCACTCGCCGTGTTTTTCTAACGGGTCTTCCCGCCGCGAGGCTGTGGGCCGCATCGGGCAGCGGTGAAACCTTTCCATCCGAAGCGAAGCGCTACAGCGATGCCGCGACCGAGTTCGAGGTCCTGCGGCTGACCGATCCATCGCACGCCAGCCGCTTGCCGCCATACTACAGCCGCGCGATTTCACGGCGAGCGGCGTTCCTGATTTATAGCAGCGATCGCAGCGGAACGGCGCAGGTCTATCGCATGGACCTGAAATCGTTCGAGTCGCGTCAGCTAACGAGCGCGGACGCCTTAGCGCGCCACTCGGTATCGTTGTCGGCGGACGACAAAACGTTCTATTATGCGGACGCCGGAACGATATTCGCGGCGAATCTATCGAATTTGAAACATCGGACGCTGTATAAGGCGCCGGAGGGTTTCACGGCGGCTTACGTTTCCGTTGCCGCCGACGGTACTCACGCCTGCGTCGTCGAAGCCGCGGCCGGTCTTTCGCGCTTACGGATTGTGCGGCTCGCCGGAAGCGCTGTCGTGGGGACGATCGAGAGCCGTGAACCGATTGCCGATCCGATGCCGCGGCCGAGGCGAGCGGGGTACTGTATCGCCGCGGCCGCGAGCTGTGGCTCGCCGATTACGATGGATCGCACAATCGTCGTTTGCGAACGGCGCAGGGCGGCATCGGATCGGCGATGTGGTCCGCCGACGGCCGGACGGTTCTGTATCTCAGCTTTCCGGAAGATCGGAAACAGCTCAACAACATTCGCGAGTTTGAGCCGGATACGAACGAGGACCGCTTCGTCGCCAACACTTCGCAATACGTGTGCTTCGACCGTAACGGTGACGCCAGCGTGTTCGCGGGCGCGAGCGGGAGCAAGGCTTCGCCGTATGTTCTCCTGCTGGTGCGGGCTGCAAAGCGCGAGTTGGCGCTGTGCGAGCACAAGGCCGGCGATCCCTCCCAGGTCGCGCCCGTTTTCTCTCCTAACAGCCAGCGCGTTTTTTTTCATAGCGACCGGAATGGCAAAATCGCGATCTATTCGGTGCGCGTGGAACGGCTGGTCGAGGAGACCGATTCGTAGTCTGCCCGTCAAATTCTGAAATCAAGCAGTGTAGGAATGGATCTACACAGGGAGTATGGCCGCTGCTGAAACAGGGGCGGGAGCTTTTGTTGCGATTTTCCTGCTGGCGTTTCCCGCTTACGCCCAAATCCAAAATCAACCGGACGACGGGCAATGGACGATGGCGGCCAAGAATTACGCCAGCACCCGCTATAGCACTCTCGATCAGATCAACGCGTCGAACGTCAAGTCGCTCAAGCTGGCGTGGACATTTTCCACCGGCCTGACCAGAGGCCACGAGGCGGCGCCGCTGGTCGTAAACAACACGATGTACATCGTGACGCCGTGGCCGAACATTCTCTACGCGCTGGATCTTACTAAGCCCGGCGCGCCCATGAAGTGGAGCTATTCACCGAACCCCACGCCCGCATCTCAAGGCGTGGCCTGCTGCGATGTCGTGAACCGGGGCGCCGCTTATTACAACGGGAAGATCTACTACAACACGCTCGACGTGCAGACCGTCGCGGTGGATGCGAATACAGGCAAGGAAGTTTGGAAGACGAAGCTCGGCGACATCAATCTCGGCGAATCCATGACCATGGCGCCGCTCGTGGTCAAAGGGAAGGTCCTGGTTGGCAATAGCGGGGGCGAGTTTGGCGTACGCGGCTGGCTGACCGCGCTCGACGCCGATAGCGGCAAAATCGCTTGGCGCGCTTACTCGACCGGGCCGGATAAGGACGTGCTGATCGGGCCGAATTTCAAGCCCTTCTACGCCGCGGATCGCGCGCCGGATCTGGGCGTCAAGAGCTGGCAGGGCGACGCTTGGAAGATTGGCGGAGGCACGGGCTGGTGCTGGATCTCATACGACCCGGATCTCGATCTGATCTACTACGGCACTTCGAATCCCGGCCCCTGGAATCCGGACCTGCGCCCGGGCGATAACAAGTGGACATCCACGCTATTCGCGAGGCGGCCGGAAACCGGCGAGGCGATCTGGGCGTACCAGATGAACCCGCACGACAATCACGATTTCGACGGCATCAACGAGAACATCCTGCTCGACCTTAATATCAATGGACAGGCGCGCAAGGTGCTGGCGCATCCGGACCGCAACGCGCGGCTTTACCTGATGGACCGGGCTTCGGGAGAAGTACTCTCGGCTGAGCCGTTCGTCTTCCAAAACACGACGCAATACGTAGATTTGAAGACCGGCCGCATTAAGATCGCGGATGCCAAGACCAGCGGCTTCAAAACGGTGCGCGATGTTTGTCCCGCCGCGCCGGGAGGCAAAGACTGGCAGCCGTCGGCATTCTCGCCGAAAACCGGATTCATTTATATTCCGCACAATAACCTCTGCATGGAAGAGCAGGGCGTGCAGGCCAACTTCATCTCCGGTACGCCTTACGTGGGAATGAATGTGCGGATGTACGCCGGGCCGGGCGGAAACCGCGGCGAATTCAGTGCCTGGGATCCCGTGAAGAGCAAGACCGTATGGGCCGTGAAGGAGCAATTTCCGGCCTGGAGCGGAACCGTTGTAACGGCCGGCGACGTGGTGTTCTACGGCACCATGGATGGCTGGTTCAAGGCGCTCGACGATCGCAACGGAAATCTTCTGTGGCAGTTCAAAGTTGGATCGGGCATTATCGGCCAGCCCATCACCTACAAGGGTCCGGATGGTAAACAATACGTCGCAGTTCTATCGGGCGTGGGCGGTTGGTCGGGCGCCATCGTGGCGGGAGGTTTGAATGCGCAGGACGGCACTGGCGCGCTCGGTTTCCTGAATGCCATGTCCGATCTGGGCAAGTATACGACGAAGGGCGGAATGCTTTATGTATTTTCGCTGCCTTAGTCTGACGCTCGCATTCGGCATCGCATGGGCCGGAAATATCCCGGCGCTGCGCGTCTGCGCGGACCCGAATAACTTACCATTTTCGAACGAGGCGAGGGAAGGGTTCGAGAACCGTCTGGCGGCGATGGTGGCGCGAGATCTCGGTGCGAAGCTCGAATATACGTGGTGGTCGCAGAGGAAATCCTTCATCAAGAATTCGCTGGACGCGGGCCGCTGCGACGTTCTGATGGGCATCCCGGCAGCGCTCGACTCAATCGAGGTCACCAAGCCGTACTACCGTTCGACATACGTCTTCGTATCGCGTCAGGACCGCGCTTTACGCGTATGCTCGCTGGATGACGCAAGGTTCGAAAAATGGCGTATCGGAATCCACGTCGTGGGCGACGATTATGCGCCTCCCGCCGTGGCTCTGGCGCGGCGCGGACTCGCGGCGAATCTCGTGGGATACAGTCTGTTTGGCTCCTACGGGGAAGCGAATCCCCCCGCCAAGCTGGTGGATGCGGTGGAGCGCGGCGACGTCGATGTCGCCATAGTCTGGGGACCGTTCGCCGGTTACTTTGCGAAGGCGCGCAGCGAACCCGCTTGAAATATCCGCGGTGTCTCCAGCGATGTTTCTGGGCGTCCCGTTCGCGTACGAAATGTCCATGGGCGTGCGCAAGGGAGACGATGCGCTGCGGGACAAGCTCGACGGCGTGATCGAGCGCCGCTACTGCGGACATACAAGCGCTTTTGCAACAGTATGGCGTGCCATTGGCGCCGCAAGAGGGAAAGCCGAAATGCGAATCTATGCAGCCGTCGCAATCTGCTGTCTCGCACTGACCGCGTGCCAGCGCGAGAAGCGCAATGTGCGCCCGGCGCCGGCGCGGCTCGCCATCTTTAGCGACGCAGCGCGCGAAAGCATGTTGCAGCCAGGGGGCGCGCAATCGCAGCCGCAGGTCACAAATCCCGATTACGGAAACGCCTACGCCATCTCCGAAGGAGGACGCCTCTTCGACTGGTATAACTGCTCCGGCTGCCACGCGCACGGAGGCGGAGGCATCGGGCCGCCGCTCATCAAGACGGAATGGATCTACGGCGGCGAGCCGGCTAATCTCTTCGATACCATCGTCAAAGGTCGCCCCAACGGCATGCCTTCGTGGGGTGGCCGGATTCCCGAGTATCAGGTTTGGGAGCTCGTCGCTTTTGTGCGCTCCATGAATCACGAGGAGCCTACAGCGGCCACGCCCGATCGTACGGACAACATAGAACCGAACCCGTTCACGATCCAGAACAAGGTACACGGAGTGACGAAGTGAGGCTTCGGGCCGCGCTGGTGTCTGTGTTGCCGGCTCTAATGCTGTGGGGGTGCGCGGGCCACCAGCAATCGGTCGTGGATGCGGCAGGGCCGCAGTCGGGCCGCATCGAAATGCTGTGGTGGTTTCTCTTCTGGCTGCTCGGGGCCATCTTTGTAATCGTTATCGGCGTATTGCTTTGGGCGCTTACTCGCCGGCATCGGGGCTTCGAGCAGGAGCCGCTGGAGGAGACTCACGCGCCCTCGGAAGAGACGGAACGTAGGCTGGCGCGAACGGTGGGCGCGGCTAGCATCGTCATGGTTTTGATCCTGATCGCGCTAGTCGTGGTGAGCGTCGCCACGGGCAAAGCCGATGCGGACCTAAGCCTCGCGCCGAATCCCATGACCATCGAGGTGACCGGAAATCAATGGTGGTGGTACGTCCGGTACATAAACGACAACGCCAGCATGATTGCGGTTACCGCGAACGAGATCCACATTCCCGTTGGAAGGCCCGTTATGATTCGCGGAACTTCGCACGACGTGATCCACAGCTTCTGGGTCCCCAATCTATATGGGAAAACCGATCTGATTCCGTCGCGAATCACCAGCCAGTGGATTCGCGCCGATCGTCCGGGACGTTACCGCGGACAGTGCGCGGAATTTTGCGGCATGCAGCACGCGCACATGGCTTTGTGGGTTGTGGCGGAACCCGAAGATCGTTTTAAGGCCTGGTACGACCGGCAACTGCAACCAGCGGCCGCGCCCTCCGACCCCGACACGCAGCACGGGCAGCAAGTCTTCATGAGTCACGCCTGCATCTGGTGTCACACGATCGCCGGCACTGGGGCTAACGGCCAGAACGGGCCGGATCTGTCGCATTTCGGAGGCCGCTTCACCCTCGCGGCCGGAACGCTGCCGAACACCAAGGGCAATCTCGCCGGTTGGATCACGGACCCACAAAAAATAAAACCGGGGAATCACATGGCGACCATCGCGATGAAATCGGAGGACGTTCAACCGCTGGTCGATTATCTGGAGAGCCTGAAATGAGCCTGCCTCTCGAGACCGCGCCCCGCCGGCCCGACGAAGACGAACGCGAGCGCAAACAACTCGAGCGCGTATGGAGCCGTCCCGGCGGAATCTTCGGCTGGCTTTCGGTCACGACGCATACCGGCATCGGACGCCGCTATATCATCACGGCATTTATTTTTCTGCTGGCCGGCGGGATCGAAGCGTTGCTCATGCGCCTGCAACTGGCGCGGCCGGACAACACGTTCCTGAGCGCCGATAGGTACAACGAGATCTTCACCACGCACGGAACCACGATGATGTTTTTATTCGCCGTTCCGATGATGGAGGGAATGGGAATCTACCTGGTTCCGCTCATGCTGGGAACGCGAAATGTCGCCTTTCCACGCCTCAACGCATTCGGTTATTGGATGTATTTATGCGGCGCCATTTTCCTCTACTTCGGCGTGTTGTCCAACACCGCTCCGGACGTTGGCTGGTTCGCTTACACGCCTCTCTCCGGCCCTGAATATTCGCCCGGGAAGCGAGTGGACGTTTGGGCGCAGATGATCACGTTTACTGAGATCTCGGCGATGTGCGTGGCGGCGGAGCTGATCGCAACCATTCTGAAAATGCGCGCGCCGGGCATGACGCTCAATCGTATCCCTCTGTTCTGTTGGGGAATGCTGGTGCAGTCTTTCATGGTGATATTCGCCATGCCCGCGGTCATGCTGGCGAGCACGGTGATGCTGCTGAACGACCGCACTATCGGCACGCATTTCGTCAATCCCGCCGAGGGCGGCGACCCGCTGCTGTTCCAACACGTCTTCTGGTTCTTTGGGCACCCCGAGGTGTACATCATTTTCATTCCGGCTCTGGGTATGGTGTCGTCCATCGTCGAGGCATTTTCCCGGCGGGGCGTATTCGGCTATCTCGCGATGGTGCTCTCAATCGTGGCGAACGGCTTCATTGCATTCGGACTGTGGGTGCATCATATGTTCGCGACCGGTCTGCCGCAGATCGGCGAAGCCTACTTCACGGCGGCGAGCATGATGATTGCGATCACCAGCGGCGTGCAGATTTTCTGCTGGCTCGCCACGTTGTGGACCGGACGTTTGCGTCTCAGCGCCGCCTTGCACTTCGTTTTCGGATTCATCTTTATTTTCGTGTTGGGCGGGCTTACCGGCGTCATGATCGCGTCGATTCCGCTCGACTTACAGGTCCACGATACGTTCTTCATCGTGGCGCATTTTCACTACGTTCTGATCGGCGGCGCGCTGTTCCCGCTCTTCGGCGGGTTCTATTACTGGTATCCGAAGTGGACGGGACGCCTGATGAACGAAACCCTGGGAAAGATCAACTTCTGGATACTCTTCATCGGCTTCAACGTGACTTTCTTTCCGATGCACATCCTGGGATTGAAAGGGATGACGCGGCGCATCTACACTTATCCCGCCGAGATGGGCTGGGGACCCGCGAATCTCCTCGCAACCATCGGAGCGTTTATCATCGCGCTCGGCGGAATCGTTTTCCTGATCAATTTCTTCACGAGCCGCATGCACGGCGCGATTGCCGGAGACGATCCCTGGGAGTCCGGAACTTTGGAATGGGCGGCCGCGTCGCCACCCGAGAACTACAATTTTCTTCACTTGCCCGTCGCGACCAGCCGCTATCCCCTGTGGACGCGGCCCGAAGAACGCATCGCCGTGACGGGCTTGCGCCAAGACCGGCGCGAGGTCCTGGTCACGACGTTGATGGATGCCCAGCCGCATCACCGATACGTGCTCCCGGGCTCCTCCCTGTGGCCATTTCTGACCGCTCTCGGAGCCAGCATCGGGCTGAGTGGGTCCGTATTCGCATTCGGTTGGTATTACATTGCGCTGCTGCTATCGCTCATCGGGTTGGTTGGGTGGTTTTGGCCGCATCCGCCCGTTGAGGTTGAGCCATGACGGCCAGGCGAACGCTCGACGTTTCCTCGCTTCCTCCCTACGACATCTCCAGCCAGGCGCCGCTGTGGTGGGGACAATTGATGCTGGCCGCGATCGAGGGCACGACGTTCTTCATCCTGATCGCGATTTATTTCTATATGCGGCTGAGCGTCGATGTATGGCCGCCGCCCGGCACGCAGTTGCCGCACACGCTGCTTCCCAGCATCGCTCTTGTGCCTCTGTTTTTGAGCGCGCCGGCCGCTTATTGGGCCAGCGAAGCCGCTAAGAGAAACGACCGCGGCAAGATGGTTCTTTGGCTGGTCGCGAACGTTGTGCTGGGATTCGCATTTATCGTCGTCCGGGCCGCGGAAGTCGCGACGTTCAACTTTACTTGGCGGACGGATGCACACGGGACGATCGTGTGGAGCATTCTGTTTCTTCACACTCTCGACGCCGTCGCGGATTTGTTGTTCACGGTGGTGCTGATCGTCATCATTGCGAGCGGACGCTATGGGGAGAAGCAGCGCCTTGGCGTTCACGTCGACAGCGTGGTCTGGTACTTCATCGTGCTCATCTGGATACCCCTTTATGTCGTCGTTTATTGGGGGCCGCACTTGGTGGGAGCGCCGTGACGAATCGCAATGTTGCGCTGTGGACCGGTGTTTTGACTGGGCCCATCGTATGGATGATCAGCTTCGGCGCCAATTGGGTGCTCGTGCCGTGGGCCTGCACGCTCGGCTGGATGCCGGCGCTTTATATTGTCACGGTTGTCGCGCTTATTATTGTGGCGGCGTCGGGATTGCTCGCGTGGCGTGAATGGCGCGAAGCGGGCCGGGAATTGCCGGGCGAGGGCGGCTCGCCTATCGCCCGCGCGCGCGCCATGGCGATAAGCGGAATTGCGCTGAGCGCGATGTTTTTCCTGGTGATTATCGTGCAGGCGATTCCGGATGTTGTTCTGTCGGGTTGCCAATGATTCTGTCGTCAAGGATGCCTGCGCGCGCGGTTTCGATCTCCATCGCGCTTCCAGCCGTTGCCTTCGCGCATGAGGGCGAGCCGCTGCAGCCGCACGATCTGTGGACGGCATGGGCCTTCGATCCCGGCATAGTAATTCCACTGGCCATCGCGGCTTTTCTTTACGCCCGGGGAGCGCGCCGCATCCGGGGCGTTACAACGCGCGAGATGGCTTGCTTCTGGTCGGGCTGGGTGGTGCTCGCGCTGGCGCTGGTTTCGCCCCTGCATCCTCTCGGTGAAGCGTTATTCTCCGCTCACATGGCCCAGCATGAGATTCTTATGGTGGCCGCGGCGCCTCTGCTGGTCCTCTCGCGTCCGCTGGTTCCGTTTTTATGGGGGCTGCCGTTTGGATGGCGGCGCGCCGCCGGGCAATGGTCGAAAACGCAGCCTGTGCAGCGAATCTGGCGCACCATTACTACGCCGTTCGCGGCATGGTGGATCCACGCCGTTGCGTTATGGGCGTGGCATGCTCCGGCGTTATTTCAGGCAACTCTCGAAAATGAGGGAATTCACGCCGCACAGCATCTCAGTTTCTTCGGCTCGGCTCTTCTTTTCTGGTGGTCGCTGTTTTACGCGCGCGGCCGCGCCAGCTACGGCGCAGGCGTTTTGTACATTTTCACGACGGCCGTCCACACCAGCATCCTCGGCGCGCTGCTCACGTTTTCGCGGACCGTCTGGTATCCGGCGTACCAGAGCAGCGTGGGAAGCTGGGGTTTGACCGCGCTTCAAGACCAGCAGATCGGCGGGCTCATCATGTGGGTTCCGGCGGGCATCGTCTATATCGTCGCGGGCCTGACGTTGTTCGCGGCCTGGCTGCGCGAAAGCGATGCGATGCTGCGGGAGCGCACCTATGCGGAATAGGGATGCTCGCCGCGGCGCTAACGGCCTTGGCGTGCTTTAGGCGCCGCTCCAACCGCGCCCGTCTAGACTTGCGAAGATCGAAGTAGAAGATCGTGACGCTGCAGCAGATAGATAACTGCCTCGCTTCCTGGAAGGCGCGGCTCGGCGCGATCGCGCATAATCTGGTCGATCTGCAGTCGCATCCCGCTTACGAGCAGATCGCCGCGGCACAGAAGGATCCCAAAGCGCGGCTCAGCGGAGAAACGGCCGCGCGGGTGACGCCGGCGCTAGCGGCCATGAATGCGCTGTTCCAATGGTTCACGCTGCTCGAAGCCACGATTGAGCGCGCCGGCGTTATGCGCCAGGCTCTGCCGTCGCTCTTTGTGGGCGAGCAGCGGCTGCGGGAAATCGAAGCCGTGCTTCTCGGCCATTCCATACATCTGCCGCGGACCGAGATTCCCGTCGAGGAGCGGGGGCTGCTCAGCGCCATCGACAAATCGGAGCGCGTGGCCCCCGAAGCGCTTCTGAACGCCATGGGTCACGCCTATGAGAATGCCAAGGCGGCGGTGTTCGAGACCGACGCGGCCTGGCAGCGTCTCGCGCGCGAGATGCGCGGCGCGCACGAAGAAATCGATGTTCTGCGCCAGCGCGCGGGCGGCGACCGGGAGCAGGCCCTCGATCTGGACGAAATGAGCGAGCGGCTGGAGGAGCTGCGCGGCCGGCTTCAGAGCGATCCCCTGGGGGCATCGGCGACCTTCGATGGCGAAGTTCAGCCGGCAATAGCCGCAATCCGCTCCGCCCTCGATCAAAGGGATGCGGAGCGCAAGCAGTTCGAAAGCCGATTGGCCGCGGCGCGCTCGCAGTGGAGATTGCTGTGCGACATCCATGCGCAGGCGCGGTCGGCATTTAATGAAGCGCGGGAAAAAACATCCGGGCCGCGGCCGCTTTCCGATCCACAACCGGACGACCGGATCGCCGGGCTGGGGCAATGGCTGGAGAGCTTGGAAAAGCGCTACTCCGAAGGATTGTTGCAGCCGATCAGGGTCGGCCTGCGGAATTGGGAGACCTCGGCGCAAGATTGTCTGACGGCTTCGCGAGCGCTGTTGAACGAAGCGCGCGGGCGCGTGGAGGCCCGCAAGGAGTTGCGCGGACGGCTGGATGCGTTAAAGGCCAAAGCGCGCGCCTACGGAGTGGCCGAGAGCGACGATTTAAGGGAACTTGCCTCGGCCGCGGAACGTTGTCTTTATACGCGTCCCACGGCGCTCGCCGACGCCGGGACGGCAGTCGCCGAATACGAGACAAGACTGAGTGGCCGGACCGCGAAGATGCAGCGTCAAATCTAACGGGACATTGCGGTAAGTATGGACGGAGATCGGTGCCGGCAGAAAGGTTGCACGGGCACTATTCAGGACGGCTACTGCGACGTGTGCGGGCACGCTCCGGCGAAGCCGCGCGCTGCTCCGCAAAGCGCCTTCAATGGTTCGCCGGTAAGCACGGGGACGGGATCCTTACCGGCTAGCCGCGCCGCCAACGGGCGGCCCCGGTCCAGCCGCGCCACCTCGCGAAGCGCGCGCAAGCAACTCGGGGCGGGCCTGATCGCGCTGCCGGAACTTCCGGGCACGGATCCCGAGAAGGCCATCATGGCCGAAGCGAAGGTGCCGGAGCGCAAGCGTTTCTGCCCCGGCTGCGGCATCGCGCTGCGGCGCGAAGCGGGATTCTGCGGCAAGTGCGGGCAGAAATATTCGTTCGTGCCGGCGCTCAAGCCGGGGGATGTCGTCGCCGGGCAATACGAGGTGAAGGGAGCGATCGCATACGGCGGCCTCGGCTGGATCTATCTCGGCTTCGACAAGATTCTTTCGCGTTACGTGGTGCTCAAAGGTCTGCTCAACGCTCACGATGAATCGAGCGCCGCCGCGGCATTGGCGGAGCGGCAGTTCCTCGCGTCGGTGAAGCACCCCAACATTGTGGGGATCTACAACTTCGTGCAGAACGCCACTGAAGGCTACATCGTGATGGAGTATGTCGGGGGGAAGACGTTGAAACAGATCCGGCAGGAGCGCGGCCCTTTGCCCGCCGCCGAATCCATTGCTTATATACATCGCATCCTTCCGGCGATTGGTTACCTGCATCAGGCCGGTTTGGTCTACTGCGATTTCAAGCCGGACAATATGATGCTCGAGAAGGACGACATCAAGCTCATCGATATGGGCGGCGTGCGCCGGATCGACGACATGAAAGGCGACATATATGGGACTGCTGGATATAGCGCTCCGGAAGCCGCCGAAGGACCGACTATCGCATCGGACCTTTATACCGTCGGCAGGACCCTGGCGGTACTGCTGACGGAAATTCGCGGCTTCTCGAGCGAGCATCGCCACACGCTGCCCGGCCCCGCGGAGGAGCCGCTGTTCGCGACCCAGGAATCGCTTTACCGGTTGCTCTTGAAGGCGACCGCGCACAATCCCGGCGACCGCTTCGAATCGGCGGAAGACATGGCCCACCAACTTCTCGGAGTTTTGCGTGAAGTCGTCTCGCTCGAGACGGGCGTGCCGCGTCCCGGCGGCAGCCTGTTTTTCGGCGGCGACCTGCTGGCGGTCGAATCCGGCGGCGAAATGGAGCCGGTTGAGCCGGATTACCATCACTTGCCGATGCCGTTGCTCGATAATTCGGACGCGGGGCGAAGCGGCAAATAACGAGAACGCGGGTTTACGCGCCACCGCGACGCTCACCGAAACGGGGCGGCACGAAGAGGCGGCGCGGATTCTGAAGTCGCTTGGCGAGGAAGATCCCTGGGACTGGCGCGTGCTTTGGTACTCCGGGCGGCTCAATCTCTCGCGCCGGAATGCCGCCGAAGCGGTGAAGAACTTCGATCAGGTGTACTTCGATCTGCCCGGTGAATTAGCGCCCAAGGTGGCGCTAGCGCTGGCGTCGGAGCTGGCCGGCAATCTCGACGTCGCGATCAAAATGTTCGATCTCGTGTCGCGGACCGATCCGTCTTTTGTTTCGGCGGCCTTCGGGCTGGCGCGCTGTTTGTTGAGCAGGGGCGAACGCCGGGCGGCCGTCGCCGCGTTGAATCGCGTTCCGCAATCTTCGGCTCTGTACACGAGATCGCGTATTGCCGCTGCGCGGATACTGAGCGGACAAGATCATGCCGCGCCGTCCTGCGCGGATCTCGCCGAAGCGTCCGCGGTCGCGGAAAGCGTGGGTCTCGAGGGCATGAATGCCCACCGCCTGCATGCGCAAATCCTCGATGCCGCGCTGGACGTTCTTTATAGCGGCGAAGTAAAGCCCGATCCGGCGCTGACGGTTTTCGGGCATCCGTTCAAGAAAAAGATTTTGCGGGCATGCCTGGAGAAATCGTTGCGGCGGATGGCGCAGTTCGTAACCGGCGAGGAACGCGTCGAACTGATCGACGAAGCCAACCAGGTGCGACCGCGAACATTATTTTGAGCGCGCCAGGAATTTATGACTTGCCCACATTGCGCCGCGACGATCCCGGAGGACGATATCTTTTGCGAGGAATGCGGCAAGCGCCTCATCGCGGCCTGCTCCTGTGGATCGGACGAAATCGACGACGATGGATTCTGCGCGCGCTGCGGCCGGCGTGCGCGCGCTTTGGATCCCGGACGCCAGGAGCAGACGCTCTCTGAAGATTGTGCGGCGGCCACCGATCGCGGTCTGGTGCACGCGCGCAATGACGATCGCTTCGGATTGCTGCAGGCGGGATCGGGCTATGCGCTGGTAGTCTGCGACGGCGTTTCATGTTCGCGCCAACCGGAGCAGGCTTCGTCCGCGGTGGCGGCGTACATGATCGAGGCCTTGGGGCGGATGCTCGCGAACGGCGCCGTGGAAGGACCGGAGAACGCCATACGAACATGCGTTGCCGAAGCGGCGCAACGTCTCGCGGATTCGAACGGCCAAGAGGAAGAATCGCCTTCAACTACGCTGGTCGCGGCGCTGGTGGAGGATCGCGCGGCCACGATCGGCTGGGTCGGCGACAGCCGCGCGTACTGGATTTCGAACGGCGAGGCGCGCCAATTGACGGCCGATCATTCCTGGATCAACGCAGTCGTAGAGGACGGCCAGATGACGCCGGAGGAAGCCGGGAGATCGCCGCGTTCTCACGGCATAACTCGTTGGCTCGGCGCCGATGCAGCGGGCAACGCGACTCCCGATATCGCGGGCGTGCGGCTGGAGGGCTCCGGGTGGCTCCTGCTGTGCACCGACGGACTGTGGAACTACGCTCCGGATGGGGCGCGGCTCGCCGCGCTGGTCGACGATGCGGGGAGCGATTCAACCGCGGCGATCGACGTCGCGCGCCGCCTGATTCAGTATGCGTACGATTGCGGAGGTCACGACAACGTTACCGCCGCTGTGCTGCGGATTCGATGATATGGGGACGGATTTCACAGCGGATGTTTTCCAAAACCAATACCTGCCGGCCGGCTCGGGCGAGGTGCACGCGATCATGACCGTCACGGCCGCGGAGGGCGCCGGCGCCGCGGCCGAGGCTCGCTTGTTCGGCATTATTTGCGACGTGTCGGGGTCCATGGAGGGCGGCAAGATCTTCGCCGCGCGGGAGGCCATGGTTCGCCTGGTGCACCTGTTGCCGCAGGACTGCTCCTTCTTTGTTGTGACGGGAGCGAGCGCGGCGCAACTGCTATGTTCCGTGAGCGTCGCATCGCCCCAAAACAAGCAGCGCGCCATTGCCGCCCTGCGGCAGATCCGCGCCGAGGGCGCCACGTTCATCTCCTCCTGGCTCGCGGTCGCGCTGCATCAGTTTCAATCCATGCCCGGCGCGATCCGCCAGGCGGTGCTACTTACCGACGGTCAGAACGACGAGCAGGACGCGGCGCGCCTGGATGAAATTCTCGCGGCGTGCGAAGGCGTTTTCCAATGCGATTGCCGCGGTGTTGGAACCGATTGGGCAGTAGAACAGCTTCAGAAAATCTCCACCAAGCTGTTGGGTACGACCGATATTATTCCCGCTCCCGCGCAGATCAATGCGGACTTTCAGGCGATCCTCAAAAAGGCGCTGGGCAAGTCCGTAACGGATGTTTTTCTGCGCCTCTGGACGCCGCAGGGGGCAAACGTCAAGTACTGCAAGGAGGTGAGTCCGGCGATCGTGGATCTGACGCCGCGCGCGCGACAGAGCAAGCCGCAAGTGCGCGACTATCCGACGGGAGCATGGGGCAAAGGCGAATCGCGCGATTTTCATTTCTGTATCGAGGTTGCTCCCGGGGCCGTCGGCGACGAGGTGTTGGCAGGCCGCGCCAGCCTCATGTACTGGACCGGCGGCGTGGAGCACAAGGCGGCGGAGGCGCGCATCGTGGCCATCTGGACCGACGATGAAGGGAAGTCGACGAAGATAGACCGCATGGTGGCGCATTACACCGGCCAGGCGGAGTTGGCGCAATCGATCCAGGACGGCCTGGATGCGCGGGCCGCGGGCGATGTGGACAAAGCCGCGGCGTTTTTGGGGAACGCGGTCCGCATCGCGCATGAATCCGGCAATGAGGCGACCGCCAAGCTGCTGCGAAATGTGGTGGACATACAGGACGTGGAGAAGGGGACCGTGCGGCTGAAAGGGCGTGTGGCCAAAGAAGACGAAATGGCGCTCGAAACGCGCTCGACCAAGACGGCGCGCATCGTGAAGACATCCTAAAGGACCATGGCGATGCCTGCATACTCCTGTCCCAAGGGCCACGAATCCGCGGATGCGGATTTCTGCGCGGTGTGCGGCGCCAAGATTCGAAGCAGCGCCGGAAACGGCCGATCGCCGGACGGGAACGGCTCGTGCCCCGATTGCGCCGCGCCGCGTTCAGCGGACAGCGGCAGTTTCTGCGAGGTTTGCGGATTCAATTTTTTGACCGGAGCGCATGGCGAGATTCCCGTTGTGAATATCGCGGCTCCCCGAACGGCAATATCCACGAACTGGAGCGTGGCCGTCGGCATCGATCCTACCCCAAGCGACGGGGACGCTCCCGAGCCGCCGGCTGCAATGGAACCGTTCACGATTTCGCTCCGCAAACCCCTCAATCTCATCGGACGCCGCAGCGAATCGCGCGCCATCTTTCCTGAAATATCGCTCGATCACGACGATGCCGTCTCGCATCGTCATGCCGTGTTGACGGTCGCTCCCGACGGCTCTCTGACATTGCGCGATATCGGCTCGGTAAACGGCACGCGACTCAACGGCGGCGATCTCGAGCCCATGGCGGAGGCTTCATTGCGCGACGGGGACAAGATCGCGCTGGGCCATTGGACGCTGCTCACGATTTGCTCGGGCGAGTAAGAATATGAGCGCCGCGATGTCGGTTCGTGCGCCAGGTCAGCCGCCGCCCTACGCGCGGCGTTGGAATACTTTACGCGTCTTTCGAGTGGGCCTTGTTTCGATCTGGGCTCTTGACGCGTTGCTGCTGCTCGCTCTGATCACGGGCGCCGGCGTCCATCGCGGGGCATTGCAGAGCATCGGCAAGAGTTCGGAGCCTGGCATCGTCGCGGCGCAACAGATTAAATCCGCTCTCGCGGACATGGACGCAAGCGTCGCCGGGGAGTTGCTGGAGCCGCCCGGGAAGGGCTCGGACGCCGTGCAGGCTTATGAGGCGCGCCGCGCCGAGGCTGCCTCCGCTCTCATCACGGAGGCTGGCGACATTACATCGGGCGGTGCCGAGCGAAAGCCGATCGAGCGCATTCAGCTTGGCATCGGGACGTACGCCGCGCTGGCCCAGAAGGCGCGTGATCTGCGGGAACAGCGCAATGGCAGTTTCGTCGAAGCTTATCGCAATGCCGCAAGAACGCTCGACAACGAACTCCTGCCGTCCGCCGAAGCGCTGGATAAGGCCAAGCTCGATCCGCTCGAGAGGACCTACCTCGCGCAGGACGCGCGCGCCTGGGGCGCACGCATGTTCGTACTGGGGGCGGCGCGCGGCGCTGCTTGGCGCCTTGTTCTTATTGCAAGTTTTCCTGAGCGAGCGGACCCATCGCACGTTGAATCCATTGTTACTTCTGGCGACGCTGCTGACGTTTGCGTTCGCCTCCCAGGCAATCCATCTCATGTCGGCGGAGAGGACGCAGCTGAGGATCGCCAAGAACGCGTTTACCTCGATACACTCGTTGTGGCAGGCGCGCGCGGCCGCCTATGCCGCCAAATCCGCCCAGCGCCGCTACCTGCTCGATACGGCGAACGCGGCCGATTACGAACACAGCTTCAACACCGGCTCCGCCGCGCTATTAAATGCGCCTGCCGGGCGCAGTCCGGAGCAGGCGCTGCAGCTGAATCTGAGCGAGCTGAAGCAGAACGGGTATACAGGCTACCTCGCCGACGAGCTTGGGAATATTCGTTTCCAGGGCGAACTCGAGCCAGCCACCGCAACAGTGCGGAGATGGAACGCTTATGTGCGAATCGACGCTCAGATTCGCAGGCTCGAACGCGGCGGTCATCATGCCGATGCCGTGATGCTATGCACCGACGCGAACCCAGGCGAATCGAATTGGGCGTTCGATCAATTCGACCAGGCATTGGGTCAAACCCTGAGAATCGATCAAGCGGCCTTCGACGGCGCGGTCGCGAAAGGATTCAAGATGCTATCGAGTTTCGAACCGCAGGCCGCTTTCGTGACGGCCGCGATCGCGCTGTTGGCTTATCTCGGATTGCGCAAGCGCATGCAGGAATATTTGTAGCGGCTACTGCGCGGCGCTTGAGGCCGCATCGGCGCCGCCGAGATACTTGTCGAACCAGTGGAGGATGCGGGTCTCGCGGTCGATCAGATGTTTCTCCTCGTGGAAGCCGTGCGGTTCGCGCGGATAAATGACCAGCTCGGCGGGTACGTTGTAGCGCTTCAGACCGCGATAGAGCATTTGACTCTGCGACATGGGATCCGTTGTGTCGGCGTCGCCTTGGAGAATCAGCGTGGGCGTCTTGGCATTGCGAATATAAGTGATCGGCGAAGACTTGCGGAAACCCTCCGGCTTTTCGTACGGCGTTCCATAGAACCACTCGTCGTATACCGGATTCGATTCCGTTCCGAACTCCACCGCGAGGTCGGCCATGCCGGCGCCCGAAACCGCGGCCTTGAAGCGGTCCGTTTGCGTGATGGCCCATTCCGCCATGTAGCCCCCATAAGACCAGCCGCAGATTCCAAGGCGATTTGGATCGGCGATATTACGGCGGACCATCTCGTCGACGCCTGCCATCACGTCCTTGAAGTCCGCGCCGCCCCAATCGCCGCGATTTAGCTCGATGAACTTGTGCCCATAACCGAGCGATCCGCGAATGTTCGGCTGCATCACGCTATAGCCGTGCGCGACCAGGAGCTGCGTCAGCGTATCGACGCGGTCGCTCCAGCGCGCCGTCGGACCGCCATGAATCATCATGATGAACGGACCGGGCCGGCCCTCGGATGCCGCAGCGGATCGGAACAGCGCCGCCTCGATCGGCAGACCGTCGAAGCTCTTGTAAGTGACGATCTCCGGTTTACGCAATGGCACGCTGTCGAAATCGCGGTTCAGGTGCGTGACCTGCTTGCCGTCGATCCACAACTCCGGCGCTCTCACGGCGGTTCCGGCGACGTACGCCACGCGCCCGCTCTTGCTCAAAGCAAAGCTGTAGGGATCGACGGAATCGTCTTGAATCAATTTGCGCGGACTGCCCTCTCCAACGACGTTCAACTCGCTGTGAAAACCATTTGCGAATAGCGCGGCGAGCGCCGTGCCATTCATCCACTCATAATTTTCGACTGCGCGATCAATGCCGCCGGCCGTGAGGTTCTTCGGTTTGCGAGCGTCGAAGGAGCAGACGTACAGGTCGTGCCCGTGAGGCCCGTCCACGCGCGCTCCGGCGAACGCGAATGAGGCCCCGCCGGGCGCCACCTTGACGTTCTGAAACGGACCGCGAGGCCCCAGCACTTCGTCCATCTTTCCATCCGAGAGCAGGAAAATTCGATTGGTGTAGCGCTCCGCCGTGGGCTGGTCGGTGGCGACGATCAGCATTCGCTTGCCGTCCGGCATCCACTCGAACTCGCGCACGGCCCAGGCCCCCTTCGTCTGCTGCTGGACGGCTTTCGTCGCGACGTCGACGGTCCACAACCGCGGTGGTTTGTTGTCCAGATCGATCACTCGGGCATCGTCGAATTCCTTGGCCTTCTTCTCTTCGGCTTCAGTTTTCGGCTCGGGGGAGGTATAGGCGATGCGGCTTCCATCGGGCGACCAGCGGAATGTCTGGATAGCCGATTTTCCCGTCGTAAACTTCATCGCCTCGCCGCCGTCCACGGGCATCAGCCAGACCTGCGATTCATTCTCGCGGTCGGAAAGGAAGGCCAGGTATTTTCCATCGGGAGACCAGCGCGGCTCGTGTTCGCTCTTCGAGGAATAGGTCCATTGCCGCGTATCGCCGCTCTTGCTGTCGTACACCCAGATGTGCCGCGCCGTCGATTTACCGGAGGGGCCTTCGCGTACCGTGAAGGCGACGCGCGAGCCATCGGGCGACCAGCGCACATCGGACAATTCGCGAAGCTTCACGGCCTTTTCCGGGGTTAGAGGGCCGGCATGGCACAGCCATGGCAGGAGCAGAAAAGCGGCGGTCGCGCGCATGATTATTTTGAGTATAAGTCAGTCTCCCGGCGGAGGCCGATTCCGGCGGAATGAGGATGCACGCTCACTTCGTCATTCCGGCCGCGAGCGAGGCTTCGTACAGCTCGCGAACGCGATCCAGCGTGTCGCACTCGTCCGGTTTCTTATCCTCGCGCCGGCGCACGATGCGGGGAAACCGCAGCGCGTAACCACTCTTATGACGCGGGCTCTTCTGAACGCCATCGAAGGCCACTTCAAGAACGATTTCGGGCCGCACCAGCAGCACCCCCCCGTAGCGTTCAACCGCCGCCGCTCGCAGCAAGCGCGTCAGCTCGCGAATCTCCACATCGGTAAGACCGGAGTAAGCCTTGCCCACATTGAGGAACCGATCGCCGGATTTCACCGCGAACGTGTAATCCGACAAAACCGTCGCGCGCTTCCCGTGCCCCTGCTCCGCCGCCGTGATGACAACATCGAGCGTGGCATACGGGCGCTTCACCTTGTACCACGTCCCACTGCGGCGGCCGGGCTCATAGACGCTCCGCCGACGCTTCAAGACGAGACCTTCGTTGGCGCTCGAGCGCGCCTCGGAAAACAGCCGGTCGACGTCGTCGATCGCGGCGGCCGAATACTGCGGCGAAAGCAACAGAGGCGGTCCCTCCCCTTTCGCGAGCAGGCCGGCGAAGGTCTCCTCCAGAATCGCGCGCCGCTCTTCGATGTCGCGATCGAGCAGCAAGTCGCCGTTGCGATACAGAATGTCGTAGGCCATGAACGCGACGGGAGCGTCGGCCATCATTTTGGCCGCGACTTTTTTTCGCGCCAGTCGCTGCTGCAAGACCGCGAACGGCAGCGCGCGGCCGTCGCGCCATGCCAGGATCTCGCCGTCGAGCACGGCGCTGCCCGGCGATGCTTCCGAGAGCCGCGGCCAACTCCGGGAATGATCGCGTAACTTCATCCATGCCGCGCGTGTAGAGCAGGACGCGCCCGTCCTCAATATGCGCTTGCGAGCGGATGCCGTCGTATTTGTGCTCGACGATGTAATTTTCCGGGTCGGGCAGATCGGCGAGCGAATCGAGCGGCTTCGCGAGCATGAAATCCATGGGATGGAACAGCCGCGCTGCGATATGATGAAGTTCGCCGTAGCGCGCGGCGTGCGCCACTCGCGCCAGATCCCCGAGCCTGTTGTTAGCCTGCTTGACCTCGTCGAGCGAAGCGCCGGTGGCTGCCGCGACGGCTTCCTCGACCATCTTGGCTTGCAGGCCGATCCGCAGACTGCCCGTGATCACCTTGATGAAATATTTCATCGTCAACGGGCGTACAGAAGATAGCGCGCCGCGCAGAACCTCAATCTTTTCGGCGGTGCGGCGCGAACGGTAGAGCCGCGTGTAGATATCCTCGGCCTGCGCGAGCGAGAGCGGCAGATTTTCGGTGTGGCCGGGCAGCAGCAGGCAAATGGTTTCGCCTGTATCGCCGACCTCCTCGTGACAGCGTCCGATCACCCAGTCGTCCCAGCCCGTGACGGCCTTGTAGGCTTCGCGCAGTGTGGCGTAGCCGATGGAGAGCGTACGCTTGTCGTCGGAACCGAAGAGCGTGCCGGGCGCGACGGCGTTCACGATGGGGCCTGACGACAGCAGGTGGACGGCGCGCGCCAAATCGTCATCCGGCAGGGATTTCAGATAATCGGCGACGATGGCGATCTTGCGGAGCCGGCCGCCGTACCGAACGACCTGTTCGCAGATATTGGCGAGCTGGTCCATCAACCCTCGGGAATCTCGTCGCTAGTGGCGCGGGCGGCGGCTTCGCGAGGCGCGCGAGCTTCGATGCCGCGCTGCGACAAAATATGCGCGAACAGCTCGGTATAACCGTGTACGACGTCGACCTCGCGGGCGCCGCTCCGCGTCACGATTTCGATCAGCTCCTCGAAATCGGCATGGTCCGAATAGGGAATCAGTTCTTCGGCGCCGACGCGCGCGCGGGCGTTATCGAGCGCCGCCCATCCGGAAACATAAGCGAGGCGGTACGATTTATCGCCCGCTTCGAGAATGTTGCGGAATTCCGGCACGGTGACCAGCGCCTTGCCTTCCGTTTCGCCGGCGCGGTAGGGCGTCCAGCCGGGGAAGGCGTAGCCGTTCGACTCGTAAACCGGGATGAAGCGCGCGATGGACCCGTGAACGGCGGTGGGAATGCCGGCCTCGCACAGAACGTGAACGATCTCCTGCCCGCGACCCAGCGGATACCCGATGTAGGCCGGCATGATTCCCGCCGACAGGCAATCTTGCGCGAACTCGACGATTCGCCGGCGGCCTTCTTCGCGCGTCAGGAAACGATAGATCGGCAGCCCGAAGGTCGACTCGATAATGAGACGATCGCACGGAACAATCTCGGTTTCGTGGCCGCAGATGGGCGGACGAAGCTTCAGATCGCCGGTGTACACGAGACGTTCGCCGCCATATTCAATAAGGAGCTGAGCGGCGCCAACGATGTGGCTCGCGGGGTAGGCCGTGAGGCGTGCGCCATTGTGTTCCCAGGGAACGCGATACTCGATGGGCCGGCAGGCGGGAATCGTTTCCGTCGCGCCCCAGAGGCGGGCGCGATAGATGTTCAACGTTTCGGCCGTGCCGTAAACGAGGCCGTGGATGCCGCGCGCGTGATCGCCGTGGCCGTGCGAGATCCACGTCGAGGCGCAATCTTCCAGGCTATCGAGCCACAGCTCGATTTGCGGGAGATAGATGCCGCGGGGGTGAAACTCGACCTCCACAACCTCAGTGTAGACGGCGTGTGATATGGTACGCCTTCATGTTGTTGTACGGCGTCACGGTCGCGCTCGGCGCCTTTCTGCTGTTCGAAGCGCAGCCGATCGTCGCGAAGATGATCCTGCCTTGGTTTGGCGGCTCGGCGGCGGTGTGGACGACGGCGCTGATGTTTTTTCAAATCGCGCTGCTGGCAGGCTATGTCTACTCGTACTGCTCGATTCGGTATTTCAGACCGAAGACTCAAGCGCTGCTGCACGCGGCGTTGCTGGGCGGCAGCTTACTGGCATTGCCGATCATCCCTTCGGTGGGATGGAAGAGCGCCGGGGGGGATCCGGCGCTGCGTATCGTCCTGCTGCTCGCGGCGTCCCTGGGGCTGCCGTATTTCATGCTGTCGGCGACCGGTCCGTTGCTGCAGGCGTGGTACGCGGCATCCCACCCGGGCAAAGTTCCGTACCGCCTCTTCGCGGTCTCAAACGCCGGGTCGATGCTGGCGCTGATCAGCTTTCCCGTCGCGATCGAGCCGTGGCTGACAGGACGCGTTCAGGCGCTGGCGTGGTCGGCGGCATACGCGGCATTTGCGGTCTTATGCGCGGGGGTGGCGTTGCGCCCGGCAGTGCGCTGCCGCGTGGAACCCGTTGTTGCCGCGGACGAACGAGGCGGACTTGAATCGCCGCCGCGGTGGAGCGCGCAGGCGTTGTGGGTGGCATTGCCGGCGTGCGCCTCGGCGCTGCTGCTGGCGATCACGAATCACATCACGCAGAACGTCGCGCCGATTCCGCTTCTATGGGTGCTGACGCTCGCGTTGTATCTGTTGAGCTTCATCCTCTGCTTTGAAAGCGAGCGGACCTACCGGCGCGCGGTTTTTCTGCCGTTGTTGGCGATCACGCTGGCCGCCATGGGGTTTGGCATTTACTTCAACTCCGGCAATTTGCGAATCGATTGGGCAGTCCCACTGTTCGCGGGCGGTCTCTTCGTCTGCTCCATGGCGTGCCATGGGGAGTTGGCGCGTTTGAAACCGGCGGCGCGGCATTTGACGAAATTTTATTTATCGCTCGCCCTCGGCGGCGCTTTGGGAGGGCTCTTCGTGGCCGTTGCGGCGCCCCGGCTGTTTAACTCCTATCTCGAATTGCCGCTGTCACTTGTGGCTTGCGCGGCGTCGATCGCGATCGTCCTTTGGCCGCGGATTCCGCGCCTGCGGTTGCGCGCCGCGGCCGCGCTGTTTGTCGCGGCGCTGACCGGGTATCTGGCGTTCAGCGAGATCAGCGACCGGGCGCGCTTTCTCGTGAGCGAACGCAATTTTTACGGCGTGCTGCGCGTGACGGAGGAGAAGGAGAACAACGAGTGGACCCCCATGCGCAAGCTGGTGAATGGGACCATCGTTCACGGGCAGCAGCTTTCGGACCCGGCGAGAAGGCGCGAGGCGACGAGTTATTACGGGGAGAAGTCCGGCATCGGGCGAGCGATCCGCCTGAAGCAGGAGCAGCGCGGGAGTCTGCGAGTGGGAGTGATCGGGCTGGGGGCGGGCGTGATCGCCGCCTATTGCCGTCCCGGTGATGCGTTCCGGTTTTACGAAATCAATGCTCTCGATATTGCCGTGGCGCGGCGCTATTTTACTTTTCTGGGCGATTGCCCCGGCGATTGCAAAGCGCTGTTGGGCGACGCGCGGCTTGTTTTGGAACGGCAACCCGCGCAGAATTATGACGTTCTGGCGGTGGATGCCTTTTCAAGCGATGCCATCCCGATTCATCTCCTGACGCGAGAGGCGTTCGCGCTGTATTTCCGGCATCTGAAGCCGGACGGGATCCTGGCGGTGCATATTTCGAACCGCTATCTGGATTTAGCGCCGGTGGTGGCGCGCGGCAGCGAGGACTGCGGTCGCATGGCCTTTGAGATCAGCGATGAAGCAGCGAAAGATTATTTGAGCGGGAGCGACTGGGTGCTGGTGGGACCCGATAGCCATCTTTTCACGCTCATGGGATTTCGAGGAGCCCCGGTCTGGCGGCGCGGGGCTCCGGCAAACTTCAGGACGTGGACCGACGACTACAGCAATTTGTTCCAGATCTTGCGGTGAGCGGCGACTCGCCTAATGCGGGAGAGCGGAGGCGTGTTCGCTCATCCGTCAGCGAAAGCTCCCGCTCGTCACCCTCATCGATGGCGAGCGCGAGAGCTTGAAGATCGGCGTCCGCGGTGAGGCGGGTGAGGGCCGCGACGAGATCCGGATCGAAATGTTTCCCGCTTTGTTTTTTGATTTCGGTCAGGGCCGCGCTCAACGTCCATGCGGGCTTGTAAAGCCGCTCGTGCGTGAGCGCGTCGAAGGCGTCGGCCAGCGCCACGAGACGTCCCTCGAACGGAATGGCGTGGCCGGCAAGTCCGGCCGGATAGCCATTGCCGTCCCAATGTTCATGGTGGGTCAGCGCGATGCTTTCCGCCATCGCGAGCAGGGTGTGCTGACTGCCGGAAAGGATTTTCGCTCCGATGGTCGTATGCGTTTTCATAATCTCGAACTCATGCGGCTCGAGCCGCCCGGGTTTGAGCAGAATATAGTCCGGGATGCCGACCTTGCCGATATCGTGCAGCGGGGCGGCGCGACGGATCAATTGCGCTTGCCAGAGCGGCGCGCCCACCGCGCGTGCCAGCGCCGCCGAGAGATTCCCGACCCGCTTAGTGTGTTCCCCGGTGGCGTAATCGCGATATTCGCAGGCCCTGGTGAGACGGTCGAGGATCTCGATCTTCGATTGCTCCAACTCGCTGGTGCGCTCCCGGACTTTGTGCTCGAGCTGCTCGCTGTGGGCGCGGATCTGAAGATGCAGCATTCTGGTTTCGAGCAGGTTGCGAAGCCGCAGCAGAACCTCGGTCAAATCGAGCGGCTTCGTCAAAAAATCCTTGGCGCCGGAAGAGAGCGCTCGCTGCTTGGTCTCATTTGTAATGTCGGCCGTGAGCACGATGATGGGAACGTAGGCGCCGGGCGATTCCTCCTCGCGAAGCTGCTTCATGACCTCGAAGCCGTTGAGAAACGGCATCAGAAGATCCAACAGCACGATATCGGGGCGCATCTCGCGGTAGATGCGCGAGGCCTCCCGCGGATCGGAGGTGCTGCGGACGTTGGTGAAACCCGCTTCCTGCAAAAAGCGCTCGAGGAGATGGACGTTGGGCCATTCGTCGTCGACGACAAGGATTCTCGAGTGAATCAAACTTCCAAGCATGGCGCGGCGCTTAGCGGTCCTTTCCCGATGGATTCATCCACCACGTTCAGTAACGCCTGAATGTCGAGCGGTTTGGTGAGGTAAGCGCTGACGCCCGCCTGCAACATGCGGTCCCTTTGCGGGGTCGTAGCGTCCGCGCTCACCACCACCACGGGAATATGGGCCGTGTGGGGGTTGCGCCGCAGCGTTTCGAGCACCTCGCCGCCATCCATATCGGGCAGGTGCATGTCTAGAAGAACGATGTCGGGCCGATGCTCCTCGGCAAGAAGTACGGCGGAGGCGCCCAGGGTCCCCAGGACCAGCCGGATTTCGGGCCGCTGCGCCAGCGTGCGCTCGATCAGCCGGTAATTCGAATCGTTGTCCTCGATGCATAAGACGACGGGGGAATGGCCGTTTTCCACGCTGGCGCATAAGCGCTGCAACGGCGATGGCGCGGGACAATCCTCGTCGGGAACGCCGGGAATCGGAAACTCGATCCAGAACGTCGTCCCTTGACCGGCTTCGCTCGCGACGCCGATGCGGCCGGCCATGGCCTCCACCAGGCGCTTGCTCAACGCCAGTCCGATGCCGGTGCCTTCGACGCCGCCGTGTTCCGCGCCCAGCCGCTCAAAGGGACTGAACAGGAGGCCGATTTTTTCAGGCGCTATTCCCGGTCCGGTGTCGGTAACGCTAACGCGCAGGCACGATTCGCGAGTTTCTGCCGCGATGCGCACCGAGCCGCACTCGCGGTTGTATTTGACGGCGTTCGAAAGCAGATTCAGAAAAACTTGCTTAAAGCGCTGCCGGTCGGCGTTGACGTGCAGCCGCCAGGCCGGGCCGGCCTCGATATAGAGCTGGATTTTCTGCTTGGCGGCCTGGGGCTCGACCAGGGTCACGGCTTCCTGCACGGCGTCTGAGGCGGCGAATCTCTCGAGCGAAAGCGAGAGATGGCCGGACTCGATCCTGGCGATGTCCAGAACCTCGTTGATTAGATCGAGCAGGTGGCGGCCGCCGCGCAGGATCTGCTCCACGCTGTCCTGGTTGTTGTCGGCCAGGCGGGCCATTTGCAGCAACTGCGCGAAGCCTAGAATGGCGTTCAGGGGCGTGCGCAGCTCGTGGCTCATACGCGACAGAAACTCGCTCTTGGCGCGATTGGCGCGCTCGGCTTCTTCTTTCGCCTGACTGAGCGCGTCGGCGGTCTTTCTGCGCTCGGTGACATCGCTGAACACGCCCACCGCTCCACGCACGCGGTGGGATGCGTCCGTCAACGGCGTCGCGCTCGCAGCCAGCCATAGTCCTTCGGCCCGATCGGAGGGATACACATAGATATCGGCGCGCTGCACCACCTTGCCGAGCAGCGCCTGCACAAGAGGCAGGTCTTCTGTGCGATAGGGCGTCGCGCTACCGTCGCAGCATAAACCGAACTCCGAAACCCAGTCGTTTACTGGCAGCGTTCGCAGACCTTCTCCCAGCATGCTTTCCGAAGCCGGATTCGAGAACAGGCAGGCGCCGTCGCCATCGAGTACGACGACGCCGTCGGACATGCTGTCCAGGACGGATTGCAAAACGGGCGCCTCGCGCAATTGATCGTGGTGGTTGTCTGGGCAGGCCGCGGTTGAGGCGAAGATGCCCAGGACCCCGATGACGGAGCGGTCCGCGCCATACAGCGGAATGCGGAGCAGCGAGCCGGGCGCGGCGCTGGATAGGACTTCCTGGCTCCACAGCGCCGCGCCGCTTCGCAAAACCTCAGCGTCGCCTTCACGCAGCTTCCGCGCCGCGTCCTCATCTAGATGGTGGGCGTCGAACGGAGCGTTGCCGGCTAGATGGCGGCCGCCGGCGTCGTTTACATACATGGGCGCGGCGCACGCAACCAGAACGCTTGCGAGCGCGGATTCCATAGTCTCGGCAGGGCCGCCGCCATCTCCTATTTCGAGTGGACTCGAAGGTTCTCCCGCCCGGATCAGTTCCGTTTTGAATACCTCGTAAGCGGCCATCACGCGCGATGCCTGTGTGTGGGCGGCTTCCACGGCGACGCGCGCTTGCTCGCGGTACACCGCATCGAGAAGGAGCCGCGTGGCAGCGAATCCGGCGGCCACGGCGCAGACTATGTCAATCCAGAACCAGGCCGAAATTGCGGAGTTGCCAACCGCTCGCGCCGTGGCGCGCTGCTCCACTTCCTCCAAGCCGGCCAACCGGGACCGCACCGCGGCCATGGCCGCTTTTGCGGTTTTGATTTGCGCCTCCCCCTGATTCGCGGAAGCACCCGGTCTTGGGGCAAACTCCGCCAATGCCGACAGACTGTCGAGCAATTGTCCGGTAGACGCGGCGAGTTGCCTCGATGACCGCAGCGCCTCCCGGCGGTCCAGTAATAATGTTTCTAGTCTTCGAAGGAGCGGGGGCGCGGAATCCTCCACAGTACGGTACGCGCTAAGGTATTGTGTTTGACCGCTCACGAGAAAAGCGTTCATGTCCGCTTCGGCCTGAAGTAAGCGGTCGAGCAGATTACGGGAGACAGCCTCGAAAGCCTGGGCGTGGGCGAGGGCCGCGCGCCCGCGAGCCCGTTGTGCGGCATCGCAGCGGACCCACATGATGCCGAGATGTAGAAGGAAGGCGAGAGGGAGGGCCACGGCGAAGTAGGCCTTGCCGCGCAGACCCGTTTTGGCCCAATGAGCCGACAGGAACCCGGCGCAGCGAGTCGACACAAGCCGACTCCACGAGATGCAAAGTTCGACGCGCGGGCCCGCTTTCGCCCTGAGGACGGAGAGGAATTCGGCGGAGCGAGCCAAAACGCGCCGACTCATTAGGCGTTTATCGGATTTTTGCCCGATCTGCTTTAGACGTAAGAACGGCCGTGAAGCGCGGGCGCGATTGCGCCGATGTTACCATCGAATGTCTTTAGCCGGCGGCAGTCGCGGACGCCTTACTCACGATTTCACTGAAGTTCGTTTTCCTATGCCTACTTCAAAAACGTCGATCCTGGTTCCCCTGTACAACGAGGAGGAGTTCATCGAGACGTTGCTCGAACGGGTCATAGCGGTCCCTCTTCCGGAGGGGATGGACCGCGAGATCATTGTCGTCGACGACGCGTCCAGGGATGCCTCCGCCGCGCTGGTGGAGAGCATGGCCGCCGCGTATCCGGGATTGATCCGCCTGTTTCGCCACGAACGGAATCGCGGCAAAGGCGCGGCGCTGCGCACCGCTATCGAGCATGCTACGGGCGATTTTACGATCATTCAGGATTCCGATCTGGAATACGATCCGAGCGAATACGGAAAGCTGCTGCATCCGTTGCTCGAAGGCGTCGCGGACGTGGTCTACGGCTCGCGTTTCATGAGCTCCGGCGAGCGCCGCGTGTTGTATTTCTGGCACTCCGTCGCCAACCGCCTTCTCACGCTGCTGTGCAATGTGGTCGCGGACGTCAACCTGACCGACATGGAGACATGTTATAAAGCGTTCCGCACGTCATTGTTGAAAACCATTCCGCTGCGCTACGACCGTTTCGGCTTCGAGCCCGAGATTACGATCAAAGTGGCGCGCCGCCGGGCAAGGATTTACGAAACTCCCATCAGCTATCACGGGCGCACCTACGCTGAAGGCAAGAAAATTGGCCTCAAAGATGCATTTCAGGCTGTTTTCATCATTATGCGCCTGGTTTGGACGCGGGATATCTACAAGGACCCGGGGCCTCAAATTCTGGATTCTTTCGAAGCCGCCAAACGCTTCAATCGCTGGATGGCGGACACCGTTCAGCCCTATGTCGGCAGCGAGGTCATGGAGATTGGAGCCGGCATAGGCAATTTGACTCACGCCTTGATACCGCGCCGCCGGCGCTACGTTGCGGCCGACATCGACGGGGAGCATTTCGCGCGCCTGCGCGCCCGCTTCCAACATCGCCCGCAGCTCGAGATCCATCGCTGCGACCTGGGCAATCCAGCCGATTTCGAGCCGTTCGCCGGCTCCATGGATTCCGTCGTGTGCCTGAATGTGCTCGAACACGTGGAGGACGATAAAACCGGATTGGCGAATATCCATTCGGTTCTGAGGCCCGGCGGAAGGGCGATCATCCTGGTGCCCGAAGGCCAGCAGATTTTCGGTACGCTCGACACCGTTCTCGGCCATTACCGCCGCTATTCTAAGGACGAGCTGCGGACCAAGCTGCAAAACGCGGGATTCCAGGTAGAGCGTATCCTGGAATTCAATCGCATTTCACGGCCCGGCTGGTTTGTTACCGGCCGCATTCTAAAGCGAAAGACGATCAGCCGCCTCTCCTTGAGCGTCTTCGACCGCTTCGTTTGGATATGGCGCAGACTCGACGGAGTACTGCCTTGGAGGTCCACCTCGATCATCGGGATTGCCGTCAAGAGCGACGCTGGCGAAGCGTTGGCGGCTAAGGACAGCGCAGCGCTGGCATCGAAATAAGATCGGCCGGCGCGCGCGGCCCCACTCCGCCGCGCGCTCCCCCTCGCGATTGGTTATACTAGTGCTTTCATGCTGTTCTGGGAGCTGTGCCAACGGGGGCGCAGCGGCATGACCGGCCCACTCGAAAGAGTGGGTTTTTGTTTTAGAAAAACGCCATGATTATCTCGATGAAGCTGCATTCCACGCGGCAGGAAATCGATCAGGTATGCGAGCGCATCCGCGATTTCGGCTACAAGATCCACGCCATTGAGGGCGAGGAGCGCGTCGTCATCGGCGTGGTCGGCGTCGGCGACGTTACGGCCTGCCTGGAATCCGTCGAAGCCATGCCGCAGGTGGAGCGCGCCGTCCGCATCTCGGCCCCTTACAAATTCGTCAGCCGCGAGTTTCACGCCGGAAGGTCCCGCATCCACGCCGCCGGCCACGAAATCGGCGGCGGCGACTTCATCGTCATGGCCGGCCCCTGCTCGGTCGAATCGGAAGGCCAGATCATGGAGGCGGCCGCGGGCGTCGCCCGGGCCGGCGCGAAATTGCTGCGCGGCGGCGCTTTTAAACCCCGCACCTCCCCGTACGATTTTCAAGGCCTCGAAAAAGAAGGACTGAAGCTGCTCGCCAAGGCGCGCAGCCAGACCGGGCTCGGCATCATTACCGAGGTTATGAGCGACAGCGATGTCGGGCTGGTATCCGAATACGCCGACATCCTCCAAATCGGCGCCCGCAACATGCAGAACTTCGCGCTTCTCAAATCGCTCGGCAAAAGCTCGCGTCCGGTCCTGTTGAAACGCGGCATGAGCTCCACCATTAAGGAGCTGCTCATGTCCGCCGAATACGTTGTCGCGCACGGCAACCCCAACGTGATTCTGTGCGAGCGCGGTATCCGCACTTTCGAAACATACACGCGCAATACCTGCGACATCGTGGCCGTCCCGGCGCTCCACGAGCTGACTCACCTCCCCGTCATCCTCGACCCCAGTCACGCTACCGGCCGGCGCAGCCTGATCGCAGCTCTCTCTCGCGCCGCCATCGCCATTGGAGCCGACGGCCTGATCGTCGAAGTGCATCCCGCGCCCGAGAAGGCTATCAGCGACGGCGCGCAATCGCTCGATCTCGCGCAGTTCGAAAATATGATGAGCGATCTGCGTCCCTACATCGATCTCTGGAAACAATCGCGCCTGACGGAAGCCGCCGCCGCGGTCTGATTCGCGTGCGCTTCCGCTTCCAGCCCTGGCAGCTCGCCGCGCTTCTGGTGCTGGTCTGCGCGGCCGCCATCGCGGGCTTTTATTTTTACCGCGCCGCGATCCCGGAGACCCCCGCCGCGCTTGCCTCCTATCTTCCCCTGGGCGACGGCGCATTGGTCTACCTCGATGTTGATGCCATGCGGCGCTCCGGCATCCTGGAACTGATCGCGGGAAAAAAGGCGGCCGAAGAGCTTGAATACCAGTCCTTCGTCGACGAAACGAAATTCGATTATCGCGACGACCTCGATGCTTTGGCCGCTCTCTTCAAGCCCGGCCAGGTATTCATGGCGGTACGCGGGCGCTTCCACTGGAAAAGTTTGATCGGCTATGTAAACCACCACGGCGGCTCCTGCGTCAACAGCTTCTGTACCCTCAAGGGGAGCACACCGGAGCGGCGCATTTCTTTTTACCCCATCAAATCGAATGTCATGGCGCTGGCCGTCAGCGCCGATAGCTGGGCCGCTTACCAGATCGCGCGCAAATCGAGCCGGCTTCCCATGGCGCCGCCCGCGAAACCGGCTTGGGCGCTGCTCACCGGTCCGGCTCTGAAACAGATTGGCTCTCTTCCGGCGGGCACAAAATCGTTCGCGACGGCTCTCGAAAATGCCGACAGCATGCTCTTCAGCGTAGACGAGCGGGGCGAAGGGCTGGAGTTGGATCTCGCCGTCAATTGCCAGAGCGCCGACAAGGCCTCCGTTCTTTTGGACCAACTGCAATCCACCACCGATACCCTGCGCCGCTGGCTCGATCGCGAGCGCCGGCAGCCCAATCCGGACGACCTCAGCGGCGTCTTGACCACCGGGTCCTTCCGGCGCGACGACCAGAAGGTGTTCGGGAACTGGCCTCTACGCCGCTCTTTCATCGAATCGCTCGCGGGAGGATCGAATTAATCCTTCCGCTGGCCGCGGCGTGTTGTGTTGCGGCAACGTAGTCCGCGATATCATGGTTGGTCCGCTCGCCGAGACCGCTTGGGGTCGCACGGTGTGGGTCGATTCCATAGAAGAGGGATTCGGCGGCAACGGCGCGAACACCTCCTACACGCTGGCGCGTCTCGGCGCCCGCGCGCGGTTATGGGGCGCGGTGGGCTCCGACGATCATGGCGACCGCATCCTTGCCGCTCTGGCATCGGCTGGCGTCGAAACGGACCCAGTCCGCCGCTCCCGGCTGCCCACCGCGGCCTCGGTCGTGCTGGTGAGCCCGAATGGAGCCCGCGCGCTGCTGCATCGCCCGGGAGCCAGTAGGGAAGCCTTTCAACAATCGTTCGAGTTGACCGGCGGCGTCATCGGCGGCTGCGCCTGGTTTCATCTCGCCAACGTTTTCGCTCTGCCCTCGCTGCGCGCTCACGCGCCCGAGCTGCTCGCCCACGCGCGCGCCGCGGGTATGACCGTCTCGATCGACACCGGCTGGGATGCGCGCGGCGAGTGGATCGACGTGATCGGACCCTGCCTCGCCCACGCCGATCTGTTATTCGTGAATGAAGATGAAGCCCGCGAGCTCACCGGCCTCAGCCATCCCATTCAAGCCGCCAGGGCGCTGCAATCGCGTGGCGTCCCGAATGTAATCGTGAAGCTCGGAGCCGCCGGGTGCGTCCTGTGCCTCGGCGAAGACAGCATCGCGTCTCCGGCCTTTCAAGTTCCCGTGGTCGACACCACCGGCGCGGGCGATTGTTTCGTGGGCGGCTTCCTCTCGGCCATCGATCGCGGCCTCCCCTACTCCGAAGCCGCTCGTTTCGCGAATGCCGTCGGCGCGCTCAGCGTGCAGAAGTTGGGAAGCACGACCGGTCTGCTCGGTTTTGACGATACGATGGCGTGGGCCAAGGCGCAGCAAGGCGCGTAGGTTTGGAAAACGCCTAATTTAAGAAATACGTCCGGTACAACGTGTCGCGCTGCTTCGGAACGAATCCCGCGTCGCGGATGAGCCGGCGCAACTCCTCTTCCGTCGCGCGGTGATGCGCTCCCGCCGCCGAAACCACGTTCTCCTCGATCATGATGCTGCCCACATCGTTCCCGCCGAAACGCAAACCAAGCTGGCAGGTCTTCAACCCCGGCGTCACCCAGGAGGACTGAATGTTCAAGATGTTCTCGAAGTACAGCCGCGAGATCGCGAGCGTCTTCAGATACTCGACCGCGGTCGCTTCTTCTTTGATGAATCGCCCCAGCGACGTGTTCTCCCGCTGGAACGACCACGGAATAAACGCCGTGAAGCCGCCGGTCTCCTCCTGGATCTGGCGCACGATATCAAAATGATTCAGGCGCTGCTCGACGGTCTCGCCGCAGCCGAACATCATCGTCGCGGTCGTGCGCATGCCCAGCGCGTGCGCCGTCCGGTGCACGTCTACCCAATCGTCCGTCGAGGATTTCAGACGGCTGATCCGCCGCCGCACGTCGTTGTCGAGGATCTCCGCGCCGCCCCCCGGAATCGAATCGAGCCCGGCATCGCGCAGCCGCGCGATCGTATCGCGAATGCTCAGATCGCTCACGTTCGCGATATTCACGATCTCCGGCGCCGAGAAACAATGACACCAGATCCGCGGGAAGCGCTCTTTGATCGACCGCAGCAGATCCTCATACCATTCGATCTTCAAATCGGGGTGCAACCCGCCTTGCATCAGAATGCCGGTGCCGCCCAGCTCCAGGGTCTCCTCGATTTTTGCAAATATTACTTCCTTGGGATGCACGTATCCTTCGGCATGCCCCATCGGACGGTAGAACGCGCAGAAGCTGCAGTACTCCGTGCAGAAATTCGTGTAGTTGATGTTGCGGTCGATGATATAACTGACAATTCCGTGCGGATGCAGTTTGCGCCGCACCGCGTCGGCCGCCATGCCGATTCCAATCAGATCGTCGCTGTGAAACAGATCGATGGCTTCCTGTCGCGTCATCATACTGCCAGCATCCTTGATTCCGTTTCGCCGATCTCCGCCGCGTATTGCAAAAAAAGATCCAGTCCGGCGCGTTCCGCCACGCCTAGCTCGAAGCGGATGTTGTGCGTCAGATATTCGCGCGCCAGCTCGGCCGTGATGCCTCTCAAACTGTGTTCGGCCGCGACAATTTCATCGATGTGCCGCATCCCGAAGCGCAGTGATTCCGCGAACGCCTCGCCATCGTAGCGCCGCTTCGCCGCCCACACCGCGAAAACCATCGGGAGCGCGGTCATCTCTTTCCACTCCAGGCCTAAATCGAGCGTCCGGTACGGAAGCGCCGCGGGATCGATACGCAATGCCGGATCGCCGATGATCAGCGCAGCGTCGGATTTCTCCAGCATTGCCTCGAGCAGCGGCGGGCGCGCTTCTATCCTGGGTTCCACTCCATACTTCCTGTGCAGAACGATCTGCATCAGAACTACCGACGTCCGCGAGCTTGCATCCGCCGCGACGGTTTTAATGCGATCGAATGGGACCTTCGAGATGAGCAGTATGCTGCGCACCGGACCACTGCCGATAATGCCCGTTTGCGCCGTGATGCACAGGTTCTGGCGCGGCAATTCGATCGCCGGTACGATGCCGATATCGGCGCGCCCATCCTGAAGACGGTCGGCGCAATCGGCCGGCAGACAGAACGACAGATCGAACAACCCCCGTTGTTCTCCGTGCAGCATGCCCCATACCAGCGGCACGGTGTTGAGGTAATTCACGACGCAAACGCGCGGCTTCGGTGTCAAACCTCAGTGTATCAATGTGTTCGGACGATGGGCCGTTCGACTTCCTGTTCGGGCAGCAGCGAAGCAAAAGGATTGAATCTCGTTCCGTAGTCGAATGGATCCTGCCCTTCCGCCCGCTTCAGCGCGTTCACGACAATATAAGTCGCGGGAGTGGCAAGCACTTCATAAGCGACCTTGAACAGATAGCCGCTCACGATCACCTTCGCGATGGTCGCCATGCTGACCGTCCCTGCGAACGCCAGCACCATTACGACCACTGTATCGACGCCTTGCCCCACCACGGTCGATCCAATCGTCCGCGTCCACAGCATCCGCCCGCTCGTCATTATTTTCATCTTCGCCATGACGAACGAATTCGCGAACTCTCCGCACCAGAACGCCGCGAGACTGGCCACGATCATCCTCGGAACCTGATAGAAAACGGTGGCGAACGCAGCCTGATTGCGCCAGTCCGGCGCTGGCGGCAGCGCCACCGTGATCAGTCCCATGATGGCCAGCAGAGCCGACGCGAAAAAGGCCAGCCAGATCGCCCGGCGCGAAGCCGCGTACCCGTACACCTCCGTGAAGATATCGCCGAAAATGTACGTTATGGGAAATAGCAATTGCGCGCCGCTGACGCGGAATCGTCCAAACGCGCAAATCTTCTGTCCCACCAGATTCGAGACCAGAAGCACGACGACGAAGATAATGACGAGAAGCTCGTAATAACGGAAATCCTTGAGTTTTTTCGTCAAACCCAATTATAAGCGCCGGCGCTGAGAGGCCAGTACCATTGATCGCCGAGATGATTTCCTATAATGAATCGTGGCGATTGATCCCGGCACGGCCCAGATCATTCAGACGTCGGTGGCTGTGACAGTGCCTACCCTGGCAGTCTTTCTCGCCGCGATTCTCAACAACTCGCGCATCTCCGATCTTCGCGCGGATACCACAGCCAGGATCTCCGACCTGCGCGACCACATGGACGACCGTTTCGACGAGATGCGCGACACTTGGCGAGCCGAGCTGCGCCGAGTAGAAGACGTTCTCGACGCGCGCTTGAAACACCTGGAAGAGCGGGAGCGGCCGTAAGCCGGCTCGCCCGCGCCGCATTGCGCCTTATAAACCAAACGCTGTACGCTGGACGCAATGACCGGCCTCATGATGGATTATCCCCTGACGCTGACCCATATCCTGGAGCGCGCCGCAAAGTTGTACCCGCGCAAAGAGATTGCGAGCCGCATTCCGGACGGGTCCATGCACCGCTACGCGTACGCCGATTTCCATGCCCGCGTTCACCGCCTGGCGCATGCTCTCCGAAATCTCGGCGTGGCGCCCGGCGAGCGCGTCGGAACCCTGTGCTGGAACAGCTACCGCCATCTGGAGCTTTATTTCGCCGTGCCGTGCTCGGGCGCGGTTCTGCACACGCTGAATCTGCGGCTGGCGGCCGATCAGTTGGCCTATATTGTCAATCACGCCGAAGATCGCGTGATCTTCGCCGATGCCTCGCTCCTTCCGATCCTCGAACCCATCCGCGGCGAGCTGAAATCCGTCCGCCGCATTGTAGTCATGAACGATACCGGGATGGGACCGCCGGACGATGCGCTCGATTATGAGGCGCTTCTCGCGGACGCTTGCGGCGCGCCGTACGATTGGCCTCGTCTCGATGAAAACGCCGCGGCGGCGGCCTGCTACACCTCCGGTACGACCGGCAATCCGAAGGGCGTTCTCTATAGTCATCGCGCCTTGTTCCTGCACAGCTTCGGGCTGTGCGCCGCCGATTCGTTCGCGCTCAGCGAACGCGATACGATCCTGCAGCTCGTGCCGATGTTTCACGCCAATGGATGGGGCCTTCCGTTCGCGGGCGTGATGACCGGCTCGCGCCTGGTGTTCAGTGGAAGACAAATGCAGCCGGCGGATATCGCGCTGCTGATTCAGAACGAGCGCGCCACCTTTACCGCCGGCGTCCCGACGCTGTGGATGGGACTGTACAGCTATCTCCAAACGCAGCCACGCGACATCTCGAGCCTGCGCGCGATCGTCGCGGCGGGATCGGCGCTGCCGCGGCAATTCGTCGAGTTGTACGAAAAGAAGTATGGCATCCGCTTTATGCTCGCCTGGGGCATGACGGAAACGACGCCCATCGCAACCGTGACCTCGCTCAAAAGCGACCTCGAATCCGCGCCCGAACAGGACCGCTTCGACGTGCTGGCGCGGCATGGCATGCCGGTCGCGGGCGTCGACGTGCGAATTGTCGATGACGCGGGGAAAGAGCTGGCCTGGGACGGCATCACGATGGGCGAGCTTCAGGTGCGAGGTCCCTGGATCGTGCGCGGCTACTACAATGATTCGCGCAGCGCCGATGCGTTTATGGATGGCTGGTTCCGCACCGGCGATGTCGCGACCATCGATGCCGAGGGCTACATCCAGATCATGGATCGCACCAAGGACCTGGTAAAAAGCGGCGGTGAATGGATCTCCAGCGTCGATCTCGAAAACGCTATCATGGCGCATCACAAAGTGATGGAAGCGGCCGTCGTGGGCGTGTTCCATCCCAAGTGGCAGGAACGTCCGCTCGCCTGCATCGCCCCGCTGCCGGAATTCAAGGATTCGATCACGAAGCGGGAGATTCTCGAATTCCTCGAGCCCCGCGTCGCGCGCTGGTGGCTGCCGGACGATATCGTCTTCATCGAGGCCGTGCCTAAGACCAGCGTCGGCAAGTTCAACAAGCGCGCGCTGCGGGAACAGTTCAAGGACTACAAACTGCCGGGCATCGTGGATTCCAGCGAGGCGGATTCTTCCGTCCAGATCTCCTGATCCTCAACATCCCAGTGCGCGCGCCAGGACGGCTACGATCGCGCGGGCGCTACAAAATTCGCGAATTTCACAACGTGGCGAAAAACAGTCGGGCGGGAATGGACCGGGTTCACGTTCTTACGCCCGAGCGCTTTCGTGACATCTATCGCGACACGAGCCATAAGCCGCGCGAGCTGGGCGCGCCAAGAAATGCTCGACTGGTACTTGCGCCCTCGCGACGCCTAAGAGCTGCGCGGCGAAACACCGCCGCATCTGCCTTCTCTCGCGGCCAACACATCCCGGCCACTTGGTATTCTCAACTTTTTCATTCTTCGGCGCGCAATCAACAGGTCTGTGCTTCGTATCCGATTTTCGCCCGCTCAGTTGTTCAGCTATAACTGACGTACCGTTTCACCCACCGCTCGGCTGGGCGGCTGCATCCGCGTCATGGCTCATTAAGAGCCGGAAGCTCGCCATCGAACAGGCACGAGGACAACGAGAACGGCGCACGTTTGCGACGGCGCCGCTGATGTCCGCGATCGAGCCGCCGATGACCTCTTCGACGCGGCGGAGCCCCGCGGCGTTGACGAGTTGCACGCCGGCGCGGGCGTCGAGTTTGTGGGATTCCAGGGAGCCGGACGGGGCGTTGCTGCCGCCAACAGCTCTATCGGGCGCGATCAGCCCGCTGCGGACTATAACGATGACCGAGGCCCGGCTTTAGCGCGGGCGCCGTCCTTCGCCGCGCCTCTCGACGAGGTCCCACCGTCACTTGCCGCCGCCGTCCGAAGGATGCGCGTGATAGTTCGGATACGCCGGGCGCTTGTATGTTGGCAGCGGGTTTTCCTTGAGTTGCTGCATCACGTATTCCACGGCTTTCTCCAACTGCGGGTCGTGCCCCTGGCGCACCAGAGCCGGGTCCTGCTCCACTTCAATGTCGGGAGGCACTCCGATGTTTTCGATCCCCCACGTTCCGTTTGGCAGATAGATGGCGTGGTTCGGCGCCGTGATCATGCCGCCGTCCATCAGACCGGGAACGGAGAAGATACCGACCAGGCCGCCCCAGGTGCGCTTGCCGACCAGCGGTCCGATCTGCAGCGCGTGAAAGTAATACGGCATGGCGTCCCCGCCGGAGCCGGCGTATTCATTAATGATCATCGCCTTGGGGCCGAAGATAGCCTCTTGCGGCATGCTGACGTCTTTGCCGTGTCGCGTCGCGATAAAATTCAGCAGCGGACGGCGCAGATTATCGACCACCCAATCGGCCAGTGCGCCGCCGCCATTGAAGCGCTCGTCCACCACCGCGGCCTGCTTCCCAACCTGCGCGTAGAAGTAGCGGTTGAAGTAGGTGTAGCCGCCGCCACCCGTGTCGGGCACGTAAATATAGGCGGCCTTCCCGCCGGTCATCTGATCGACTTTGCGGCGATTGTCCTCGATCCAGGCGAAGTTGCGCAGTGCATATTCGTCCTCCACCGGGACCACCGTGACGTCGCGCGAGTTGGCGCCATTCGGCTCGCCGCCGACGCGCAGCACGACTGATTTGCCCGCCGTTTCTTCAAACGCGGCATAAAGATTATCGCTGGCGCGCAGATCGCGTCCGTTTACGGCGAGCAGGTATTCGCCGGCTACCACATTGACGCCGGGTTGAGTAAGAGGCGCGCGGAGTTGCGGATTCCAGTTTTCGCCGTTATAGATGCGCTCGAAGCGGTAGCGGCCGTTCTCGACTTTGTAGTCCGCGCCGAGAAGGCCCGTGCGGAGATGTTTCACCTCCGGCGTGTCGCCTCCAAAGATGAAGAGGTGACCGACGCTGAGCTCGCCGTACATTTCGCCAAAAAGGTAATTGAGATCGGAGCGTGAAGCGAGCCGGTCGAGATAAGGCTCATAGCGCGCCTGCATGCTCTTGATGTCCATGCCGTGCAGGCTGGGGTCGTAGAAAAAGTCGCGCTCGATGCGGAACGATTCGGCGAACATCTGGCGCCATTCCCGACGCGGATCCGTGCGCGCTTCGAGAGCATCGATTTTCAGAACTCCTTCCCCCGGCTTCGGAGCTTCGCCCGCCTTCGCGACGATGAAACGGTCCCCCTGCCGCAGCAGCATCTTTTCGCCATCGAAAGAAATGTCGAACGACGCGACGCCATCCATCACCTTCTCGAATTTGCGCTTGGCGAGGTCGAATTTGTGCAGCGTGGGCGGGGCCGGAGGGCCGGACATCGAGGGCGCGGAGGTCTCCGTGAGATAGAGCATGCCTTCCTTACCCGTCTTCAGGTCGTTGTAGCCGCGGGCCGGGATGGGGAGCGCTAGGATGCGCTGGCCGATGCCGTCGAAGTCGATGGCGACGTGAACGGGCTCGGATTTCTTAGCGTCCGGTTTCTTCCCTTCATCGGCCGCGGCGGCTTTTTCGTCGTCGCTCTCGGGAGCGAGAGGCGATGGCAGATCTTTTCGCAAAACGGCGAGATAGATGCTGCGCGTGGACGTGCGGCCTGCGCTCGAGAGGCTGGCGCCGAGCGTCGGCCCTATGTCGGTGCTCGCCATGAAGTAAAGATATTTGCCGTTCTTATCGAACACCGGTCGGCGGGCATCGCTCATGCCGTCGGTGATTTGAGTGCTCTTGCCACTTTCCAGCGAATAAATGTAAATCGCACGGAGATGATTATCGAGTTCCTTGGTATAAGCGATCCAGCGGCTGTCGGGAGACCAGGAGGTGGCGCGCTCGGGAGGAGCGGCGTCCAGATAATCGTCGGTCGCGACTCGCACCGGCGATCCTTTTTCGACGTCCACGTACCAGGTATTGAGAGCCTGATCGACGTAACCGATCTTCTTGCTGTCGGGCGACCAGACCGGGCTGAAATAGAAGCCCGGTTTCCCCAACGCAATCTTTTTCGGCTCGGCCATTCCGTTCTGCGCCCGAATGAAGAGCGCATATTCGCCGTCCTGGTCCGAGAAATAGGCGACGCTCTTGCCATCCGGCGACCAGGCGGGGTCGCGCTCGTTTGCGCCCGGCGTGTTCGTAATATTGCGCGGGTCGCCTTTATCGGCGGGTACGGTGAAAATTTCGCCGCGCGCTTCAAAGACGGCGCGGACGCCGCTGGGCGAGAGATGAGCATTGCGGATGCGATTGGGCGTGAGCTTGACGAAATGAGGACGAACCTCCGCAAGGTCGCCCTCCACCGTCACCGGGACCTCATGCGCGGCGCCGGAGGCGAGATCGTAGAGGTGCAGCGAACCGAACTGCTCGTACACGATCGCGCCGGGTCCGGCCGAAGCGGATTTGATATCGAGACCGCTATTGTCGAGAACCTTGCGGACCTGTTTCGAGCGCGTGCCATAGCTGAACAGCGTGACGGCGCCGGCGCGGTCGGAGAGGAAGTACACGTTATCGCCGGCCCACATGGGATTAAAATCGTTTGAATTCTCGCGGGGAATTTTCTCGATGCGGGAGTCCGAAAGATCGGCGATCCAGATCGGGGATGTGCGCCCGCCGCGGTAGCGTTTCCAGATGCTGAAGGCGGGCGGAAGGGGGACGTAGGCGAGGCGCGCGCCATCGGGTGAATAGGAACCTTCCTGCGCCATAGGCAGTGGAATCTCGGCCGGCAATCCAACGCCGTCGAGCGCCGTCGTGAACAGCAGCGGGAAACGGCTATAGCTCGCGCGCAAGGAGCGAAACAGGACGCGCTTCCCGTCCGGCGTCCAGCCAATCGCCATGTCGGGCCCGGGATGCGCCGTAAGGCGCTTGGGCTCGCCGCCGGTGGCGGGAACGACAAAGATGTCCGTGTTGCCGTCATACTCGCCGGTGAAGGCAATTTGCGAGCCGTCCGGCGAGAAGATGGGATCGCGCTCGTTGCCGGCTCCAGTTGTCAGGCGACGGGCGGCCCCTCCCTCGCGGCCAACGATCCACAGGTCGCCCGCGTAGGTGAACGCGATCTGGGAGCGGCTTAGCGTCGGATGCTGAGCGAGGATCGGCCTGTCCGCGCCCGCCGAGTAGGCGAGGCCGGCAAAAGCAAAAAAAACCAGAACGGCGCGCATCATTGATTTCGAGCCTCTCATTCCAAGCCTCCGCCGGTGAATGTTACAGCGGTAGATTCGTGGTAATTGGGTCAGGATATCACTAACGGACGCAGCTTGCGCCGACGGAAGGAAGTGCGACCGTGGAGCGAACGCGCGGAAGCGATTATCGGGGCAGAAATCTAGGAACCAATGCGGGGCTGGCGACCAAATGGATGAGGTTGAAGCGGAACTCCGAGCGCTCGGCAAGATCAAGTAACGTTGTACAAAATCACCTTTGCGTCGTCGGCGAAAAGCGGGTTTCGTGACTTGACGCGGGAAGTCATCGAGCGCATTTGGCAAAAAAATGGGTGAACTCGCCAATGATCCGCGACCTCCGACTACCGCGTTGTCTATGCCATTGACGATACGGCAAGAACAGTTGATGTAATGCGGATCGCGCATCGCCGCGAGGTTTACGAGTAAGCGACCAACTTACCTTCGCCCAAGAATCAAAACTCACCAGTCGTGAATATCGGGACGGGAGGGCGGCGACAGCCGAGTGGTCTGTTTTAAGCAAAAGGTCGAACCCCGCAGCCTCAGCCACATTGAGCAGCTCGCCGTTAGAAATGCTGTTCCAGCCGCGATTCTATTGCCTCGGTGATCGCATGACCCGAAAGCGCCCCGGCAATGCCGCTTGGAGTGCCCTGGTCAAAGAGTACGCGCATCCGTCATAAAAGAAGCTGCGCCGGCCGGAGTCGGCGGCGCACCAAGGCTGCCCGCGGCAAATTCGAGCACGGCCTGAATCTGTTCCCGCGTCGCATTGAACTGTTCAATGATTTCCTCGATGCTCGAACCCGCTTCAAGATTTTCAAACACCGTAGCGACGGGCATCCGGGTAGATTTAAACACCCATGCCCCGCTGCGCCTGTCCGGCACGCTTTCCACGGCGGGACAGTGTGAGCAATCGAGAGTTGCCATGCGGCCGCGGACGCCGCTACTTCGAGCCTCCGCCGGTACTCGTCACCACGGTGGACCTGTGATAGTTCGGGTACGCGGGCCGCTTGTGCTCCGGGTAAGGGTGCTCTTTCAACTCCGCCATGACCACCTCGACCGCTTTTTCGAGTTGCGGATCGTGGCCGGCGCGGAGGGCGGCGGGATCCTGTTCCACTTCGATGTCGGGCGCGACGCCGTGGTTCTCAATTTCCCAGTCGCCCTTGGCGGGATTCCAGAAAGCGAGATTGGGCGCCGTAACCATGCCCCCGTCGATCAGCGGCGGAAAGCCGAAAATGCCCACCAGGCCGCCCCAGGTGCGCTTTCCGACCAGCGTCCCCGTGTGGCGCTGGCGGAAGATCCAGGGAAGAGCGTCGCCGCCGGAGCCGGCGTATTCATTCGTGATCATGGCCTTGGGGCCGTAGATGGCCTGCTGCGGCGTCGTGAAATCCTGGCCCCAACGCGTGGCCCAGTGACTCAGTTCGGTGCGGTTGAGGGCATCGACGATATAGTCTGCCACCTGCCCGCCGCCGTTGAAGCGCTCGTCGATAACGGCGCCTTCGCGATCGACCTGCGCGAAGTAGTAGCGGTTGAAATTCGTGAATCCACCCTGGCCCGTGTCGGGCAGGTAGACGTAGGCGAGCTTGCCGTTGCTCATGCGGTCCACTTTCCGCCGGTTCCCTTCGATCCAGGCGAGATTGCGAAGACCGGTTTCATTTTCAATCGGGACAACAGTTACTTCGCGCGAGCCGCTGCCGTCGGGGTTCGGTCCAACGCGCAGCAGCGTCTGCTTCCCCGCGGTCTCTTCGAAGAAGCTATAAATATTTTCGGTCGCCCGCACGTCGCGGCCGTTGACAGCGAGCAAATAATCGCCCGGCGCGACGTTGACGCCCGGTTGCGTTAGTGGAGCCTTGAGTTGCGGATTCCAATTCTCGCCGTTGTAGACGCGGGCGAATCGATAGCGGTCGTTCTCGATCTTATAATCGGCGCCTAGCAGGCCGCCGCGAACGCGCTTCACGTCAGGCATGTCGCCGCCGCGCACATAAAGATGACCCACTGTCAGATCGCCGAGCATCTCTTCGAAAAGGTAGTTCAAATCGGAGCGGTTGGAGATGTTTTCGAGATAAGGCTGGTAGCGGGCCTCCGCCTGCGCGAGATTGAGTCCGTGGAGGCCGGGATCGTAGAAGAAATCGCGTTCGATCCGCCACACTTCGCTGTACATCTGCTTCCACGCTTCGCGCGGGTCGACGCGGACTTCCATGGCGTCCAGGTTGAGCTTGCCTTCGCCCGGCTTGAGCGGCGCGGAGGTGGATGCGATGAAGATGTTCGTGGGGTTGGGGCCTTGGCGATACATCATCTTTTCGCCGTTTTCCGAGACCTCGAACAGATGGATATTTTCGAGAAGCTTGTCGGTCTTGCGCGTCTTCAGGTCGAATTTGTATTCGGTCGAGGATGGCGGTTGGCCGGGCGTTTCGATCTCCTCGCGAACGAATAGAATGCCGCTCTTGCCCACGTCCATGCCGCGGTAGTTGCGCGCGGGAATAGGCAGCGCGATGATGCGCTGGTCGACGGCGTCGAAATCGATTTTGACGGGCGTCGGCTCGGCCTTCTTCGCGCCGCCGGCGGCGTCGGGTTTGGGTTTCTCCGCCGAGGCGGCCTTTTCTTCGTCGCTCTCGGGCGCCAGCGGCGACGGATCGGTCTTGCTTAACACCGCGGCATAGACGTTCCGGCTGGTGGTGTGGTCGTCGCTCGACATGTCGAGCCAGGCCGGCGAGAGTCCCTCGTTCGTGCTCGCCATGAAGTAGAGATACTTGCCATTCTTGTCGAAATGCGCGTAATTGGCATCGCTCATGCCATCGGTGACCTGACGCGGCTTACCTTCCTCGATGGAATAAAGATAGACGGCCCGAAGGTGATTCTTCAGCAGCTTCGTATAGCCGATCCATTTGCTGTCCGGCGACCAATCGGGGTTGAGGTCGTGAAAAGGAGTGTCGTAAGTATCGGCATCGATGCGGACGGGGTTTTTCTTTTCAAGATCGATGTACCACAACTGCAGCCGGTTATCGGTGTACGCGATCTTCTTATTGTCGGGCGACCAGACGGGCTGGTAGTAAAACGCCGGTGGTTTCCCGAGACCGATCTTTTCAACCGTTCCCAGGCCGTTCTGCGGGCGAATGTGAAGCGCGTATTCGCCCGATTCGTCCGAAAAGTACGCGATGCGTTTGCCGTCCGGCGACCAGGACGGGTCGCGCTCGGCGATGCCGGGCGTGTTGGTGAGATCGCGTATGTCGCCCTTTTCGGCGGGAGCGGTCAGGATCTCCCCGCGCGCTTCAAAAACCGCGCGCACGCCGGTAGGCGAAAGTCGCGCGTGCAGGAAATGGCCGTTGACCTTCTCGAACGTGGGCCGGAGAGCGGGAATATCGCCGGCCACGCGGATCGGCACCCTCTTCGCCGCGCCCGAGTTCAAGTCGTACAGATGGATTTCACCGAACTGCTCGTAGACGATTGCCCCCGGACCGGCGGAAGCGGACTTCATATCAAGCCCGCCGTTCTCGATAACCTGCTCAACTTTCTTCGTCTTCAGGTCGTAGCGAAAGAGCGTGACGGCCCCGTTGCGATCCGAAAGGAAATAGATCTTGTCGCCGATCCACATAGGATCGACGTCGTTGGAATTATCGCGCGGTATTTTTTCGATTTTTGCATCGGCGAGATTGGCAACCCAGATGGGAGTGGTGCGGCCGCCGCGATAACGTTTCCACGCGGCGAATGCGGGGTTGAGCGGAAGATACGCGATGCGCCTGGAATCCGGCGAGAAGGCCCCCGAGTCGGCCATGGGGAGATCGATTTCAACCGGGAATCCGCCTTCCACCGCAACCGTGAAAAGCCGCGAGAAACGGGAATAGCTGTTGCGCGTCGAGCGAAAGACGACGTTCTTGCCGTCGGGAGTCCAGCCCACAACCGAATCCACGCCGGGATGATAGGTGAGGCGCTTGGGAACTCCGCCCTCCGCCGGGATGACGAACACGTCCACGTTGCCGTCGTATTCGCCGGAAAAGGCGATCGTGCGGCCGTCGGGCGAAAAGACCGGGTTGGTTTCACTGCCTGCGCCGGCGGTGAGGTGAATCGCGTCGCCGCCCTCGCGGGGAACGCTCCACAAGTCGCCGGCGAACGCGAACACGATATGCGTGGCGTTCAGTGTGGGGTGTTGGGCGAGGATCTTATCGTTTGCGGCGCGCACCGGCAGGGCTGCCGCCGTGAGCAACAGCAGGGCAAGACGAAATCTGTACATATAGGGACTCCTGGGAAACGTACAATTCTAGCCCGAAATGCCGTAGCGCGAAATGCGGTGGTGTCTGAATGTGCGTTGATCGCATGTGTTCATTTATTATCTTGCTTTTGCAGTTGCTGCTTGGGGGCATAACCTCGCTCACAAAGTGGGCGATCCGGCCGTATGCCAGTCCAGCTCCATCACCAGATCCGCGCGCCAATATAATTCCGATCACATTTCCATTTTCGAGGTATATCGGACTCCCGCTTGTTCCAGGCCATGCACTTTGATTCACGATTATCGAGAAAACTGGCTTGCTAGCCAGCAATAGAGGATATAGCGCTTATCGGAGCGACGTTGCTAAGCGGGAAGCGCTGAATGCGACGGGGGTTCCGTCCGGCGGAGGTGCGCTGGTCTCAAACTGAACAGGGGAGATAGTCAGTTGCTTACCACCGGGAAGGATCAGGCTACCTGGAATGATAGTGCAGAAAGCGAGATCGAGACGGGCATTCCTCTTGCACGTCCGGCTAAGGAAAGGCGCGAAGTGGATTCTGAAATTTGCTCGATCCGTGTGCCAGACTCCGTCCTCGGGTATGTAGATTGCGGACAATGGACACGGGGTTTTCCTGTTCGGGCTAGTCAATCCATCGAGCACATGATCAGGCGTTATGAAGGAACCGTCGGACGAAACGAAGAAAGCGGTCCCCTCAATAGAACGCAGATCCCAATCGCCAGTTGAGTGAGTCTGAACGCAAACGACTGGCGCAATCGTATGCTTGATCTCTGCGATGGCGTCCAGAAACGAAACCTGTTTGGGGATTGGAAGAGGGGTGGCCAGCGCGGGCTGTGCGCTAAACAGAGCCGGGTCTCTAACACAGCCGACCAGCATCATGTTGGCGGCGAGGGCGATGGAAAAATACAGAGCGTAGACGTTCCACCTGGGATGGGTGGAAGCGGCGTGGTTCATAACGATGGCTCCTTCGCGGGGAAATGCGCTATAAAGATTGACGGGGATACACGAGACTATCAGTGTGATCGCTAAAGCGCTATTTGAGCAAGTCGGAAATATCCCACACGTGATCGGTAATCCCCGCTTCCATTGCCAGGGTGACTCGAATCGTGCGGTGTATCCGGCAGAAGTTGTAATAGACGAAATGCAGGCAGTAAGCGGCCCAGAGGTTCTCCACTTCTTGCTGAAGGCGTTCGTCAACCGCGTTAGACGGCGGACGGCCATGCAGATCGTGAGGTTTTGGCGTTCAACATGGCTTGTGCTGATGCGCGTGCTATCGGGGTTGCCCATGATTGGGACTTTCCTCCGTATCGACAACATCGCCGGGCGAGTAGCGCTGTTCGTCTTCTGAATTGGCGTAAACCTCAGTCTGCATGGGGTAGTCGTAACGGTCGTGCAGCGTGGTTGCGATGGCTGAAATGTAGGGCTGAAATCCGTCCGTCGTGATCTGGAAGCGTTGAGGGGCAGTTGCGGCGCGGAGTCCTTCGATAAAATGTCGGTTGTGGCCTGATTGCGGCGGCATGGCGCGAAATTCAGCACGAGCTTTGTATGCCGCTCGATGCGGCGAAGCAGTAGGCATCGCCTATGCTTTCGTCGTTCGCTTCCTCGGGATGCTTGTGGCCTTCCTTCTTTTGAACGAATCCCAGATTTCATCTGAACGTCTTTCACCGGAACATGACGATCAGGCGGCCCATGAACTTTTCGCAGTCTTTCCGAATCGGGCCTTGTTTTCGATCAACGCACATTTCAGACACTACCCGAAATGCCGGCTCTCATCGAATCGGATTTACTCGGCGCGCAAAGCTTCGAGTGGCGAAATCCGGCTTGCCCGCAATGCTGGAATCAAGGATGCGGCCAACGCGGATAGCCCGAGCGTCGCGACGGCCACCAACGTCACTGCGGGATTGTATGGGTTCATGCCGTAAAGCTGATTGCCCAGGAGGCGTCCCGCGGCAAACGTCGGCGGCAAGCCAATCGCCAATCCAATGAGAATCAGCCCGAATGCGCCTCGTAGCACCAGCGCGACAACTTGGCCGCGATTAGCGCCCAGCGCCATACGCACGCCGATCTCGCCGGCGCGGAGTCCGGCATTGTAAGCGGTAACTCCGTACAACCCGATCGAAGCCAGGACAAGCGAAAGAACTCCAAAGAACCAAGTGAGGCGCGCAAGGAGCCGCTGCTGCCTGAACTGTCCGGCTACTTGCTCTTTCAGAGTGCGGATCGAAATGACCGGCAGATTGGGATTATAATTGCGCGGCCTTCGCCAAAGAAATCGTCCAGAGGGCGGCAATCTGAGTGTGGTCCTCAATTGCCCGGGGCGGCTCTTGAATTTCTATTGGGCCTGGGGAACCGTCGCGAGATCGTGCTCAAAGCTTACGGGCGGGTTGTAGAACAGGAAGCGCCCACAGCTCTCGCAGAACATCAGCTCGTCGCCTCGCTTGAGATCCTGCATGAACTGCGGCCGCAGCACGATCTGGCAAGCGGAGCAGCGTCCGCCGAGAACCTCGGCAATGGCCGTGCCATGCCATTTTTTTCGTATCCGTTCGTAGGCGGTGTAGACCGGCGGTTTGACTTCGGCGATTACGGCCTTGCGCTCGCCCTGTAACGAACTGAGCTGCGCCTCGTCCCGAGACGTCGCTTCTTTAGCGCGCGACTGTTCCGCCTCGACCTGGCGCTTTTCTTCCTTCAGCGCGGCTTCGGCCTTCTTCAGGTTCGCTTCGAGCGGCTCGGATTCGCCCATGAGGTCCAAAATGCGGTCTTCGTGTTTGCGAATTTCCTTTTCGCAAAACTCGATTTCGTTTTGGAACGCGCGGTACTGCTCATTGGTTTTGGCTCCCAGCATCTGGTCGCGGAGCTTGGACATTTTCTGCTCCTGCGCCTTGATGTCGTCTTCGAGCCGTTTGCGCTCTTTCTGATTCGCGGAAAGCGCCGCGCGATCGGCTTCGACGCGGCGGAGGTGCGCATCCAGGGTTTTTTCAAGGAGAGCGATATGTTTCGGCAGGGCGGCTACTTCGCGCTGCAATTCCGCAATTTTAAGATCGAGCGTTTGCAAATGACTGACGCGCTCGAGATCCTCGGTCATCGGTAATTCAATGGTAACATCGCCGATGAAAAGAGGCTGGTGGACCGGACGCGATGAAGCGGCAGACCACCAGCGAAGGAGGAAACTTTTATTTATTGCTGCGGCGGAGCGGGAGGACGGCGCATCCCGCGAGGACCGGGCTGCCGCAGCGTCTCCGTGTAGTTGGAGGGAACCTGGAAGAGGGAGGCGTCGGGCTCGGACTGCGTGATGTTGGTCAACTGCGTGACGGTCGAGCCGAAGCGCGGGTCGCTGCTCTTGATCATAACCGGCACTTTCAGATCGCTCGCGGTCCAGATTTCGCGCGTCACCTGAATCGCTTGCGCGTTCCCGATGGCGCCCGCGGGGATCGTCTGGACGGTCCGGGTTCCGGTTGCGTTTACGCCATTGACGTTCTGGACGCCCAGGCTCTGCGTCGTAACCTGTGCGTTACTGTGGTTGCCATTCCATTGCGGATTACGGCCGCTGGGCGCCGGACGCAGCGCCGACTTGACGGCGGTCATTTTCGAGGGGTTCAGCACGTAGGCGTAGCCGGCTACCGGATCCATGATGCTGATGGACGTTTCGGGCGCGGTCGCGCCGGGAGGCGTAAACGTGCGCTCCGTGCGCACTCGTCCCTGCATGTCGCGATAGATTTTGACCGTGGTCGTCTTGGTGATGGTATTGCCATCAGGCAGAACCTGTTGCATCTGCGAGGTCTCCACGGCCGAGTAGGGCGCGCCGGTGACCGGGGTTCTGGACGCCGGCCCGGCAAAGCCCGGTCTGAACGATCCGAAATCGTGCCTCGGCGGCTGCGCGGAAAGCGCCGCCGCGAACAACACGGCTGAAGAAAATGTGAATAGTGTTTTCATGTTTAGCCTTTCTCTTCTCCTGCGAAATCAAAACTCCGTTGTATCCCGGATTACGCGCACAGCGCGTGGAAGTCCGTCGTCGCCCATGACAACATCGGCCTGAACGGGTCCCGCGGCGCCGGCGAGACCGGCGGTGTCCATCTCGAAACCCATGCGGGCGAGCGCCGTGGCCTGCAATTCGGTCCGCACGACGCTCACCAGCTCCCCTGCCGCCAGAGGAGGAGCGTAGGGGACGGCTACAAATTCGCCGTTGTCCGGCGAGAGGGTCTCGATGCCGTGTCCCGAGAGCGGGACTGCTACGGCCGCGGTTGTCCGACGTAGTACTTGGACGTGTCCGGCGGAGGTTCGCCACAGGTATCCCAACGCAACAGCGAGCACGACGGCCGCGGCGGCCGCCAAGGCGGTCTTCAAACCCCACAGTGGACGGCTCCGCTTCGTCTGCTCGAACCGCATGAGCAACATCGCTCGACGCGCCTCGACCGAGGGCCGCGCCGTTCCCGCTTCGCGCGCGGCCGCCTGCAGGGCCTGGAACCGCGAAGTCAGCCTGCGCTGATCTTCCCAACGTTCGGCGCAACGAGGGCATTCGCGCAGATGCTCGCCGAGCGCGGCGTCGGGCTCCAGGCCCACGCGCGCGAATTCCACCAGGTCGGACACCCAAGTCCGGCATTCCGCTTTCCTCATCTTGATCTCGCCTCCGTTCTCAATCCCCGCGAGGCAGCCCCGGAGGACGCATGTTCCGGCCGCAGCTTCTCGCTTAACAGGGCGCGGGCGCGATGCAGGCGCGAGCGCACCGTCCCGACCGGACACTCCATGAGGCGCGCGGCATCCTCGTAACTTTTCTCCTCGAGATCGCACAGCGCCACCGCGTCGCGATACCGTTCCGGCAACTCGTCCAGCGCCGCGTAGAGAGCCGCGGCCGCTTCATCGCGGATCAGGTCGCCCAGCATGTCATGATCGAAACGCCGCTCCGCGCCATCGTCGCCCGGCGGCGCCGGACCGTTTTTTCTGCGCATCGCGCGGATCGTATTGCGCGCCATCCCGTAGAGATATCCCTCTAGCGATCCGCGATTCGCGTCGAAATTCGGATTCGGCCCGGCCAAACGCAAAAAAACTTCGTGGGCGACTTCCTCAGCCATGGCACGGCTGCCCGACATGTGCAGCGCGTAGCGATAGAGGGCCGGCTCGCGCCGGTCGTACAGCGCCGCGAACGCCCGCTGATTCCCCTTGCGCATCTGACGGTAGAGCTCCTGGTCGCTTAGTTCCATCGGAGCAGTCATCGTGAATTGCGTTTCGGGCGCGAAAAGTTCCCGGTGTTCTTTGAGTCCCAAAGAAAAGAGACGGCCGCGGGGCGCGCGGGGTTATAGGCGCCCGATGGACGAAGAAGGCCCGCTATTGCCAGAGGCCGCGGAGAATTTGACTTGGCCCCAACGATTGTTAGGCTTTCCTAGGATCAGTGAGCCTGAGATGCGGCGTGAGCTTCGAGCGGCGCGACATCGTCCGGCCCGCGGCAGCCAGTCCCGGTATTGGCGCGCCACGGCGATCAACGTCCGCAACGCGGCGGGCCTGTGCTCCGATCTGCGGTATACCAGGCCCGTCACGCCATAGAGGTGGCGATTAGGCAGCCGCACGATGCGCAGCGTTCCGCGGCGCACGTCTTCCGATACGCTCCATAGCGGCAGCAGCGAGACGCCCAGCCCCAATTTCACGAGCTCCTTGATCGAATCCGCCTGATCGTTCTGCATGACCACCTTGGGCTCGAATCCGACCTCGACGCAGAAACGCCGGATGGCCTCCTCGATGAGGAACGCGCGCTGATAGAGGATGAAGGGCTGCCGCGCCAGATCGCCGGGATCGCCGGTCGCGGGATGCTCGGGGGCGGCGATGAACACCATTTCGTAGCGCCACAACCCGATCTGTTCGAGCCCCGGATCGCTCACCGGCAGGTTCATTAGGAGAAGGTCGACGCGTCCGGAGCGCAGATCGTCAAACAGCGCCGGATCGGCCCCCGTGATCAGGCGCACTTCGATGCCCGGGTACTTCGTCAAGAACGCGCGCAGCAGGTGCGGGACGACGGCAACGCTGATATGGGGACCGCAGCCGAAGCGCACCAGCCCGCGCTGTACACCGCTCAATTCCTGGAGCGCGGCGAGCGCCTCATCGTGCTCCCGCAACATGCGGCGCGCGTAGGACAGCAGCAATGCCCCGGCTTCGGTGAGCACCAGCTTTCGGCCGGCGCGCTCGTAGAGCTTCTGGCCAACGCGTTCTTCAAGCAGACGGACCTGCTCAAACACCGCCGGCGGGGAGAGATGCAGCCTCTCGCCGGCTTTTCTGAAATTCGCCAGCTCGCCGATTCCGATCAATGCCCTGAGATGCGTCAGTTCCAATCAGGCGGATTATATCAGTTCGTTCGAACTTTTTGAATAGTACATTCCAGATTTTAAAATTCTTGTACTATAAATTGTTTCTCGTGTCTAAGACCCGCCCCAAGGCGCCGCCTCCCAGGGCGATGCCCCAAAAGCCGGACGCGCGGCATCTCGACCTGTGGATCGCCATTCTGCTGTTTCTTGCCACGCTGGCCGTGTATGTCCACGTACTCGGTTTTGGGTTCGTGAATTTCGACGACCCGGACTATGTCTCCGCCAACCCGCACGTCAGGCAGGGTCTGACGGGCGCCGCCGTGGTCTGGGCGTTCACGTCCGCGGAAGCGGCCAACTGGTTTCCCCTGACACGGCTCTCGCACATTTTGGATTGGCAGCTTTTCGGGTCGCGAAGCGGACTGCATCATTTGACCAGCGTACTGTTTCACGCCCTCGCGGCGGTACTGCTGTTTGTGTTTCTAAAGCGCGCGACGCGGGCGCGTTGGCCGAGCGCCTTCGTCGCGTTCCTCTTCGCGCTGCATCCGCTGCACGTCGAGTCGGTGGCCTGGGTCGCGGAACGCAAAGACGTCCTCTGCGCGTTTTTCTGGTTTCTGGCCCTGTGGGGCTATGTGCGTTACGCGGAGCGTCCCAGTCGCGGGCGATATCTCTTGGTTGTAGCGGCGTTCTGCCTGGGGCTGATGTCGAAGCCCATGATTGTGACGCTTCCGTTCCTTCTTCTGCTGCTGGACGTTTGGCCGCTGCGCCGGTTCGAGCGTTGGAAGGCGGTACGGGAGAAAATTCCATTGTTCGCATTGGCGGCGGCCGGCGCCGCGATTACGTTTTTGACGCAGAGGAGCAGCGGGGCGGTGGAAGCTTTCAGCGTACACCCGCTCGGGTTGCGGATCGAAAATGCGCTGGTTTCTTACGTTGCTTATGTCGCGAAGATGTTTTGGCCCACCCGCCTGGCCGTGTTTTATCCCTATCCGCGGGTTGTTCCGGCGTGGGAGGCGGCTCTGGCGGCGCTCGCGATCGCGAGTGTTTCGGTTCTCGTGGTGCGCTCCTTTCGAGCCCGTCCGTATCTCGCAGTGGGCTGGTTTTGGTTTCTCGGAACGCTGCTGCCGGTGATCGGACTGGTGCAGGTGGGAGCGCAGGCGCGGGCCGACCGCTACACATATGTGCCGCTGGTTGGATTATCGATCATGCTGGCGTGGGGCGCGGCGGACGCGCTGCGGCATTGGCCGCACATGAAACCCGCGGTTGCGGTATTAGCGGCGGCGTCGTGCTCGTGCCTGGCGCTCGCGACATTGGCGCAGACCGGATATTGGCGCAACAGCGAACAATTATTCGAACACGCCCTCGCCGTCACGGAACGGAACGACGTGGCGGAGCACAATTTAGGGAGCGCGCTGCTGGACTCGCCGGAGCGCTTGCCCGACGCCATCGCTCATCTGCAAGCGGCGCTGCGGATCAATCCCGCTTCGGCCAAGACCCGGACCGATCTGGCAAGCGCGCTTTCGAGAACGCCGGGAAGATTGCCGGAGGCCGTCGCGGAGTACGAAGAGGCGTTGCGGACGAATCCCGATTCGCCGATTCCGCATAACAATCTGGGCAATACTTTATCGAAGATGCCGGGCCGGTTGCCTGACGCTATCCGGGAATATCGCGCGGCTCTGCGGATCGCGCCCGATTACGCCGAGGCGCATAATAACCTGGGCAGCGCCTTGGCCCAGATCCCGGGCGGCTTGCCGGAAGCAATCCGGGAGTTCGAGACGGCGTTGCGGATCGCGCCCGATTACGCCGCGGCGCACGACAATTTTGGGAGCGCGCTGGCACAGACACCGCGTGGCTTGCCGGCGGCAATCCGGGAGTTCCAGACGGCGCTGCGGCTGCAACCTTCTTACGCACGGGCGCACGTTGACCTCGGAAACGCCCTCGCGGAGACTCCCGGGGGCCTACCGCAAGCGATCGAGGAATATGAAGCGGCGTTGCGCATCGATCCGAATTCGGCCGAGGCGCACAACGGACTGGGAAGCGCTCTGTCGCGCACGCCGGGACGTTCTGCGGAAGCCATACCGGAATACGAAGCGGCTCTAAGAATCGAGCCCGATTCGGCGGAGGCGCACTACAATCTGGGGCTCGCCTTGTCGCACACAGCGGACCGATCGCCTGCCGCCATAGCCCAGTTCGAAGCGGCGCTGAAGATCAGGCCGGACTACGCCGAAGCTCATAACAACCTGGGGGTGGCGCTATCGCAAGTGCCGGGAGGCCTGCCGGAAGCGATCGCGCATTTCGAAGCGGCGGCGCGAATCAGGCCGGATTATGCCGACGCGCATTACAATCTGGGAGTGGCGTTGTCGAACGTCCCCGGGCGCTTGACCGAAGCCATCGCGCAGCTTGAAAAAGCGCTCCGCATCAGGCCCGATGCGGAGGTACGTGGGGCGTTGGAGCGGCTGCGCGCGAGTCGCGCGCCTTAAGCTTATTTTGGTATCCCGCACGTAGCCGCCCACCCCTTGGAACGTCGTTTTTAACGAACTTCGTGTACCATCTCACCAATAAAGTCGTGCAACTCATCGGGATCCGTACTGCGTTGCGCGCCGTGACGTTTTCTTGAACGCCTGCGAACCGAGAAACGACAGGTCAGGTAGGCCTTAAACCGTCGTTCAGATACTCTGAACCATCCGTTCCAATTTTTCAAAGTCCTTGTATGGTCGTTTTTCATTGACTTCAAACGCCGCTCCGGCTTATTGTTTTCATACAAGGGGTTTTCGGCTATGCAGGCGACACGCCGGGCGTGCGCCCTGTTAGCCCTCACCATGTTGGGGATAGCGGATTTTCATACGAACAGGCGGCCGCAAGCGGGGAGCGACAAAATGCAACGTGCATTTGGTTTCCCGCTCTCTATGGGGCTGCTTCATGCTCGCTCGAAACGCAAGCCGGCAAACTCAGCTTCAGAAAAGGTCAATGAGGGTACAAGTCCCATGCGAAATCTGCGCTCGATTTTCATTCTGATTGTCCTCGCTAGCCTTAGCGGCTGCTTAGGCTGGTCGCAAGCGGTGAACGCCACGTTGCTTGGCACCGTGACCGATCCGACTGGGGCCGTGGTACCCGGCGCGAAGGTAACGGCTGTCGAGACGAACACCGACATCAGCCACACGGCGCAAACGAACGAAAGCGGCAACTACATTTTCTCGGACCTGCCGCCCGGCACCTATTCCGTTGCCATCGAGTCGACGGGCTTCAAGAAAGAAACCCGCCCGGGCGTTGAAGTGCGGGTCGACAGCACGGTCCGCGTGGATGCTCAATTGCAGCCTGGCGCGCTCACCGAAACGGTCGAAGTGCGCGCGGCCTCGCCGATGATGCAGACCGACACCGCCGAGACGGCCATGAAAATCGACACCGCCACGCTAGCGGACGCTCCCGTGCTGAGCTCCAATCGCAATTTCCAAGCCCTCTTGAATCTTGCGCCGGGAGTTGCGCCGGTGGCGGAGCAGCACTCGCAATTCTTTAACGCCTCGAGCTCCCTGCAAACGGAGGTGAACGGGCAGGCGCGGCAGTCGAACAATTTCATGATCGAGGGCACCGACGACAACGAACGCACCGGCCTGCTCCAGATTTACATCCCGCCGATCGAAGCCATCCAGACGGTGGACATCTCCTTGAGCAACCACGATCCCGAGATGGGCCGCGCCGCGGGCGGGATTGTGAACGTGGTCCTCAAGTCGGGTACCAACGCGTTTCATGGCGCCGCATACGAATTCCTCCAGAACAGCGATTTCAACGCCCGCTCCTTTTTCAATCCCAGCGTCGGCCACCTGGCGTACAACTATGTCGGCGGCAACCTGGGCGGCCCGATTAAGAAGAACAAGCTGTTCTTTTTCGGCGATTACCTCAGGACCATGGATCACGAGGGGAACACCAACCTGGTGACCATACCACCGAATCCATGGCGCACCGGCGATCTCAGCAGCTCCACTACGCCCATCTACGATCCCGCCACCGGCAACCCTTTGGACGGAACGGGGCGGACGCAATTCCCGAACAATCAGATCCCGGCCAGCCGCATCAATCCCATCTCGGCGAAGATCCTGGGCCTGCTTCCCTCCACTAACGAGCCATTCAATCTTTCCAGCCCCAGCAACAACTATTTCGCGCTGTTGCCGTACCAGAAGACATCCGATTCGATGGATGTGAAACTGGACTATAACCTGTCAGATAAGGACCGTCTGAGCGGGCGCTTCAGCTACTCGCATCCGGTGATCTACCAGGCGCCGCTGTTTGGGCTGGCGGGCGGCGACGGTCCCGGCGGCGCGTTCATGGGCACCGGCTTTCAGAACACTTATAGCTCGAACCTCAATTGGGACCACGTCTTTTCGCCCACCCTGTTGATGGAGACGCGCATCGCCGTCTCGCACTATCACAACGAAGCGCAACCGTCGGACTACGGCTCCAACGATTCGACCAATTTGGGTATCCCCGGCGTGAACATCAACCAGTTCACCAGCGGCATCGTGGGCATTCAGATCAACGACGGGTTTTCCAACCCCGTGGTCGGCTATTCGGCCAGTCTTCCGTGGATCCGCGCGGAGGCCAATGTCGATATCGTCAACACCTGGACGAAGACCAAGGGCAATCATACTTTCAAGTGGGGCATCGATCTGAAGCGCATCCGCGACGATTTGCTGCAAGACCAGAATTACAGCCCGCGCGGGCTCTATTATTTCGGCAATGAGCAGACCGCGCTTTGCACGCCCATCAGCACCGGCTCGACCGGCCTGGCCACGAGCTGCAACTCATCGAAGCTTGGTATTGCCAATGATATGGCGAGCTTTCTTTTGGACGTCCCTTACCAACTCGGCCGCGACATCAACACCTATTTTCCGGCCTACCGGCAGTGGGAATTTTTCGCTTTCGGCGGAGACAAGTGGCAGGTGACGCCGAAGCTGACCGTCGATCTCGGCCTGCGCTGGGAATTCTATCCGCCGGCCACGCCACAGTTCCCCGGCGGTTTCTCCAATTACGACCCCACCACGAACAACCTGGTGATCGCCGGCGTCGGCAACAACCCCTCCAACCTTGGAATGAAAACGCGCTATAACTACTTCGCGCCGCGCGTGGGGTTGGCCTACCGTCTGACTGAAAAGACCGTGATACGCGCGGGATTCGGTATAAGCTACACTCCCTTCCCTGACAATACCTACGCCTATAACTATCCCGTCCGCGCCAACAATTTCTATAGCAATGTGGGTGACGGGTATGCGGTCACTGTTCTTCCCAACGGCCAGCCGGCAACGTTCCAGCAGGGCTTCCCGCTGCCGGTGCCGGTCACCATTCCCTCCAACGGCATCATCCCCGCAACAGGCACGCTCTTGAGCAACAGCTTCGACGTAATTAATCTCAACTTCAAGAACCCTTATACGGAAACCTGGAACTTTGCCGTGCAGCGCGAGTTGCCCCTCCACCTGGTGCTGGACGTCGCTTATCTGGGCGTTCACGGCGTGGATACGGCGGCGAATTACGACCTAAACAACACCACCGACCCGGCGCAGTTGGGTCTTGGCACTGCCAGCAAGCCGCTGTACCAGGCTTACGGCAAGACGGCGTCCGCAACCATCCGTTGGGTAGGGTTCTCCTCGAGCTATAACGCATTGCAGGTCAAGCTCGACCGCCGCTTCTCCGATTTCACCATGACGACCGCCTTCAACTGGGGCAAGGGCATGAGCTACCAGACCGACGACGATGGCAGTCTTGACTGGCTTATCAATGGCCGCCGCAACTATGCCCGGAACGATTTCGACCGCACCTTGAGCTTCGTGCAGAGCTACGTTTACCAACTGCCCTTCGGCGTGGGAAAGAAGTGGCTCACGCATGGTCCGGCGACGTGGGTGCTTGGCAACTGGCAGCTCTCCGGCATTTTGACCGCGCTGACAGGCACGCCGTTGCAGATCACCGCCAGTGGCAGCAGCCTCAATACTCCGGGCGAAACGCAAACCGCGGACCAGGTCGCGGCGGTGCAGATCCTGCACGGCATCAACCCCGGCAATCCCTGGTTCAGCCAAGCCAGTTTCGTCCAACCGACCGGCGTGAGGTTTGGCACTACGGGGCGCAATCCCCTGAGCGGCCCCGGTCTCTTCGCGCTGAATCTCGCCGCTCTCCAAGCACTTCAAAATGACGGAGCGATTCGATCTCGAACTCCGCGCCGAGACGTTCAACTTCACCAACACGCCCGAGTTCAGCAACCCCCAAGGCAGCCTGACGAGTTCGACCTATGGCTACGTCACGGGTACCGTCGGCAGCGGCACGGGCATCAATGGGACGGGAGGCGGACGGGCGGTGCAGTTGGGCGTCAGGATTAACTTCTAACCCGGAATCGTTCTGAAGTCGTTTTGGGAACGCTTGGCGCGCCCAACGTTCTCGACGGAACTCGGCGTCGTCGTTCGCGTCCCTTATCGTTTCTCGCCATCACATGAGCGCCACTACGCATCGCTCGCCGGCATGGTGGGCAATTCGCAACCAGTCGAACGCTTCGAGACTCGGCAGCCGCGAATGCATTAATTGGGCAGGAGAAACAGGATGCTCTCGAACAGATCGATACCGCGCGCCACTGTGATTCCAGTGCTGGCGTATCCAGATGTGAATCAGGCTGCAGCTTGGCTATGCGATGCATTCGGATTTAGCGTGCGTCTACGGATCGGTAACCACCGCGTGCAGTTGAATGTGGGAGATGGCGCGGTGATCGTGAGGGAAATGCGCGTGAACGAGGTCAATGCAGTGCTGGGCATGGGTTCCTCAGTCACTGTTCGTATCGAGGATGCCGATAGCCACTGCAACCGTGCCAGGAATCACGGCGCGCGAATCACACAAGAGCCGGTGACGCACCCGTACGGCGAGCGGCAATACAATGCGGATGACTTCGCGGGACACTCGTGGACTTTTTCGCAATCGGTGGCGGATGTGCATCCACAGGATTGGGGCGGGACGGCGGAACGGCTGTAATACGACGCCGGAGTTCCCGCGTTGCCCCCTAGTCCCGGCGCCCCGGCAGCTTGGAGAAACGCCCGCACGCTGAGCGCCGTTCGCAGGCTGACCCCCAGACGCCGGATCGCGAAAATCGGGAGCCAAACGGCGATCGGCCATTTGTTTCCAAACTGAAAGAACAGAAGTAGACTGAATAGCACTGCCACCGGATCTTTCGGCTGCCACGTCGCGCGGCAAACGCTCACCGCCGCGCTCGACCGGCGCAAACCGCGCACGCCAACAGTAGATCGCGAAAGCTGGGGATGGCCGCGAAAGATATCAGGATGCCGGGAACCGTGTACACATAGAAGGTCACCGACAGCAGCAAGCCCGAGAAGAATACCGCCCAGATTTCAGGGTCGACGCTGCGTCGTTCATATACAACGGCGAGATGGCCTGGAAAAGCGACGCATTCAACAGCCCCGCGCCGGCGCCAGGAAAACGACCCGGCATCCCGCCATGCAGCGGGCCACGGAGGTCCCACCATTCCCAGATACAGGAAGGAGGCGCAGGCAGCCAGCGGCCACTATGATCGCGAGACGTATGCCCTTCGCAGGCGGTAAAGAGTAGGCCATCCGCGCGCCAACGCCGGCAACACGGCCCCCAGGAAAAAGACCACCGTCCCGCTGACAAAAAAGCCGGCCAGCGACCGCTTGTTTGCGCCGATGAACCCGGAGGGCGGGACACAAATCAAACGAGCCTCCCGATTACCATAGGGTGAACCACCCCGGCTCTTCCATAAATTGGATCTGTACCACATCGCCGCACTGATAACGAAGCGGTTAAAAAGCTGGTCTAACGATTGCTCCTCATTAACGAAATTGCTTCGGAGTCGGGTGGTTGTACGTTTTGGTGGCAGTTGCCTCCCTCCGGTCCTTCGTCACAGGCCCTGCGAATAGCGGGGCCTCTTTTATGCGCGCAGTTGCTCACCGGTTTACGCGAAGCGCGGGGATCTTTGAAACCGAAGATGAAAATCGAAGAGCATCCCGAACTGCCGGACGGCTGCTAAGGGTTCATCGGCCGCGTGCGAGCCTGAAACGACCTGCTCGACACCACGTTCCTCCTCGACGTGTTAAAGACCGGCGCGGCAGGGCCGATCTGATGGAACCGCACATCGTGGAAGACTACGAGCTGGCCTGTTCCGCGATTAATGTGGCGAACATGTACGTGGCCGGCGCGCCCAGAAGACCAGAAGACTGAAGTCCTCTTACTGCAGCTCGCCTCTGTTCCAATCCGCTGGGAAACCACCAAACTGGCGGGCGAGCGGAGACACGAGTGGGCGCACAGGCAGTTTGCTTCACGGGAGGACGTGTCCTGGTGACCACATCAGTCAGTTTTCGCGAAAACGCGGTTGACAGGCTGTAAGCTCACGGACTATGATGAAGGCATCACTGAGAAAGGAGGTGGTCCAGTCTAAACATATGAGTACCGGTAGTAGATGCCCTAAAGAATCCACGCATGAGGTGGCCGACTCTTAAGTCGACTGCTCCAAAGCTCAGGTTTCGTACAGTGCCGAGACCGCCGTTCCTGTGGACCGGCTACCTCACTGCGCGAGATATGTAAGGCTACCTAAACCCCCGCGCCTTGGCATTAGCAGCCGAGGTACGGGGGTTTTCACGTTTTGTCGATCAGCCGCCCCGATGGTATACTGAAGTTTTGAAAGGATTTCCCGTCCTCCCATGAAAGCCGGCATCCATCCCGCCTACGAAGAAATAAACGTGACGTGCGCGTGCGGGAACACTTTTAAGACCCGTTCCACTCACAAAGGCGACATCCGCGTCGAGATCTGCTCCAACTGCCACCCCTTCTTCACGGGCCGACAAAAACTTGTCGATACCGAAGGCCGTGTAGATCGTTTTCAGAAGAAAGTCCAGAAAGCCAAAGATATGCAGGCCGCGAAATCGGCAGCGGCCAAGAAGAAAGCGCCAGCCGCGAAATAGGCAGACGTTTAGCGCTTGGACCGCGCCCGTTCCTCGCGTTCCCTCACCAGTTGCTCGTACAGAGGCCGTTGCGAAGCGGTCAGAATTGCCCGCACGCGATTCATTTGCTCCTCGTGAATCGCTTTCATCTCCAGCGTCCGCCGCTGGTGCGCCGCATGGACCTTCGCGCCCGTATCATCAAGAACCTTATTGAGTTGCGTAGTCTGCTCGGGGCTGAGATTCAGCCGCGTCTGCATTTCCCTGACGTAGCGTTGGCGATATTCCTCGGGCGAAAGTCTCCCCGGACGATCTCTGCTCGAGACCGCCGGCGGAGAATATAATCGGGACGCGAAAGCGCCAACCACCACCCCGCTGGCGAAAATCAACACCAAGTAGACCGCGATGATCAGGTTGGAGCGCCTCATTTTTTGGCTTAGCGCTGCTGATCCGCGTCCAGGAGATCGATCCGAAAGCCCCCTAGGACCGCGAGCGTTTCGTCCGAATGGGCCTCGGCCAGGACGTCCACGTAATTGCCGGCCAGTTGCGATTCATGGCGCATGGGAGGCGCAATGAACATGCCTGTAATCAAACACGCGGCCAGCGCGGCGGCCACCGCAACCTCCGACATCCTTTTGAATCTGAAAACGAAGCTCCGCTTCGCTTCAATATGGGCCCAGAGCTTCGGCATGAACTCCGCCCCCGGCTCGGCATCCGGGAAAGCGGCCCGGTACGCCGCAAATGTCAAATCGAGTTCCTGGTCCAGTCTGTCCATCTCGTGCCCTCTATATTACCCCTCTATCGGCCGCCATTCACCATTTTACTGCTCCACGCCCGCCGGCTTGGCATCTTGCGCCGCGGCGAACGCTTTCAGGACCCGTTGCCGCGCTCGGAAAAGCCTCACTTTCAAAGCATTCTCTTTCACGCGATAGATCTTCTCGAGCTCCTTGAGCGAGAGCCCCTCGACTTCCTTGAGCTTTAGCAGGATTTGGTCCTCCCGCGAGAGCGATCCGAGCAGCGAATCCAAAAGTTCCTTCACCTGCGTTTGGTGTTTCCGCTCCCGATTCGCCTTACCGCCAGCCACGGCGTCAGCCATCATCATCTGCTGGTCGGAGAGGTCGGCCATCCGCGATTCGTTGCGCCGCCGCTGTTTGCGCAGGTAATCGTAGGACGCATTCACGGTCAGCCGGTACAGCCACGGTTCGAAGACCTCGGCGGTCCGCAACTGGTCCAAAGAGTAATACAACCGCAGGAAAACCTCCTGGGCCACATCCTCCACGTCTTCCGGCCTGCCAATCAAGCGGGCAATAGTACCCATAATCCGCTTGCGATAGGCGACCACGACGTGGTTGAAGGCAGCATCGTCGCCGGACTGCGCCTTTTGTATTTGCTCAAACTCAACGAGCATTCGGCAAAAGCCGGCAGTTCCCTATCCCTATGTATGGATAGGCGCACCGGCAAATTGCTAGGTTACAAGGGCTGTATCGCAAAAGCAAAGGGCCAGCACGCCTTTACACGCTTTTACTCGCGCATTGTATTCGCAAAACCCGCGCCAGCGTCGACCGCCACGCCGATGCGCGTCACCATGCGACTGTGCCCCCAAATGTCCCGTACCTCAACGGGCGCCTTCAACTCAATCATCCACTGCGCTTCACTGGACACAACGTTCGACGCGTAGCCCTACGGCCTGCGGCATGGCGCCGCGCCCGCTACCCCGCGGTATCCCACGATGCTGTCCCGGCCTGTTGCGCATACTTCAACGCTTCGTTAGGATTGCCGATCGCCAGGTTCCAAGCCAAATCGTTCAGAGCGGAAACATTCTTCTCATCGATATCGAGAACGGCGCGGTATGCCGCGATCGCGCGATCCCGATTGCCTGTTTGCGCATCCACGCTCGCCAGCATCAGCAGCGCCGCTATGTTCCTGGGTTCGCTATTCAATACGCCTGTCAGCTCTTGCCGCGCGCCGTCCGTGTTCTTCTCTCGAAGATCGATGCGGGCCAGCGCCAAGGCGGCTTCGGTGAAGCTCGGGTCCGCGGCTTTGGCCGCCTCGTAAGCGTGCCGCGCCTCCGCCGTCTTTCCTCCGCTAAATAATATTTCGCCAGCAAGGCTCGCAGCGGCGCCGCTCGCGTACACAAAACTGCCGCCGCCACCCCCGCCGCCGAAAGCCGCCCCAAAGTTCCCCATCGATCCTTGCCCGCCCACGGCAATATCTAAAACAGTACCAGCCGTGAGAGCGACATCCCCGCTCAGCAGCGCGCCCAAACCGCCCGCTCCCGCCGTTGCCCGAACCGCCCTGCGCCCCCGCGGCGGTGATCTCGTAGATCCCCGTCGTCGTGACATCGTACATGACGATGCCCCCGCTGTAATTGAACGTGTCGGCCTTCGCAGTCGATGCCGCAGCCATTGCCGCGAGCAATGCGAGGGCTAATCTGTTTCCGTATCTGTGCATCAAAACTCCCAATCAGGCTCTTGTCTCGAATCTTCGATCGAACGCTGCTAGCGCCGGCGCAGTTTTCTCCGCGCCGCCAGAGTGAAACCAGCCACAAGCGTTCCGAATAGAAGCACGGAACCCGGTTCGGGAGTTACCGCAGGTCCAAAAAAGTCGATAGTTACAAAACCATTGCCGCGTATTCGCGCCCCCGGTGAGACTAGTCTCGGTGAACGACGCGTCGATATACGAACCGCCGCCCACCGCCGCCGTAGGAGCTCGCGCCATCGCCGCCGCCGCCTCCTGAGTAACCGCCGCCGCCCCCACCCGCGTCGCAAGCCGCCGCCGCCCCCGCCGCCGAAGCCCCCATTGGCGCATTGGGAACCATCGCCGGCGCCCGCGCCGCCCGTGAAATTCGGAGCGCCCTGACCACCCCCGCCCGATCCTCCACGCGGCGCAAGGGCCCGTATAGCCGACGCCGTTGCCGCCATTACCCAGCCAGCCCCCGCCGCCACCACCGTTGGTACCCCCCACAAAGGTCCCGCCCGCCGCCGCCCGACCCGCCAATGCCACCTACGCCACCCAAAGGACCGAAACCATTTTGCCCCTTAATGGTGGTTTGACCATCACCGCCGTTTGAGGAATCGTAGCCGGCGCCACCGCCGCCGCCAGCCACAATAAGAGGTTCGAGAGCGCCGCTCTCGTAGACGAAGCTGCCGCCGCCGCCGCCGCCGCCGTAAAGCCGCCCCAATGTCCCCCGTCAATCCTTGCCCGCCCACGGCAATATCTAGCACAGTACCGGCCGTGAGAGTGACATCCCCGCTCAGCAGCGCGCCCAAACCGCCCGCTCCCGCCAGCGTAGCCCGGACCGCCCTGCGCCCCCGCCGCCGTGATCTGTAGACCCCCGTCGTGGTGACGTCGTAAGTGACGATGCCGCCGCTGTAATTGAAGGTGTCCGCCTTCGCCGTGGATCCCGCGGCCATTGTCGCGAGCAAAGCGAGGGCTAATCTGCCTCCATATCCGTGCATTAAAACTCCCAGTATTTAGTCCAGAGCTTACAACTTTCGCTTTTCCAGCAGGTTATAGCCCAAGAATGTCCGTTGCGCTAGGTTATAGGAAGGACACGCGTACGCTGCCTTACATCCCGCAAACGTAGTTGAGCGCGTTCCACACAATCAGGTTTTTGTCCCGAATTTTCGAACGAACAATTCACGCTTCTCGCCACCAATCTCCGTCGACGAGCGTCTTGCGAAAGGAGCCCAGCAGTGTATCGATGTACTCGATTTCGTCGTCGCAGCCGGAGAGCCTGTAGAGTTTGTGCAGATCGTACAAATGCACGAACACGAATGAGCGGCCGGTCGCGGTTGGCGGCCAGGAATCGGGTAGCCGCGCGAATTACCAAAGCGCCATCGCGCCTCTCCCGGGCCGAATTCGGACCGCGGGAGGCGCCGCCGAAAACATGGAGCCGGAGAGCGGAGAAAAAGCCGCGGATTGAAACCGGCTGTCGTACGTTTCGAAGCCTTGATCGAGACGATGAACGCGGCCGTTTTGTATCCGTTCGAGCGCAGAACCGAGGCGAGCGTGACCGCTCCGGAAGGAACGCGCTCGGCGTTTTCCTCGACGCGATTTCAAACGGATATGTCGATGTGAGGAGCGAAGCGTGCAATGCTGCCGTGGCCGGCGTAGGAATTGATATTGGGAGTCTTAAGACGGTGATCGCCGTAAGCGCCGAGATGGTCGGCGTGAAGCGTGTCGATGGAAATAAGAACGACGGAAGCAGAAGAGCGCGGAGAAACAGCGGGCTGGGAACATCGAGAACTTCAGGACTGGCGGCGTCGTCTGCAAGGATTGTAGTTCCATTCGGGCATCCCCTGCAACCGGATGGATCGGTGTGCGAAGCCTAGTCCTAAGCTAGTATTACGAGTGCACGGGGCCGCGAGTCCCGAAGGATCGTATGCCCAACCCCGTACTCCGCTATCAGTCCGGCTTCGGCAATGAATTCGCCACCGAAGCCATTCCCGGCGCCCTTCCCAAAGGCCAAAATTCGCCGCAAAAAAACGCGCTCGGGCTCTACACCGAACAATTCAGCGGCACGCCGTTCACCGCCCCGCGCGCCGCCAATCGCCGTACTTGGTGCTACCGCATTCGGCCGACCGTCACGCATCGGCCTTTCGAGCAGATCCCCAACGGCCAGATCCGCAGTGGCCCCTTCGAGGAAGTCCCCGCCACTCCCAACCAGCTCCGCTGGAATCCGCTGCCCATCCCCGCCGTCCCTACCGATTTCATCGACGGGATCGTAACCATTGGCGGCAGCGGCGACCCCGCGCTTCTCAATGGCGTTGCCATCCATATTTATGCCGCCAACGCCTCCATGCGCGACCGCTTCTTCTACGACGCCGACGGCGAGTTGCTCATCGTCCCACAGCTCGGAACCCTGCTCCTGCACACCGAGCTCGGCGTCATCGAAGCCGCGCCCGGCGAGATCTGCGTTGTCCCGCGCGGCGTCAAATTTCGCGTCGACGTTCCCACTGGAGGCGCCCGCGGTTACATCTGCGAAAATTACGCCGCCTATTTTCGCCTGCCCGATCTCGGCCCCATCGGCGCCAACGGCCTCGCCAATCCGCGCGATTTCCTCGCTCCCGTTGCTGCGTTTGAAGAGCGCGAGGGCGCCTTCCAGGTGATCGCGAAATTTCAGGGTAATCTCTGGTCCGCCGAAATCGACCACTCTCCCCTCGACGTCGTCGCCTGGCACGGCAACTACGCGCCGTATAAATACGATCTCGCGTTCTTCAATTGCATCAACTCCGTCAGCTTCGATCATCCCGATCCGTCCATCTACACCGTCCTCACGTCGCCCACTCCCGTCCAGGGCACGGCCAACGTCGATTTCGCCATCTTTCCCCCGCGCTGGCTGGTCGCCGAGCACACCTTTCGCCCGCCCTGGTTCCACCGCAACATGATGAACGAATTCATGGGTTTGATCTTCGGCCAATACGACGCCAAAGCCGAGGGATTCGTCCCCGGCGGCGCCAGCCTCCACAATTGCATGTCCGGCCACGGCCCCGACGCGGAAAGCTACGAGCGGGCCAGCGGCGCCGATCTCAAACCGCAATATCTCGCCAACACTCTCGCCTTCATGTTCGAGACCCAGCTCGTCGTACGTCCCACCAAATTCGCCATGGAAACCAAGGTTCTGCAGCACGAATACTTCGAATGCTGGCAGGGCTTGAAGAAACATTTCACGTCCCACGTAGCCGAAAAATCGTTGGCGGAGAAATGAATTCCGTCCGGGCCTTATTCGGCGGAGTGATCGACTACGCCGGTCTTTTTCCGCCCGCCTCTCTAAGCATGGAAGCCGCAGTGGAGAACTACGCCGCCTACCGCGCCGGAGAACACGGCTGGGCGTTGGACCGCTTCATCCTGCCGCTCGCCCGCGTCCCCGAGTTCGAGAGCGCCGCCGGCGACCGCGCCGCAAACTGGCGATTAAGCCTCCTCGTCCCTCCGGGCACGACCACGATCCCGCTCGGCGCCGATACGGTCGAAATTAAAGTCCAGAATCCCGCCGACATCCGCAACATTGGGCCGGACGTAACCGCCTATTACGAAATCTCTATCGACGATGACCCCGCGGAACTCATCGCGATAATGGCGGGCGTCAGTGTGCGCGCCAAGATCCGCACCGGCGGTTCCACGCCCGATGCCGCGCCCAGCCCGGCGAATCTTGCTCGCTTCCTGGCCCGCTGCGCCGCCCGCAAGGTCCCTTTCAAAGCCACTGCCGGGTTGCACCATGCGATGCGTAACCCTGCGGGCCGCTCCGGCGCCATGCACGGATTTCTAAATGTCTTCCTCGCCGCCGCTCTAATCTGGACCGGCGCCCCCGAAGACGATGTCATCCAAGCGCTCGAGGAAACGTCGCCGGACGCCTTCCGGTTCGAAGGCGCCGCGGTAACCTGGCGCGAGCGCCGCGTCACCGCCGAACAGCTCGTCGAGGTTCGTCGCAGCTTCGCCATCGGCTTCGGCTCCTGTTCGTTTGAAGAACCTCTCGCCGATCTCAAAGCCCTCGGCCTGCTCTGAGAAATGCTAGAAAGCTGGCTCGATTCCGCCAACGGCCCGCAAACCGATTTCCCGCTCCAGAATCTCCCCTTCGGCGTTTTCAAACGCGGTAAGGAACGGCCCTCGATCGGCGTCGCAATCGGTGATCGCGTTCTCGACCTCCAGCGCTGCGCCGCTATCGGCCTGCTCAGCCACGCACTCGCTCCGGCCTGTGCATCCGAATCGCTCAACGATCTGATGTCGCTCGGCCGCCCTGCCTGGTCCCCACTCCGCCAGCGACTCACCGAGTTGCTCGAATCCGGCTCGCCCGATCGCGCGCGCGTGGAATCCTGTCTCGTCCCGCTCAGCGAAGCCGTCATGCAGCTCCCCGCTGCAATCGGCGACTACACCGACTTCTACGCCTCCGTCTACCACGCCACCAACGTTGGCGCCCTCTTCCGCCCCGATAACCCCCTGCTGCCCAACTACAAGTACGTGCCCATCGGCTATCACGGCCGCGCGTCCTCCATCGTCGTGAGCGGAACGCCAATTCACCGCCCCAGCGGCCAAATCAAGGACCCCAACTCCGATCGCCCGACCTTCGGCCCAACCCGATCGCTCGACTACGAGCTCGAAGTCGGCTTCTTCACCGGCCCGCCAAACACGCTAGGCCAGCCGATCCCGATCGACGAGGCCGCGCCCCACATCTTCGGCCTCTGCCTCGTCAACGATTGGTCCGCGCGCGACATCCAGGCGTGGGAATACCAGCCGCTCGGGCCGTTTCTGGCAAAAAACTTTGCGACGACAATCTCGCCCTGGATCGTTACCCTCGACGCCCTCGCGCCCTTTCGCGTCCCCGCCTTCGAACGCCCCGCCGGCGATCCCGAGCCTCTACCCTATCTCTATTCCCCGCAAGATCGCGAAAGCGGCGGCATCGACCTCACGCTTGAGGTCTATCTCAAGACGTCGCGTATGGCCGCCGCCGTCCTACTCAGCCGTGGCAATTTTCGCGACCTCTACTGGACCGTCGCACAACTCCTCGCGCATCACGCCAGCAACGGCTGTAATCTTCGCCCCGGCGACCTGCTAGCCAGCGGCACTGTCTCGGGTCCCGCTCAAGACTCCCTCGGCTGCCTTCTCGAGATCACCCGCCGCGGCGCCGATCCTCTCCAATTGCCCAGCGGCGAGACCCGCACATTCCTCGCGGACGGCGACGAAATCATCTTCCGAGCCTATTGCCAATGCCCTAGCCATCCCCGTATCGGTTTTGGTGAGTGCCGCGGAACGGTCCTCCCGGCATCACGATAAGGCGGATCTCGCCTTGCCATAAACGAACGCCGCCCCAGCGCCGCCGCAAGCCGAGTTCGCGTTTAATGAGAGACGCGACGGGCGAGGCCGGTATACTTGAAGCAAGTGCGGCATATTTTGTTGTTGGCGGCGCTGGGGGCGCTGCTGTCGCGGGCGGATATCGTTACCTGCCATTGCGATGCGGCGCGGCCGGAGACGCTCGAGGCGCGCGAGTGCGCGTTGTGCCGAGAGGCCGAAAAACAGCCCGCGAACGAGTCTATTTTTTTTCTGCATGACGTCAACCCGACGAAGCCTAATCGCTGGCTGGCGCTGCCGCGCGAGCACGAGCGCTCCTTCGATCAGTTGACGCGAGGCCAGCAGGTGGAATTGCTGCGGGCCGCGATGGAAAAAGCGCGAGAGCTGTTCGGAAACGACTGGGGCATCGCATACAATGCGCCCGAGGTACAGACGCAGTGCCACGTTCATCTGCACCTGGGAAAATGGATGCAGCAGACGGAGAACGATCAATTCGTTCTGGTGAAGGGAATGGGAGACGTTCCCGCGCCGCGCAAGGGTGAAGGATTCTGGATCCATGCGGTCTCGACCGGGCTGCACGTCCATACGGACGGGCCGATTACGGAAACCGTACTGTTGAGGTAGATATGGGACTGCTCGAAATCACGAAGCTTCCGACCGCGGAGAACGCCGTCATTCATCTCAACGGATCGGATAACGTGGCGATCGCTCGTGTTCCGCTGGGGGCGGGGCAGAAGATTCGCGTTGGGGACCGCTCGATCGTGGTGGAAGATCCCATAGCGGCGGGGCATAAGGTAGCGGTGCGGGAGATTGCGGCGGGCGAAGCGCTCATTCGATACGGCCAGGTGATGGGACGGGCGCGCGTTCGCATCGAGCCGGGGCGTCACGTACACACGCATAACGTATCGTTTGAGGAGCTTTCGTTCGATTACGAATTTCCATCGGTGGATCGCGCGCTGCCCGCGGCGCCCGCGAACGTTCCCGCGTTTGCCGGTTACCCGCGCGAGGACGGCCGTGTGGGCACTCGCAACTTTATCGCGGTTGTGGCGGCGAGTAATTGCGCGGCGCACACGGCGGAGCTGATCGCGGAGAGCTTCGGGGGCGAGCGGCTGCCCGCCAACGTGGATGGGGTGGTCGCATTTCCGCATGGCGAAGGCTGCGGGCACAATGCCGGGGCGGATCTGGCGCAATTGCAGCGAACGCTTGGGGGCGTGTTGAACCATCCGAACGTAGCGGCCGCGATCATTCTGGGGCTGGGATGCGAGACCAATCAGATCGACCATTACTTGGGCAAGGGTGGCGCGCGAACGCATCGGCTGGTCGGCATGACGCTGCAATCGAGCGGTGGAACGCGGGCCACGGTGGAAGCGGCGCGGGGTGAAATCGCTAAGATGATCGAAAGGGCGGCGAGCGAGCGGCGCGTCGAGACGGCAGCGTCGAAAATCGTTCTAGGGTTGAATTGCGGCGGCTCGGATTCGTTCTCAGGGATCACGGCGAATCCGGCGCTGGGGGTCTGCTCCGACATGTTGGCGGCGATCGGCGCGACGGCGGTGCTGGCCGAGACGACCGAGATCTTCGGGGCGGAGCATTTGCTGGTGCGGCGTGCGCGTAATCGCGCGGTGGCGGAGCGGCTGCTTGGTTTTGTGCGGGGTTATAAGGATTATTTGCGCCGCTTCGGCGGCAGCTTCGACGACAATCCATCGCCTGGGAACAAGGAAGGCGGGCTGACCAACATTCTCGAGAAATCGCTGGGGGCGGTGGCGAAGGCGGGTACTTCGCTGTTGAACGATGTGGTCGATTACGCCGAGCGCATACAGTCGCCGGGATTCGTCTTCATGAACACGCCCGGTTACGATCCGGTGTCGCTGACCGGACTTGCCGCCGGAGGCGTGAATCTGATTGCCTTTACGACGGGGCGCGGCAGCGCCATTGGGTTTCCAACCATCCCTGTGATAAAGATCGCGAGTAACAGCGCGACGTACCGGCGCATGCGCGACAACATGGATGTGAACGCGGGCCGCATAGCCGATGGAGAGGCGACGGTTCGGCAGATCGGGCAGGAGATTTTCGATCTTGCGCTGCGGGTAGCATCGGGAGAGCGGACGTGCAGCGAACGGCTGGGGCACAAGGAGTTTGTGCCGTGGCGGATTGGGCCGGTGTTATAGGATATCGTTACGGCCTTGGTCGCGGAACTCACCATCGAGGATTTCGAGAATCTTCCCGAAGCGCTCGCGCACAATCACGAGCTGGTGGGTGGAGAACTGATCGACGTGTCTGGAAATGTACCGGCTCACATCAGTTTGCGGGACCTGCTCGCTGCGGAGCTCCTCCTCTACGTACGGAAGCGCAAGCTGGGCAAAGTCTTGGTGGAACAAGACTACGCGTTTGGCGAGAACGCGCATGGGCCGGACGTGAGCTTTCTGTTGCCGGATAAGCGCGCGCGACTTGAAATGTACCGCCGCGTTCAGATGTTCGTGCCAGACCTGGCGATCGAAGTCTCGTCGCGGAACGATCGGCTTGACGAGACGATGCAAAAAATCTTACGTTACCGCGAATTCGGAACGAAAGAAGTCTGGCTGATCATGATTCGGAGCCGCCGGGCCTTCTTGTTCACGGAAAACGATGAACGGGTGCTGAACGAGAATGACGAATTTCGCTCCGACCTGATTCCCGGATTCTCGATTCGTCTCAAAGACCTGTTCGATTGCGATTGAACTGTCGGAATAGCGGTGTACTCGGCGAATTGACGATGAGGATTTCGAGAATCTTCCCGAAGCGCTCGCGAAAAACCACGAGCTGGTATATGGAGAGTTGCTCGCCGTACCTGGAAATACTGCGTAACACAACAGTTTGAGAGACTTTCTGATCGAACTACTGCGGCCGTACGCACGCGAACGCAACCTTGGCGGCATTATATCGGAGCAGGAATTCGCATTCGGGGAGAACGTCCATGTGCCGGAGGTGAGCTTTATCGCCGCGATAAGGTCGCCCGCATCTATGACACCGACATGGCCACCGAGATCGCTTCCACCAACGAGCGCATGGGGACCATAGGGAAACTGAACCGTTACCGGGAGTACGGGACAAGGGAAGTCTGGTTTCTGATTCCCGTGCTGCGTTTGGCAATACTTTATTCCGAGCACGGTGATCGCTTCCTCCGTGAAAACGACGAATTTCGGTCCGGCCTGATCCCCGTTTTTCGATTCGCCTCAAAGATCTCTTCGACCGCGCCTAAACGGCTCAAGTTACAATGGGCCTATATGCGTTTCCTCCTCCTGGCCGCGCTGTGCGCTTTGACCGCGACGGCGCAGGTCAAGCCGAAATCGGCGTTCGACAAGCCGACGTTCGAAGCCTACGTGCGACATCTTTTGCTGGTCGATCCGCGTGTGCAATTGACCATCGACGATCCTAAGCCGTCCGTCATACCGGGCCTAAAACAAGTGGACGTCCACATGCTATATCAAGGCCGCTCACAAGACGAAGTTTTTTACACGTCCAACGACGGACAACAGGTCGTCTACGGAAAGATTTTCGACATTAAGCACAGCCCCTTCCAGCCTGAGCTCGACAAAATTCATACGGATCTTTCCCCAAGCTTCGGCGCGCCGGGGGCTCCGCTGGTGATCGTGCTCTATAGCGACTTCCAATGCCCGGCCTGCAAAGAGGAAGCGAAGATCATCCGCGACAACGTCACGAAGGACTACCCCACGCAGGTGCGCGTCTACTTCAAGGACTTTCCGCTGGAACAGATTCATCCCTGGGCCAAAGCGGGAGCGATCGCGGGCCGCTGTATTTTCCGTCAGAACCCGGTCGCATTCTGGGATTTTTACGACTGGATTTACGATCATCAGACGGACATCACTTCGGATAATTTGAAGGACAAGGTTCTGGAATTCGCGAAGACGAAGAACCTTGATACCCTGCAGCTTTCACGCTGCATGGAGACGCAGGCGACCGCTGGGGAAGTGGACAAATCGCTGGCGGAAGGAAAAGGTCTGAAGATTGATCAGACGCCGACGATGTTCATCAATGGGCGGCGCATTCCCGGCAGCATTCCGTGGCAAAATCTGAAGGCCTTGATCGACGCCGAGCTGGAGTTCGCCAAGAATAATCCCGATGCGGGCGAGAAGTGCTGTGAAGTGAAGATACCCTCCGCGCTGAACAAGTAGACGCGAAAACATCCATGCGCGTCCTTGCCTGTCTCGCGATCGCCGGCGGACTGTTCGCGGCCGATCTCAGTCCGACTGAGTATCTCGACTACGTCAAATATCTCGCGTCGCAAGAAATGAAAGGACGTGCGACGGGGTCGCCGGAGCTGGAGAAGGCCGGGGAATACATCGCGAACCGGTTTCGCGACTTGGGACTCGCGCCACTGAGCGGGAGCAGTTATTTTCAGAGCTTCGACGTAACCACGAGCGCGATGCTGGGTCCGCACAATCGTCTGACGGAGAGCGACGGCAAGGGCGAGCGGACTTTGACGTTGCAGCAGGATTTTGTTCCGCTGAATCTTTCGCGCGCCGGCAGGGTCTCGGGCGGTCTGGTGTTCGCGGGATATGGCATCACCGCGCCCGAGTACAGGTACGACGATTATGCGGGGGTGGACGCAAAGGGCAAGATCGTTGTCATTTTGCGCCACGAGCCGCAGGAATTCGACGATAAAAGCGCGTTTGAAGGCAAGGTGTACACAGCGCATTCGCAGATCTTCGCGAAGGCCGCGAACGCCAAGATGCACGGCGCGAGCGCGGTGGTTTTCGTGAACGATCTTGCGGCGCATCCGAATGATAAAGACGATCTCGACAAATTCGGAACCACGGAAGGACCCGCGAACGCGGGAATCGGTTTTGTGCAGGTGACCTCCGCCGTCGTATCAAAGTGGTTCGAGGACGCGGGCCGCGACCTGGAACAGACGGAAAAGGGAATCGATTCGGATCTCCAGCCCCGCTCCTTCGCATTCCCAGCCGGCATGAGATTGGCTGGAAACATCGACGTGGAGCGCGAAACGAAAACGGTCCACAATGTGGGCGCATATCTGCCCGGCGATACGGATGAATACGTGATCCTGGGGGCGCATTACGATCATCTCGGCCTGGGCGGCCAGTTTTCACTCGCTCCATCGCTGGCGGGGACCGTACATCCCGGCGCCGACGACAACGCGTCGGGCGTGGCGGGCGTTCTGGAGCTGGCGCATTGGTTCTCTCAACAACCGAAACACAAACGCGGCATTCTGTTTTTGACCTTCGCGGGGGAAGAACTGGGTCTGCTCGGTTCGAGCTATTACGTGAACCATCCGGAGCGGCCTCTCGACAAGGCCGTTGCCATGATCAATCTGGACATGATCGGCCGGGTGCGGGAGCGGAGGCTTTATGTCGGCGGCGTGGGGACCGGAACGACTTTTCAAAAACTTCTATCGGACGTCAATGCGCGCTATAACTATCACACCGACGTTTCAGAAGCCGGTTACGGATCGAGCGATCACACCTCCTTCACGACCAAGCAAGTTCCGGTGCTCTTTTTCTTCTCCGGCCTGCACGCCGATTATCACAAGCCGAGCGATACGTGGGACAAGATCGACGCGCCCGCGGCCGTGAAGCTCCTCGATATGCTGGCGGGGTTGATGACGCGGCTCGAAGAGGATCCAGCGAGGCCGCAGTTCGTCCGCGTCGCGGACCCGCATCCGGTTGTCGCGGACGCCTCGGCGCACTCCGGGAAGGTCTCCGGTTATGGGCCGGATTTCGGCAGCATTCCCGATTTTACGGAGCTACCCAATGGCGTCCGGTTCGCGGACATACGGCCCGGATCGCCGGCGGCAAAGGCGGGTTTGCAGGCCGGCGACATACTCATCGAGTTTGACGGCAAGCCAATACAGAACCTGTACGATTTCACGTACGCGCTACGGGCCAAACATCCTGGTCAGGAAGTACTTGTGAGGGTGCTCCGAGGGGACCATACGATTGAAGCGAAGGTACTACTGACCGAGCGGAAGTGAAACGGCATACTGGGTATAGAAATGGTTACCGGAATGCCCGCAGAATCGACGACCCTAATGGAAATTCAAGCCGCGTACTCCTTACCGCCGCTCATCCTCCACCCTTTTTCAGATGCAGCCGGTCCGCAGCGGCTGGTTGACAGTTCGCGGGCGAGTCTCGCCTTGCAAGGCCTGCTGCCCAGCGGTGAAAACACGCCGGAAGATCTGGACCGCAAGGTTCTGGACGGCCGCTACTGTGAGATCCGCATGCTGTTCTATGTGGGATGCGACGTGCTGCGCTGGGTTGACCAGTGCATGGAGTGCGTCGCGCGGAATAGCGATGCGATTACGGCCGGCATCAAGCGCCAGAGTTTTGTCGCCATGCTGGCGCAGAATCCGCCCGGCAACGTGCAGGACAAGCTACGCAAATGGGGGGTCGCCGATTATCGCTCCATCTTCACGCGCGCCGTGGGGTTGAATTCGATTTTCGCCATGGTCCCCGCGCGTGACGCGCTGTCGAACGATTGCATCCGCAACTATTTCCGCTACGCCGACCAGCTCTACGCGATATGGCAGAGCCAATGCTCGTTCGCGCCAGTCGATCCGGCGCGTTTTCAGTTCGAGTTGTACTCTTCGGTCGAATTCTCGCGAATGCTCGAAAAGGAGTGGGAGGAATAACGCTCCGCCGCAACCGCGAGGAGTGGACGCGCTTAGCGCTTCGCCGCGCTGCTTGCAGCGGGACGCGCACGTTTCGACTACTGGCGCCGGCTCGGCCGTCGCGCTCCGTTCTTAACGAGTCCGAGCGTCTTCCGCAACGCCGCATCGATCTCGATCCGGGTATCAACATTGTCCTTCAGGAACTGCCGGGCATTCTCGCGGCCCTGCCCGATGCGGTCGCCCTTGTAGCTGTACCAGGAACCGGATTTCTCGACGATGTTCTGCGCCACGCCGAGGTCGATCAGATCGCCTTCCTTCGAGATGCCCTCGCCGTAAACGATGTCGAATTCGGCCTCGCGGAACGGCGGAGCGACTTTATTCTTGACGATCTTGACTTTCGTGCGGTTGCCCGTCACAACATCGCCGTCCTTGATCGCCGCGATGCGCCGGATGTCGGCGCGGATCGAGGAGTAAAATTTCAGCGCGCGGCCGCCAGTGGTCGTCTCGGGATTACCGAACATGACGCCGATTTTCTCGCGGATCTGGTTGATGAAAATCAGGCAGGTATTCGACTTCGACACGATGCCCGTCAATTTCCTCATGGCCTGTGACATGAGGCGCGCGTGCACGCCCATATGGCTATCACCCATTTCGCCGTCGAGCTCCGCCTTGGGTACCAGCGCGGCGACGGAGTCGACCACGAGTACGTCGATGGAGCCGGACGCGATCAGGGCGCTGGTGATTTCGAGCGCCTGCTCGGCATAGTCCGGCTGCGACACGAGCAAATTGTCGACATCGACGCCCAGCTTTCTGGCATACGCCGGATCGAGGGCATGCTCGACGTCGATGAACGCCGCCATCCCGCCGCCCTTCTGCGCCTCCGCGATCACCTGCAGTGCGACGGTGGTCTTACCCGAGGATTCCGGGCCGAAAATTTCGGAAATACGCCCGCGGGGAAAGCCGCCGGCGCCGAGCGCATGATCGAGCGAAATAGAGCCGCTCGAAATGGTTGACACCGGGACGATCGCTTCTTTCGAGCCAAGCCGCAGCACGGAACCCTTCCCGAATTGCTTCTCGATTTGGCCCAACGTTAACGTAAGCGTGCGGCTGCGTTCTTTCTCGTCCATTCTTCGATGATCCTTGCTTGGGAATTTCCCGGGGGAAGCTTAATTATACTGTGGCGCATACCGGAGCCGCCGCCGATAATCTCGAATTGAGAGCGTTGCTACGGGCTGGTCTCGGACAGGCGCCTGGACCAAGCCAACGGTGCTAGTTCGCCACCCAATGCCGGCGGGCTGAGCCAATGCTCACATGCGCGATCCTCGCACTGAATATGAACATGCTTGGGTTCGTTGCAATCGAAGCTTTAAAGAAGAACCGGTAGCGGACCGGGGATGTTCTCATGGTCGGCATTTCTCGCGTTATGCGGACGGGCTGAGGGACTCTATTTCCCTAGCTGCGAGTGGCGGCCTTTGACCGCGCGCGAATTCTTGTGTTTTCCGGGGGCGATAGGGACATCTTTCGCGGCCCAGCGGCCGAGCCGATATTCCCGCGAATAGCCGGCCGTATCGTTGCGGATCGTCACCGTCACCGCGCCGCCCGCATCGCAGGCGTATTTCTCTTCGATGGACTGGTGGCGCACGCGATCCAGATGCAGCACCGGAACGTCGTCCGCCACGTCGAGCTCCGGATCGAACGGAAAGCGAATCTCGTCCCACACGGTGATGTCCCCGCTTGGCCGGCCACCCTCGTCGATGTTGCTGCACTCGAGGTACCGGAACACGCCGACGTTGTGCACGGGACAATACTCGCGATTGATCTGGAGGGCCGGCTCGCCGCGCGCGGGCAACGAAGCTCCTTTGGTGAACAGCGGATCGAAGATAATCGTGCGCCCTTCATCGGCTTCGCGCCAAACGCCAAAATAGCGCGTAAAATGATCGCGCAGCACGTAGCCGGCCTGCGAATCCGCCTGGATCGCCAAGCCAATGGCGGTCGCGGATCTGGTATATGCCGAGCGTTTCACGCGCCGCCCGAATTTCTCCCGCAACACGCGCCCGACCAACGGCAGTTCGCTTCCGCCGCCCGTAACATAGAGCGCCTCGATACTTTCCGCCTCCTGGGAAGCCAGCAGATCCTCGACTAATCGTACGGTCTCGTCCAGCATCGGACGGCAGCGGTCGTAATAGTCGTTGATCGGAATCGAGACGCTGCCCAGCCCCTCGCGGACCGCATCGAGGTCAAGCACGATTTTTCGGGTATTGGGGTGCAGCGCTTCTTTTTTTGAGCGGCACTCCTCATGTAATCGAAAGGATTCGGACTGCGTGAGGCGAGTATTCTCCGCCCCCGCGGCCATCTCCGCCATGACATGATCGAAATCGTCTCCTCCGAGAGTCGAAATGCCGTCTGAAACGACGACCCGATGCTCCCGCTGGCCCATTTCGACGATCGTTGCATCGAACGTCCCGCCGCCCAGATCGTAGACGAGCAGCAGCCCGGAGCCCTTGTTTTTGTGAGCGTATTCGAGACTTGCCGCGGAGGGTTCATTCAGCAAGCCGAGCACGTCGAAGCCAGCGCAGCGGAACGCCTCGGCGGTGAGAAAACGCTGGTTTCCATTGGCATTCGCGGGGACGCCAAGCATGACCTCGAGCTTTTCGTGCGGCAATTTCGCCCGCAGCGCGCGCGCCATCTCGATCAGCAACTGCAACAACGGAACGCTCTGGCCGCCGATCTCAATGCGAGTGCGCGGGCCGGCATCTTCGAGCACGCGCTTGAGCGAGCGCACGACCGTCCACTCTGGATCCTGCTGCCGCGCCCACGCCTCCCAGCCGTAGAGGCGCTGCTCGCCTCGAACCGCGACCAGCGACGGAAACCAGTCGTGAGAATCCCCGTCGGGCGCTTCGAATGAAACCAGAGGATAATTGCCGCGATCGACCGTGGCTACTACAGTCCGCGTGGTACCGAAATCGATTCCGGCCCGCATTACACCCGGCGCAACTTGGTGACGCGGCCATCGGCGATCCACTCCACCACGTAGATGTTCCCTTCGCGATCCCAGCAGGCCGCATGAGGCGAAACGAATTTGCCCGTCTCGCGCATTTCGTGCGGAATATTGGGCCAACCCTTCGTCTTCCAGATTTCCGGGTTGTCGCCGAGATGCGTAATCAGCTTGTTGTTCTTGTCGAAGATCGTGAGGCGGCCCCACAAATCCGGAATGAGCAGCTCGCCGTTTTTCTGATCGAAGTGGCAAGGGCGCCGCAGTTCGTCGTTGACGAAACCGGCATGCTTGCCATCGAGGGTGAAATTCTGAAGACGCGCATTACTGCGGTCCGCGACCGTGACGAGCGGTTGCGCTCCGCGCGTATCGATCCAGATGCCGTGCGGGCAATCGAGCTTACCGGCTTCCTTGCCCTTGCCGCCCCAGGATCGGATGTACTCGGCCTTTGAGTTGTACTGATGAATCCAGCTCAAGCCGTATCCGTCGGCGATGTAGATGTCGCCGTTCGGAGCGATCGCGACATTCGTAGGCTTATACTGCTCTTCACGCTCGTAAGCGCCGCATTCCCGCGGGTAACGCAAGACCCACAAGCGCTCGCCGTCGAGCGTGGTTTTTGCGACGAGGTGCCGCTCCGGGTCGGCTAGATATAAAAACTCGGCATTGCCTTCGCGATGCAGTAGTAGGCCATGAGCGCCCAGCTCGAAATCCTCGCCCCAGCTCTTGACGAACTTGCCGTCGTGATCGAAAATCGCGACGGCGTCCTTGGAGCGGTTATGAATGATGATGCGCTGCTCGGAATCCATCGCGACTCCGTGCGTGTAGCCGTATTGGCGGCCGTTGGGCAAAGGGCCCCAGTCGCCGACGAACTCGTAGGTGTGCGCGCCGCCGCCGAGAGTGGCGGCCTTACCGGCGAGGAGCAGCGTGGGCGCCGTCGCGGCGGCCGCGGCGCTCTTCAATAGATCGCGTCGGGAGATGGACATGAATGCTCAATTTTAACGCGGATCGCGATTAATGGCCAAGCGCGGCGGGGGTGGCGGTGGATGCTTGTCGTCCGTCGATCACGATTCGCGCCAGCCGTTCGCGATGATACAGGGCATCGCCGAAGGCAATCTCGGACGCCTTGGCGCGGCGGTAATAAAGATGGCAATCGTTTTCCCATGTAAACCCCATGCCGCCGTGGACCTGTATGGCGCGATTGCCCACCTCGCGATAAGCGTCGCTCGCGTAGCTCTTCGCGATGGAAACGGCTTCCGCCGCTTCCGGCAACTGCTCGTTGACGGCGTAGCAAGCGTAATAAGCGGCAGAGCGCGAGCTTTCGGTCAGCAGGAGCATGTCGGCGCAAAGATGCTGGACGGCTTGAAACTGCCCGATGGGGCGGCCAAACTGCTGGCGCGTCTTCGCGTACGCCACCGTGATCTCGAGCAGGCGCTGCATGCCGCCGGTCATCTCGGCGGTAAGCCCGGCAGTGGCGGTATCGAGCGCAGCGTTGAGAATCTCGCTGGCGCGCTGTCCCCGCGCGATCATGCCTTCGCGCAATACGTTCGTGTCTTTCAACTCCACATCGTATATGCGGCGCGTCAGATCGAGCGCCGGCGTATAAGCGATCCTCAATTCGTCTGCGCCGGCCGGCACGATCGCCAGCTCGTCGTCCGCCGCGCAGACGATAAAATCGGCCCCTGCCGCATCGCGCACGAAACGCGCCGTATGGTTCTGGTCGAATTGCGCGAGCGTGGCCTTGGCCTGGCCGCTTGCGATGGCGCTCAGATAACGGCGTTTCTGTTCTTCGGTTCCTCCGCGCTCGATAACTACGGCCGCCAGCAGCGTCGTGCTCAGAAAAGGCAGCGGCAGCAGCGCGCGGCCCATCTCCTCGAGCACCAGGGCCATTTCGACCAGGCCCATGCCGTGGCCGCCGTATTGTTCCGCAATCAACAGCCCCGTCCAACCCTGCTCCGCGATCTTCGACCATAGCTCCGCATCGAAGCCGGTCTCCGATGCGATGATCTTGCGCACAACCGCGACGGGACATTCGGCATTAAGAAACTCGCGCGCCGATTTCTTCAGGGTTTCCTGTGTTTCCGTCAATCCGAAGTGCATGTACGGGTTCCCCTAATAGCTCTTAGGAAGGCCGAGCACGAAGTGGCCCACGATGTTGCGCTGGATCTCCGAAGTTCCGGCCTCAATGGTATTGCCTCGCGCCCTTAAGAACGAATACGCCCAGATGCCATCGTCGGTCGCGCCCGCGGCGCCTTTCGTAAGCTGCCCCGATGGTCCGAGCATCTCCATGGCGACCTGCTGGAAGCGTTGATTGAACTCGCTCCAGAAGATTTTTTGAATCGATCCCTCGGCCCCCGGGACACCGCTGCGATTGATCTTGCCGATCGATCGCATCTGGTTCAAGCGCATGATCTCGAGCTCGGCGTGACACTGCGCGAGTTTCTGGCGCATCATGGGATCTTCCGACGCGGGTTTTCCGCCGCGCTGCAACGTATGCGACAGCTCGATCAAGCGGTCGAGCTGTCGCCGGTAAGCAACCTGCACCGAAGCTCCGAGCGTCGCTCTCTCATGCATCAGAGTCCCGATCGCCACGTTCCATCCATCGCCAACCGGACCCAGCGCGTTCGTGGCGGGCACGCGGACATCGCGGAAGAAAATCTCCGCGAACTCCGATTCTCCGGTCATTTGCAAAAGGGGCCGAACCTCGACGCCGGGGCTGTGCATATCGACCAGGACGTATGTAAGGCCCTTGTGCTTGCGCGAATCCGGATCGGTGCGCGTCAGCAGTGCGCACCAGTCGGCGGCCCATCCATAGCTGTTCCAGACCTTCTGCCCGTTGACGATAAACTCATCTCTGTCGAGCCGGGCTTCCGTACGGACATTGGCAAGGTCCGACCCCGCATTCGGTTCCGAAAATCCCTGACACCAGATCTCCTCGCCACTGAGAATTTTGGGCAGGTAGCGCTTTTTCTGTTCTTCGGTCCCAAACGCAATGATGGTGGGCCCGACCAGAGCCAGCCCCAGCACGTTGGCCAAAGGGGGCGCTCCCGCGCGGCCCATCTCCTCGGAGAATATGACCTGCTCGGTTAAAGTCGCTCCGCGGCCGCCGTATTCGCTGGGCCAGGAGACGCCGGACCATCCTCCGTCGTACACTTTTTTTTGCCACTCCCGCAAAAAGGCTAAAGCGCTGCTGCATGGAATCTTCCAGGCGATGCCGCTCCCAATCGTGTGGAACATTGGTGGCCAGCCAGGCGCGCAACTCGTCGCGGAACTGCCGCTCGCGCGGGGTGAGGTTGAGATCCATAACGGCCTACTTTATCAAGAAATGGCGTAACGCCGACATCGGCCTGTTTAAAACTTGCCGCCGATGATACTGGCCGCCTCTGCCGTGCTGATCATGACGGTCATGGGATCGACTGGCGATGCTATGAAACCATATTTCTCATAAAGTCGTTTCGCGCCTTCAGACATCGCATGCACTAAGATTGCGCGGACGACCGCAATTTCGGCGGCCTGGAGATTGCGGAGTACCGCATCTCACAGGAGACCGGTTCCCATGCCCTCTCCGTGAGCGTCTCTGTCCACGGCAAGTCTTCAAAACGATTACGGGAATCCGGTCCGGCATATTGCGCTTGATTCGCCCGGCACGTGTGCGTATGATCTATGGCGCCGGCCGGCAGAGCGTAATACCGGCTACTTTCTGGCCAAACTCAGCGCAGATTTTTCTCGGGTGGGCCGACCTGGTTGGCGCAGCGTATACAGCGGCATTGCGGCGGGAATGCTTGCCGACCGCGTCCAACGATCCGGCGTGATCGGGTGATTGGAGCATTGCCTCCGCGATGAAGCAAGACCCGGAGTTCGCGTGCTTCGGAGATGCTTCCATCCGGCAGCTTGCGGCGGATCGAGCCGGGATTTTGGCGCGGCAGCTTGCCCGGCACAATTGGAAAACACACGACGCTACAGCATGCGCTTGCACTTAGTCAAGATCGATCCCCGAGTACGCATCTGTGCTACGGAGACAGGGTGGCAGAGTGTTTGCGCGACGGCACCCGGATATTCCGGCGCAGGTCAATAGGACAGCCCGGGAAGAACGCCCAAGCCCTGAGCAACTCTCGACGAATGTCCGAACGAACAAGATGCTCAAAGAGCATTCTCAGGGCGACTGCATCGAATTGCTTAAATATAACCTTTCGACATTCTGCAAGGCTCCTATTGATTCCGCATCAGCGCTTGCGCGTGGTTTGTCAAGGGTGAATTTTCTCCTGACATGGGAGCTTGAACAAGAATTAAAAGGACGCGCCGATAGTGGCGAACCGGATATCCCGGCTCTCGGCGCAGAGTTTATTGCTGCTTTGAAACTCGGGGAAATGGGACGCCGTCAGCAGCACGATCAACCAGAAGCGACTGGCGCACAGTTGGGGCAAGGATCGCAACAGTAACCCGGATTTGGAGTAGCCCTAGCCTAACCACTCCAACGATCACGATTCAAATATTATTGAGGCGGCACTAACAAAAGGCCGGCCACAAAGCGCGGCGGATTTCTTTGCTCGTCGCTTCGGCCATGGCTGGTTGCGAGTCAAATGTATTAACGCACCCTTCTGTCTACTGATACAAGCGCCGGTCGCGGCGGAGGTAGGCGGGGACGTCGATGTCGGGCAGCGGAGCTTCTTGCGGTTCCGGAGCGGCGGGCGCGGGCGCTTCAAATAATGGCGCCGCTTCGATGGGGACGGGTTCCGGAGCGCGCTGGGGCGGCGCGGGCGCGGGGGCCGGAGCCGATTTGCGGACGAGCTCGGGGAGATGATCGCGCTCGAAGCCTGTTGCAATGACGGTGATCTTCACCTCGTTCTGCATGGTCTCGTCGAGGACAACGCCGAAGTTAATCTGCGCGTCGTCGTTCTGAGTGGCGGACCGGATCAGCGAACAGGCTTCGTTTACGTCGTGGAGGCTGAGGCGGCTTGAAGCGGTGATGTTGATGAGGACTCCGCGGGCGCCCTTTACGCCGCCTTCTTCCATCAGCGGCGAGGCAATGGCGAGACGCGCGGCTTCGATGGCGGCGTTTTCGCCTTTGCCCGTCGCGGCGCCCATCATCGCATAGCCCATGCCGCTCATAATCGTGCGGATGTCGGCGAAATCGCGGTTGACCAAGCCGGGGGTGGTAATTATATCGGCAATGCCCTGCACGGCCTGGCGCAGGATGTCGTCCGCCATGCGGAACGCTTCGAAGAAACTGGCGCCTTTGGGGGCGATCTCAAGCAGGCGGTCGTTGCCGACCGAGATGACGGTATCGACGGTGGCGCCGATTTCAGCGAGGCCGCGCTCGGCCTGCTTCATGCGGCGGGGGCCTTCGAATCCGAAGGGCTTGGTGACGACCGCGACGGTGAGGGCGTTGAGTTCCTTGGAAAGCGAGGCCACGACTGGAGCCGCGCCGGTACCAGTTCCGCCGCCGAGTCCGGCGGTGATGAAGACCATGTCGGCGCCTTCGAGAATTTCGATAATCTTTTCGGTGTCCTCGAGCGCGGCCTGGCGCCCCGTGGAGGGATCGGAGCCGGCGCCAAGGCCGTGCGTCACTTTGGCTCCGATCATGAGTTTGTTCTGAACCGGACAAGCGGCGAGGGCCTGGCCGTCGGTATTGATGGCGTAGAATTCCACGCCGCTGACGCCCTCGTTCATCATGCGCGTGACGGCGTTTCCACCGCCGCCACCGACGCCGATCACCTTGATTTTGGTTTCGAGGATGGTCTCTTCATCCTGAATAGCGAATTTGAGCGCGTCCATTTGGTTCTCCTTGCCGCAAGCTTATTTTAAGACCAGACCGACCAAGCCCGGCGCTTTCCGGGGATTATTTCCTTTCGATTTTAACCGCGCCGAATACATGGCGAGGCCGCCGGCGGCTGTCCACGCGGTATGCGCCAGCTCTTCGGGCCAGCCGTCGACTCCGATGACGAGGCCGTTGCGCGCCGGGCAATTCAGAACGCGCTCGGCCATATCGCACATGCCGTTCAGCAATGCGCCGCCGCCGGTGAGCACGATGCCTTCTAGAAGGCTCTGCTCCATGCCAACCTGCGCGAGCTCGTGGCGGATCATCGTGAAGAGCTCTTCGGCGCGGGCTTCGAGAATTTCGTTCAACTGGCGGCGCGGGGCTTCGCGCGCGGCGCGCCCCTCGGGCGAGGGCACTTCGATCAAGCTATTGTCGGCGGTCAGGCCGAGCATGGCGCAGCCGTATTCGATTTTCAGGCGCTCGGCGTCTTCATAGGCGACCTTGAGACCGAAGGCCACGTCGCGAGTGAAGTGGTCGGCGGAAACCGCGATGCTCTTGGCAAGGAGCACGGCCTCTCCGTCATAGACTACGATGCCGGTGGAGTGCTGCCCGATGTCCACCAGCGCAACGCCGCGCGTGCGCTCTTCGGGCAGGATGCAGGCGTAGGAAGAGGCGAGAGGCTCGAATACGGTTTCTTCGACGGCGACATGCGCTTCGTGCACGGCAGCGAGCATCATGTCGTGCTCGCGAAGCGATGCGGTGATGAGGTAGATGTTGGCCTCGAGGCGCGAACACGTGGAACCGATGGGGTGGCGATAGCCGGCGCGGCCATCAAGGGTGAAATCCTGCGGCAGCATGTGAAGCAGGATGCGGTCGTCTTCGAGACGAACCCGCGAGCCGCGCTCGATCGCGAACGTGATCTCGTCCTGGCCGACGCGGCGGGGCCGGCCGAATTCGTAGAGGCCGCGGCTATTTGAGCCGTCCACGGCTGGGCCGCCGATGCCGGCGACCAGGGCATCGATGGAAACTCCCGCGATCGATTCGGCCTGGTGCAGGGCGGCGCGGACGCCGGCGTGGACCGCGCGATGATCGATCAAGCGGCCGCGGGTCCAGCCGGCGGAGGCAACCTCGCCATGTCCCAGATAGTGGAGCAGGCCGTCTTCGAGCTCCAGAATGACGCAGCGCGTGAAGGCGCTTCCGGCGTCGATGCCGACGGCGAGCTGGCGCTTATGAGCAGGCACGGCGCGCCTCCTCGCCAGTGGCGTCCCGCACGACGGTAATGCGATCGTCAAGGCGCAGGTCGAGCACCTTGGCGTCCGGCAGACGCTTACGGATGTCCGGGTAGTGATCGAGAAAGTGCTGCAGGCGCTCGCGGAAATTATGATCGCCCAGCATCAGTTTGATTCCCTGGTCCTGCATTTTTTCAATTACTTTGAGGTCATCGAGATCGGAGACGTCGATTTCGGAGATGTTGGCCGCGAGAGGGCCGAGCTCGGTAAGAAAATCTTGCATGCGGCGGACGCGCATGCCCCGCATAGCGGCTTTTTCGCCCGCGGACACGCCGCGGAGCACGGGCAAATCGAAGCGATGAGGCGCGCGCGGCGGCTCCAGAATAATGCCCTCGGCATCAATAAGAGACCAGCGCGTAATGCACTCGGTTTCGAGGCCGACAAAGGCGGCGGGGGCGCGCTCGGAGATGCGAACGAGAACGCGATTGGGCCACAGCCGGACGATAGTGGCGGACTTAACCCAGCTTACGCGCAACAGGGCGCGGCGCCGCTCGGCGAGCGGGAGCAGATAGACGCTGCGGCCGAGGTCGTTAGCGAATACGCGTACGATTTGAGCGCGGTTGGCGAACACTACGCCTTCGACGCGCAGATTGGGACTTTCGCGGCCGTAGTCGGCGGGTGGCGGCAGAATGAAGCGCGGATCGCGGGTGAGGAACTGCTGAAACTGCTCCGCTCCCCAGATGGCGCCGGAGAGCGAGAAGCAGAGGAAGAAGGCCCACAGCACGAAGCGGACGATAGTGCGGCGCCTTTGCGCGTTTTCCAGTCTCTTGGCGGGGGGCATTATGCGCGCGGCGTTAACCTCGTAACCTTTCGAGCAGGCGTTCTCCGGCCTGCCAGACGTTCCCGGCGCCGAGCGTCAGGACCATATCGTCTTCGCGCACATTGTCGAGAGCGGCTTCCACGGCATTCTCGATCGAACCGCAGTACCGCGAGCAGCGATGGCCGAAATCGCGCATACGCTGTACGAGCAGCTCGGCGCTGACGCCCTCGATGGGCGCTCCGATGCGGCGTAGATGTCGAGAACGTAGACCGAGTCGGCCTGGTGGAAGCTGCGGGCGAATTCGTCGAGGAGCGCGGCGGTGCGCGTGTAGCGATGCGGCTGGAAGATGGCGTGAATGCGACGGAAGCGGCACAGGCGCGCGGCGGCGAGCGTGGCGCGGATTTCGGTGGGATGGTGGCCGTAGTCGTCGATTACGGTGATGCCGCGAGCTTCCCCGCGGATCTGAAAACGGCGCTCGACACCGGTAAAACTGGCCAGGGCTTCGCGAATGTCGCTCAGTTTAACGTCGAGCTCGAGCCCGATCCCGATGGCGGCTGCGGCGTTAAGGACGTTGTGCGGTCCGGGAATGCGGATGTGAAACTCACCGAGATCGCGGCCCCGGGCGGCGAGGCGGAAACGGCTTTCGAGGTGGCCACACTCAGATTCCGTGATGCGCAGGACGGCCTGCGCGCTGCGGCCGTAAGTAACCGTGCGCCGGTTTATGGAGGGCAGAATCTGCTGCACGTTTTCGTCGTCGAGGCAGACGATAGCGGCGCCGTAGAACGGGACTTTGTTGACGAAATCGCGGAACGCGGCGCGGATTTCCTCGATGTCTTTGTAGTGGTCGAGGTGCTCGCGGTCGATGTTGGTGACGGCGGCCAGAATGGGGCTGAGGTTGAGAAAGGAGCCATCGCTTTCGTCCGATTCGACCACCAGAAAATCGCTGCGGCCCACGCGGGCGTTCGATCCGCCCATAATGGCGACCTTGCCGCCGACGACCACGGTGGGATCGAGGCCGCCCCCGCTGAGAATGACGGCGGTGAGCGAAGTGGTGGTTGTTTTGCCGTGGCTGCCGGCGATGGCAATACCGTATTTCAGCCGCATCAGCTCGGCGAGAAGCTCGCCGCGCGGAATCACGGGGATCCCTAGGCGGCGCGCTTCGAGCAATTCGGGATTATTGGCGTCGACGGCCGAGCTGACCACCAGGGCCTTGGCCGATCCGACGTTGGCGGCATCGTGACCCTGGTAGATTTTGGCTCCGAGTTGCGCGAGGTGTTCCGTCGTGGCGCTGAGTTTGAGGTCGGAACCGCTGATCTGGTAGCCGAGATTGAGGAGCACTTCCGCGATTCCACTCATGCCGATGCCCCCGATTCCGGTGAAGTGGAGATGTTGCGGTTTAAAAAACACTTTTAATCCTGATTGTTCCGGCTTTCGGCGGGTAAGTCAATGGCTGCGGGACGTTTGTCTCGAAAAATCGCACTTACCTGTTCGAGCACGGCGGCGGCGCGGCGGGCGGCCCCGGGATGCGCGAACTGGCGGGCTTGCGAACCCATCTGAACGAGCGTGGAAGGCGCGGAAGTGAGTAACATCACCTCGTCGAAGAGAGAGTGTCCGTTCATATCGCGGTCGAGGACGAGGCGGGCGGCGCCGGCGCGCTCGAACGCTTCCGCGTTATGGAGCTGGTGGTTGTCGGCGGCGGTCGGCAGCGGGACGAGAATCGAGGGCTTTCCAGCCGCGGCGAGCTCGGCGGTCGTTCCGGCGCCGGAGCGGCAGACGATGAGGCCGGCCGCGGCGAAGGCGGCGGGCATGTCGTCGATAAAGGGGACAATTTCGCCGTCCAGTCCGGTCTCGGCGAATTCGCGCGCCAGCTCCTCGTGAGTGGCGCGGCCGGTCTGGTGGATGAAGCGGACGGGCGCATTGGCATCGCGGAAGAGCGGCCAGCTCGCGCGCGCGGCATTGTTGAGGGTGCGGGAGCCCTGGCTGCCGCCGGTGATGAGGATCGTCGTTTTTTCGGCGGGCGGCCGCGGCGCGATGGTGAAGAAACCGTCGCGCACGGGAACGCCGCTGACCTCGCTACGGCCGGCGGGAAAGAAGCGCGCGGCATCGGGAAAATTGAGGAGCGCGCGGGAGACGAGCCGGCCGGTCCAGCGGTTGGTGAAGCCGGGAACGGCGTTCGGCTCCATGATGACGATGGGTATGCGCAACAGCCAGCCTGCGATGACGACCGGCCCGGCGGCGTAACCGCCCAGGCTGAAGATGGCCGCTGGACCCAGGCGGGCGAGCAGACGGCGGGCGCGCACGATCCCCGCCGGAAGCTGCGCCAGCGAGCGGAGGAGGCGCCCGATTCCGACGCGCTTGAGGCCGCCGATCTCGATGAACTCGATGGGGAAGCCGGCGGGGGGAACGAGGCGCGCTTCGAAGCCGGCGCGAGTGCCGATAAAGACGCAATCGTAGCCGCGCGCGCGCAACTCCCGCGCGACCGCCAGCAGCGGGATAACGTGACCTCCGGAACCGCCGCCCGCCATAATGAACGTCCGCGCGCCGGGCACAACGCTCACTCCGCGCGGGCGCTCACGCTCATGAGCATGCCCAGACAGACCAAGGTGCTCAACAGCGAACTGCCGCCCGAGCTGATCATGGGCAAGGGGATGCCTTTGGTGGGGCCCATATCGAGGACTACGCTGATGTTGATGAGAGCCTGAATAACGATGGAGGACGTGACGCCCAGCGCCAGACAGCGGCCGAAATCGTCGGGCGCGATCCAACACAGACGCAGGCCGCGCCACAGGATAATCATGAACCCGGCGAGCACGGCGGCGCAGCCGAAGAATCCGAGCTCTTCGCCCACAACGGCGTAGATGAAATCAGTGTGGGCTTCGGGAAGGAACAGGATTTTCTGGCGGCCGTTCATAAGGCCGACGCCGGCCAGGCCGCCGCTTCCGACGGCGATGCGCGATTGGCGCGCCTGGTAGCTGGGATCGCGCGTGGTGATGGATTCGCCGATGTAGCGCTTGATCCCGCCGCTCGGGTCGATCTTGGAGAGAAGCGTATATTCGGGGTCGAACTTGCCGATGATGCGGGCGAGGCGATAGGGCTTGGCCGCGATCGCGAGCACCGCGAATACTATGAGCGAGGCGGTCGCGGCGATGAAATAGCGCCGCTCCAGACCCGCGACGTAGAACACTACGCCGGCCGTTCCGATCAACACCACGGCGGTGCCGAGGTCGGCGAGGACTACGGTGAAGGCAAGAACGGCGAGAGCCAGGCCGGCTTGCAGAATGGTGCGGCGAGCGTTGACGGAGCGCGAACGGTCGGTCACGAAGTACGCGAGGAAGAGAATCAGAGCGGGTTTGGCGAATTCGGAGGGTTGCAGCGAGCCGATGCCGGAAATGCGGAACCAGCGATGGGAGCGCGGGTCGAGGAAGTAGACGGCGACCAGCATGGCGAGCGCGGCGCCGAGAGAGCCGAAGGCCCACACGGGACTTTTGAGATCGCGGTAATCCTTGCGCTTAAAATACATCAGGAGGAAGAAGGAGAGCACCGCCCAACCGAGCTGGCGGACGAAAAAGTGCGTGCTGTCCACCTTCATTTTCACTTCTGCCATGACGGAGGAGGCGCTGTAGACCATGACGAGGCCGAAACAGACCAGCGCGACGATGGCGCCGAAGAGGATCCAGTCGGTTTTTACGCGCAGCGCCATTTATTCCGCCCTCCCTTGAAGAGAGTTGACGATTTCCTTGAAAACTCTTCCGCGATGTTCGAAATTTTCGAACTGGTCGAAGCTGGCGCAGGCGGGGGCGAGGAGAACGGTATCTCCGGGGCGGGCTTCGCGTCGTGCGGCGCGGACGGCATCGCCGAGAGTGCCGGACCGTTCGATGCGCAGGTCGCCGCGCAGATGAGATTCGATGATCGGCGCGGCTGCTCCGATCAGCAACACGGCGCGGGATTTTTGGCGCAGGGGCTCGCGCAACGCCGCGTAATCGCTATTTTTATCTTTGCCGCCGAGAATAATCCAGAGGCCTCCCGGGAAGGCGTCGATGGCTTTCAGCGTGGCGTCCACGTTGGTCGCTTTCGAGTCATTGTAATAGGAAACACCGTCGAGTTGACGGACAAATTCGAGGCGGTGCTCGACACCTGGAAAACGTGCGGACGGCGGCGACGATCTGTTGGAGCGTGGCGCCGGCGAGGCGGGCGGCAATGGCGGCTGCCATGACGTTCTGGATGTTGTGGCGGCCGCGCAATGGAATATCTTCGGCATGGAGAACGAAGCGGCCGTCGTAACGGACCTCGCCGTTTTCAAGCCAGGCGCCGGAGTCGACGGGTCGTTCGAGGCTGAACCAGACGACGTTTGCCATGGTGTGCCTGGCGTAAGAGACGCAGGTGGGGTCGTCGGCGTTGAGGACGGCGAAATCGCTTGGCCCCTGGGTATCGAAAAGGCGGCGCTTGGCTGCGGCATAGTTCGCGAAGGATCCGTGCCGATCGAGGTGGTCGGGCGTGACGTTCAGCGCCACGCCGACATGAGCGCGGAAATCCTCAATGGTTTCGAGCTGGAAACTGGAGAGCTCCAGGACATTCCATTGACCGGGGCGCGAGGCGGCGACCAGCGACGCGGGCGGCGTTCCGATATTGCCGCCGACCTGGCAGGCGATGCCGGATTCTTTGAGGATGTGGCCGGTGAGCGCTGTTGTGGTGGTCTTTCCGTTAGAGCCCGTGATGCCTATCGTGTCGCCTTGGAGGAACCAGGAGGCGAGCTCCAGATCGCCGATTATGGGAATGCCGCGGGAACGGGCGGCGTTGAGAACATCGAGATCGGCGGGAACGCCGGGCGAGATGACGATCAGCTCGGCGTTAACGAAAGCGGCGGCGGTTTGCGGCTCGACGGGGATGCCGTGGACGGGCGGGTGCGGCTCGCTATCGACCGCGCGGACGATGGCGCCCTTTTCGAGCAGTAATTCGATAGCCGCGTGGCCGGACCTTGCCATGCCGACCACCGTGACGCGTTTTTGAGTGAGATCGCGCACGGCGTTTATCTCAGCTTCAGAGTGGTCAGCGCAAAGAGCGCCATGATGAGACCGAGAATCCAGAATCTCGTGATGATTTTAGATTCGGTCCAGCCCAGCGCTTCGAAGTGATGGTGCAGGGGCGCCATTTTGAAAATGCGTTTATGGCGCAGCTTGAAGCTGCCGACCTGGAGAATGACGGAGAGCGCTTCGAGCACGTAAACGCCACCGATGAAGGCGAGCAGAATTTCCTGTTTGATGAGCACCGCGACGACGCCGAGGCTGCCGCCGAGGGCAAGCGCGCCGACGTCGCCCATGAAGATTTCGGCGGGGTGGCAGTTGTACCAGAGAAAGCCGAGGGACGCGCCTGTAACTGAGGCGCAGTAGACGGTGAGCTCGGAGGCGCCGGGGAGGCGCGCAAGGTCGAGGTATTCGGCGAATTTCATGTGGCCCGGTGACGTAGGAAAGGACTGTCATGGCGCCGGAAGCGATAATCATGAGACCGATGGCGAGGCCGTCGAGGCCGTCCGTCAGATTGACGGCATTGGAGGCGCCGACAATAACAAACGCAATGAACGCGTAGAAGCCGATGAAGGCAAGCGGATAGGTCCAGAAATTGTGCACCCAGCCTTCGATGAGCAGGTCGGGCTTGAAGGTCTTAAAGAACGGGACGTTGATGTTAGTAGAATAGGCCTTCTGCGCGTGCATCGTGAGGAGAATGAATCCGACGATGAGGGCGACAAGAATCTGCAGCAGGAACTTGCGGCCGGCGGTGAGGCCGAGGTTGCGCTTGCGGCGGATCTTGGCGTAGTCGTCTATGAACCCGATGGCGCCGAAGGCGACTAGCGAGAACATCGCGATCCAGACGTAAGGATTGCGCAGATTGGCCCACAGCAGGGTGGGAACGACGATGGAGATGACGATGAGGAGGCCGCCCATGGTCGGCGTGCCCGCTTTTGTCAGGTGCGATTTGGGGCCGTCTTCACGGATATATTGACCAATCTGGAAAGCACGCAGGCGGGCTATGAGCCAGGGGCCGAGCATGATGCAGACGAACAGCGCGGTGAGGCTCGCGAATGCAGTTCGGAAGGTGGCGTATTGGAAAACGCGGAAGGGCGTGAAAACGCGGAAGAGTTTTTCGTAGAAGAGCCAGTAGAGCATACCGGCTACTCCAGAAACCTTTCGAGCGCGCGCTCCACGTGGACGCCGCGCGAGCCTTTGAAGAGAATGACGTCGCCGGGTTGGGCCAATTCGCGGAGGCGCTCGCCGGCGGCGACGGGATCTTCGAAAAAGTATCGCGCCGATGCGCCGTCGAGCATGAAACGCGCGCCGCCGCCGATGGCCAGGAGTAGATCGACTCCGCTTGCCGCGGCGTAACGGCCTATCTCGCGGTGCAGAGACTCTGACCAGCGGCCCAGCTCGAGCATTTCGCCGAGCACGGCGATGCGGCGCTTCGCAGGAGTATCGCGGAGCACGTCGAGCATGGCCCGGACAGCTTCGGGATTGGAATTGTAACAGTCGTTCAGAACGACGATGCCGTGATGCGTGAAGCGCTCGCCGCGCATCTTGCCCGGTTGCAGTTGCGCGACGGCATCGACGAGCTCGTGAGGCGAAATCCCATAGAGCTGCGCGACGCAAATACCAGCCAGTACATTTAAGACGGCGTGACGGCCGTGCAGCGGAGTTTCGAACGCGGTTTCGCAAACGCGGAAGCGGGTCCCCTCTTCGCGGAACTCGACCTGTTGCGCGCGAACATCGGCGCCTTCGGAAAAACCGAAGCGCATGACCGGGCCGCCGTGGACGGCGCCAAATTCGCGGACCCGCGGATCGTCGTTATTGAGAACCGCGATGCCATCGGCGGGAAGCGATTCGATCAGCTCGCGCTTGGCGAGCGCGATATCTTCGATCGAATCGAACATTTCGATATGGGCGTAGCCGACGTTGGTCACGACGCCGATGCGCGGGCGCGCGATTTCGCACAGATGTCGAATCTCGCCCGCGTGATTCATGCCGATTTCGAGCACGCCTACGCGGGCGTCGTCGGGAAGGCGAAGAATAGAGAGCGGAACGCCGACGTGGTTATTAAAGTTTCCGCTGGTCTTGCCTACTGGAACGTGGGCGGCCAGGATTGCGGCAATGACGTCCTTGGTCGAGGTTTTGCCGGCGCTCCCGGTGATTCCGACAACGTCGCCGCCCCATTCGGATCGCGCCCAGCTCGCCAGGCGTTCGAGGGCTTGCTGCGTGTCGGGGACGGTGACGATGCGCTCGCCCGCGCGCTGGCCTATAGCTGCAACGGCGCCTGTCTCAAAGGCAGCGTCGATATGTTCGTTGCCGTCGTGATGGGGGCCGCGGAAGGCGAAAAACAGATCGCCCGGGGTCAAGGTGCGCGAGTCGACGCTCCAGCCCGTGATGGGATCGGCGGGTTGGGCCGAAGCGCCCAAGCACGCGCGCGACATCACGCAGAACAAGCTTCATCGATTGCTGCTGCCGCCTTTATACCCCAGAGAGCGAAGCGCGGCGCGGGCCACCTCGCGGTCATCGAACGAAATGGTCCGGTCTTTCAGAACCTGGTACGGCTCGTGGCCCTTGCCGGCCAGGATGACAATGTCGCCGGGTTGCGCTTCCTTAACGGCCGCATAGATCGCTTTTTCGCGATCCGGCTCGATCACGTGCGGAGTGTCGTAGCGGCGCAGGCCGACGAGGGCGTCGTTGATGATGTCGAGCGGATCCTCCGACCGTGGATTATCGGAGGTCAGGACAACATAATCGCTGGCCTCGCCCGCAGCCATCCCCATGAGCGGGCGCTTGGAGCGGTCGCGATCGCCGCCGCATCCGAACAGAGTGACGACGCGGCTCGGCTTCAGACCGCGGGCGACCTGGATGACGTTTTTCAGAGCGTCGTCGGTGTGCGCGTAATCGACGACAACCATGAACGGCTGTCCGGCGTCGACGCGCTCGAAGCGGCCTGGTACGGCGCGGCAGGCCGCGATTCCTTGAGCAATCACATTCCACTGCAATCCGTAGCTGAGAGCGGCGCCGGCTGCCGCCATGATGTTGTAGACGTTGATGCGTCCGACCAGCGGCGAGGCGATCGGGACGCGTTCGCCGCCGTGCTCAATGATGAAGCGGAGTCCTTCGAAGTCCATCTCCATATCGCGGGCGCGAAGAGTCGCGCCCGCGTTGAAGCCATAGGAGACCACGCGCGTCTCCGGCGCAGGCCGGATCTCACGGCCGTAGGGATCGTCGTAGTTGAGGACGGCGCAGCGGGGAGGGTTTGCGCCTTCGGGATGGAACAGGAGGGCCTTGGCCGCGAAATAATCTTCCATCGTGCGGTGAAAATCCAGGTGGTCCCTCGTGAGGTTTGTAAAAACGGCGGTATGGAATGCGATGCCGTAGACCCTCCCGAGCGCGAGCGCATGGGAGGAAACTTCCATTGTGGCATGAGTGCCGCCCGCGGCTTCGAGATTCTGAAGCAGGCGGTACACATCCAGCGATTCGGGCGTGGTGTTCACGGCGGGAAGGACTTGGCCGGCGAGGCGGTATTCGACGGTGCCGACGAGCGCGGTAATTTTGCCCGCGGCGCGCAGGATCTCGTCGATTAAAAATGCCGTCGTGGTTTTGCCGTTCGTTCCGGTGATACCCGTCAGGCAAAGCCGCTCGCCAAGGTCGCCGTAGAAATTTCTGGAAGCGATCGCCAGGGCGCGGCGGCCGTGTTCGACCTCGATCCAGGGCGCTTCGAAGGCGGCCGGCGGCGGCAATTCGCTCACGATCGCGATGGCTCCGCGCGCCATGGCGTCCGCAGCGAACTGTCGGCCGTCGGCTCGGGCGCCGGGGAAGGCGAAGAACAGAAAGCCTGGCTCGACGCGGCGCGAATCGTAGTCCAGCCCGCGCATCTCCAGGCGCGCAACGCTCGCGGGCATATGGCCCTTGAGCCGCACGCCGGAGAGCGCCTGGAGAAGAGTCATCTTTCCATTCCGGGCCCCGATCGCGCGGGACGGTACACTAGCGAAACTCCACGCGGACGCGGTCGCCGAGCGGCAGCGGGCTTCCGGGGCTCGGATATTGCGCGCGGACAATACCACTGCCCTGAAATTCCACGGGGATGCCCAGCTCCGAGGATTTTTCGACCACATCACGCATCGTCATGCCGCTGAAGTCGGGGACGTGCGGTCCGAAGGCGACCGTTTCGGCGGCGGCCGGCCGCGGGCCCAGCGCTTGCGGACCAATGACAGGCGGCGCGTCATCGGGATCGAGGTTGGGCGTTGCGCCGAGATCGGCAATGGCGACATCGTTCATGTCGATTTTTTGTTTGCCCGGTTGGTCCTCGGGCTGCGCGTCTTCGGGAATATCGGGCGGCACGTCCATCATCCGCAGCGCCGTCGAGGCGACTTCGCGGAACACGGGGGCCGAAGCTTGGCCTCCGTATCCGTCCAGGCCGGAGGCTCCGTTGATAGTGACGACCACGACGACTCTGGGATTGCTCACGGGGGCGAACCCCATGAAGCTGGCGTTATATAGATGCGTGTAGGTGTGGGTCTTGAGATCGACGATCTGGGCGGTGCCGGTTTTACCTCCGGTGGTGTATCCCGTAATGCGCGCCTTTTTGCCGGTACCGCGCAGGACGACGCTTTCCATCATCTGGCGCATGGTGATGGCAGTTTCGGGTCTGATAACGGGGAGCGGCGGGGCCTGCGGCGTCTCAAAGGTGATGCGCGGCTTCACATAGAATCCGTTGTTGGCGACGATGGAGCAGGCCTGCGCCAGTTGCAGCGTGGTGACCATAATCTCGTGGCCCATGGGAACGGAGCCGATAGAGGTCGGCTGCCAGGCCTTGAGCTTGTGGACCATGCCGGGCGATTCGCCGGGAAGAAGGATGCCGGTGCGCTGGCCGAATTTGAAGCGGCGGATGTAATCGTAGAGATGAGGAGCGCCGACGGTCATGCCGATGCGAATCGCGCCGATATTACTCGAATGGACCAGCACGTCTTCAAGCGAGAGTGCGCCGGGGTGGCCATGCGCGTCGTGGACGGTGCGGCCGAAAAGGGTGATGGAAGTGCCGCACTGAATCATAGTGGAGGGACGTAACCGGGTGGTCTCTAGCGCCGAACTCAACGTGATCACTTTAAAGACGGAGCCGGGTTCGAAAGGCGTCGAAATGGCAAGATTCGTGCGCGTGGCGATGTCCTGGCCGGGTTTCATGGGGACGCTGGGATCGAATGTGGGATAGCTGGCCATCGCTAGAATGTCGCCGCTGTCGGGCTTGAGGACGACCAGACTTCCCGTTTTGCAATGGTGCGCGCGGACGGACTTGGCGAGCTCCCGCTCGGCGACGCGCTGGATGCGCGAATCAATAGTCAGGCGAATGTCGCGGCCGGCCTCGGAGCGGTCGGCGACCTGGGAATCGAAGGCGTTCTGGCGGACATCGGTCGTGACGCGAACTTCGCCGTCGTGCCCGGCGAGCTCGTCGTTGAGCGACTGCTCGACGCCGGCGTTGCCGTTCTGATCGAAATCGACGCTGCCGACCACATGCGCGGCCAGAGGTCCGTTGGGATAGACGCGCGTGTACTCGCCGCGGAATTCGATCCATTCGAGCTTCAGGCTGCGCAGCGCGTCGGACTCCTGCTGGCTGACGCGGCGCTTGACCCACATGAAACCGCGCTCGTCCGCTGCGGCAAGCTGCATCTTCTCTAGAAGCTCGGATTCATTGAGCTGCAGCGTTTTCGAGAGCACGTGAGAGGCGACGGCGAGATCGGGGACGCGCATCGGATTAATGCACACCGAATCGGCCAAGGTGCTCATGGCGAGCGGCTGGTTTTCACGATCGACGATCTTGCCGCGCGCGGCCGGCGCCTCGACGACCCGCTCCTGCTGTTTCAGCGCCAGCCGCTGATATTCGCCGTGCTGAAAGACCTGGAGCTGAATAAGGCGAAGTAGAATCACGATGGCCCAGAAGAAGAGGAAGCGGGCCAGATGGTGCACGCGCCGGATTGCCTGGTCGTTCATATTTCACTCGCCGGATTGGACACTTCCGCCGCGCATGGGAACGCGCGCGGCCGCGGGCTATTCTTTCGCCGCGACGGGGAGGGCAGCTACCGGCTGGTTCACCTGAGCTAACGCGCCTTCCGGCTTACCGTCGAGGTAAATATATTTTTGCGGCGTGGTGGGGTCGACGAATCTCTGCAAGTCGGCGAGCTTCTGTAGGCGATCCGTTGTGAGCAGCTCGGTCTCCTGCAGCTCCAGCTTGGCGCGGTCCATCCCCAGGCGCTGCTGCTCCTGGCGTAACGCCTGGATGCGGTAGCCCGCGAGGAGCCCTTGCACCGAAGGCAGCAGCGCTCCGGTGAGGAAGACGGCGAGTGCGCAGCAGGTCCCGATCAGTCGCCAGCAGGCGCGCCTGGTCTGTGGGTCGGCCTCGCGTACCACGCGCGAGTTGTCGATACGTTTCACGAAGAAATACACGTCTTCGTTCGGAAACATCCGCAGACGGAACGCTTCACCGCGGTCCGGCTCCAGTTGCTCCAGCTCCTCCATTGCTCTAGTGTTAAAGCGGTCGAAAATGTGGGCCAGCGTAGCCATTCTGATTTACTCTCTTATTTCCACGGCGCGGAGTTTGGCGCTTCGCGACGGGGGATTGTTCCTTATTTCTTCCTCACTCGGCCTGACCACGTGTCTGGTCAGAGAAATGGCGCGTCCGTCCCGGACGAGCGCCTGAAACGCGTGCTTGACCTTGCGGTCTTCCAATGACATGAATGTGACGATGACGATGCGGCCGCCGGCTGCTGTAAGCGGCGGCGCAATGGCGAGCAGACTGTCGAGCTCCTCTAGTTCCTCGTTGATCGCCAGGCGCAGAGCCATAAAAGTCTGCGTGGCCGGATGTAGACGGCCCGTACGAGGCGCGGCCTCTTCGATCACGCGAGCAAGATGCCCGGTGGTTTGAATCGGCCGCGCACGTACGATTGCTCTGGCTATTCTCCGCGACCTCCTTTCTTCGCTCAGTTGATAGATCAAATCGGCGAGGGCCTTCTCCGCCCACGTGTTCACGATGTCCGCCGCCGGATAACCCTGGTTGCGATCCATGCGCATGTCCAGAGGACCGTCCGCCAGCAGCGAAAATCCGCGCTCGGGCGACGTCAATTGGTAACGGCTGACGCCGAGATCGGCCAGGATGCCGTTCACCCGCTCGACCCCCGCTTCCGCCAGTGTGGCGCGCAGCTCCGAAAAACGGCCATGATGAAAACGGATGCGCCGCGACAGGTCCGCCGTATTCTTTGCCGCTGCCGCCAGCGATTCCGCGTCGCGGTCGTTGGCGATTACAAATCCGCTGGTCAAGCGCTCGGCAATGGCTCGCGTATGGCCGCCCCATCCGGCCGTTACATCCACGTAGATGCCGTCCGGGCGTATCGCCAGGTATTCCAGCGACTCGCCGAGCATGACGGGCACGTGCATACATGACCGTTAACGCAGACCTTTCTTCTTGAACGTCTTGACCTTGTCCACGAGATTCTCGCGTGAGCGCCGTTGACGCCCTTCGTAGACCTCTTTGTTATAAACGTTGATGCCGCCTTGATAGCACTCCAGCCAAACGGGCTGGGCCTCAAGCGCCAACATGCGCCGCAATTCGGTGGGCAACAGCACTCTGCCCTGACTGTCCAACTCCGAGTCGGCTCCGAGATCGTTGGCCAAGAAGGCTACGTCTTCGGCGCCGTCGGGGTCGTCGGTTGAGTCCTCCAAAATTTTTTCGTTTTCTTTCCAGAGCGATATGGGGTAAATTCGAGCTGTACGTATATCGAGGCTGGTAATGAACACCTTCTGTTCCCCGGAACCGCTCAGAAACTGTTGGAAGTTGACGGGAAGCTTCAACCGGCCTTTTTCGTCAACACGAGCGGGATAGATGCCCCGAGGGGGCTCTTGGAGCGTCGCGCTGAGTTCCGTTTCCACTTCAGACCACTTCCGACCCGATTAGGCCACAAAGGGATCATGGCACAGTGACGAGGCGATTGCAATACCTTTGTGGGGATATATCTCAAGGCTCATCAGAGCTATCCCTCGCTTCGCCTCAATCGAAATGTCGCCCTTTTGGGGCGTCCCGCTCGGGGTGCAGGAGCCGCAGGGGAAGAGGCCGACGTTTGATCCCCCTTTTCTTGCATCAGCACGGCAAAAGCGGCACAATCCCCTTCTGCCTCTCCCGCGGCACACTGCTTCACCCATGCTGGTAGCGTATTGGCCACCCCCCATGTCGTCTCTTGGTCGGCGAACGTCGCCAGGCCCCCGAGGCCGCGATTATTGCCAGTACTCAAAACTCCCGTCCATCTGCACCGAGTTGCCGAAGTGGGCTTGCGCGCACGCCGCTGCCCGCATCGACCTGGGTAGCGTCTCGGCATCCCACTCGATACCGTGATCGTCCTCCAAACTCGGCCGGCGAGGTCGGACCGAACCGCTCCCGCCGGACCCCCGCTATAGTGCTGGCGCAGGATAGCCAGAACGCGCTTCCGCTCTCTCGGCGGCTTGGCCCGACTTGACCGCTTTGCGCATTCCGTGGATCAGGCTATTGGCCAGGGGCGCGGAACCGAACGTAATGGCCGCTTCAGTTGCAGATAGCTCAGCCTGAACATCCTCGCTCATCCGGGTCTTTCCCGGACCTCCTGGTCCAGTTTGAAGGGAATATCCAGGTACTGAACCGGATGAATCGCGATGTGGACGGCGTTACGATGTTTTTTTCACGACTGGATCTTCCGGCAACCGGCCCCAGTATCCGCGATAGATATCGAGGGGGTCTTCGTATCCCACTCGCTGATCGTTCTCGTTGACGAAGCCGTCCACGAGGGATCGTAACCGATCCAGGTTTTGCTTGTGCGCGCGATTGAGAGCGAGGTTGTGCACTTCGTCGGGATCGGCACTGATGTCGTAGAGTTCCTCGATCGGTTTGACCTCGGCCGCAAAAAGCGCTTGCGTCGGGTTGAGCTTACCTTGCCGGTTCCATTCCTTGACCAGATTCCAGGTGGGATAGTTTTGTTCCTTGTAACGATTCGGCTGCATATACGGAATCGCCGGCAGATAATTCCGTATGTATTTATATTGTTTCGTGCGGACGGCGCGCATGCGATCGATGGAGGTATCCATACGATCGCGGGCCGCGAAGATACAGGAGCGCGGACTCGATCCGGGTCCGAAGATATCCTGGCCTTGCATGGCGCCGTCCGGTGGCCGAATACCGGCGAAGCCGAGCAAGGTAGGCGCGATGTCGATTCCGCTGACTAACTGGTCGTCAACGGCGCCCGCGTTCCTGCCATCGGGAAAGCGAATTATAAGCGGAATGCGAAGGCCGCCATCGTAGACGAATTGTTTGCCGCGAAACAGAGGGCCGTGGTCGCTTGAAAGAACTACGATGGTATTCTTCGCCAATCCTTCTCTTTCCAGCCGCTGAAGTAATTGGCCGACATAGCCGTCCGAAAGGTGAATTGCATCCAGATAATTGGCGTATTCGTCGCGCGCAATAGGGCTATCCGGATAATAGGACGCTAACTGCAACTTATCCGGATCGACGAGCTCCGATTTCGGCTGTTCACGGGCGATCTTCCAGCCTTCGCCTTTATGGGTTTCGATAATGGTTATGTGGGCGAAGAAAGGCTGACCGGGGCGGCGTTGGTTCCAGTCGATGCCATCGAAGAACCTGGATTTTTCGGGAGCGTTCAGGAAGAAATTGAGATCGACCTTGCCGGAACCGGCTGCGCCATGCATCTGCTCGCGCGCCGTTCCGTGTTTTTTAAGATCGGCGGGCTGCAAGTTACAAGTGAAGTATCCGGCGCCGCGGAAGAACTCGCAGACGTGGCGCGCCGGAGGCGGCAGCGGTCTCTTGTTCCAGTTCCAGGTTCTGTGCTGGTGCGCTCCTATATTTGTTTGGTAACGGCCGGTCATTAATGCGGAACGGCTCGCGGAGCAGACGGGACCGCTACAGAAAGCGTTGGTAAAGCGGACTCCCTGGGCGGCGAAGAGATCGACGTGCGGCGTTCGAACGAGAGGCTCGCCATAACAGGCGTGCTGCGGTCCGATGTCTTCCTGAATGATGTAAAGGATATTCGGTCTATCTTTGGACGTGGAGACAGTTGGAGATTGAGAGGCAAGCGCGCCGGCGCTTGCCGCGCTCCCGATGAAGCCGCGGCGCGAAAGGTTCATTGGTAGAAGTTAGTGCGGTACCGGCTTACGCCCGTCCGTTTCTAACTACCCCTTTCAAACCGTGCGTGCGGTTTTCCCGCACACGGCTTAACTGCGTCCACTTTCCCATTGCCTTTGGCGACGGCCACCGCTGCATATAATGCGCTCGCGGGTTCCGCTGTATGCTCCGCCTCTTGCGAATCGTGCAGCCCAGAAACACAAAGCTCTCCTTTCCCCATCTTAAGTCCACCAGCTTCGTCTTCGCCGGATGCAGCGTCAGTCCGAGCCGGCTCATTACCAGCCCGATCCGTCGAAGCGCTCCCTTCGCCTGCGACTCCGTACGGCACATCGCCACTCGCTTCCAGCAACCGGCGTATTAACTTCAAGATCCTCCGGTCCGAGATTCGCTCCTTCACCAGTTTCATCAACATGCTTCCGTCGGTGCCGTCAAAGTAGCCCTGAATGTCCGCATCCACGACGAAACTGTGACCCCTGTTGCCGGCTTGGCCCTCAGCGCCTGTGTAGCGCTCTTTTTCGGGCGGATCCCATAACAGCAAGGGCTAGAGATCCGCTTCAAAGATTGGCTCGCCAGCTTCGCCGCCATTTGGATCACCCCGTCCCGGGTGTCGTAGGCCTTATCCGCCCCGACGCTCATCGGCTGATTCCGCTGTTGTGGACGCCTCTTCCTCCAACGTCGATACGTCATCAGTAAGCAGGCATCGCGTTCCGCCACGCCGTCAGCGTGAGTGAGCATCGCATCCACGATCAACCCCTGGCGATTTTCCATCAGCACATCCCCCAAGTAACCCAGCTTGGCTTCCTGACCGCTGCCCTTGCGATACAGCTGGGCATCCGGGTCGGTTTTCGATTCGTGGGTTTCGTTGCCCCGCGTCTGACCCCGAAACTGCCCCGGATCGTCGTCCCCGCCGTCCTTTTTTTGGAAACTCTTCTGGCTTGCCCAAGCTTCGATCAGCGTCCCGTCCACCGTGAAATGTTCGTCCGACAGAGGACCTCAGCAACTCGCGCCAGCGTCATCCTGCGCCAACCCGTACTGCTCCAGGTCCGCGCGGGCGTCGGGCCAATCGCGGAGATTACGGATAAGCAAGCGCTTACGCGATCGTGGGAACAGACTACTCTAAAAACTGAAGCGCGCCTGCAGCTCCACGATCCGTCCCGCCAGCGCGCTCGGCGCCATTCCGAAGAAGGTCTGATCGGGATGCGTCCCACTGCCGCTGAAGGTGAACGGCGTCAGGTTCAGTTGATTGAACACATTGAAAAAATTAGCGCGCAGCTCCAGATTCGAGGATTCGCCGAAGAAGAACGGCAGCTTCGTATTCTTCGCGAAGCTCAAGTCCGTCTGCCAAAAATGCGGACCGCGCCACGAATTGCGCCCGATACCCGGAGGGCCGCTGTCTTTAATATCAAAATACGTTGCCCCGCCCGCCGGAAAATTACTTCCCGTCTCCAAGGCCGCGTTCGATTGGTCGTGCCCGGCTCCGCCATAATAAGCGATGGGCCGGATTGGCGACAGCGTCGGTCCGCCCGGCGTTTGTACCGATTGCCCGATCACTGGGGTCCACGGGAATCCCGTGTGCCACGTTTCAATCGGAGCGAGCTGCCATCCCCCCAGTACGCTCTTCCAGAAACCGCGCTGCTTCACCGGCGAAGGAATGTCCCACAGCACCGACAAAGTATAGAACTGCGTCACATCGAAATCCGAAGGACCCCATTCGCTGTGGTTGTTTTGCGGATAGGTCTGATTGGTCACGAACCCCGGTCCTTCGTAAGAAGAATTGTCGAGGCTCTTCGACCACTTGTAATTGAACACGAACTGCAGCCCATGATCGTAATTCCGCCGCAGCGTCAACAGCCCGGCGTTGAAGTTGGAGTTATCGTCCGGCTGCGGAATGTAGACCGCGCTGAACGCCGCGCCGCCATTCAGACCAAGGTTATTCGGATAAAGATAGTTCTGATTCACCAGCCTGATCAGATGATGTCCTTCGCTACCCGAATAACCCAGATCCATCGCCATCTTCCAGGGCAGCTTGTACTCGATTCCCATCGAATACACGTACACCATCGGACTGGGCATATAGGACTGCGCGCCATAGATCTCAACCGCGCCCGCGTTGGGCGATCCCGTCGCCGTATTGATGCCTTGCGCCAACTTGGGATTGGGCGCGTAACTGAAAGGCGAGTTGCTCGCTCCCAGCTCATACGCAATCTGTCCGCCTACGAAAGGATTCGTAGAGCTGCCGCAACAAATCCCATAATTCGCATAACCCGGCGGATTGGCGGCCGCCTGCGCGAACAGCGCCTCCGGAACGCGGTCGTAGAAAATCCCAAATCCTCCGCGCACAACCAGGTTGCTATTCGCCCCCAGGGGGGACCATGCAAAACCCAGCCGCGGACCAAAATCGTGAAACTCCGAGCTATAGAGTTCATGCTGCGGAACAATTTTCGAGTTAGATAGTCCGTTTGACCCGAAAACAATGTTGCCTATGGTCCCGTCTTTCTGATAGGGAGGACTGAAAAATTCCCAGCGCAGTCCCAGATTGAGCGTTAGGTTAGGCCGCACCTTCCAGTCGTCTTGAGCGAAGGCTCCATAATAAGGCGTCCGTAGATAACGCTGTGAAACGGCCGTTCCACCGGTCTGGGGATTCGCCGCGATCCCTTCATAAATAGGGGCGCTGTTCGCCAGATTCCAAAGTCCATTGAAAACGTAGTCCGGGCGCGAGGCGCCGACGAAGCTGTTGTTGTCCTGCTCGCGCCGCGCTTCGAATCCGAACTTCAGTCCGTGATTGCCCGCCACCTTGCTCAAAGTATCGCGGAACTCATAGGTGTTCTGCGCGAAAATGCCAGGCGTTCCCTCTCCTTGCGCCGCCCCGAATTCCAGCCGGCTAATGGGATAGCCCTGCACTTCCAAACGCGGAATGCCGAAGTTCACCACGCCCGCGTTCGACGCGACCTGGTTGGCCGCGAATCTCGTAAAATTCGCGCGCGCTTCGTTCAGCAGCGTGGGCGACAACGTCCGGTTGTAAGTCGCCGTGATCGCGGTGTTCAGCGGTGAGAAATTCACGTCCGCCATGGGCCGGCTTCCGGTCGAATTATCGGCGCCGAGGTTATAGAGGTGCGTGAAATACATGCTCACCGCGATGTTGTCGGAGGGCGTGGGATCGAAGTCGATGCGGCCGTTGTATTGATTGCCGCTGCTGCTCGTCGGCGATGCGATTTGCGCATATTCAAGATCGGCAACGCCATCGAGACCGCCCCCCAGCAGCGGATCGATATACTGTCCGTTCTGTCCCGCGAACGAACCCACGTCGATGCCGCCCGATACCTGCTGGCACGTCCCGGCCGCGAAGGCCGCCGGACACGGGGCATTCAAGACATTGATTACGCGCGGCGCGATTTCCGCGGATTGAAAGATCTGCGATGTGATGCTGTTGGGCCGCAGGCTCACCACCGCCTGGCGGTATTGCGGCGTCTCCACCCAGGTCTCGTAAGTTCCGTTCGTGCTTTGGCGCAAGCCTTCGTAGGAAAAGAACCAAAATAGTTTGTCCTTAAGAATCGGTCCGCCCAGACTGCCCGCGAATTGACGGGTCAGATTGGAATCCCGCACCGGGAGCGCTCCGCCTGGGCCGCCATAGCGATTGTAGGCGTTGAGATTCGGCGAATCGTAATGAAACATGCCGCTGCCGTGCAACTGGTCCGTGCCGTTCTTGGAAATCACCGAAATCTGCGCGCCCGAGTTGCGGCCCCATTCGGCCGAGTACGCGTTCGTCAACACCAGAACCTGCTTCACGGATTCCTGATTCGGCGTGACCACCGCCGCGCCGCCCCAATCGAGACTGTTCACGCTCACGCCGTCGATCATGTAATCGTTGTCCGATAAGCGCTGCCCGTTGGCCGACACGGGAAGCTGATTTTCGGTCTGAAAAATCGACGAGTTCGATCCCCCCGGTCCGGTCGTGTTCGGCAAACCCACCGCCAAGCCCGAGCCGCTCCGCGCCATGTCCGAAGTTACGTTCGGCGCTAGGCGGACCAGCTCGTAAGGGTCGCGCTCGAACTGCGGCAGGCTTTCCACTTCTCGAGTCGTGATCTCGCGCCCGACTTGCGCATTTTCCGTCTGTAACAGCGGCGCCGTTCCCGCCGTCACCGTCACGCTTTCCGTAACCTCGCCGGGACTAAGCGTCACGTTCACGCCTTGCGTCTGCTCCGCGTTCACCAGCACTTCCTGTATATTCTGCTTCTGAAAATTCGGAGCCTCCGCGCTTAACGTGTAACTTCCCGGAGCTAATCCGGAAAATCGATAAAAGCCGTCTGCGCTGGTAGCGGTTGTTTGCTTCTTCTTAGTCTCGTTACTTGTAACAGCGACGGTCGCGTTCGGAATAACCGCTCCGCTTGTATCGGTAACGGTTCCTTGCAGACTAGCTCCGAATTGCGAATAAAGAAGCGAAGATGAAAACACCAGGCAGAGATAGGCCGCCGCTACGCGAGCCGAAGATTTGAAGAACATAGCGAATGGATCTGACCTTTCGCTATAAGACTCCCGCCGTCAATTCCAGTTACATTCGGCGGCTTATTGCAGCAATTCGAAGGTCAGATTCACGCTGGCGTGGATATCTATATTGCCCGGCTCCACGGGAGCCATCGCTCCCGCGGGCGCCTTAGTGAGGGAAAGCTCCACCTCCCGCCCGGGCGTGACGATCACGGGCTGTTCTTCTTCGAGCCGCAGCACCTTCCCGAGCCTCAGATTCAGCGACGCGGCCAGCGCCTCGGCGCCCGATCGCGCCTGCGCCGCCGCCTGCCGCAAGGCCTGCGCCCGCGCCGCGTCCACGTCGCGCAACGTGAACGTCAGGCGGTTGACGTTGCTCGCTCCGGCCTTCGTCGCCGCGTCGATCACCTTGCTGATGGCAGTCAGATCGTCGATTTGAATGCGCACCGTATTGTTGGCGGTGTAGCCGGGTATCGTGGGCGGGCCCCCGTTTTTTGGATATTCATAGTTCGGGTTCACGGAAAAATTCACCGTCTTGATATTCGTCGCGGGCACGATGGCGCGCAATGCCTCGATCACGACGTTCGATTGTTTCGCATTCAGGTCGGCCGCGGCCTTGGCGTTCGCGGCCTGGCTGATGACTCCGATGTCCATTTGCGCGCGGTCCGGCTGCGCCGACACGGTGGCGTCGCCGTGAACGCGGACGTACGGCGGCTCGAGCGGCGCGGGATACTGTTGCGCTGCCGCGATTTTCATCCACAACAACATCCACAACAATAGGAGCGCGGCTATCCACCAACTTGCGCGGCCTGCTTCGAATCTCGTCATACTGTTGATTACACCTGAAACGAGAACAGCTTGTTGTCCCGGCGCCGGTTTCTATCGCTTACCGCCGCGTTCCCTGCCGCCGCGCTCCCCGCCGCCGCCCAGGCGCCGTTCGCCCTCACGCTCACGAACGAGGCTTTTCTCGAAGACCTCTCGCGCCGGGCGTTTCTCTATTTTTGGGAGCAGTCCGATCCGCGCACCGGTCTGACGCTCGACCGCGCCCGCGACAGCGGCGACAAGGTCGTGGGCCGCAGCCACGAGGTGGCCAGCATGGCTTCCACCGGCTTCGCCCTGAGCGCCCTCTCGATCGCTCACGCGCGCCAATGGAGAGACCCCGCCGAGATCGCCGAGCGCGTTCGCTCGACGCTCCGTCATCTCGCGAATAACCAGGAGCACGAACGCGGCTGGTTCTACCATTTCGTCGACATGCATAGCGGAGAACGCGTGTGGCGCTCCGAGTTGTCCACCATCGACACCGCCCTGCTGCTTGCCGGCGTCCTCACCGTGCAGCAGCGCTTCATCGGCGATGCCGAGATCGCCCGCATGGCGCAGGAAATCTTTGAGCGCGTCGATTTTCTGTGGCTCTTCGATCCCGCCTCGGGGCTGCTGCGCATGGGCTGGCGCCCCGAGTCCGGATTTTTACGCGCCGCCTGGGTGAACTATCGCGAAAATAGCATCCTGAATATTCTGGCCATCGCTTCGCCCACGTTCGGGGTTCCGGTGCGCTCCTGGTACGCCTTCCGCCGCGATCCGGTCATTTTCGAGGATTACCGCTATGTCGGCGCCGGCCCTCTGTTCACCCACCAGTTCTCGCAAGCGTGGCTCGATCTTCGCGGATTGCGCGATGGGTCGCCCTACAACATCGATTATTTTCAAAATTCCGTGGTCGCAACCCTCGCGCATCGCGCCTTCTGCCTCAGCTTGCGCAGCTTCTACCCCTCTTATTCCGATAACCTCTGGGGCGTCACTCCCTCCGATAGTGAGATCGGCTATCTCAGTTGGGGGGGCGGCTTCTCGCGCCGCGACCTCGACGGCACCGTTGTCCCCTGCGCCTCCGCCGGATCGCTGATGTTCACTCCCGCGCTCTCGCTCGCCGCTCTCGGCGCCATGCACAGAGATTTCGCGCCTCACATCTACGGCCGCTACGGTTTCGCGGACGCCTTCCATCCGCTCTCGCTATGGGTCAACCCGGATGTCGTGGGAATCGACCAAGGCATTACGCTCTTGAGCGCCGAGAATCTAAGAACGGGCAGCGTCTGGAACTGGTTCAGCCGTCAACCAAATATCGCCGCAGCGCTCCATCGCATCTTCGAGCCGGAGGCCCAATTATTCCGCTAATCTCGCTCAAACGATGGACCATTCAATCGCGCCCGGCTGCAGCGCGAGGGCCCATGGCTTGCAGCAACGTCCCGGTGCCTTCGTCATTGACGGTGCCCCAGCTTATGAAATCGACAGGTCGATCCCGTAGTTCCCACCATCGAGTAGCTTGTCCATTACCGGAAGTAAATCGCTTGGCGCATATCGGTGGACGGCGCCCTGTTGGCATCGGCGAATCATTCACTTTCGTGATTGAGCGCCAGCTCCCGCCATAGTCCACGGTATCAGACATATACCGACAATTGCATGGTATTGCCCTTGGTGTCGGCGATTTCAACTTTGTGCCTCATGTTCTCGTATCTCCTCCTCGCCGAGACTGGCGCCGGCGAAGACCGAAGCGTATCATGTTCCGCCAAAGACGTATCATCAAACTTGACTCCGCAAAACCTTGACAATCGCATCGCGCTCATCACCGGCGCGGGGACCGGAATGGGCCGCGCCACGGCGCTTCTGTTCGGCCGCCTGGGCGCGCGCGTCGCCGTTAACTATGCGCATTCCCACGATGCGGCCGGGGAGGTCGTGGCGGAGATCCAGTCAAAGGGCGGAACGGCGCTAGCCGTTGAAGCCGACGTCGGAGACGACAACCAGGTTCGCGCCATGCTAGCCCGCATCGAAAAAGAGTTCGGCGCCCTCGATTATCTCGTCAACAACGCCGGCTGGAGCACCGTCGTCCCGCACGCCAACCTCGAAGCCCTGACCGATGAAATCTGGGACCGCACGCTGAACACGAATCTACGCGGCGCGTTCTATTGCGCCCGCGCCGCCGTGCCCCTACTGCGGCTTCGCCAAGGAGCGGCGATCGTCAACATCGCCTCCGTCGCCGCGCAGACCGGATTCGGAAGCTCCATCGCCTACGCGGCGTCCAAAGGCGGCATGATCACGATGACCAAGTCGCTCGCCCGCGCCCTGGCCCCCGCGATTCGCGTCAACGCCGTCGCGCCCGGCGCCGTACACACGCACTTCGCCAATTGGCCGGACAGCATGTTCGAGCAGGCCGCCGAGGTCTCGCCGCTGCGCCGCATCGCCACCGTCGAGCAGATCGCCGAGGCCGTGCTGTTTCTCTGCGCCGCGGGGTCCATCACGGGCGAAATCCTCACCGTCGATGGCGGTTTGGCGCAGTTGGGCCGCACGCGCTAATCCGTAAAATGACGGCGCGCGGGCGTCCGCTCTCAAGCCGCGCTCGTCCGCCCTCGGACCCCGGCACGCAAGCAAAGATGCGGCTCCGTTCAGGTGGTCTGGCGCATCCCGCTCCTGCCGTTATAATGTAGGGAGGTTTCCTCTCATGCGTTTTCGGGTTGTGGTGGTTTGCGCGGGCCTGTGGTGCGCCTGCGCCTGGAGCTTCGCCGGTGCGCCCCAGACGGGAGCGCCCGCCGCGCCTCCGACTCCCGCCGCCCGAGCTCGCCGCGCCCAATTCCGCCACCGCCAAATAAGCCGAAAAGCGACATCAATGTGCAGGTCAACGAGGTCATCGTTCCCGTCACGGTGACCGACGAGAAGGGACGCTTCGTCTCCGACCTTGACGAGAAGGATTTTCGCGTTCTCGAGGAGGGCAAGGAACAGCAGATTCAGTTCTTCACGCGCGAGCGCAGCCAGCCGGTGGTGGTCGGCTTTCTGATCGATCTCAGCAACAACAGCCGCCTGCACTGGAAGAATTATCAGGACGCCTCGATTGAGCTCGCTCTCAACCTGCTCCCCGGAGATCCCAAATTCAGCGGTTATCTCATCGGCTACGGCAACGTCGCGGAGCTGATGGTCGACACCACGACCGATTCCGAGAAAATCGCCGAGAAGCTGCGCAAAACCAAGCCGGGCGGCGGCTCGGCGCTCTACGACGCTATTTACATGGCCTGCACCAGCCGCAAGCTGGTTCAAGGCGAGCCCATCGAGCCGCGCCGCGTCATCGTGATCGTCGGCGACGGCCACGATAACGCCAGCAAGCACACCCTCAACGAGGCCCTCGAAGTCGCGCAACGCAATCTCGTGACCATCTACGCCGTGAGCACGCAAGCCTATGGGTTCAACAACCCCGACGAGGCCACCCTGGTGCGCCTGGCGGAAGAAACGGGAGGACGCGTCGAGTATCCCCTGAACAATCCCTATTCGGATGTTTCCGGCTATCTTTCGCAGCCCTCCGACGACGGCAATTACGCTCTGACGGTGGGTACCGGCGGCTATGCGGCGGCCGTGGCGCAAGGCATGTTCAAATCCATCGCCAACGTGGCCGGCGAGATCACTACGCAGTACATTATCCGCTACACCCCCAATACCGATTCGAAGAAGCAGTTCCGCAACATTGAAGTAAAAGTCAACCTCGCCAACGTGAAGGTCCGGGCGCGCAAGGGCTATTACCCCTATAACCCCTGACTCTAACGTTTTCCCCAATTTCCACGATAAGCTCCTATTATGCCCGCCCTCCTCACGCGCACCGGACGCTACGCCGTCCTGTCGGCCGAGATCCTGGGGCGGGGTCTGACGCCCCTCGGCGTGCTGCTGCAGGATCCCGAGAGCGATGTACTGTACCAGCGCATCCGCGCCGACCTGCCGCGCATCGCGGACCCCGAAGAGCGCGAGGTGCTCGAGCCGCTGGCGGACGACCTGGCCGCTAAAGCGCGCGAAATGGGCGCGGAGCGCTTGTTCGCGTGGCTTGAAGAGAACGCCTCCGGTACGCTGACCGTGACGGACCGCCAGAGCGTGCTGGTGGACGACTTTACGCGCGCTTTGAATCGCCTCTACCGCGGGCGCGTGCAGTCCGAGGTGCGCCCCTTCGAGACGCATCTGCCGCGCTACTCCCTGCGCGTCGCGGCCGGAAAATTCCTCGAAAATGAAGAGATCGCGGAGCAGAGCTGGGAGGAAGCGCCGCCCGGGCTGCGGCTCGCCTCCGATATGTTTGTGGCCGAGATCGTGGGCCATTCCATGGAGCCCGCCATTCCCGACGGCTCGCTGTGCGTCTTTCGCGCCGGGGTGGCGGGCTCGCGCAATGGCCGTCTGGTGCTGGTCGAGAATCTCGAAACCACCGGCAACAACCGCTACACGGTCAAGAGATATCGCAGCGAGAAGACCGCCGCATCACGGCATGAGACCACCGCATCGCGCGATGAAACCGACGTCGAATGGCGTCACGCCCGCATCCGGCTCGAATCGCTGAATCCCGAATATCCTTCCTGGGATCTCGCTCCCGATCAGGACAAGTACCGCATTATCGCCGAGTTCGTGCGCGTGCTGGACTGAAAGCTTGACGCTGCCGCGCTTTTACCCCATCCTCGATACGGCGCTGCTCGGCCGCCGCGGGATGGACGCCGTCGCCGCCGCCGCCGCGGTGCTCGCGGGCGGCGCGCGCCTCCTGCAGCTCCGCCACAAAGCGCATTTCTCCCGCGCCGTGTACGCCGCGGCGGAGCGCATTGCGGAAATGTGCCGCGACAGCGGCGCGCTGTTCGCCGTGAACGATCGCGCCGACATGGCCGCGCTGCTCGACGCCGCGCTGCACATCGGGCAGGACGACATTCCCCCGCAAGCCGCGCGGCGCCTGCTCGGTCGCGCGCGCGTCCTGGGCTTTTCCACCCACAACGAAGCGCAGTTGCGCGCCGCGGCCGTTGAGCCGGTCGATTACCTCGCGCTCGGGCCGATTTTCGCGACCGTCTCGAAGTCCAACCCCGATCCCGTGGTCGGACTCGCCGAGTTGCGCCGTCTGCGCCAAATGGTTGCCCAGCCGCTGGTCGCGATCGGCGGCATCACGCGGGTCAACGCGCGGGAGACGATCGCGGCCGGCGCGGATTGCGTAGCGATTATCGGCGATCTGCTTCCGGAGTCCTGTGACAGCTCCGCGCTGCGGGCGCGAACCGAAGAATGGATCGCGCTGCTCGGCTGATTTCCTCTTTTTAGGTGGGAGCCCGCCGACCGGACTCATTCGCCGCGATCTTGTTCCCCGGCTCCGGGGGCCACGTGCTGCCGGTCGAGAGCCAACAAGCATTGCGCTCCTCGGTTGACTTTTCCCTATGGGAGTGGAACTCCGTGGACCCGCCTCATTCACGGCGATCTCCTTCCCCGGCTCCGGGCTATGCCGCGCTGCGGGCGCGAAGCGAAGAATGCGTCGCGCTCCACGGTTGATTTTCTCTGTGGGAGTGCAAACGCCGTGAGCCGGACTCATTCGCCGCGCCCTCGTTCCGCGGCTCCGGGCCAACGCCACGCCGCGGGCAAGCGCAAGACATGCATCGCGCTCCTCGGTTGACTTTCCTTATGGGAGTGGAACCCCGTGAACTGGCCTCATTCACGGCGATCTCGTTCCGGGGCTACGCCGAGCTGCGGGCGCGAACCGAAGCATGGATCGCGCGACGAATGGATCGCCCTGGTCGCTTAACTCTCCCTATTGCGAAGAAGCAGGCTGCGCCATCGGCAGCGCGTCGGTGGGCGTGCTTTGCACCGCCGTCGACATGGTGCTGTTCCAGGCGTTTATGACATTGCTGGGGAAGGTTTGGACCAGGCGGTTGATGCGGGCCTGCAGGTCGGCCACGACGTCCGCGTTGCGCGCCGCGCGATCGTAGCTTTCCTCCGGGTCCGTGACGACGTTGTACAACTCCGGCGCCGGCAGCGGAAGATTCTGAAGACCGCCCGGCGGCGTGGGCGCATAGGATGGGGCGTTGAAGCGCGAGACATGCAGCTTCCACGGCCCATACCGCGCCGCCTGCAAAAACACATTGTTGAAGTAGAGGAACGCGTCGCGGTCGACCGTGCTCTGCTGTCCCGTCAGCAGCGGCGAAATGTCTACCCCGTCCAAGGGATTCTGGGGCACGGGGACGCCGGTCAGCTTCGACACCGTGGGCAGAATATCGAGCGAGCTGGCCACTGCCGCGCAGGTCTGGCCGCTGGGGACCACGCCCGGCCAGCGCGCAATAAACGGCATGCGCATGCCGCCTTCATAGGTATCGTCCTTGCGGCCGCGCAACAGACCGGGACTGCCTTGATACCAGGGGCCGTTATCGCTTGAAAACATGACCAAGGTGTTCGAATCGACCCCGTTATCTTTGAGCGATTGCAGCACTTGGCCGACGCTCCAGTCCAGCTCCTGCACCACGTCGCCGTATAATCCATTGCCGGACTGGCCCTGAAAGGCTGGAGAGGCCGCCAGCGGAATGTGCGGGAAGGTGTGCGGCATGTACAGGAAGAAAGGCGAATTCGCGGACTGCTGGATGAAGTTGGTGGCCCACAGGGTGTAGCGCTGCGTCAGAGTGTCCAGCTCCGCGGGCTGCTCGATCACGCTGAGATTGTGCATCAGCGGCCGCGGCCACATATCGTTGCTATAAGGGATCCCGTACCACTCGTTGAAACCCCGGTTAGTGGGGAGAAAAGACGGCGGAGTTCCGAGGTGCCACTTGCCCACCGCCATGGTGGCGTAGCCGGCGCGCTGCAGCATTCGCGCCATGGTCGTTTCCGTCAGCGCCAGACCTCCCGGATCGTTCGAATCGAGTACCCCGGGACAGCCCGTGCGCGGGGCATAGCGTCCCGTCAACAGGGTGGCGCGCGCCGGCGAGCAGACCGGCGCCGCCGAATAATAATGTGTGAAGCGCATCCCGTCCTGCGCCATCCGGTCCAGGTTGGGAGTATTGATGCTGCCGCCGTAGCAGCTCAGATCGCCATAGCCCAGGTCGTCGGCCAGAATGAAGACGATATTGGGCGGTCTCGAAGACTGCGAGCGGGCGCTTACGGTCATCGCGGCGCCGCCCGCGGCCTTCAGGAACCCCCGCCGGTTCGCCTTAAGTTGTAGGAAAGACATGCCCCTGGATCTACCAGGGACAGTATACCTCCGTAGCTTTCCGCGCGCAAACCCGATCCGTTCTAGTACGGACTGCTATAGATGCTTTGCATACGGAAAGTGCGGTAGGCCGGCGCCGAGACGTGCAGCGAATAAACGGGATTCCCGGTGCGATCGAGCTCCAGGCTCATACTCGTCCCATCGCTCAGGAATCCAATGTCGAAGGCGTAATCGCCGTTCTTGAGGAGTTGCGCGGCGCCCAGGGCGAAGGAATAGTTCCCCAGGTCCTGGCTCATGATCGGCGTGACGGCGCGATTGGTTTCGTCCACCTGCAAAGCCTGCCCGCGGCTATTGGCCGTGGGATCGAGTGAATTGCGGACGTTTCCATCGTCGAATACCGTCATCGTGGAGGTGCCGGGTACGAACTCCGGATCGTGCTGGTGCGAAAACCAGGGGTAGGGGTCGGAGGAATTAATTGTGAAATCGCCGTCCACGCCCATCTTCCAGAGAACATCGCCCGCGCCGCTGCCGCGCTGGTAATCGATCTTGACGACCCAATCCTGGCTGCGCGCCGAATAAACCAGGTTCCCATCGCTGCTTTCCTGCACCGAATTGCCGTGCAGCCAATCGTTCGGAGCGGGGGCCAGATATGTGGCGGGGCAGTTGCCGGGAGAACATATATCCCCCAGCGTGGCCATGCGATGCGGGTCCAGATGGTCAAAGGCATCCCAACTCCATACGACGTTCAAATTGGGATCGAGGACCACGATCATGTCGCCCAGCACATCCACCGGCCCGGGGCCTTGCACGTCCGTCAGGATGCGCTCCTCGCCCGCGAGCACCACGATATCGCCGTTTGAGAGCGTGCGCGCTTCATGGTGGAAGGAGCCGATCGGGTGCTTGCCCATCGCGACGAGCTGTTCGCTCACGCGGGCGGCGTTGGTTTCGAGCACTGTCATGCCCGTCAGATCGAACTTGCGAACGATCTGGGCCGTTTTGTCCGCGCCTGGCGCCTCGACGACGCCCCAGAAGTAACCGCCCGCTTCCGGCCGCGTGATAAACGAGACACTGCCGGGGTAATACCAAATGACGTTTCCGCCCAAGTCCGTCGCCATCGCATTGGAGAACAGCGTGGCGGCCAGGAAGACGCCCTGCGACCCGCGCGGCGCCGGGCCGCCCAGCACGCTGGCGGCCGCGAGATTGGACGGCGCGTTCCCGCTGGTGAATGTCAGATCCGGTCCGCGCGTTGTCTTCGTTCCGTCGCTGACAATGTGCTGTACCTTATATTTCGTGCCCGCGAGGAGTCCCGCAAGGTAGAAATTCATGGAAAAATTATTTGCGCCGCAGGCCTTTTCCGGCGTGCTCTGGCGCGGACCGCCGGAGGCTTGAAACTGCACCGTCATGGTGGACCCCGCCGGGCACGGCGGAGCGCTGTACAGGAATACCAGGGGATGCGGCGTGGGCGTGATAACCGGGCGCCCCGAAACGGTATTCGGTTGGAAATAGAGAAAATTTGCGCCCTCCGTCACCGCGCCGGAGTCCTGATTCTTGGCCGCGACCTCGACTTCATAGAGGCCCTCGTGCCCGCTCGCGGTCCATGTAAAAGTATTACCCGGACCGAAATCCTTTACTGTGCTGAGATCGGAACCGAACGCCGCAACCCGGAAACGGTACCAATACGCGCCCGCACCGGCATTCTCAAGCGCCGCCGTCCAAGTAACTGGCGCGCCCACGTTCGCCGACGTGACCGACGGCATCAGGGATACCACTGCTTGCGCCCGCAGCGGAAATATTCCCGTTCCGGCGAAAATTATTGTGAAATAACCAACACGAACGAGTCCGCCCGGGTTGCAAAACTTCTGCATAAACTTACAGCTTTCAATAAAGTCTATGACGGGATGGTAGCAAAGCGGTTGACAGCAAATACGGATTTCTGGAAAAGTCTAAAAGATTTTACGAGGGGCAATCTCTTCGTCCGCATCGCGGGCCACCGGCTCATTCCCGTACTCGCGAATCAAATCGATCGCCGGTTCCACTATTTCGCCGTTAGTATTCATTCTAATTCCTTTGAGTAGCCTCTGGAAAGCAATGACGGTTCGAGGAAGGCGATTGGGGGCGCCGGGGACGTAAAGAAGTGTTAACCTTTCCGCCCGTTTTTTCCCTTGAAAGCTGGGCTAGCTACCATAAAGCGTGGGCGCGGGAGCATTCCGGAGCGAGCGGCGATGAGCATCGTCACCCTGGGGCGGCGCGCTTGGACGTCGTGGACGTTTATCGCGATCCTGGCGGCGCTGTGCGGATTTCTGGGGATTCTTCAGAACCGCTGGTTAGGAGAGATCGCCGCAGCCGAGCGCGCGCGGTTGCGATCGGAGCTGCAGACTCAACTCAACCGTTTGAGCCGCGAATTCGACGAGGACATCGCGCAGGCCTGCTCCGCGCTGCTCCCCTCCAATTCCGAAATCGAGGCACTCGGAAGAGAGGAGGCCTATGCCCGGCGCTATACGGTCTGGAAGAAATCGCGCGAGCCTCTGTTCAGCCGCATCGCGCTCGCAATCCCCGCGGACGATTCGGTTCGGCTCCTCCAGTTGGATTCCCAAACGGCCCACTTCACGCCGGCGGACTGGCCCGCCGAATGGGACGGCGTCAAAGATCAGCTCATCGCACGTATTACGCACTCGGGCCGGCCTTTCGCTTCATCGGCTTCCACCGTCATCGATATCCCGCGCTTCGAGCACGCGCACGATCGTCCCGCCGGGGAAGCGGAATGGTTGCTTCTCGATTTGAATGTCGATTATGTGCGCGGGACATTATTGCCCGATCTGCTTCAGAAGTACGCCGGCGCGGGCGGCAAGCTCGACTACGAGGCCCAGGTCGTGTCCGTCAAGAATCCTTCAACAGTGCTCTTTCAATCCGGTACGCGGGCGGGGCATTCCTTACTAACGCCGGATGCCTCGGTGGCGCTATTCAATATCGATCCGTCCGCCCTGCGCGGGCCGCGCCAGGAATTCTCCGGAGAATTTGGCCGCCATGGTCCGCCTTCCGCAGGGCGCGGCCGGACATGGCGGCATCCGCCTCCCCACGAAATGGCTCCAACCGAAATGGCTCGGGGACCGTGGTATTCCCCGCCCCCCCGCGAGCCGCGGCTCCCCATGCGCGGGCCGGGACGAGGCAGGTGGCGGCTTTCCGTACAACATCAGGCGGGTTCGCTCGAGGCCGTGGCCGCTCGCGCAAAATGGCAGAATCTGGCGGCTTCACTCGGCATTCTCGCGCTCATTCTAACCACAGCGGCGGCGCTGGCGCGCTTCTCGCGCCGGGAGCATCAATTGGCGGAAATGCAAATGAACCTGGTGGCCGGCGTATCGCATGAGCTAAGAACGCCGCTGGCCGTCATCCGCACGGCCGCCTTCAATCTTCGCGGGAAGCTGGCGCAAAACCCCGCTCAGGTGGGGCGCTATGGGGAGCTGATCCAGAATGAGAGCGAGAAGCTCGGCGCCCTGGTCGAGCAGGTTCTGCGTTTTTCGAGCGCGCGCGCGGGACACGCCATCAGGTCCCGCCAGCCCGTGGACGTGCCGGCGTTGATCGAGAGCAGCTTGCGCCGGCCTCGCAGCGCTCCGCATTTGGAAGTAAAGAGCCAGATCGAGCCCGGATTGCCCCTCATCCCCGGCGATGCCGAGGCGCTGGAGCATGCCCTCCAGAATCTTGTCGACAACGCAGTGAAATACAGCGGCGGAGAGAATGCCTGCATTCGCGTGAGCGCCCGGGCCGTGACGGATCGTCACCGGCCGGCGGTTGAGATTCGGGTCGCCGACGGCGGTCCCGGCATCCCGGCGCATGAGCGCAAGCGCATCTTCGATCCGTTTTTCCGGGGAGAGAAGGCCCTCCGAGAACAGGTTCATGGCACCGGATTGGGGCTGGCCTTGGTAAAGAAGATTGTCGAATCGCACGGCGGCTCCATCCGCGTGGAGGACGGCGGCATGGGCGGCGCCGAGTTCATTCTGACCATACCGGCCGAGGCGCCGGCATGAGTTCGCGCATTCTGCTGGTCGAGGATGAACCGGGCCTGGCGCTCACGATAGCCGATCTCCTGGCCTCGGATGGCCATCATGTCACAACCGCCCACGATGGCGAGGCAGGCTTTGAGAAAGCCGTAGGTGAGGATTTCGATCTCCTGGTCCTCGACATCATGCTTCCCCGCAAGAGCGGTTCAGCGGTGTGCCGCGAATTGCGTCAGTTGGGCATCGATGTCGCCATTCTCATGTTGACCGCCAAGACTCAAACGGCCGACAAGGTCGCCGGGCTTAAGCTGGGCGCCGATGATTATCTCGGAAAACCCTTCGATCCGCTGGAATTACTCGCCAGGGTCGAAGCCTTGTTACGGCGCTCGCGTAAAGAAAACCGGATCGCGCTAAAGAGCTTCCGTTTCGCCGACATTGAGGTGGATTTCGACAGAGCGCAGTTGTCCAAGGCGGGCAAGCCGGTGAGCATGGCTGCACGGGAGCTGCAGTTGCTGCAGTATCTGATCCATCACCGCGGAAGAGTGGTTCCGCGCGAAGAGATTCTTCAAAATGTCTGGGAGTACAATGCCGGGGTCTCCTCGCGAACGATCGACGTGCATGTGGCCTGGTTGCGCCAGAAGCTCGAGCCCAGCGCGCAAAATCCCCAGCACATCCACACCGTCCGCGGGAAAGGCTATCGCTTCACGCCCTGAGCGCCACGCGCCTACGTTAAGAACGTAAACTTTGGATCTCCGCTCGAAACGGACCCGCTGCCCGCGTCGTCCGTCAGCCATGTCAATTCGAGCCTTAGCTTTGACCTTGATCGGTTTTTCCGGGATCGGTTTTTCAGGAGTGTTCGGCGCTCTTGCGAATCCCCCGGATATGACGCCGAATTCTTTTGCGCAATTGGTGCCGCTTGGGACCACCGAGACCGCGGAAATCGACGTAGTAAACGTCGCATCCAATTCTTCGAGCGGCACGGCCGCGTCCTGCACCGGAACAATTTCGTTTCAAACTCCAAGCGGGACTACGATCGGAGCCGCGACGGCGTTCACGTCATTGGCCTCCGGAGCCGTTGCCTCCGCCAAACTTCCCTCCGCCGGCGCGGGCACGACCAGCGGCGCGGGGCGGACGCTGATTCGGGCCAATGTTGCCCTGACGACGTCCAGTTCCACCTCCACCACCACCGCGCCCTGCCGGCTCGAGGTAGTTTTCTCGACTTACGACACGTCAACCGGCGCTACGCACGTATTACTTACCGGAGGTCACTAACCCGCAATAGCGCCGCGGGGGATCGACCTCCGCGGCGCCCCGGCGTCTAAAATCGCGCACGGCGTTCTCAAGACCGGGGAAACCTTGCGGGATGCCGCGGGATCTCACAATACAGAGCCGCTCCATGCCGCAAGCGATTACCGCCTATCCTGGCCCCAGATACCGCGCCGATGCGCTCACGCCTGAAATCGTCGACCCGCGTATCGCCGACATAGAAGCGGTGGCGCGCTGGCTCGATTACGCCTTCGCGCTGCCGGGCGGCTTCCGCTTTGGAATCGCCGGAATAATCGGAATGATTCCCGGAATCGGCGACGTTTTCGATGCGCTGGTCTCGTTTTATATTGTCTTTCGGGCCGTCCAGTTGGGCATCCCACGCGTCGCCATTGCTCGCATGCTGGTTAATATCGGCATCGAAGCTTTGGCCGGAGCCGTCCCTTTCGCGGGCGACCTGTTCGATGTCGTATTCAAGGCCAATCGCCGCAATTACCGGCTCTTGAAGAGTCATATCGCACAGCCCCAGCGCCAAAAGGCCCAGGATACGGTTTTCCTGATCGTAATCGCATCGCTCGTTTTTGCAAGTGTTGCGCTGCCCCTCCTGGCCTTATTCGAACTAGTCCGGCATCTCTAGCCCTCTTCGTTCACTCCTCGGCGAGGTCGCCACAAAGCGCGGATTCTCTTCCCCATCGAGGTGTTCCGCCTTGGCCACCACACGCTCACGGTCCCAGCCATGCTTCTTCGTCTTTTTCGTCCGGTAACTCCGGGTCACCGTACAAGGGAGACGGGCGCCTGTGCAGGATCGCGTCAAACGACAGCAGCCGAGCCGGAGAAGGCCTGTTTGCGGCCTCGCATAAGACGACACCTTAGGTTGCGGACTCAGTCCCCACGGTGGCATACGTGCTCGGATGCGGTAACGATCTTTGGGAACTCATCTGGACCTTGCCCGCATCGGTATCGTTTTGGGTAAGCAGCCGATACGTTCCGAGATCAAAACGTAAGTTTTCCACTCAGCGACGAAAATGTCTCACGATTTTCCCAAACCCACGACGACGCAAATTCCAGGTGACAACGAGGCACAGCTGAAGCCGCCAGAAACGGGCGTCATCCGCGCGGCCGGTCTCGGCCTCATCACAGGCGCGGCCGATGACGACCCCTCGGCGATTGGAACCTATGCCTCGGCCGGAGCCGCTTTTGGCCCCTCCTTTTTGTGGACAGCGCCCGTTACCTTTCCTATGATGTTCGCGGTCGTGTACCTTTCCGCGAAGCTCGGGCAAGTAGCGGGGCAGGGATTGTTTGCGGTACTCAGGAAGCATTACTCCCGGTGGCTGCTATACCCGACGCTCATCGCGGTGCTTGTCGGCAACACTATAGAGGCGGGCGCCGACCTGGGCGGCATCGCGGGCTGCGATTAATCTTCTTATTCCGGTTCCTGTCGGCGCGCTGGTGGTTGTGAGCGCGGCAATCATTTTGGCTCTCCAGGTCTGGGGCTCTTACACGCTGATGCGAAACGTTTTCCGCATTCTCGCCCTGGCGCTGCTTGCCTACCTTCCCGCGGCGATCCTGGCAAAGCCGGAACTTCTTCCCGTCATCAAAGGCTCGCTTATTCCGACCGTCCGCTTCGATAAGGAGTTCCTGTCCATGCTGGTCGCCGTAATTGGAACCACGCTGTCCGCCTATCTTTACACCTGGCAATCGAACGAGGAGGTGGAAGAGGAGAAGGCAATGGGGCGGACGCGGCTTTCGCAGCGGAAGGGAGCCACGGAACAGGAGTTGCGGCGCTCGAGACGGGACGTGCTATTTGGCATGTTCTTCTCCAACGTGGCAATGTATTTCATCGTGCTGGCCACCGCCGCCACGTTGTTCAAAGCCGGCAAAACCGGCATCAACAGCGCCGCCGATGCCGCCCAGGCGCTTCGGCCGCTGGCCGGAAATGCGGCGGGCATTCTGTTCTCGCTCGGAGTTATCGGCGTGGGTTTTCTGGCGGTACCCGTAATGACCGGGGGCGCTGCCTATGATCTTTGCCAGACCGTGGGATGGAAGTACGGATTGAATAAGCGGCCGGGGCAGGCGAAGCGTTTTTACATCGCCATCGCCGCTTTTACGCTGCTCGGCGCCGCAATGAACTTCCTGGGATTCAATCCCATGAAAGCTCTCGTTGTGGCGGGCATCGTGCAGGGGTTCTCGACCCCGCCTCTGATGCTGCTTATCATGCTCATGACGAACAATCGCGCCATCATGGAAGACCAGGTGAATGGACGCGGCATTAACATCCTGGGTTGGATCACCACGATAGCCATCTTCGCGGCAACGCTGGGCTTGCTAATCTCATGGATCGTTTGATGTCGCCATTCTGCCGGATGCCTCACTTCTGGTTCCTGGGTCCTCCTGATCGGCACAGCTATGATCGTTACCATTTGCGCGCAATCTTCCCTGTGCACTGCAAATGCTGCGCCGGAATTCGCGACGGGCCGGCTGCGATAACCGCGGTCGTGCCCA
>CAWITB010000047.1:0-131049 GCA_963838885.1 Bryobacterales bacterium | reverse complement strand
ATATACCAACGCGACCATGAGCGGCGTCGTTTACGATCCCGGCGGGGCCGTTGTCACCGGAGCTACGGTCAACATCCTCAATCAGGAAACCGGCTACTCGAAAAGCGCGCAGACAGGAGCGGACGGCACTTTCCTGTTTCCGGCCACGCCCGTGGGCGATTATCGGATTGTCGTGGAGAAACCCGGTTTCGCGCGTTATGTCCAAACAGGCATCACGCTCGCGGTGAATCAGGTCGCGAACGTGCCGGTCACATTGAAGGTTGGCGACATCAGCCAGCAGGTCACTGTCTCCGCCGACGCCGAACTGGTCAATACGCAAACCGGTGCCGTATCCCAAGTGGTGGATACCCAGCGCATTATCGATCTCCCGTTGAACGGCCGTCAACCGCAGGCGCTCTTGTTCCTTGCCGCGGGGGCCGTGGACGAAACCGGTAAGTACTGTCTCGTAAACTGTCAAGGAGGCGTTTATCCCGGAGAGCAGGACGCCAATGTGGGCGGCGGCGGAGCCCGCTCCGTGAATTTCCAGATGAACGGCGCAGGACATAACGATACTTATGTGAACACCAACCTGCCGTTTCCGAACCCCGATGCGGTGCAGGAGTTCTCAGTTCAAACCGACAATTTGTCCGCGCAATACGGTCTCGGCGCTGGAACCGTGGTGAACATCATCACTAAGTCTGGAACGAACCAGTTTCACGGCTCGGCTTTCGAGTTCGTCCGTAACGGCGACATGAATGCCCGCAATTTCTTCGCGCCCTTGCAGGACACGCTTAAGCGCAACCAGTACGGCGGAAGCGTGGGAGGACCGGTGCTGAAAGACAAGCTGTTCTTTTTCGGCACGTATCAAGGCACGCCCATTCGCAGCGCAGCCCAAGGCAAAGTCGCATTCGTTCCATCGGCGGCCGAGCGCGCCGGCAACTTCTCCGAGATCTCGACGCAGTTGAAGGACCCCAACACCGGCGCCCCATTCCCGAATAATCAGATTCCAATGAGCCGCTTCAGCGCGCCTAGTCTCGCGCTGCTCGGTAAAATCCCGCTGCCCAACGGACCCAACGATCAACTCACTTACGCCGGTCCCAGTGTCGTCCAGAACGACAATCAGTACATGGCAAAAGTGGATTACCTGACCGGCAAGCATCAGCTTAGCGGAAGCTGGTTCTGGACGCGGTTCAATGAGCCGCCGGATATTGCCATCGGCAACACGAACATTCTCGCCGCCGATAGCAGTGGTAATCAGGTAACCATTGGAAATCTCGCCCTGAATCACACCTATACGCTCTCGCCGTCAACGCTTTTTCTCACTTGGTTCGGTTGGGACTCCCAAACGGGCGGATCGCTGTCCGGCGCTCCCTTCAGCTTCCCAAGCATCGGCGTACAGATAGCCGCACCGACTCCTCCGGAGTTAGTCGTTTCGGTATCGGGACTGTTCAGTATTTCTACGAATCACTTGGGCAATTTCGATCGCGGCGATTACACCTTCCGCGAAGATGCAACTTTGCAGCGCGGCAGCCATGAGATACATATCGGTGGCGAGGCCACGCGAGTCTACAACAACCTGGTAAATACCTTCACCATGTCCGGCCAGTTCACTTTTGGCGGCCAGCTTAGCGGTAACAATCTTGCCGACTTCATGCTCGGCAATGCCTCTCGCTTCCTGCAAGGCGGAGGAGAGTTCAAGAACCTGTACGGCGTTCTTTGGGCGCTTTACTATCAGGACAACTGGAGAGTTACGCCGAACTTCGTCCTGAACTACGGGCTCCGTTGGGATCCGTATTTCCCATACACGGAAGCGAAGGGCCGAGTGCCATGTTATGCGCCCGGCCAGAAGTCGCAGAAGTTTCCGAACGCTCCCACGGGCATCCTTTTCGGCGGCGCGAACAACGACCCTGGCTGTCCAGCGAATTCGGGCTCGATGCCCGATGTTTGGAATCTCGGCCCGCGCCTTGGCTTCGCATATCGGCTTGGCACTAGTGGCAAGACGTCGCTGCGTGGCGGCGCGGGTATTTACTACACTCCTCCCGGCAATCACGATTCGAACGGTTTGGTCGACACGGCCCCCTTCGGACCACGATTCGATTACTCGGGTAATGTAAGCTTCGTCAATCCCTGGTCCAGTATCGGAATTCCAAATCCATTCCCGGCGCAGTACGGGCCGAATCTGCCGGGATCCAACGCGACCTTTTCGTTGCCTCTCTCAGTCTATGGTTATATCCAGCACAACTGGCACGAGCCTGAGATCGCAACCTGGGATCTGACGCTCGAACACCAGTTCGCGCAAGACTGGGTAGGCCGCATCTCGTACAGCGGCAACAAGGGAACATATCTCTCGAGCGGGGCTCTCAGTTTCCGCGAAGAGAATCCGGCGATCTACATTCCCGGAGCCTCTACTACGACAAACACTCAGTCCCGTCGCATCAATCCACAGTTCGGCTCTGTTGGGCTGTTCCCCTCCGATAACAACTCACACTACAACGGGTTGAAGCTGAACCTCGAAAAGCGGTTCAGTCACGGATTCACTTTGTTGGCTAATTACACGTGGTCCAAGATGATCGACGATTTCGGAGGCTCCGTAACTTCGACCGATCCCTTCAATCGCCGCTTCGATTACGGCACGTCCAACGACGATATCCCGCACTTGGTCCACGTTTCGGGCGTTTGGCAGGCTCCGAATACTTCGTACCACGGGTTTGCCGGCGCACTCCTAAACGGCTGGGGACTCACTGGACTCGGCACTTGGCGCTCGGGATTTCCGTTCTCCGTCGTGAGCGGCGTCGATAACTCGCTCAGCGGCGTCGGCAGCGACCGCGCCGATTACATCGGCGGCGACGCTTCGCTCGATAGCGGGCGGCCTCATGGCCAACTGATCAGACAATACTTCAACACTTCTGCCTTCGTGGTTAATACACTTGGCACGTTCGGCAATTCAGGTAAGAATATCCTGCGCGCCCCGCATTTCTTTGATACGGACCTCGGCCTGCTCAAGGGCAATCACATTACGGAACGGATCACCACTCAATTCCGCGCCGAGTTCTTCAACGTATTCAATCACGTAAACCTCAATGGTCCCAACAACAACGTATCTTCCTCCTCGTTTGGACAAATCACGTCCGCTGGAGACCCCCGTATCCTGCAACTCGCTCTAAAGCTGCAGTTCTAAGTGTGCCATGAGCAAAAGAGACGGCGACATACGGATCTTTTGCGTAACTGAGTAATCGATGAGGGAAGGCCCCTCGGAACCATCTTACAGGAGAAGGTTCCAAACCACCTCCCGCTGCTGCAGACAAAAGCTGTGGTAGCCAGCAGGGAAGGAAAGGCTCGGCAAGTTCGGGTCAGGTGACATCCGATAAAAAGAACAACAAAGTTCCGAGGGGACCTGTTTACGGGCGGAATGGTATCCGGCATATAGGTAGCTTGAGCTCGGGTGAGGCGATTATTCGGAACATGGGAACCTTCGGCGCCGATGCTAACGGAGAAGTTACAAGTGGCATGAGCCACAAGGGCGAGAGTACGAAAGCGATGCCAAGGGACGGAACACCCCCAGTAGTAATGGAACCGGTGAAAGCCGACGGAGCGCGGCATCGATTGGATCGACCCGCAAGGGGAGGAGCCTGAAGAATGAAGCTAAACCGTTTTGTATTTCACGATGGGAAGTCTGGGAAGCCTATTTAAGGGTGAAGAGCAATCAGGGGGCGGCAGGTCTGGATGAGCAATCGATCGAGGATTTTGAAAGGGACTTGAAGAAGAGCCTCTACAGAATCTGGAATCGGATGACATCCGGCAGTTACTTTCCACCGCCAGTGCGGACGGTGAAGATTTTGAAAGCCGATGGTGGAGGAAGAACGCTGGGAATACCGACGGTCTCAGATGGAATTGCTCAAATGGTTGTGAAGAATCGACTGGAAGCAGTGGTGGAACCACTATTCCTTCCGGCATCGTACGGGTATCGCCTGAAGAAGTCGGCGCTGGATGCGGTGGGACAGGCAGGGCAGATGTGCTGGGCGTACGACTGGGTTTGCGACCTGAACATCCAGGGCTTCTTCGACAATCTCGATCACGATCTGATGATGCGGGCGGTAAAGAAGCACGTGGAAGAGTCATCCGCCCCCTGCTAGCCAATCTGTTTCTGCATGACGCGTTCGATCTTTGGATGCGGCGAAATTGGTCGCATCTGCCGTACGAGCGGACGATATCATCGTCAATTGCAGGACAGAGCGGGAAGCGAACCTGATGCGTGTCAAAGTTGCGGCACGGTTGAAGCAGTATGGCTTGGAACTGCATCTGGAGAAGACGAAAGTGATCTATTGCAAGGATGCCAATCGTGGAGAGATTCATCGGAACGAGAAGTTTGACTTTCTGGGGTACACGTTTCGGCCTCGGAAAGCTTGCGGTCGGAAAGGGAAGATCTTTTGTAGTTTCAGTCCAGCCATCTCGAAGCATGCGGCGCAGAAAATCCGGGATGAGATCCGAGGATGGATGTTGCATCGCTGTACGGGGCAGTCCATCGAAGATCTGGCCCGGAAGATCAATCCCAAAACTTCGGGGATGGTTCAACTACTATGGGCGCTTTACGCCTTCAGCGCTCCGGCCCATCGAGAGGTATGTCGGCCAATCGTTGGTTCGCTGGACCTGTCGGAAATATAAGAAGCTACGCAATGACCGAAGTCGAGCCTGGACTTGGCTGCTGCAGGTTATGGATCGCCAGCCCAACCTGCCCGCGCTTTGGGAGTAGTCGGTTTTTCACCACAGGAGCTGTATGAGAAGAGACGCTCACGTACAGTTCTGGGAGACCCTCGGGGTGCGATTGCCCGGGGCTACCTAACTGTCAGCGGCGCCTTACAAGCGCGCGGAATATCATGGAGGAAGGTAACCTTATGAGCTTCGTACGAGACCGCCGGTCCTTTCTAATCGCGGCGGGCGCGTCCGCCGTTGCCGCCGGCTCCGCGGCAGACGCGCAGGACGAAAAACCGATTCGCCTGGCCATTATCGGAACCGGAAACCGCGGATGGGCGCATCTGGCGATTCTCAAGTCCCTGCCCCGGTTCAAGGTAGTGGCATTAGCTGACATTACGCCCGCCAATCTCGATCGCGGCGCGACTCTCGCGCCCGGCGCCGCAACCTATTCGGATTACCGCAAGCTTCTCGCGGAACGGGACGACATCGACGCGGTCGTGGTGATCGTTCCCAGTTTTCTGCACGCCGAAGTGGCCATCGCCGCCCTGAAGCGCGGCTATCCCGTGCTTTGCGAGAAGCCCATGGCGACCACCGTCGAGGACGCCAATCGCATGATCGCGGCATCCAAAGAGAGCGGGAAGCCGCTGTATATTGGTTTTCAGAAGCGCCTGGTCCCGGTTACCTCCAAAATGCACGATCTTGCCGCTGCGGGGGAAATCGGTAAAATCGAGTTCGTCAGCGGACATCTCTTTCGCGGCGATTGGAATCCGCGCAGTTGGAAATACACCGATCCGAAAACGGGCGTTGCCACCAACTGGCGCTACCTGACCCACACCGAGGGCAGCGCTCTGCTCGAAGACGGCATTCACGAGATCGATTCTCTGAACTGGATTATCAATGACCGCGTGGCGCGCGTTACGGCGGCGGGCGGCAACAATGTTTTTAAGGATCGTCAGACGGTGGACCATGCCGCCGTGATCGTCGAGTACGAGGGTGGCGCAAAGCTCAGCTTCGACTTCTGCCTCTTCGCTCCGAACGCGGGTCCCGCGGGGCGACGGATGGTGCTGATCGGGCGCGAGGGCGTGATGGAGCCGCAACCGGAAAACGGCAGGGTTTCCATTCGCAAGCGAGGATTGAAAGAGGCGCGCTATGTAGAGGCCGCCGAAACCACGCCGAAAAGCGTGACGGCGCACGCCGTTGGTTCGGCCGAGGATCCGGAAACGTACCGCGAATATGTGGCATTCGCGCGAACGGTGAGGACGGGCGAGGCGGCGCTGGTCGGACCTGAATCCGCCAAGCTCGCCGTGAAAATCGTACTGCTTGCGGAGAAGTCGCTGCGCGAAGGCAGGATTATGAATTGGAACGACCTGCCAGCCTGAGCGCGCTTTGACTCAGCTCGCGTTATCATCGAAGTAGAGCCGTGCGCCGGGCGTTAGCCAGTTCGCTTCTTTCGTTGCTGCTTCTCGCGACCGTTGCTGTTGGCGGCTGCGTGTCGTGCGAACAGTACTTCATGTGGCCAGGCGCGAAAAGCTGCTGCGCTCCCGACGGCCATTGCAAGAAGAAAGCGCCGGGCAAGCGGAATTCAGGCCGCGAATGCACGCAGATTGCTTTCGACCATCAGAAATCCGTCGATCTCCACGTTGACTTACCGGTCGTGGCATTTGTCGCGTTTCAATGCGCCATTACGCACCGTAGATGTTTTTGCAAAGCGCCGCCGGACGATCCCGGTCGAGCCATCCCCGCCCGATCCGCAGGTCCTTCACTCCACTTTCCTGATCTAGTCTTCCTTTCCAGCGCCCCAAAGCATTTAGATCGCGCGCGTCCGCGCGCTTGTTTCATGGAAAGGAGAATTTGGTATGCGCGAGTTCAATACGCGCTTCCGGGCCGTGGCTCTTGCCGCCATGCTGACGTTAGCGCAACACCTTTGCGCCGCCGATCACGGGCCGGTCTTTGGATTAGCGACCCCCACGAACCCTCAAGGCGGCTGGAGTTTCGACCTCGGCGTGAACGGGCGGGGACCCGCGGCCTCAAATCTCGAAGCGGAGCTTAGCTACGGCATCACAGCGAATGTGAAGCTCGCCATCTCGGGGCCAGTCGTCTTCCAGCCGGACCCGTACCCGCGCTCGTCCGTTACGATGAACACCCCTATCAGCGGCGACTTCAGTGGGCTTGCCTGGTGGCGGTTCCACCGAAAAGATTTCGCGGGCAAGCGCGTCGAGAGCACCGCCGTTGCCGGTGTTCTCGTTCCCGGACCGCAGCAGGAGACTGGGATTTACCGCGGCTTGCACAGCGGACCGGGCTACCTCGTGGGCGGCGTGACGGGGGTTGCATCGCGGAGCCACTATGTATGGGCAGGCGCGGCATACCAGAGATACGCGCAATCGCAAGGCGACCGTCGCCCCGACCTACTCTCATACACCGCGGTCTACGGCTATCGCCCGCTTTCCTGGCGCACCGATTATCCGCGTTGGGATTGGCGCGTCTTTGGAGAGTTCACCGGAGAGCGAAGTGGCGCGCTTGAGCGGCAGTATCTTGAATTACCCGGCAGTCCGGCGCGACAGATGTTTCTTGGTCCCAGCCTGCTGGGGGTGTATCGCGCCATTGGGATCGAAGCGGGGATACAGTTTCCGGTCTATCGCGATGCCGGTCCGCTCTACCCAAAAGAGCGTTACCGCTTCGCTATCAACTTTGCTTATTTCTTTTAGAAAGGAACTTCAACAATGCGAAAAACACTCTCGCTCTTGATTTGCGCTCTCGTGGTGGCGGCTCTCCCGGGCCGCGCCGAGCTGCTCGAAGCGGACCTGTCCATCTTCGGCATGGATTGAATGACCTGCGCGCACATCGTGGATGTGGCATTGAAGAAAGTGGCCGGCGTGGCATCGGTCGATGTCAGTTTAAACAAGGGCCTCGCGACCGTGAAACTTAAGCCGGGGAATACGGTGTCCGTGCCGCGGTTATGGGAACTGCTCCATCAAAAGGGCTACACGCCGAAAGCGACGAAGGTTCTCATTCGCGGCGCTCTGGCGAATGTGCAGGGACGGCTTCAATTGAAGGTTTCGGGGACGAATGAAACACTGGCGCTCGTTGCCGATCCGAAAAACGCCGCCGCTTACAATGAGGCTGCGAAGAAATCCGGTCAGACAGTCGTCATTCGGGGTCTGATGACGCCGGGGAAGGACCTAAACGTGCCCGTGCCGCTTGAAGCCGGCGAGGTAAAGTGATGCGCTCGATGCTCAGCTACTTTTCGCTCTTTACGTCGCTCGGGACGCTGCTCTGTTGTGCCCTGCCTTCGTTGCTGGTGCTCTTCGGGCTGGGGGCAACCGTTGCCACGGTACTCCCCCAGGCCCCTTGGCTGGTCGCCATGTCGCATCACAAGCATTGGGTGTTCCTCGTCGCCGGGTTGACGATCCTCGGCAATTTCGCCTACGTCTATGCGATTGCCCCGAGAATTCGAGCGCGGAGCGGATGCGACCCGCGCGATCCCGCCGCTGCGTGCCGTATGGCCGGCCGTTTCAGCCGGGTCGTGCTGTGGTGCTCGGCGGCGTTATACATGGCGGGCTTCTTCACCGCATATCTGCTCGGACCGATCCTGGTCCGCTTCGATTCCTGAGTGAGCGCCCCGGCCACGCGGATTGCTACAAAGAAATCATGTTGGGACAACCGGAACGGGACGCCATTGCGCGCCTGTGGGAACGTAAGCAGTCGCAGGATGCCGCGAACCTGCCGCAACGGGACCGTCATCGGAATCTGGAGCCGGAATCGGCGGAGTTCATTTGCGCCCTGGCGGCGGGTTTGCGAGCCAAGCGACTGGTCGAGATAGGCGGGTCGAGCGGGATTTCGACCATCGCGCTGGCGGCGGCCGCCCGCCATGCCGACGGACACCTCATCTCCATCGAGATCGAGCCGGCGCGGCAGGCTGAGGCCCGCGACAACATCGCCAAGCTGCATCTGTCGGACTATGTCGATCTCCGGTTAGGAAATGCCGGGGCAATTCTCCCGCAACTCGGCCAGACGGACTTCGCCCTCATCGACTGCGAAAAAGAGGATTACGCGCGTTTCCTCGATATGCTGCATCTCGCGCCCGGCGCTGTTGTCGTGGCGGACAACATTATTTCGCATAATCTGAAGGATTATGTCGCTTATGTCCGATCAAGGCCCGCGGCCGAGTCCATCACACTGCCGGTCGGCAAAGGCTTGGAAGTCACCCGCTTTACTCCGTAAACTCAGCACACCTGTGCCCCGTGTTCACACCACAACGGTGGATTTCCTTGCGCCTTAAAGCGCGGTATTTTGGTAACTTGCTTGCCTACGGACCGGCCATGAAGTTCGCTTTGGTTCTCGGTTTCGCAGTTTTGGCTGCAGGACAAACCCCGCCGGGGCCCCTGGAAGCCATGGCGCGCGCAGAGGCGGCCGGAAACGCCGCCGCCGACATGAACGTCAATTCCCGTTACACCGTCGAGAGCGTCGGGATTGCCAACCCCCGGCGGTATCGCATCAGTGGATCGCTGATCGAGGATATGCAGAGTCTGGTCGGAGCGCACTTTAACACGGAGCTGTTCGAGAGCATGGCCCAGCGCATCAGCGGCGAGCTCCACGGCCACGACGTGGTTTTCAGGCTGACGCGCGGCTCCGATCCCGGGTACGTCCGCGTGACATTTGAAGTAAATGGACCGAATACCGCGCTCGATGTCGAAGCGCCCAGAGTGGTCTATAATTCGCGCGAAGGCTGGAGCGGTGAAGGCGATGCCGTCGTAAGCGCCGGAAACAACACCTTCACATTCGGCGCGCTGCGAGAGGCGGATTCGCTGCTGGAGTCTGAAGCGGGCATTCGCGCGCGCTACGACCGCCTGGGGCTTTCACGGGAACAGGACTCCGGCCGAGTGCGCTTGAGCTTCGAGTTCGACAGCTTTCACGATAATTTCGACTCCGCCACGGAAGTGGCCGCGGCGCGGCTGGGCGATCTCTCGGCCTTGTACCGCACTCGCAACAACTTCGAGCCCTCCATCACGGTGGCGCTGGCTGGACCGCTCACCTGGACCGTGGGCCTGAGCTTCCAACAGATGCAAGCGCAGACACCGGGCGCAGCATCCGAATCCTCCAACGCCGTAGTCAGCGATCTGCGGTACGACCGGGAATGGGGCGACTCTACAAACGGCAAGCATCGCTTCAGCGTGATGTACAGCATGCACGCGGCCACCAGCTTATTAGGCAGCGCCTACGCTTACACCCGTCACGCCATAGACGCCAGCTATCACTGGAAGCGAGGCCATCAGTGCGCCGAAACGTCCTTCACCGCCGGAGCGATCCTGGGGCGCGCTCCTCTATACGACCGCTTTGTTCTGGGCACGAGCGCGGCGCTGCGCGGCTGGGACAAGTTCGAGCTGGACCCACTGGGCGGCAGCCGCGTTGTGTACGGGTCGGCTGGTTACGGTTACCGCATGGCGCGCGTCTTCTACGATTCGGGCGCGATCTGGGATCATGGAATGAAAGCCGAGCCGAAACAGTCGGCTGGCATCGGAGTTAAAGTAGACGGGGTACTGCTCGCGGTAGCTTTTCCGCTCGGGAACGAACGTGGGCAGCCGGTTTTTATCGCAGGTATGAACTTCTGAATGCGGTTGCGTTCCAGACGGTGGCTCATTGCCGCCACGACAATGGCCTCCTGCGCGGTGGCGCTGGCTTTGTCCACACAGACGCTGACGCCGCACTGGAACGGCGATCGTCTGCAGGTCACAGCGCCGGGCCTGCATTTTTTGAGCGGCAAGGCGCTCGCCCGCCTGCACCGCGGCACGTCCGTACCCTATGCGTTCCAGTTGACTTTAACTACGATTCCGCGCGCGATGCCGTTGCAACGCGCGCTCGATCGCTTCATCGTCAGCTACGATGTGTGGCCCGAGACCTTTTCCGCCGTGCAATTGCGAGAGCCCCGCAGGACCGTAAAAGGGCTGACGGCGAATGCCGCCGAGACGTGGTGCATCGAACAGATCGGGCTTACGCCCGCGAGCGTCCCGGCCGACAAGGACCTGTGGCTGCGATTGCAGATCCGCGCCGAAGAGAACGCCGCCGCCTCGCCCATCACCGACTCCGGGCTGAGCCTCGCCAGCCTCATCGATCTGTTCAGCCGCGCCGCAACTTCACCGGCCCAGGAATGGACCGCCGAGACGCAGCCGTTTAAACTCCGCGACCTGAAGCGATGACGGTCCGTACCAGGCTCATCGCCGGATTCGCGATCGCGACTTCGGCGCCGCTGGCCATCACCGTCGCAATCTCCATTTCGTTGCTGCAGCGCAGCCTCACGCTCGGTGAGCTCGATGCCGTTTCGCTCTCGCTGCAGAAAGTGGGACACGAGTTATATCAGCGCGCCGCGGAATCTCTGAAGCTGGACGCCGCCGCTGGCCGGGTCGCGCCCTTGGTCTTGCACGCCGCTGCCCGCGCTCATTGGCCGGTTGAGGCAGAGGAGTTCGCCGCCACCGACGAACCCGAGCGCATCGCCCTAGGCGGCGATGGCGGCTCTCGCATCGACTACCTGGTCCGGCGCGGCCACGACGTGTGGGTCTACTCGACCCCACTGCACGGCGTGGAGCTGGCGCGCATCCGCGGCCAGTATGCGCAGGCCCGCGCCAAGGTGGAGAAGGCCAATGGCGGCGAGCTGCGGCGGGGCTATATTTATACGCTGCTGGTTTTGGCCGCGGCCATTTGGGGGCTGGCGCTGCTGGGCGTGATCCTGTGGGCGCAACGGCTCACCCGGCCCATACGGCAGCTCACGCGCGGTCTGTCGGAAGTGGCCGCGGGGCGGCTCGATCAGCGCGTGGAGATCTCGCGTTACGACGAAATCGGCGGCGCCATCGATACTTTCAACCGCATGGCGGCCGAGCTGCGTCATTCCCGCGAGCGGCTGGTTTACATGACGCGGCTCGAAAGCTGGCAGGCCTTGGCTCGTAAGATGGCGCACGAGGTCAAGAATTCGCTGACGCCGATTCGCCTCACCATGGAAGAAGTCGCGGCGCGCTATTCCGGGTCGGGCAACGATTTTCTCCAGCAGGCCTCGCAAATCGTCGTGGACGAGGTCGCCGCTCTCGAGCGCCGCGTCCGCTCCTTCGCGGAGTTCTCGAGCGAGCCTCCCGTCCGCCCCACGGAGCTGGACGTAAATTCACTTCTGCGGGAGCGCATTTCTCTGCTCAAAACATCGCACCCCGAGATCGCCTACGCGGTGCGCCTCTCCGGCGACGATCCGCGTGCGGTCGCCGACGAAGATCTTGTTAAAGGGGTTCTCACCAACCTGCTCGAGAACGCGGCGCAAGCCATGCATTCCGGCGGCTGCGTGCTCGGAATCACCAATGCGGTAAACGGCAAGGTTGCGATCGAGGTACACGATTCCGGGCCGGGCCTCGCCCCGCACGTCCGCGATTCGTTGTTTCAGCCCACCATTTCGTTCAAGCCGGGCGGCATGGGACTGGGGCTCTCCATTGCGCGCCGCAGCGCTGTCCTATCGGGCGGAGATCTGGAGCTGGTCGCGAGCGAGTTGGGAGGCGCGGGATTTCGCGTCCTCCTGCCGCGCGCGTGACACATGCCCGCAAAACGAATTCTCATCCTCGACGACGAGCCGAATATCTGCCGCTCGCTGCAGATGATCCTGGAGCACGCCGGCTACGCCGTCACGATCGCGCGAACGGTCGAGGAGGGCCGCGCACTGGCCGCCCGCGCCGATGCGCTGCTGCTCGATCTTCGGCTGCCCGACGGAAGCGGCATCGATCTGCTGCGGCAGCTCAGGGAACAGGACATTTCCGCGCCCGCCATCATGATCTCCGGACACGGCGCCATCGCCGACGCCGTCGAAGCGACGCGCGCCGGGGCCTTTGATTTTCTCGAAAAGCCGCTCTCGCGCGACAAGGTTCTGGTCACGCTGAAGAACGCGCTCGAGCAATCGAGTCTGCGGCGCGAAAACCAGCAGTTGCGTGAGATGGCGGGCGCGGGGCCGAAGATGATCGGCTCCAGCCCGGCATTCCTCAAGGTGGTGGAGCAGGCGGCGATGGCGGCGCGCTCCGACGCGCGCGTCCTGCTGATGGGAGAATCGGGTACCGGTAAGGAGCTGCTGGCGGAACACATTCATCGCGAAAGTCCCTTCGCATCCGGCCCCTTCGTGAAGGTGAATTGCGCGGCCATACCGTCCGAGCTGCTCGAAAGCGAGTTGTTCGGACATGAGAAAGGGGCTTTCACCGGCGCCATCGCCATGCGGCGAGGCAAGTTCGAGATGGCCGACGGCGGTACTATTTTTCTCGACGAAGTAGGCGATCTGCATGCCGGCTCGCAGGCCAAACTGCTGCGGGTCTTGCAGGAGGGAGAGTTTCAGCGCGTCGGCGGCGAACAGACCATTCGCGCCTCGGTTCGCGTGGTATCGGCTACGAACCGTAACCTGCAGGAGTTAGTCGCTCAACAGAAATTCAGGGAAGATCTCTATTATCGCCTCTGCGTTGTGCCCATTCGCGTGCCGGCCTTGCGTGAACGGACGCGGGATATCGCCGCCATGGCGGAATATTTCCTAAGCGAATTCTGCGCCCGCAACAATTTTCATCCCAAACAGATCGACCCTGAAGTGTTCCCGCCGTTGGAGGAATATTCCTGGCCCGGAAACGCCCGGGAGCTGCGCAACGTGATCGAGCGCATGGCAATTCTCAACTCCGGCGAGCGTCTTACTCCGGAAACGATTCCCGTCGAGATCCGCATGGGCGCCGATGCCGCGCCTCGTTCCGGCCTTCGCGAAGCTCGCGACGCGGCGGAGCGAGATCATATCCTGCGCGTGCTCGAAGAGACGAACTGGAACGTTTCGGGCGCGGCTCGCGCGCTGGGCATGGAGCGCACCAACCTGCATAAGCGCATCCGCGCGCTCGGTCTGCACCGCGGGATGCGCGCGGGCACGGCGGGCTAGCGCCCTCGTGGGCGGTAACCCTCGTGCGCGGTAATAGGTTTCGCGGTGATGGCTCGCGTGGTAATAGCAAGCCCCGTACGCGCTCCGCGGTCCAAATGCGCCCCAACTTTTCGCCCCAATTTTTCTCTTGCGCGCCGGAGATCGATTTGAGATACTATCTCCAGTTTTTCAAAGGTTTTGACGCAGCCTTTCATACGGGCGTCAAAGATAGCCAGACCAGAGTTTAGGAGAAATCAGTAGTGAGAGAAAAAGGAACTGTGAAATGGTTTAATGCCGCCAAGGGTTATGGATTTATCCAGCGCTCCAACGGCGAAGATGTCTTCGTTCACTTTTCGGCGATCCAGATGAGCGGCTACCGCACGCTCGATGAGGGTTTGGAGGTGGAGTTCGAGGTCAAGCGCGGGCCCAAGGGCCTGCAGGCCGAGAATGTCATGCGGCCGTAGATAACCGACTCCACACAATTTAAAGAAAACCGAGCCGCCCTTGAAAAGGGGCGGCTTTTTTGTGTAAAAAGACCTGCTACCGTCCATGATCTTCTGCGAGCGACTCACAAAGCGCTACGGCGCATTGACCGCCGTCAAACAGGTTGGTCTCGAAGTGCAACGGGGCGAAATCTGCGCGCTTCTTGGCCCCAACGGAGCGGGGAAATCGACCCTTATCAAGATGCTGTGCGGCCTGCTCACGCCCGACGAAGGCCGCGCGCGCGTAGCCGGTTTCGATCCCGCCGCCAATACGCGCGAGCTGCGCCGGCGCATCGGCGTGGTTCCGGACACGCTGGCCTTGTTCTCCGAGTTAACGATTGAGGAACATCTCGCGATGTCGGGGCCGATTTACGGACTCGATCGCGCCACGACGCGCTCCCGGGCACAGCAGCTACTGCGCGTTCTGGGCATCGATAAAACCAGCGAGACGTTCGCCAAGGATTGCTCCCATGGAATGCGCAAGAAGACCGCGCTCGCAATGGCCCTTCTGCACAATCCGACGGTGCTGTTTTTGGACGAGCCCTTCGAGGGCATCGATCCGGTGTCGGCTGAAACCATCCGGCTGCAACTCCGTTCCATGGCCTCGCGCGGCATCACGATTTTTCTGGCTTCTCACATCCTCTCGCTCGTCGATCGCGTGGCCGACCGGCTCATTTTAATGCGCGACGGCGCCCTGGTATGGAACTCCCCGATCTCGGAGATTAAGACCAACATCGAGGCGCTGTATTTCGAAATGGCCGAGACTCCCGCGACGGAACAGCTTGCATGGCTGCAATCGCCGCCATCCTGAGCGGCATCGCCCGCGGTTCCTGGCGCGATCTGCGGAGCCTGGGATCGATCGCTGGGAATAATCTGATCGCCGTCATCGTGCTGATGAAGGCGGAAGAGCCCTCCAATCGGGGTAGCAGCACGACTTTTTTCCTGTTGCTGATCGGAGTGTTGGTCCTCTTTCCGTTATCGGCGGACGTGCTGCGGCAGGTTCCAGCCGAGCGCTTCCGTTTATGGCCTTTGAGCGGCGCGCAGCGCATCGCCGTACGCGCGGCGGCGCTGACCTTGAATCCCATGCTTCTGATCGCGATCATTTTCGCAATCATGGCGCGGGAGTTCGTGGTGGGGATGGCGCTGGTCGTCGCCAGCATCGTTGCTCAGATCGTGATGACCGCGGCAGAAGGATTCTCGAGAAGCCTGCCGCATCTGCATCCCATGCGCGTGATCCCGCGCTTTCCCGGGCGGCTCGGCGGAATGGCGCAGAACCAGATGCGGCAACTGCTCGGGTCTCTCGATGTCTATTTCGCTGCGGCGCTCTCGATTGGCGGCGCGATTTATTGTTTCACCAGCGCGCATCCCGATCCCGCGGCGCGCCTGATGATCGGTTTGATGACGGTTTTGTTTCTCAGCACGCTCGCGCAGTGCCAGTTCGGCTTCGACAGCGCAGCCGAAGAGCTTCGCTATCGTCTGCTGCCGGCCTCCGGACTTGAGATTCTTTTGGCGAAAGATGCCGCCTGGTTTGCGTTGGCGCTCGTCTTGACCTGGCCCTTCCGGCTGCTTCCCGTTGTTGCCGCGTGCGCCGTTGCGCTGGCGATCGGCCACGATACGGCGGTGCGCGAACCAGTCCGGCAGCGCCGCTGGCGATTCGCGGAAGGACGCTTGTGGCCGGCCGGATTCTTCCAGATCGCCGGCCTGATTTCGGCGGGAGTGGCGGTGGACCGCTTCGGCCGGCCTATATTGGCGCTCTTTTTAGCTGCGTATGCGGCTTCGTTGTGGTGGTACGCGCGCAAATGGGAAGAAGGACGCGACTGATAATAGAAACAGATGTCTTCTTCGCCGGCCAAGAGCCTGAGCGCGCGTCGGTTCTTCTCCCGCCAGGGCATCCTCTCGCAGTGGCATCCGAATTACGAGTTCCGGCCGGGACAACTCGAAATGGCGGAGGCGGTCGAGTCGGCGATCGCCGGAAAAGAAGCATCTGCTGGTAGAGGCCGGAACCGGCACGGGCAAAACACTCGCATACCTGATTCCAGCGATTCTTTCCGGCAAGCGCGTGGTCGTGTCCACGGGCACGAAAAATCTTCAGGAGCAGCTTTTTTACAAAGACATTCCTTTTCTCCAGAAGCATTTTTCGCACGAATTGAAGGTCTGCTACATGAAAGGGCGCGCGAATTTCGCGTGCCGGCAAAAGATTTACGACGCCTCGAGAGAGCCGGTCTTGAGCGGCCTCGAAGAAGTGGCCGATTTTCAAACCATCCGCGATTGGGAGACGCGCACCACTACGGGCGATCGCGCCGAAATCAAGACCTTGCCGGAGCATAGTTCGGCGTGGATGAAGCTCGATGCGCGGCGCGACCTGTGCACGGGCCAGAAATGCCCGCAGTTCGAGCGCTGTTTCATAACCGAAATGCACCGGCGCGCGGCTGCGAGCGACATCATTATCGTCAACCATCACCTGTTTTTTGCCGATCTTGCGGTCAAAGACGAATTTGGCGGCGTAATTCCGGACTACGCGGTGGTGGTCTTCGACGAGGCGCACGAGATTGAGGACGTGGCGGGGCAGTACTTTGGCGTGACCGTCAGCAGCTACCAGTTGCAGGATCTACTTCGCGATGTCTCGGCCGTATCGCGCCGCAAACAGTTTGGCTCTCAAGAGCTCGATCGCATCGTCGAAATGCTGCAGGTGCGCGGCGAAAACTTTTTCATGCTGTTCGGCGCCGCCGAAGGGCGCACCGGGTTTCGCGAGCACGAAGCGTTTCTCGAAGAGCACGGCGATAGGTACGACAATTTTCAGCGGGCGATCGAGCTTCTCGCGACGCACCTGCAATTGATCAAGAACGCGCCGGAGGACGTCATCCCGCTGTTCCGCCGCACCCAGGAGCTTGGGCAGCGGCTCGCATTCTGGATGCAAGGACGCAACAAATCGTACGTGTACTGGCTGGAGCGGCGCGCGCGCGGTTGTTTCCTGCAGGCCACGCCCATCGATGTGTCGCCCATTCTGGCAGAAAAGCTCTTTGACGCGCTTGACACCGTGATCCTGACGTCGGCGACGCTCGCGGTCGAAGGCAACTTCGACTTTACCCGCAAGCGCCTGGGCATCCTGCATGCCCGGCCGCTGCTGGCCCCGAGCCACTTCGACTATCCGCGGCAGGCGCTGTTGTACGTACCGCCGCATCTGCCCGATCCGCGCAGCCCGGCCTTTCCGTCCGTCGCGGCGGACGAAGTCGCCTCCGTTCTGCGGCACAGCCGCGGACGAGCCTTCGTGTTGTTCACCAGCTATCGGCAGATGCGCGTCGTATACGACCGCGTTTCGCTGGCGGTCGAATATCCCACGCTGCTGCAAGGTACCGGCCCGCGTAACGCTCTGCTCGAAGAATTTCGCCGCACGCCGAATTGCGTGCTCTTCGCGACCTCATCGTTCTGGCAGGGCGTGGATGTGCAGGGGGAGCAATTGAGCTGCGTTATCATCGATAAATTGCCGTTCGCGGTTCCTAGCGACCCGGTGGTGGAGGCGCGCATCCAAAATATTCGGGAGGAGGGCGGCAATCCATTTTACGATTACCAGCTTCCGCAGGCTGCGCTCGCTTTGAAGCAGGGCTTCGGCCGGCTGATTCGCAGCCGCTCCGACCGCGGCGTGCTGGTTTTGCTCGACAATAGAATTACGAAAACGCGTTACGGGCAGGTGTTCTTCGATAGCTTGCCAGAGTACCGCTTTACGGGCGCAATCGACGAGGTGGAACAGTTTTTCAATGTTTGAAGTGACCGTGCTGCAGACTTTTTCGGCGGGACACGCGCTCCGCAATTATGGCGGCAAGTGCGAGAACGTGCACGGCCATAATTATCGCGTCGAAGTGACGGTGCGCGGGGAGCGGCTCGATTCAACGGGACTGCTGGTCGATTTCGTCGAGCTGAAGCGAGTGACGAAGGGAGTGATGGAATATCTCGACCATCGCTTCATCAACGATCTGCGGCCATTCGATGAAATCAATCCTTCGGCCGAGAATATCGCGAAGTTTTTCTACGATCGCATCAGCGCGGGGCTGAGCGCCGCGACGCCAATACAAATTGCCGAAGTGAAGATTTGGGAGACCGATACGAGCTCGGCCGTATACCGGCCGTAGCGACTAGCGCCCAAAAAAACTCGCGTTTTTTTGTGCGAAATCCTGCCACTTGTCGGGTAGATCGTCCAGCGCGAAAATAGCCGAAACCGGGCAAACCGGTACGCAGGCGCCGCAGTCGATGCACTCCACCGGGTCGATATAAATCATGTCGTGCTCGCCGAAGTTCGCCGCGTCCTTTTTGGGGTGAATGCAATCGACCGGGCAGGCATCCACGCAGGCCGTATCTTTGACGCCAATGCAAGGTTCCGCTATAACGTAAGCCATATTTCTTGAATCATCCCGTCCCGGCGTCTGAGCGCACGAGCAGGGGATGTGCGCCGCACAGCGCGCGGCTAAAGTTTATTATAGCGAGTGCGGGCGGGGGCGCGAGCGACGATGGCTCTCCGTTCAGCGACCTTTGCTCTCGCGGTTGAGGAAGGCTTCAATAGCTGCCTGCCAGTGCGGGCCGGAGCCGCGGTCCGATTCCCCCATCGCCTTGACGTGCGCGTTGGCCGCCGCGCTCAGGGCAGTGCGCTCGTAGACGACATTCACGTGGGTCGCGGCGGACGCCAATTTTGCGACGTGGACATCGATCAGCGCGACCATTGCGCCGGGAATGAAATAGGCGTATTGAATGTAACCGGCCTGGAAATCGAGGGCGGTGTTGATCCAGGTGGCCGCGTGTTCGCCGTGGGATATCGTGAAGACTTCGCCGCGAACATCCTTGGCGGGTACGGCTTCGGCGGCCGCGGGATAGACGGCTTGCGGGTTCCAATCGGGGCCGGCCCAGGCGCGCTCGGCGTAAGCGCCGAAGAGCGGCGCCACACGATCATACGATGCGTGAACGGTGAACTCAAACTCATTGCGGACATGCGCCAGGGTTTCGACGGGAGTTTGGGCCATGAGAGGGCCGGCCGCCGTTAAAAGAACAGAGAGCATGACTTGCAGGGACATGCTCTCGATTCTGCACTATGTAGGGGTAGAGAGGTCAAGCCGTCAGCCCAAAATGCCGCGGAATTTCGGCGCGGCGTAGCCTGGGAAAACCGATCCCAGACGCGCGTTTCCCAAGTGCTTCGATACGAGTTCGCCGAGAACGTCGCGGAAATCGGTCGTCAGATTTAGATCGCGGGCTTCATAGAGCTGCTCTTGCTCCAGACCGGGCCAATCGCCATAGACCTTCCCGCCGCGGACATCGCCGCCCATCACGAACATGACATTCGCATGGCCGTGGTCGGTTCCGCGATTGCCGTTCTCTTTGGCCGTGCGTCCGAATTCGGACATGGTCACGACGGTTACATCTTCGATGCGATCGTCCAGGTCCCTATAGAACGCGGCCAGCGCTCCACCGAATTCGGCGAGGTTATTGGCGAGCACGCCCGCCGTGGGCTTCGCGCCGGACTGGTTCACGTGCGTGTCCCAGCCCCCTACGTCGGCGAAAGCGACTTCCAGTCCCACATCGGCCTTGACGAGCTGCGCGATTTGCCGCAGGCTTTGCGCGAAACGGCCATTAGGGTAGGCGGCGCCGTTCGCGGGCGCGTACTTCTGCTTTTGAAGCGACTGCATGATACGCACCGCTTCGAAGGTTTCCTTGCCCGCGCCGTGCAACACCGTGTCGATCGTGTTGTCGTACATCTGCTCGAAGGTCTGGGCGCCGCGCGCATCGCGCACCTGAAAATCGCTTAGATTATTTACGGCGACGGCGTCGTTGCGGCCGCGCAGGGTGCGGGGCAAAGTGGAACCGAGACTCACGGCGCGCAGGGGCGAGGACGCGGCGGTTTCCTTCGGCAGCGCACGGTTTAGCCAGCCGTCGGTCGTGCCCTTCATGCCGGGCGTGCCGGATTCCATGTAGTCCTGCGCATCGAAATGCGAGCGCGTGGGATCGGGGGAGCCAACGGCCTCGATGATGGCCAGATGCCGATCGTCCCAGAGCGGCTTCAGAGGCGCAAGCGCGGGATGCAGGCCGAACATCCCGTCGAGATCGAGAGCGGAATCGGGCGTGCCGTCCGGACGTGGAATGGCGATCGCAGGACGCATCTCGTAATAGCGCTTCTCGCCGTGCGGAACCACCACGTTCAAACCGTCGACCGCGCCGCGTTGGAAAATGGCGATCAGAATTTTGTTGCGGCGGCCGGAAGTGTTGCCGGCGTAGACGGCGCGGGACAGCCACGCGGGCGCCGCGCCGACGCCGAAGATCGCGAGGGCGGAGCTTTTCAGAAACAATCGTCTGGATTGCATGTGGTTATCTCTTTTGAAAGTCCGGCGAACCGAGGACGAGGCCGCTCAGCAGCGCCGGGGTCTGCTGCTTTGGGTTCCTGGCCTGCTGCTGTCTCAAGGCATTGTCGAGTGACGCGCGCGTCGGCGCGGAGAGATCGGATGACAGTAGCGTGTGCGCGGCCGCAACGGGATCTCGCGGAAGTTTCGAAGCATCCACTTTGACGCCTGCAATTCTATTTTGGACCAGCGCCAAAGCGAAATTCATGCGGCCCAGAAGCGCGGCGGAGTTCACCCACTCAGCGTTCACGTTGGAGTATCCGGTCGGCTCCTGCTTGCGATAGAGCGGCTCGCCGAGATTGCCGATCTGGTTGGCCAACGCAAAAGCATCGTCGACGTTGGCGTCGAGGGCGCGCACGGCGCTAGCGACCATTTCAAACGGCGTTTTCACTTTTGCGTGATAAGCGCCCTGGGACCAGAATTCTTTTGAATTCAGCATGGTCCGCATGACTTCGCGAATATCGCCGCCGCTCTTGAGAAACGTCGCGGCCATGCGGCCGATCAGCTCCGGCGGAGGGTTGTCGGCGACGAAGCGCTGCGCCAGTTTGGTCGAAATGAATTTTGCCGTTGCAGGGGAGCTCGCCAGAATATCGAGGACTTTTTCGCCATCCTCGATGCCGCCGCCGGCCGGGATCGTGACGCCGAGGACTACCTTTTCACCTTTGTCGTGCAGCTTGTCGTTATAGAAGAACGATCCGCCCTTGCGGGGCTCCTGAATCGTCCAGCCAGTGAAGCAGCGCGCCACTTCGGTCACGTCTTTCTGGGTATAGCCGCCGTCCACGCCCAAGGTGTGCAGCTCCATCAATTCGCGGCCGTAATTTTCGTTGAGACCGCGGCGGCGGTTCTTGGGAGCTCGCGCGTTAACCGCGGAATTTGGCCCGACGGACTGGAAATTATCGAGATAGAACAGCATGGCCGGGCTTTTCGCGGTGGCTTCGAGCAGGTCGCGAAACTTGCCCAGGACATGCGGGCGGATCGCCTCGCGCTCGTAGGCCGGAATGAGGAAGCGATCCGATCCTTTGTCGTAATAGACGTTGAAGTGATTGAACCAAAAATCGTCGAGCTCCTCGGCGAGCTGCCGGTTGCTGTAAATGGCGCGCATCAGCTTGGCTGCCAGCAGATCGTAGGCAACCACCTGCTGCGGCGCATTCATCAGCAGCAGCTTGCGCTTAACGTCCGTGGGCGCGAACGCGAATAACTGTTGTCGTAGGTTGCGCGGGAGCGCGACGACCACGTCTTCGAGTTCCTCGGCGGGCATTGCGGTGAGCAGCGCGCGCCTGGCATCGGGGGCGCCGCTGCGCAGAGTCTTCAACTCCTCCGCGCTGAGGATTTCGTCCAGCGGCTTCACCGGCTCCATGTCGTCCACACTGTTCGGATCGGAATTTTTGTCGCCTTTCTTGAGCCGGTAACGCGCTACGAGGCGCTCCACGGCGGCGCGCAGAATGGGATCGTCGGGCATTGGCTGGCGGCCTTGCGCGACGGCTCTGATGAGCTGCGGCGGCGGATAGTGCTGGACCGCTTCGAGCGGCGTCATGCGAAGCGATTCGAGCGGTTCGAGACGCGCTTCCAGATAGGGGTTTTCCCTGATGCGCTCAGGATGCAACTGCTGGTCGATCCACTTCTTCAGTCCCATGCGACGAACCGCCTCGACGTCGCCGGGACGTGGGCCGAAGGTAAGGCGGTCAAGCGCGTGCAGGATCTGTTTATTCTTGTCGAGCTTGGCGTGAAAAAGCTTGGCCTGGTACCGGGCCTGATCGCCCTGCGAGGGCGCGCGCTTCGATGATGCCGGAAGCGCCGCGATGGAAGCCAACGCAAATGCGGCGATGACTCGGGTTATTCGCAACATCCTTATAGTTATATAAACGTGGATGCGGCGGAAAAGTTTACTTGGCGAGCGGGGGGCACAGGATGGAACCTACCTGTCGCACGCCGTCGCCGGTCCGTTCACGATAAAACGCCATCAATTGAGGACGGGCTTTTATCGATGGGGGGATACGGGCCATGCTCCCAAACGGCTTTGCTTTAAACGCGTCGCATTCGCGCCATCTCAGGAGGTCCTTTTTTGCGCAGCCTCCAATCGAGCCGTCGCCGGCCGGATCGAATGATCCAGATCAAAGTGGAATTGTTTCCCCAAATGCCCCAGTGGGCAAGTAAGGACCACGCGCTTCGCATCTGCGCGCCGGAAGTATTTCACCTACGCTGGCCGGCTGGCAACTGCAAGGCATAAAAGACAGCGATTCCAACGTGACGACTATTGCTGGCGAACACTTGACGCCGCCGCCGCCAACTTCGAGCCGTAAATCGAATTCACATCTTTGGACGGTCGCAGGCAGTGGCAAGGCCGGAATCATCGGGGTACGACGGGGTAGAAGAGAGGCAAATTCAAATCGAGGCAGTCGCCGGCGCATCCCGCGGACTATGATGCATCTTGGGTAGCGGGTTCGCCCGGCGGTGGCGCATATCGGACCGACGACCAGTTTGCGCATGCGACTCGAACATTAATATTCGCTAAATTCGCGCTCACAGCGCCTCGCGCACGGACTCGCTTTCTTTTCATCGCGCGGTTGCTGGCGGAACAGTCCGCCGATACAGATAGCCGCGAAGCCATGCGATTGTGCGACGAGAGACGTCTTAATTGAGGTTCAAGTTTAGCGGCACGTTAAAATCTTCGGGGGAGCGGGAAGGAGGACGCGTGGAATCGGCCAATATTGAACACATGCTGGCATTGCCGGCGGGAAATCGTAAGCGCGAGCAGATTCTTGCAGCGAGCGGGTTAAAGGTTATCCTGATCCGCCTGACGAAAGGAGAAGTCATGCCGGAGCATGCGGCACCGGGATCGATCACGGTGCACTGCCTGATGGGGCGGATCGATTTTCATGCAGGCAGCGAATTGATTTCACTGGACCGTGGAGCGATCGTGTGCCTGGAAGAACGGACGCCGCACCGGCTGGAGGCGTTGGAGGATAGCGCGTTTCTTCTCACTATCGCCTCTCGCGCTTCTCGCTGACAAGCAGACGGCTCCGCGAATGGCGGGCAGCCTGGCGCGCCCGTTGCAAAGCTTGCGGGTTCGCCTCAGTTCGGCTTTTTCATGGCCTGGGTAACAGCCTCTCGACCCATGCCTTTTTTCGGCATCGTATGCCTGCTCCAGTTGGATCGTTTAAGAACTCCGTGCACCTAATCGCATAGGGTTTTACGCACTTCTATTTGTCCGTTTTGCACGCGAACCTCGAGGCAGGGCTGAGGATGCACGGCGGGTCCATCGAGTACCCGGCCGTCCTGCAGCGCGAACCGCGAGTGATGCCACGGGCAAACAATGCTGTCGCCATCTAGCTTGCCTTCCGAAAGCGGTCCGCTGAAATGAGAGCAGGTCTCCGCCAAGGCAAAGATGCGGGTTCCGCTGCGAACCAGCAGAATGGGCACGCCATCATGTTCGATGCGGGTTGGCTTGGCCTCTGCTAACCCTGCTTCCGGCATTATGGGGACAAAGTCCTGGGGAAATGACTGGCCGTCGGTTCGATCGACGCCCATTCTGTACTCGTACACCATCTTTCCACCGAGACGGGCCGCTGCGGTTACGACGGCATAGCCCAGAGCCGCGAGAATGCGCCCTTTGGTCCGCGATTTCCGCTTGCGGCAAATGAGAGAGGCCGTAAAAAGCGCCGTGGCGCTGATATTCAGCAGCCCGTGAATCATTCCGAGGCGGCGAGCGGGCGCGTCGGCGTCTTGCCAATCGGTCAGGCCGGTCACGGCCGCGCCCGCGGCGCCCGCTAATCCTATTCCGATCGAAGTATCGGCGGTCACGGCGAACTCGCCATTGTCGCTTATCAATTCCAAGCCATCGCACACCAGCGCGACGGTCCAGGCGCCGATAGGAAGGTCCGTAAGAATGACATGGAGCGGATCGCCAATCCAGATGCCCTTCAGGAAATTCTTGACGCTTTGGCCCTTCGATCCTCCGCTAGTGAAAGCTTTATGGACCAGCTTCTGTAAGCTCTCTTCGAAGGGCTTCAGTTTGGGCATGCGCGATTCGGCGCAATCAAGGCCGCCGGTGATGTCCGGGCTCGTCGTCATGCCGGTATGACGCTTGTGTCAGCCTTTACGCTACATTGCGGTACAGTCCGGGTACGCCGGCCGCGCCCGGGCAGTAAACGGGCAGCATTGGTCACGGATTAAATATGATCTCTTTCGATCCGGCGCATAGGGCGGTCCATTATCCGCCCGACCGGCGCTTTCGCGCGTGGATGAAGCCTTCGGTTCTGGTGGGCGCGGCTACGGCGATCCTGTTGCCTTTCGTATTCGCCTGGGGAGAGGCTGCCTTTTTCGGATTGCCGTATATTCCGCATGCGCCTCAATTCAGCGAGTCGTCTTTCGTTGGGCCGCATGGCTTCCCGGGGTGGATCCGGTACGCTCACTTCTTCAATTTTCTGTTTGTGACGATGTTGATGCGCAGCGGAATTTCCATCCTGATGGATCATCCCAGGCTGTACTTCAACAACGACTGCACTCCCGGATCGGAGTGGATCCGGTTCACGCCTCTGAAAGTTCCAACGGATCGCGTATGGACGGCGAAGGACGACGCCCGCTACATCTCGCCGCTAGTCGCGTTGCCGGGGTATCGCCACACGGTGGGCGTGGCGCGATCCTGGCACTTCATCGACGTGTATGGATTCCTCGTCACGGGCGTTATCTTTATCTCACTGCTCTTCATCACGGATCAATGGAGAAGGCTTGTACCCACCTCCTGGATCGTGGTTATTCAAGCCTGGAATACATTCGTCCACTATGCTAACTTGCATTTGCCGCCGGAGCCCGATGGATTTTACGGATATAACGCGCTGCAGCAATTAGCTTACTTCGCGGTCGTCTTTGTATTCGGGCCGCTGCAAATCATGACCGGAATTTCGATGTCTCCCGCCGTGGTGAATCGTTTCCCGTGGTATGCGCGGCTGTTCGGCGGACGTCAGGGCGGACGCTCCATCCATTTTCTTATGCTGCTCGGTTTTGCTTCCTTCATCGTAGTTCACGTCACCTTGGTTGTTATGACCGGCTTTGTCCGCAACATGAACCATATCGTTTTTGGAACGGACAATCAGAATCACTGGGGGATGATCGTTGGCTTGTTCGGCATTTCGATCGTCATTGGATGCTGGATAGCGGCTCACTACATATCGTGGATCTTTCCGCGCGCCCTGCAGCTTACGCAAAAGGCCATATCGATGCCGATACGGCTCGCCACGATTAACCGGCTTGCTCCGGCTCAGCGCTATTCACCTCGAGATATCTCGCCGCACTTTTGGCCGAACGGCAAGATGCCCGAACGCGAGGACTGGAAGCAATTGGCGGCCGGGGATTTCCGTGATTATAGATTAAAAATCTGCGGTTTGGTCGAAAGGCCGGTAGAGCTGTCGCTTGCGGACCTGAGAGCTCTCGGCGGCGCCGAAACGATCACGATGCACCACTGCATTCAAGGGTGGTCCGGCATTGCGGAGTGGCGAGGAGCGCCGATGAGGGCGCTAGTTGACCTGGTCAGGCCGCAAGCGGCGGCCAAGACGGTCGCCTTTTTTTCCTTTGGCCCAGGTCTGTATGGAGGCGCCTATTACGACACGCAGGAATTGGAGAACGTCCTCAAGCCGCAATGCCTGCTCGCCTGGGAGATGAACGGAGCGCCACTCGCAAGAGAGTATGGCGCTCCACTGCGGCTGCGCGTCGAGAACCAATTGGGATACAAAATGGTGAAGTGGATTGAAAGGATCGAGTTCATTGCGTCTGAGAAACAGCTCGGGGAAGGGCAAGGCGGGACCAACGAGGACGGCGAGTACTTCGATCTGCTGCCAAACATCTAGAGTTTGATTGAAGCGCACGCCCTCGAACCACGCGTTCGCCGTGCCCGCGCCGGGAGCTATCTCCCACAGCAACCTGGCTTTTTAGCTGATGGGAATAGCCAAGCGCTAGACCCGGGACGTTTGCCGGTGCGCGAACACGCCTGCCACACCACCGCTCTGTCTAATGACGCCGCGTGCGGCTTTCCTCTGTTTCCCGCTTTTCGAGTTGCCTCCGTTCGAGCCGTCCGGCGAGCGGGTGCCGAGCTTCTCGGACTCGTACTCCTTGAATGCTGGAGCATCGATGTATTGCCAGTCGCCACCTTCGTTCCAAGGTCCGCGAGCGTCCTTTTCGCCGTAATCGCTAACGCCGGTCGAATCGTTGAAATATTGATTCACGAGCTCGGCCGTGGGCGGAATTTGTCCGATGGACAGGGACGGCTTGCCCATGCTCTCGAGCGCGAGCGAGAAGGCCTTCATGTGCGTAATCTCGCGGGTCATCAGAAATTGCAGAGCGTCGATACTGCCCGGATCTTCGCAGTAGTCGATCAGTCTCTCATACACGATTTTCGCGCGGGCTTCCGCGGCGATATTGCTGCGCAGGTCGACGTCCAGCTCTCCGGTGACTTTCAGGTAATCGGCGGTCCAGGGATTCCCGGCGGAATTGTTCAGAGATACTCCGCTTCCGCCTGCGATGGCGATTAGTGGATCGGCTTCGGCGGCAGTCCGGTCTCCCTTCATGGGTTTGAGGTGCATACGCGCGAGAGTGCCGACGACCTCCAGATGGCTCAACTCTTCGGTGCCGATGTCCATCAGCAGATCCTTGCGGTCCGGATCATCGCAGTTCAGACCTTGAATGGAATATTGCATGGCCGCGGCGAGTTCGCCGTTGGCCCCGCCGAACTGCTCCAACAGCATCTTGCCGAAACGGGGATCGGGCGTGCCCACGCGCACCGTATACATCAGTCGTTTGAGATGGTGGTACAAGAAGCCTCCATGGGAAAAAATATGATTTCGCGATCTCCTGTAGGACGCGGCGGCACGACCGTATGCGGGCTGTAACCGTGAGATTATTTGCGGGATTTGCCGGCTTGTTTCCAGAGAAAATAGCCGATAATCGTTTTGGCGTCGATGATTTCACCATCGAGAATCATCTTTTTTACCTCTTTGGCAGCGAACCAGCGGACCTCGATGCGCTCATCTTCCATTGGCGCGGCTTCCCCTTGGGTCAAGCCCGTGGCGAGATAGACGGTCATCTTTTCGGCGACGAAGCCGGGGCTGGGGTAGAAGTTCACAAGCTTCTTCCAAGCCTTGGCGCGGCAGCCGGTCTCTTCTTTCAACTCGCGCCGCGCGCATTCGAGAGGCGTCTCGCCCTCGTCGACGCTGCCGGCCGGCAATTCCCAAAGCGCCTGACGGGCGGGCAGCCGGTACTGGCGCACCAGGAGAATTCTCTTGCGGTCGTCCACCGCCATCATCACGGCCGATCCGCGATGCCGCACGATGCCGCGCTTGATTTCGAAGCCGCCGGGATCGACGGCATGATCTTCGGTGACGGAAAAAAGACTGTTCTTGTACTTCTCGACGGAAGAGACGATCTTCATGATTTTTTCAGGGCCTGCTGGAATCGTTCGTAGGGCAAAGCGTTTAACACATCCGATGCTTCAAGCCAGCCGCGCCGGGCCATCAATACGCCATAAGGCATGTTTGTGGCGAGACTGCGGGGGTGGTGCGAATCGGTCGAGATGGCGAACCGCGCCCCGAGAGATTTCGCGGTGCGGACCATGGCGCCGCCCAGATCGAGGCGCTCCGGGCTGCCATTGATCTCGAGAAATACATTGCGCCTCACGGCTTCCGAAGCCACGCGCTCGAAGTCGAACGGAAACGGCTCGCGTTGCAGAATAATGCGGCCGGTGGGGTGGCCGAGAACGTTCAGATGGGGCGATTCGAGCGCGCGCAGAAGCCGGTCCGTCATTTCGGCGGCTTCCATATTCATGAAGCTGTGCACGCTGCCGACGACAATGTCGAGCTCGGCCAGGGCGTCTTCATCGAGATCCATGGCGCCGTCTTTGCGAATGTCGCATTCCAGGCCCGAAAGAATGCGGATCCCTAAATTCCCGCTTTCGTTGAGACGGCGGACGCGCCTCGCGAACTCGACCGCGCGCTGCTCGTCGAGACCGTTGGACATCGCGATGGCTTTCGAATGGTCGGTGATGGCGATGTATTCGTAACCGAGCGAGCGCGCCGCCTCCGCCATCTCTTCGAGTGTGGCGCGGCCGTCGGTTTCGGTAGTGTGCATGTGGAGGTCGCCGCGAATATCGGAGAGCTGGAGCAGTTTGGGAAGACGGCGCTCGGCCGCCGCCTCGATCTCGCCGCAGTTCTCGCGCAGCTCAGGCGGAATCCACTGGAGACCGATTTTTTCGTAAATCTCCTCTTCGGTTTCTCCCGCGACGCGCCCGTTCCCCTCCAGCCGAAAAAGGCCGTACTCGTTGAGCGTCAGACCGAGCTTCAGCGCGCGCGTGCGCAGGTTGACATTATGCTCCTTGCTGCCGGAGAAATACTGCATGGCCGCCCCATAACTTTCGTGCGGCAGCGCGCGTAAATCCACTTGCAGGCCCTCCAGACCGAAGCGCACGCTGGCCTTGTTCGCTCCTTTGCCCAGCACTTCGTGAACGCGCGGATGCGCTACAAACCGTTCGAGCGCGTTCGCCGCGCCGGGGCCGGTGGCGATCAGGTCGAGATCGCCGATGGTCTCCTTGCCGCGCCGCAGGCTGCCGGCCGCGCTCACTTTTTCCAAACCCTCTCCATCGGTCAGGTACTTCATCAACTCGTCCGCGACGCGATGCCCGAAATTGAGACGGAAGCGGCCGGCGCTTTGCTTATGCCGCTCAATAGAGCGCAGCACCTTTTCTTCGAGCTTCGCGCCCATGCGCGGTAGATCGCGCAATTTCTGCTCGCGGCAGATGCGTTCGAGGTCGTCGATGTTCGCGACTTGATAATGCTCGTACAGCAGCGCGATGCTTTTGGGACCAAGCCCCTGGATTTTCAGCAGCTCCAGCGCGGACGCCGGGAAACGCGCCAGAAGCTGATCGCGAGTGGGAAACGATCCGCGCGCGCAGATGTCCTGGAGCACGGAAGCGATCCCTTTCCCCACGCCGGGAATTTCGGTTGCCTTGCGCTCGGGATTGCAAACGACGTCGGAGACTTTTTCGGGATACGTTTCGATCACCGACGCGGCATTACGATAACTTCGAATGCGGAAACCGTCTTCGCCGGCGATCTCCATGAGATCGGCCGTCTCGCTCAGGAGCCGCGCGATTTCACGATTCTCCATGCCCGGTGTCGATTGTAGCGAGGCCATGCGGCTCGACGTGTACGAGAACGTCCGCCACCCAGGGAAGATAGGCGCGTATCCTGCCGCGTACTTCGGTGGCGATTTCGTGCGAGGCGCTGACGCTCATGCTGGGGTCGACTTCGAGGTGTAGATCGACGTGATAGCGCAGGCCGGTCTTGCGGGCGAAGCACTTCTCAATACCGAGCGCGCCGGGGACCGTTAAGGCGGCGTTGCGCACCTGCGCCAGCATCTCGCGGTCCGGCATGGTGTCCATGAGCTGCAAGGTGGTGTCGCGGACAATCTTGATGCCGAGAAAAATAACGATGAATCCCACCACGGCGCCGCCAATGTCGTCGGCCGGTCCGAAGCGCGCGCGGGCGAAGGCCTCAAGCGAAACGCCGGCGAGCGCGACGGCGCCGGAGAGGATATCCATCGCGTCGTTCCAGGCGTCCGCGGACAGAGAAGAGCTGCGCAGCTTGCGCCCGTAGCGGCGCTTGACGCCGTACAACGACGATTTCACCACGATGGAGGCCACCACCGGCCAGATGGCGAACGCGGCCGGGCTGGGATGCGGCTGTAGCGCGCGACGCACGGCTTCCACCGCGATGAGGACCCCCATGACGACGAGGAGGATTCCGACCGCCAGTCCCGATAATGTTTCGAGGCGCCCGTGGCCATAGGGATGTTCGGCGTCGGGCGGCTTGGCGGCCATATGCAGCCCGAACAGAACGAGGCTGGAGGACAGCACGTCGCTGGCGGATTCGACGCCGTCCGAAACGACCGCGGTAGAATGCGCCTTCAGGCCGACCAGGATTTTCGCGACCGCCAGCGCCGCGCTGATGAAGATGCTTGCGAGGGCTACGTTGTACCCGACCCTCTCGGGCGCGTTCACTTCTTCTTTCCGGTAATAAGTAAGTGGCTGCCTTTCGCCAGCTCCGCGATTTCCTTCCAGTCGAGGCGGCCGCCGTTCACGCGCAGCGAAACCCAGCCGTGCTGTCCGACATAGGGCGTCTTGAAAAAGCGCGGATCGTCCAGAAACACCGGCTGCATCGACTTGCCGACCTTGAAGCTGATGGAGAGCTCGCCTTTGTAGCGTTCGAGCACCGCGAAAGTCTTCATCTTGCCTGCCTGGAAGGTGGGGTGTCCAAACGTGACCGTTTCGCTTGCCCCCGGAAGCCCCAAGCAAATTTCACGCAGTCTAAACAGGATTTTCTGCTCGTCCATACCGATCTAATTACAAGCGTACAAAAGAACGTCCGCCCCGCGCTATATAGATGGCGGAGTGGGGGGTTCGTAGCCCGTCAAACCCTCGCTGGCGCGGGCCGGATCGTAGTTCGGATTCGGCGTGGGCATTGCGGCGCCGACGGACTTGCGCCAGTCCGAGAGCGTGTCGTAGAGCTTTTTCGCGCGCGCCATTTCCCGGTTTATGAGGTTCCTGCGCTCTCCGATATCCTCGCGCAGGTTGTACAATTCGCGGCGGCCGTCTTCGTAAAACTCGATCAGTTTCCAATCGCCGAGCCGGACCGCGCCGGAGGGCCGGCCGCCTTGATCGCTGTAATGCGGGTAATGCCAGAAGAGCGGTCGTTGGGCGATGGCGCCGCCTGCAAGCAGAGGCCGGATGGATACTCCATCAACCCGGCCGGCGCGGGCTGCCGAGAGCTTCGCAGAGGGTCGGGAAAAAGTCGATGCTCGAAACCATTTCATCGACCGTAAGACCTGCCTTCGAGACGCCGGGCCAGCGGATCAGCAGCGGCTCCCGGATGCCGCCTTCAAAGAGATGTCCTTTGCCGGCTCGCAGCGGCGCGTTGTTGGTGACGGGCGCGGCGCGCCTGGCCTGATAACGAACGCCGCCATTATCCGAGAAGAAAATAACGATGGTGTTGTCCGCCTGTTTCGATTCTTCGAGCGCCCGCAGCAGAAACCCCACGGAGTCGTCGGCAGTCTCGACCATGGCGCAGTAAATCGGGTCGACGTCGCCGATGTTGCGCTTGCGGTATTTCTCGACCAGCTCCGGCGGCGCCTGCAAGGGCATGTGTACCGTGAACTGCGCTTCGTAGAGAAAGAACTGTTTTGCGGGATTCTCGCGCATGAAGCGCGATCCTTCGAAGGACAGACGGGGGGTGAGGAACTCGCCCGGCTCAAGCTTCAGGTTGGGCAACTGCAGCGGGCCGAAGTAACTCGGGGGAGAGCCCTTGGCGTTGCCGGCGATATTGAGGTCGAAGCCCTGATCCGTGGGAGAGTAACCGCTTCCGCCGAGGTGCCATTTACCGATCGCGGCGGAGCGGTAGCCGAGCGGCCGCAGCGCTTCGGCCATCGTAGTCTCGGCGAGCGGCAGCTCCTGGTTGAACGCCGGAGTCAGCAGCTTGGCGTAGGGCCACTGCTTACGCCCTGGAATCCAGTCGGTCAGATGCAGGCGCGCCGGGTACTTGCCCGTCAAAATGCTGGCGCGAGTGGGCGAGCAGACCGGGCAAGCGGCATAGGCGTTGGTAAAGCGGACGCTCTGCGCGGCGAAGCGGTTCAGGTTGGGGGTATCTGATGAACGTATTGCCATAGGGCGATGTGTCGTGCCAGCCTAGATCGTCCATGAGCATGAAAAGAACGTTCATGGGGCGCGGCTCGGCGCTGGAAATGGCGGAGGTGAAGCCGCCCGCGAGCGCGGTGAGGAAGGTTCGGCGCTGCATGCCCATAAGCACTCTACAACCCAAACACGAAAAGAGCGCCGCCGGCGGCGATCGCGACGCGCTGTTTGCCCTCCACCATGAACGAGACGGGATTGGCCGAGATACCGCCGCCGGTCTGAAAATCCCACAGTGGTTTTCCGCTGCTCGCATCGAGCGCGAAGAAATTTCCTTCGTTAGAGCCTCCGAAAACCAGGCCGCCCGCGGTAGCCATCACGCCGGCCCAGGGAGGCGACTGCAGCCGGAACTCCCATAAAATTTTTCCCGTGTTGGCTTCGAGGGCGCGAATGGCGCCGTAGGCCTTATCGCCATTGAGAGCCCGCTCGCCGCCCGCGCCAAAAAACGTCCCGGGCTTGAAATCGGCCTCGCTCTTGTAATAGTACGATCCCATCTCGCGCACGGACACATAGACAAGCTGCGTGCGCGGGCTGTAGGAAGGGCTAAACCAGTTCGTGGCGCCCTGCAGGCTGGGGTAAACGAGCGTCCCTTCCTCGGTCGGCTCCATGTTCGGCAGATGCATCGGCCGGCCCTTTTCATCCAGCCCTTTGGCCCAGGTCTGCTTTGCATAGGGCGCTCCCAGCAGGAATTCTCCTGTAGCGCGGTCCAGCACGTAATAGAATGCGTTGCGATTCGCCATCGCGACAACTTTGCGCGGCCGGCCGCGCACATCCATGTCGAGCAGCATGGGAATTTCGGTAGCGTCCCAATCGTGAACGTCGTGCGGCGTGAACTGAAAATACCAGCGCAGCTTGCCGGTATCGGCGTCGATGGCTAATAGAGCACACGTATAGAGATTGCTGCCGGCGCGCCCGTCTCCGTTCCAGTCCGGGCCCGGATTTCCGGTACCCCAATAGATCAGGTTCAATTCCGGATCGTAGGAGCCGGTGACCCAAGTCGGACCGCCGCCGGTTTTCCAGCTATCGCCGGCCCAGGTTTCATTCCCGGGCTCGCCGCGGGCAGGTATGGTCCAGAGACGCCACGCGCGCTTGCCGGTTTTGGCGTCGTAGGCGTCCAGGAAACCGCGTATACCGGCCTCGCCGCCGCTAATTCCAATCACGATCTTGTCGCGCAGTGCCAGAGGCGCGACGGTGATGCAGTGGCCCGTCTTGTTATCGGCGACCTCGGCATCCCAGCGCAGCGCGCCGGAACGGGCGTCCAACGCAACCAGATGGCTGTCGAGTGTTCCGGCGTAGACGGTATCGCCCAGGATCGCGACTCCGCGATTCACGCGTCCAAAACCTAGAGTTTTCAGATCCTTCGGAATATTGCGCCGATATGTCCACAGACGCCGCCCGGTGTTCCCATCGAGCGCCGCGACGATGCCCGGCGGCTCCGTGATATATACAATACCGTCGACCACGATGGGCGAGGTCTCGAATTCGCCTTTTTCGCGGAGCTGGTAAACCCAAACCGGCTTCAATCCCGCCACGTTCCCGGGCGTGATTTGATCGAGCGGCGAGAAGCGATGCGCCCGATAGTCCCCTGAGTACGTAAGCCAGTTCCACGGCTCGGCGGCAGCCTTGACGATGCGCTCGTATGTGATTTGGGCGTTTAGGCATAACGCCGTCATGAAAACCATGACCGAAAATTTCACTGCGTTTCCTTCAGACTTGCAAGCCAGGCAACCAGATCGTCAATATCCGAATCGGACAAGCGGCCACGATACCCCGGCATCGGCGATTTACCGAAGTCCTTGTGAAGCTCTACAAGATCCCGCTTTCTTAAGGAGTAAAAGCGGCCCGCGGCATCGCGAAGCTGGATCGTGAAGGTGTCTTCGTTGAGCCGCACGCCCGCGATGGTCTTTCCGCCGCGGAAGAGTAGCCCGCACGAGCACGAAATCGTCGGGCGTCGAAGCCGACGGATCGACGATGGATTCGCGGAGAAAGGCAGCGCTACGGCGCGCGCCAATGCCGGTGAGCTCTGGCCCGTAAGCCGAGCCCGCGCCCTTGAGCACATGACAGGCGGCGCAGCCGTTGGCGGCGTACATGGCCCTGCCATGCTCGATATTGCCCGTAGTTGGAGCGTCAGCGGCCGCCACGCCCAGCGAATGCACGTAGGCGGCGACCTGGAGCACAGGCCGCTCGCCCAGAAACCAGAAGGACGGCATGCCGCTGCCGTCGATGCCGTTGACAATCACATCCACAAGGTCGTCTATATTGGCCCCATGGCGCAGCTTCGCGGCATTGAGAGCCGGGCCGCGCCCTCCCGCGCCTCCGATACCGTGACAGAGCGCGCACTGCGAATCGAAGAGGCGCTTTCCGGCGGCGATATCGGCGGGAGTGGACGCCATTGCGATCGGGCTGTTTTTGCGCCCGCGCCATGCCGGCCGCGAGAACGGCAACGCCGAGCCAACCAAGGCGCTTCATTTTATATCCATGTTATATCCCTGGCTATATCCCTCGATGGGCGAAGTTCGGCTCGGGATTTGCGCGAAACACGGGGCCCTGTAGAACAAAATGAATCCGGCTTGCGACCGGTTCGTCCGATCAAGTGGATTTCATAACCGCTGTTCCGACACCGATTTTTCCGCCAATTCGCCCACGATCGGAAGCTTGAAGTTGTCGTCGTGGCTCACCTTGACCATCATAAAAATCCACGTTCCGAATATGACGAGCTTCAACAGGCCGGAGATCGCGAAGTGGGGGAAATGCGGCCCCGGCACGATGAAGCCAAAGGCGAAAAACGGGGCCAGCACGAGATCGACTATAAGCCACGCGACAAAAAGATAAAGGCCCTGGAAGGCGTGGAAGCGCACCGTGTGGTGATAACGGAAGCGCGCCGCGGCGAGTATGACGATGGCCGCAATCCAGCCAACGAAGGGGATGTAGCAAAGCAGCGCCGCAGTGCGCGGCGTGATGCCGCTGATGTAATCCGTTGCAGTATTGGCGTGTACCGGTTGCCGTCCGCCGCAAAAGGCGCAGAAGACGTCCTTCTCGCTGACGGATTTTCCGCATTGACAGCAGTACGGCATCGGATGCTCTCTATTGTTACTTACGCTAACGTGAAGGCGTGAGTTCCCTGCGAAAGATCGGGGCCTACGAAATTCTCGACAAGCTGGGCGAAGGCGGCATGGGCGAGGTATGGCGCGCCAGGGATGTCCGGCTGAATCGTTTTGTCGCGCTGAAAACGCTGCCCGCGGACATCGCCGGCGACGCGAATCGCCGGGCTCGTTTCGAGCAGGAAGCGCGCGCGCTGGCGGCCCTGAACCATCCCAACATTGTCGCCGTGTACGACGCCGGGCAGGATAACGGTCAGGCATACATGGTTTCCGAACTCGTTGAGGGTGAGTCGCTGCGGGCAATCCTCCAACGGGGCCGCATGCCGCCGCGGAAAGCCGTGGATGCCGCCATCCAGATCGCCGATGCGCTCGCGGCGGCGCACTCCGCCGGCATCGTTCACCGCGATCTCAAGCCCGAAAACGTTATGGTTGCGCGCGACGGCCGCGTGAAGGTGCTGGACTTCGGGCTGGCGAAACAAACCTTGCCCGCTCCTGGCGAGAATACTCCCACCGTTGCTCTTTCACAGCCGGGCATGGTCATGGGGACCGTCGGCTACATGTCGCCGGAACAGGTCCGTGGCGAGGCGCTCGACCACCGCTCCGATATTTTCAGCTTCGGGTGCGTTCTGTACGAGATGATCGCGGGCAAGCGCGCCTTCGAGGCCTCTTCCTCCGTCGAAACCATGCACGCCATTCTGCACAACGAGCCCTCCGAGCCGGATCCGAATGAGGCGCCAATGCCGCCCGCTCTCGAATCGATTGTGCGGCGATGCCTGGAGAAGAGTCCGGCGCAGCGCTTTCAATCCGCCGCGGATCTCGCCTTCGCGTTGCGCGCCATTGCGGCGGGCAGTTCGCCAAGCGTGCAGCCGGCGCTCGAAAGACCTCGCGCGCGGCACGGGAGATGGCTATGGCTCGCGGCGGCCCTCTGCGGCGCCTTGGCCCTGTTTGCCGCCGGCTTCATTCTGCGCGGCCTCACATCGCGGCGCGAGCCTCCCCGCTATCAACGCATCACGTTCCGGCGAGGATTAGTCTCGAACGCCCGCTTCACATCCGCCGGCGGCAACATCGTTTACAGCGCGAGCTGGGACGGCGGGCCCATGCGGACGTATCTGGCGACGGCGGGTACGCCCGAAGCCCGGGATCTTGGTCTACCGGACGGTTGCGTCCTGCTGTCGGTGTCCGCCGGCGACGAAATCGCCTACGTCAGCGGACCATATGCTCCGAATGGGGCCGGAACTCTCGGCCGTACCACGCTCTCCGGCGGACAAATGCGCCCCTGGCTCGAGAACGTTATTATGGGCGACTGGTCCCCGGACGGGTCCACCATGGCCGTCCTGCTGTCTGCTAATGGCAAATTCCGCATCGAGTATCCCATCGGCCATGTGTTGCTCGATAACCTGGAATACCGGCCTCAGGCCATCCGGGTTTCGCCCGACGGCAATCTTGTCGCCTATGCGCATTACACCGGCAAGAACAACGTGATCGGGATCAGCATTGTGGATCGCAACCGGCAAGACGCGGTCTTTGGGCGATGTTTCGGGCGAAACCTACGATGTGCTCGATCCCGTAATCACGTGGACGCCGGACGGCCGCGAGATCTGGTTCCGTTCCTTCGACATTAAGGAGTGGGGCACGATATACGCCATCGATCTCAAGGGCCATCGCCGCGTTGTAACGCGCTTGCCCGGGCACATCGTAATTTACGACATGGCGCGCGATGGACGCATCCTGCTGCGCACCGATACCCGGCAAGTCGGTATTCTCGGCGTGGCGCCCGGCGAAGAGGCGGAACGCGATCTGACATGCCTCGATCAAAGCGTTCTCAACGGGATTTCGGACGATGGGCGCATCATCGTCGCCACCATCCTCGGCGAAAGCGGGGGCCCTAAAGGCAGCATTTACATGCGCCGGACCGACGGCTCCCCGCCGGTGCGTTTGGGCGACGGCGTCGCCTTCGCAGTCTCACCCGATGGCAAGTGGGTCTCGGGATATTATTCAGTCGACGCAAACACCAGGCGTTATGTCCTGTTTCCCACCGGCGCGGGCGAGGAGCGCGTCGTCAGCATTCCCCAGCTTCACGGAATCAATATCGTTTACGGATGGTCCCGGGACGACGAGAGTTGGTTCGAGCACGGGCATCCTCCGGGCCACGGCATGAGGAACTATTTGTGGGATTCGAGAACGCGCACGCTGCACCCCATCGGGCCGGAAGGAGTTGCCGACGACCTGCCCATGGTCTCACCCGACCGGCGCCAGATCCTCGACGTTGGTCCGGACGGCCGCTGGTGGGTGTACCCGGTCGATGGCGGCGATGCCCGCGCGCTCGATCAACTCGATGAGCACGACCGCGCGATTGGGTGGCGCGAAGACAGCCGCTCCATTTACGTTGACAGGCATCACGATGTGAACCGCATGTTGGCGGTCTTCGTTCTCGACATTGAGAGCGGAAAGAAGACGCCCTGGAAAGAGATCCGTCCGGCGCGCCCCGTAGATGAGGCTTTCAACCCCGTGATCACGCCCGACGGCCGCGCCTACGCCTACAACTTTCGCGTAAAGACGTCGGAGCTTTACGTGGCCTCCGGGCTGCACTAAAGCCCATGGCGCGAGAGAATGGCGTCGGTCTTAGGGTCGGCCACAGATTTGCCTGCATCCGGCAATTGCCGGCTTGCGCGGCTCGACCTCCGTTGCCGCCGAGCGCCGTTCATCCCCGGCCGCACATGGACCGTTCGCAAATCAAGAGGTCCGGAGAGGGTCAGGAGGGCGCTCTTCCCTCGTGAAACTTCCGATCGTGCGGCCCGAAAGATGAGTAAGCATCCCTGGAGAAGAGCTGCCGATCTCCTGAGCAATCTCGCGCCGGGTTCATTGCGAACGGCGGGATGCATCCAATGTTTCGTAGAGCGCCGTGGCGTCAAGACCTGCTCAGGGAATGCATCATGTTTCCATCGGCCAAGTTTTTTTCGTACCGCAACAGTTGAAGGGGCAACGCCGGCTTCCCGCCCAACCTGCTGCCATGACATCCCGCGAGCACGGCACCGCGCACATTAAGCGCCACATATAGCGCTGGGCCGTTAAAACGCGTATTTTCGTCAAATCAGGCTGGCGCTTCCTTGCAGAGAGCGGCCAGCCGGAATGTGTTTCTAGTGGTCGTCGTGAAGAGTTTTCAGGCAATTCGCTTTCGGGCAAGTCGAAGGAGCTCCTCGTTCAGGAACAGGAACAATCGGCGAATCGCGGCGAATTACGACGCGAATTTCTTATCGCGATTCCTGCGCAGGGCGATCTCCAGGAGAAGCATGAAGCCGCCGGCCGTCAACAGCAAAGACGAGGGTTCGGGAGTGTCGAGACCCGGAAGCGGGGTAAACTCGGCTCCTCCGTTCGGCAAATCCGTTGCCTTTAATTGATCGAGGGGAATCTGCGTTGGAGAGATGAGATATCCGGCATCGGATATGCTAAGGCCATTCGGGTTCGTCAAGAAGAACGACGAGGGGCTCACTACCGTGTCGTTTGGAAGAGAAAATTCCTCCCATTCGTCGATCCCACCCACCCGAACGCCGAGAAGCGCATCTTCGGAGCTGGAGGAGCTGCCAAGATTATTGAGCCCCCCTAGACGCCCGCCGGACAGGAAACCGATGCGCCGGAAGGCAGCGCACACGATTGCGCCGCGGGCGGGGGAGCGGCCAGTCCGACGATCCCGCCCGTGGCGTTGGTCCATTTAGCGGTCGCAAGCGTAACGTTTTGCGGCAGGGTGAAAGTAAACGTCATTGCGGTTTTGCCATTGTTAACCAGTCCGGTCTGTCCCTGGTTGTTGGGCAGTGTCCAGTAGGTCACGATTTCGCTCTTGTTTGTGGCGGGGATGAAAAAATAAGTGATGCCCGGACCGTCGTTCGTCGTGATTGTCGCCGCAGTGTTGCCCGAGCTGAAGCTGAGATTGTTTCCGGTTCCGTTGAGCATCGTCTCGAGGTCGTAGACGGTCACGCCTGTGTTGTTGATAAAGCTAAGATTGATCGTATTCGCCGCGGCGTTGAATGCCGCACAAGCCAGCACGGCAGCCGAGGCTGCCAATATACGGGATTTGAGGCGTTCACAAATGTTTGTCATCGCATCTCCTTTGACCGGGAATATCCGTTTGGATTTTCGAACGGGATTATTTTACATCCAACCGCCTCCGCTTGCGCCGGCTTTTTCAATTGCTTTTCAATTGTTCGATTCATCCCGCCGGCAGGCTTGTTGCTCAAATCCGTTGACCTTGTGCCAGGAAGGGTGGATTGGGCCTCGGGCCTATCCCTCGGAGAATGTGGGTGGTCCTTAAGCCCGCCAGTCGCGCCTACGCATATAACCTTCGCGTCAAGATTCGGGCTTTACGCAGCTTCTGGGCTACGTCTTCGCCGGAAAGGAACGGATCGCCGCCTCGAATGGATATGCCGTGCATCCGCACGACGGCACGGCAGACCCATACCGCCGTCCCACCGGATGACTTGATCGGCCGAGAATTATGACCAGCCCTTAAGTTTAATATCGCCGTGCATCTGCAACCGTAAGCGAACGCAATCGAGTCCCCGGAGCACTGAAGCGAGAATTATTTTTCCTTGGCGTAGTCCTTCTTCATCTGATCGACGAGCCTTCTCGCCAGCGTCTTTGGCCCGCCGGTCAGCGAGAAGGCGTCGCTCTTGGCGTCGGCCCACACGATGGCCGCTGTCCGGCGACTCACCACGGTGAGCGCCGCTTCCTTTGTACTGCCGAAGAAGGCATGCGCTTCCGGTAGGTCCCGGCGCGCGGATTCCTCGCGCACGCTGGTGTCCGACGTTTCGGCGCCGGTGGTTCTGACGTCCGTGCTCGCCGAGCGCCGCCCGAAAGCCGCCACGCAATCGGCCTTCTCTTCGGAGGTGACCACCTGGATCGCTCCCCACTTCAGCAGTTGAACGCCGATGAAATCCTCCAGCGATTCGGGCATCGGAGAGAGGTAAACGGTGCGGCAGTCTCGAAGAGATTGCGCGGCGAGCGCCGCCGCCGCAAGAGAAACGGTCACCAGCAAACGCGCAAGCATGAGCGCCTCTTTTCATGGCCGCGGGACGGCCAATTCCAAGACGAAGGCCGCCCGAAGTTCGTTTCAACACACCGTCAACGCGCGATCAGAGAAGAGAAGTAGTGAACCACGGGCAGAGCAAACAGGCTGCTATCGATGCGGTCGAGCCATCCGCCGTGGCCGGGAAGCATGGAGCCGCTATCCTTGACGCCTGCGCCGCGCTTAATGGCGGACTCGCAAAGATCCCCGATCTGACCTGCAATGTTGCCCGCCGCCCCAATCGCGAAGACCCAGGCCAGCGGAACTTCCTTTAGCAGGTACGAGAAGTAGAAATAGGAATAGACAAGGCTCGCCAGGGTAGATGCCACCGCGCCTTCCCAGGTCTTTGCCGGACTGACCGCCGGCGCTAGCTTATGGCGCCCGATCGCGCGGCCCACATAGAACGCGGCGATATCCCCAACCCAATTCACGGAGAGCGCGAAAAATAGCCAGAATGGTCCGGAGCCGGCCAAGCCACGCAACCCAATGGCGCTGCGCAGACATCCGAAAATGTAGAGTACCCCCAGCAGCAGCGCCGCGGCGAACGGCAGGGCATCGCCAAGATCGCGCGAGGCGAGTCCGAGCGCCAGCGCCAACAAGGCAATAAGCACTAGAAAGAGCAGGTCCGGGCGGGGCAGAAACAGCGCCATCAGACCGGCTACGTAACCGAAAATTCCGGGCGGCCGCAGGCCATGTTTCGATACCAGCCCGGCGTATTCGTGAAAACATAGAACAGCGACGATTGCGAGGACCGTTAGAAATACCAGCGACGGGGCCCACAGCGTGACATAAATAAATATGGGAGCGAGGATGAGGCCGGTAAGAACCCGCTTCATCGCCGGTTTGCGCGCACGTTAGCGCACGCCCGCGGGGGCGATGGCCCACTCCGTTTCCGCGGCGCTATCCGACGGCGCAAGCCGTTCCCGCGACTCGCCCAGTCCTCCGAAGCGCCGGTCGCGCTTCTGATAATCAAGGATCGCTTGGAATAAATCTGTTCGCCGGAAATCGGGCCACAACGTCCCGGTGATGTAGATTTCGGAGTACGCGATCTGCCACAACAGAAAATTGCTAATGCGCATCTCGCCGGACGTCCGGATCAGGAGGTCGGGATCGGACAGTCCGGCCGTGTACAGGCGCGCCGCGAGCGCTTCTTCGTCGATGCGAAGATCCGCGAGCCGCCCCTGCAGGCGGGCATCCTCGATAATTGCGTTCACGGCGTCCACAATCTCCGCGCGGCCGCTGTAATTGATCGCGACGTTGAGGCGCATGCCCCTGTTTTTAGACGTGCTCTCGACGGCGGACTCCAACTCAGCGCGCACCTGCGCTGGCAGCGCTTCAATGCGGCCCATACAGGTGAACTGAATATTATTGCGAACGATGTCCGGGAGCTCCTTGCGCAGGTAAATGCGGAGCAGGCGCCATAGCATATCCACCTCCGCGCGCGGGCGCTTCCAGTTTTCCGTCGAGAAAGCATACAGCGTCAGCGCGCCGACGCCCAGCCGTGCGCACGCATCGACTGTCGTGCGCACCGCTTCCACCCCGGCCCGGTGTCCCGCCGCGCGCGGCAGGCTGCGGCGCTTGGCCCAACGTCCGTTTCCGTCCATGATGACCGCGATGTGCGCCGGAAGCCGCCGCGGATCGATCGATTCCGCCAAGGACCATTCGCGCGAACCGGGCGTCAGAGCGGAAAACAGATCGTTCATCGAGCTAATGTCCTATGGTACACCTCTGCGCCGCGCCTTCCTCCCGTTCGAATCGCGAGATGTAATCGCGCAATTGCCGTAATGCTCGCGCGCGGTGACTCACCTGCGCCTTCCGTTCCACATCTACTTCGCCGAAGGTCTGACCGAACGGCGCATAAAAGAACAGCGGGTCGTAGCCGAAGCCGTTTGATCCGCGAGGCTCGTTGAGTAACTCGCCTACCACTTCGCCGCGGAATGTCGCGATGGCTTTGCCTTGGAAAGCGAGCGCGATGGCGCACACAAAGCGCGCCTCGCGGTTCGTCTCGCCACGCATACTTTCGAGCAGCAGACGATTGTTCGCCTCGTCCGTCGCGTTCTCTCCCGCGTAGCGCGCCGACCATACGCCGGGAGCGCCCCCTAGCCCCTCCACTTCGAGCCCGGAGTCGTCCGCGAACAGCGGTTCATCAATGAAGCGCGAATAGTACGCGGCTTTGGCGGCGGCGTTCTCTTCAAACGTCGATGCGGTCTCCTCCGGCGGCGTAATCTCCTGAAGACCCGGCAGCGGCTCCACGCCAGGGATGATTTGGAGGAATTCGCGCAGCTTGCCCGCGTTCGTAGTGGCGCAATAGAGGCGCACTCAGGCTCCCAGCGCCTGCTTCTGGATCTCGATCAATTCGCTAACGCCTTTACGCCCCAGGGCCAGCAGCGACGCGAGCTGGGCGTCGTCGAAGGGGATCTTTTCGGACGTCGCCTGCAACTCCACGAATCTCGCCGCGCCCGTCAGAACCAGATTCATGTCCACCTCCGCCTGCGAATCCTCTTCGTAGCACAGGTCCAGCATCGGCATTCCCTTCACCACGCCGATACTGGTCGCCGCTAGGTAATCCCGGATCGGGATACGTTTGACGGCCTTGAAATTGGAGAGCTTTCGCAAGGCCAGCGACATGGCCACGAAGGCGCCGGTAATGGACGCCGTGCGCGTGCCGCCATCGGCTTGGATGACGTCGCAGTCGATGATGACGCTGCGTTCTCCGAGCGCGGCCGTGTCGATCACGGCGCGAAGCGAACGCCCGATGAGGCGCTGAATCTGGTGCGGCGGCCCGAGCCCGGCCCTTGGTGACCTCGCGCGGCGTGCGCGTCGCGGTGGCTCGCGGCAGCATGGCGTACTCGGCGGTGACCCATCCCTTGCCGCTGTTCGCAGGAACGGCGGCACCGTCTCCTCCACCGATGCCGCGCACAGCCGCGCGTGTTGCCGACCTCGATCAGGGCGGAGCCTTCCGCCGTCGCCAGATAGTGAGGCGTGATGCGCACCGGGCGCATTTGGTCGGGAGAGCGTCCGTCGCTTCTCATCTTGATTGCAGAGTGAAGTAGAACAATAGACACATGATGCCGATCCCGAAGATCACGATGATGATACACGGAACGGCTCCCCGGGCCGTCCGCGCCTTCGATATTTTCTTACTGCCCGCTGGTTTGTATTTTGCCATCCCTCGGCTTATTACAGGGTGACACGCTTTGCCTTGCACTCGTATTCGATCGCCAAATCGGGCTGCTATCCTTGAGTTCAATGCTGGGGTTGAGCGCCCGCGCCGCCCGGATTACGTGGACGGTTCTCATTGTCCTCGCCATTCTGGCGCTCATTTACAAAATTCGCGAAACGGTCGTGCTCTTCATGACCGCGCTCTTCTTTGCTTACGTCCTATGGCCCGCCGTCAGTTTCATCGAGCGCCATACGCCGCGCCGGGTCCGCCGCACCCTCGCGCTTACCATCGTTTACCTCTTGTTTATTGGCGCATTGGTCGGTATCGGCGCCACCTTCGGCGTCAGCCTTTTCACGCAGGCGAGCACTTTCGCGGAAAAAATACCGCAATATATTCACAATCGGCAGTGGCTCGATCAGTCCATCCCGGGATGGCTTGGTCCCGTGCGCGGACGGATTATCGACTGGCTGCAGGAGCAGTTTTCTTCCGGGGGCTCGGCGCTAACTCCATACCTGAAAAACGCCGGCGGCGCTTTGCGCGGCACGCTCACCGGAGCGCTCTTTATTGTCTTGGTCCCAATTTTGGCGTTTTTTTTCATTAAGGATGGCCACGATATGCGCGAGTACCTCGTCGATAGCTTCGATAACGGCCAGCGGCGCGCGATGGCCGACAATATCATCGAAGATATCCACGTATTGCTGGGCCACTATATCCGCGTGCTCGTGACCTTGTCTCTATCTCCGTGGTCGTCTACAGCATTTTCCTCAGCGTAATCGGAGTTTCATACGCCGTTTTGCTGGCGTGCCAGGCGGCTCTTCTCGAATTCATACCTGTGATCGGGCCGCTCGCGGCCGGAATTATCATGCTTGTCGTGGCCGGCTTCACCGGCTTCCACACCTGCTCTGGATTGTGATCTTTTGGTTCCTCTATCGCGGCGTCCAGGACTACATTCTCTCGCCCCATTTGATGGGCCGCGGCGTAGAGATACATCCTCTCGTAGTGCTGTTCGGCGTGCTCGCGGGAGAGCAGCTCGCGGGCGTTCCGGGCATGTTCTTCTCGGTCCCTGTGATCGCGATCTGCGCGTGATTTTCGTCCGGGCGCGGCGCGCGGCGAACGGCGGCGGCTTGCGCCCGTGGCGGTTGAACGGCCCTGATCGATATAATCGAGCTTTATGAAAGCGATAGTTTTAACATGGTTGTCCGCCGTGTGCCTGTGCGCCCAGACGCCGGCGAAAGCGCCCACTGCAAGAACTGCTCCAAGAACCGCCGCGACCGCGCGCCGCAAGCCTTTGATGGTGAATCCCGCCGCCTACCGCGCGAAAGCTCCCGAGACCTTCAGAGCGAAATTCACCACCACCAAAGGCGATTTCATCATCGAAGTACACCGCTCTTGGGCGCCGCTCGGGGCCGACCGCTTCTACAACCTCATCAAAGGCGGCTATTACGATGGCGCGCCCATCTATCGCGTCATTCCGAACTTCATGGCGCAATTCGGATTCAGTCCCAGCCCCGCCGTCAGCAAGGCCTGGGATAAGGCGCCGATCAAGGACGACCCCGTGCTGCAAAGCAACAAGCGCGGCACGGTGAGCTACGCCAAACCCGAGGCGCCGAACGCCCGCACCACGCAGATTTTCATTAACTACGCCGACAATACGCCGCTCGACAGCCAGGGCTTCGCGCCGTTCGGAACGGTTATCCAGGGCATGGATGTGGTCGAAAAGTTTTTTAGCGGATATGGCGACACCGACCAGCAGAAGCTGCAGGAACAGGGCATCGCTTACGTGAAGAAGAGCCTGCCGAACCTCGACATCGTCAACTCCGCGGTGCTCGAACCCGCCGCTCCCGCCGCGGCGCCCGCGAAGCCTCCTGCCGCTACGAAGTAGCGTCTAATCCGGCTGTATGCGGCGTGAACGATTCAAGGGTACCCGGGTACAGGCCGATTCCATTCTGGAGAACTACGAAGGCGGCGTGGCCATCGAAGATATTCGGACAATTTCGATATTCCCCAAGGCTGCGGCAATTTTTCGGGAACCACGAGGTACGGTCCGTCCGAAATGGGCCGGCTTGAACTGGAAAACGGCGAGTTACTGGACGCGGTGTGGCCAAGGTCGTTCTCAACACGAATTACCGGCCCGCCTTCTGAGCGAATACCGCTCCCGTAATCAAGCCGTGGACGCAGCGACTCCGGGCGCCTTTCAGACGATCACTATTAAGAGCCGCCACTCGCGACGGCCAACCAAGCAGCAGACTTGGGGACCAAGAGAACGGGCGCTAATCCTTCAGCGGGATCTCGAAGTAGAAAAGTTCCTTGCCGCTGCTGGCCTGCCTGATACCCGCTGATAGTAAGATCGCATCGCCGGGGCGGTAATGGGCCTGAAAATAAAAGAAGCCGTAGGCGGACTCGTGGGGTGGCAGCATCCGGGCCGCAAATGCGCGGGTCTCCACTTCACCCCCGCGAGCGGATTCTTGTGCTTCTTGTGGATCGGGATCGGCGTGGGCACCGGATTCGACGGACGGTTTGGGCTTTCCACGGCGTAAGGAACATCGGCGGCCGGAGTGGAGTCGATGAGCTTGCCATCGTAACTCTCGTACTCCACTTTCAGGCGGTCCAGCCGCAGCGTCTCGTCCGTGTCATTCTGGACGATAACGAGAACGGGAAGAATGTTGTACTGATATGGGTTCACCTTGCCGAAGGCGGTATGCGCCAGATCTTCGGTATCGTACGCTTTCACGGCGATCGTCACTTTTTCGTTGGTTTGCTTCGACGGGTACGAGGATGCCTGACCGGGTGAAAACTTCACCTCATCTTTCTTTCCGCGAACGCCGGGGCCGCGATGACGAGTACCGGCAATAGCCCAAAGGCTTCATTTATTCCCTCTATTTTCTCGCGCGGGTAGTCGCGTTCCCGCTGCTTGTATTGTATTTCCTGTTCCGCGGCTACCGCGATCCGCGCTATTCCGCATTCATGGAGCGGCTGGGAACCTTCCCTGCTTCCTTCAAGCGGACGGCCCCAGGCTCCATCTGGTTGCACGCGGTTTCGGTCGGCGAAGTCATCTCGTCGGTTCGTCTGGTCGGAGACCTACGCGCACCGAACCCTGATATTCCGATTTATGTTTCCGCCGCGACGCTGGCCGGACGAGCGACCGCCGAACAGAAACTGAGCGCGCAGTGAACGAAATTTTCTCGCGCCCATCGACTATGTGTTCGCAGTGCGCCGGGTGCTGCGGCGTATCCACCCCGCGGTGGTGGTGATTCTCGAAACCGAGATCTGGCCGGGGCTTTACAGAGAAACCAAACTGGCGGGATGCGGTCTGCTTATTTTGAACGGCCGCATTTCCGACCGCGCGCTGCCACGCTATCGCCGCTTCCGCGCATTCTTTAAGGGTGGGCTGGACTGGCCGGATACTATTTATGTGCAGAGCGAAAGGACCGCGAGCGCTACATCGAGACGGCGCACCAACGGGGAAAGTCAGCGTCGTCGGCAATCTCAAATACGATTTGCGCCCTAGATAGGACCGCCGGAGGCGATTGCGGATCTCATCGCGTCAACCAATCCGCGAACGTCTGGATCGCGGCCAGTACCATGCCCCGGTCGACTGCACCGATGTCGACGAAACCGCGGTGGTTCTTGCCGTTCAAAGAGCTCGCCCGAACATATCCCGCTTGCTGCTGATCCTGGCGCCCCGGAAACCCGAGCGCTTCGACGAAGCCGCGGCCGCGTTTCGTCGACGCGGTATCAATTTCATGCGCCGTTCGCAGCTCACCTCCGCGACCGCGCTCGCCTGCCCGGCGTGCTGCTGCTGGATACCATCGGCGAACTCGCCAGCCTTTTCGCGCTCGCCGACGCCGTTTTTATGGGAGGCACCCTGGCGCGCCGCGGAGGCCACAATATTCTCGAGCCGGCCTTCGCCCGCGCCGATCGTCATCGGCCCGCACATGGAGAACTTCGCCGCGATCGCCGGGGAGTTTCGCGCGGCCGAAGCCGTTATCGAGATCGACGCGCCGGAGGAGCTCGCGGCCGCCATAGGTCGCTCTTTGATGATCCTGCGCGGCGCGCCGAACTCGGCCGCCGCGCCGCAGATTTTGCCGGCGAAACGCGGCGTTACGGCGCGCGCCGTCCGCGAGATTATCGCGGCCCAGGACCGCGCCGTTCCTTATTGGAATCTGCGCGGCGTCCGGAAAACCATGGCGGCTGGTTCTCGCTGTTGTGGAAGTGGGGGGGCGCCCTAAGAAAACCACGGCGCGCACGCTCGCCACGCCTGTTGTCAGCGTCGGCGGAATCTCGCTCGGCGGCTCCGGTAAAACGCCCTTCGTTCTCACGCTCGCCGGCCGCCTGCGCGATCGCGGTTTCGAACCGCCATTCTCACGCGCGGTTATCGCCGCCGCTCACCCGCAAGAACGATCGTCGTCGAAGCCGCCGGCAACGCGCCCGCCGCCCTGACCGGCGATGAAGCGCAGATCTTCGTCCGCTCCGCCCTCGCCCACGTCGGCATCGCTTCCGATCGCTTCGACGCCGGCCATGCCATCGAGCGAAAACTTCACGCCGATGTTTTCCTGCTCGATGACGGCTTCCAGCACCGCCGCCTCGCCCGCGACCTCGATATTGTTCTCCTCGACGCTCTCGATCCGTTCGCGGCGGCGGCCTCTTCCCTCGCGGCCGCTTGCGGGAACCGCTTCACGCCCTTTCGCGCGCGGACATAATGGTCCTCACTCGCATCCAGCCCGGACGCGAATATCGCGGAATCCGCGAGCGTCTACGGCAACTCAACGCCGCCGCTCCCGTATTCCTCGCCCGCGTCGAGCCGAAACGCTGGATCGAGGCCGTCAGTGGCATGAAACCGCACAACCCGCCGGGCCCGTCGGCGCCTTCTGCGGCCTCGGCAATCCCAACAGCTTCTGGGAATCCCTTCGCGCTCTCGGCATCGCCCCGGCCTTCACTTGGACATTCGGCGATCACCACGTCTACAAGCCGCAAGAGCTGCGCCGCCTCGCCTCCCAGGCCCGCGCCGTGGGCGCAACGGCCCTGGTCACCACTCAAAAAGACATCATGAATTTGCCGGACGATTTCGCCGCGCTGATCGCGCCTGTCGCCCTTTATTGGCTGGAAATCGAGACGTACGTCGAGAATGAGGGCGATCTGCTCGACGCCATCGAACGCACGCTCGCTAAGGCGTCCCGGCCGGTTCCTTCGGCGCCGGCTTCTAAGCGCGAGGCTTAGGCGGAGCCGACCGCGGCTTCGCGTCCAGAAATCCGGTGGCTCATGCTCGGGCTGATTTCGAGCAGCACCGTTTCGGCTGTGGCGATGGCTTCGCTTTCCGACTTATAGAACGCCTCGGCTCGTTCTCCCAGGGCGCGCTGAATCGCGCTGCCCTGCTCCGCGCCGCGTCCATGTCGCCGAGCGACTTCAAGGGCCGCATTGGTAAGAAGGTCGCCTCGGGCGCCCCTACATGATTTGATACGTCGCCAGAGGTAATGTCACATTGGCCTGACTGGTATGCCCCACTCCGTGTTTCGCGATAACTCATGTCGTCGCGCAGCACGGTTATAATTGTCGCGAAGCTGTTACGCAGATCGCCGTCCATCTGATCTAAACCTCCGGCTTGACGCGCCAACCGCATTTGCCGAACAAACGTATCCGCGCTCTTTTTTTTTTTTTTTTTTTTTTTTTTTTTTTTTTTTTTTTTTTTTTTTTTCGCCAACAAGCCCATGTAGGCAGCTCCACGCCGGCGTGCGCCAGCCTCTCTCTCCCTTGTTTAATTTGCTCGCGCTCGATGCGAAGAACCGAGGGCGGCCCCGCGACCTCCTGGGCCAGCCCTGGCAAACAAAACCAACCGCGAGGCTCGTGAAGAGCGCGGCGCCACGCGACTTCCATTGTTCACGATTTGCCTCCCTTCGTTATGAAAGCGACGCCAGAACCTCCGCGGCCGTCGTCAATCGTCCTCCCGCCGCCGCGAATTCCGAATAGCTATTTCGCCCCACCGTGTCCTCGATACTTCGGGTCGCATCCACGGCGATTTCGACTCGCTTGCCGAGCCGCAGCAGCCCCGCCGCCGTGTGCCGTACGCAGATCTCAGCGACGACGCCATAAACGACGTAGCGCTCCGGGTTCAGTCGCTCCAGCAGGGGCGCGAGATCGGAAGTGCCAAACACGTCCACCTGCTGCTTCGGAAATAGGATCTGCCGCGCCGCATCCCCATGAACTCCCCGAGGCCTTGCGCTGCCCCAGAGTTCCCAACACGCAGTGATGCCCGTAAATCTCGAATTCCGGATCGTCCTCCGCATGCGCGCACATCGTCGATATCACCAACGGAGCTTTGCGGTTCAGCTCCGCCACAAGCGGCAGAATCCGCTCCGCTCCGGGCACATACAGCGCGCCCGAGGGCAGCATGAAATCGTTCTGCGTGTCGACGTCGAAGAAAACCGTTCTCATCGCACCGGCTCCGCTTGAGGCTCGCGCTGCGCCAGCGCTGTCCGTACCTCGCGCATTAATCTTTTCAAATCGCGGCTATACTCAATCCTGTATCTCTGTTCGCTGTCGAAAAGGCTTCGCGTGGCCGTCGGCAATCGCCGTATGTTCTCGGCCGCATAGGCGCGCGATTCATGTATTGCGGGCAGCGGCTCGATCAATCGGCCGCCGAGAATCAGCGGTCTCAACAGCGCCGTCGCGTCCCCGGTGTCGCAGCCGTGGCATTCCCAGGAACACGCCAGAATATCGCGGTCCGGAAACCGGAACACCTGCTTCGCCCCCGGAATCGTGTGCTTGTCTTCACTGAACTTCGCTGTGTTGCGTCCGGCCAGTTCCACCATTTTGTACACAACCCCGAGATTGGGCGAATCGCCCGAGGTCGCCAGATCCGTGCCCACCCCGAAGGCGTCGATCGGCGCGCCCGCGGCGCAATACTCCAGAATCTTGTACTCGTTCAGATCGCTGGTCGCCATGATTTTCGCCTCGCGCAGACCGGCGTCGTCCAGGATCTTGCGCGCCACGCGCGAAAGCTCCACGATGTTGCCGCTGTCGAGCCGAACGCCCCACAACGGCTTTCCCAAACTCGCCGCCAGCCGCGCCCCCTCGATCGTGTCGTAGGTATCGATCAGATAAATGGTCCGTTCACCGAGCATCTGCTGCAGCCGGGCATACGCTTCCCTTTCGGTCGGGAAGGCCTGAATCCAGGAATGCGCCGCCGTCCCGAACACCGGAATGCCATAGCGATAGCCGCTTTCGGTGTTGCTCGTTCCGATGCAGCCGCCGATGTAGGAAGCACGCCCCGCAAGCACGCCCGCTTCGGGCGAATGCGCCCGCCGCGTTCCGAAATCGACCACTTCGCGCGTGCCCGCGACCTCCGCGATACGCGCCGCTTTCGTTGCGATCAGCGATTGAAAACCGACGGTTGCAAGGAGATATGTTTCCGATCTGCGCCTCCATGAGCGGCGCACGGACAGTCAGAGAGGGTTCCCCCGCGAAGATTGGCGTACCCTCCGGCATCGCGAACAGATCGCCGCTGAAGCGGAACGCGCGCAAGGCCTCGAAGAAACCGCGCGACACACTCGCGAATTGCGGCAGACCTTCCAGATAGCGCACCTCCTCTTCCGTGAACCGCACGTTGAGAAGGTAATCGACCACCTGCGCCAGCCCCGCCGCAAGCACGAAATTGCGGTACCGCGGCAGCTTGCGGAAGAACAGCTCAAAGGTCGCAATTTCACCGGACTTGCCGCTCTCGAAGTAGCCGGCCGCCATGGTGAGCTGATAAAGATCGGTGAGTAGTCCGCCCACGGTTTGAGTGTAGCGGAGTGCCGCGCCGGCGGTGTCGCGCAATGCTATGATGAGGCGCGAGGGATTGGATGGCGGCCACTATGCTTCGCGCGGCCATTGGGCGCGCCATGAAAAAGATCGCGAATCTGTTGGTCCGCCGGCCGCCCGACGATCCGGACGATCCCTACGCGCTCGTCACCGCTCCCACGAAACCGCGGCCACCACACCTGATCGCAAGGGCTCGCGCAGTGCCGGAGGACTACCGCTTGGACTGAGCATCCGGACTGCGCTTCCCGGATACAAGTTCGAGGATACAAGTTCGAGCGGCCGAGGCCGCCGCAGCCAAGCATACAGCCCCTCAGAGCAGGGTTGAACGCTACTCTAAGCCGGAGGCCCAAAAAAAAAAAAAAAATATATATATATTTTTTTTTAAAAAAAAAATTCCCTAAGTGACGGAACCCTGATTCGTCGCGCCCGCTCTTGGCGTTGCTTCATGCGGGAAGCATCTCGCTATTCAGCGCGCTTTCGTCCCGGACGGCTGTTGATTCGCGGATACGATGAAACAGCAGACGACGACATTTGAGAACTTGTAATCTCCGCGCCGGTCGGCATCGATGGTCCAGAACATGGCCCCGATCATGCCGGGATAGCCATCAGGCGCGAGCAGCTTGTATTTGGTTGCCGCGGGAACCTTCCCGGTAATAATGTAATCCATTGCCTCATTGACAATGGTGGGCGTGGTGTCGCCGGTAAGAAAGCCGACGGCAACCTTGTCGGCGGGCATAGGTGGAAAAAACTGCTGGGGATTGCCTCCCACATTGAAGCCGTGCAGCAACAGTTCCGTCATGGCGGCGTGGTAATCCACGGTGCCGGGCAGATAGATCTCTCCATCGAGACCCTCCAGCGGCGGCGTGTTATAGTCCTGCACGTCAATGAACGAGAGAATGTCGCGGATCGCGTACGTGATCGGCAGATAGGAGCCGAACTGTCCGCCATAGCTGGGATAGCCCGAGGGAATCTGCGTCCCTTCGGGCACCAGACTGATCATGAAGCCGGAGCCGAAGTGTTCGCGCAGTTGGCGCAGCGCCGCGATGAGGTTCACGATCGATGGCGTGGTGGGATGCTTGAAATCGGTGTCTCCGGGGTCGATCGAGAGAGAGGGGCTTTCGAAGTCGATGTCGATCCCATCGAAGCCGTACTCGCTGACGATGCGGGTAACGGAGGAGACGTAATTCGGAACGCGCTTCGGATCGGCAAGCGTGAAATGCTGGCCTCCGCCGCCGAGCGAAATCATGACCTTTTTGCCCTGGCCCTTCAAGTACGCGATGTCGGACTTGAACTGTTCGGTATAAATCCGCGGGCGTGTGGAACTGCAGCGTCCCCTCCGGAGCACTCTTGTCCGGAGTAGCAAACGCGACGATGATGACGTCCCATTGCGGCGAGACTTCGCGCAAAGGAAAGGTGGAACCCGCGCCCCGTAACCTGCCCAGTAGCCGATCAGCCAATGGCCATTGGGCTGCCCGCTGAGCGGAACCGGCGCAGCCGTGGGTTGAGGAACCGTACGACGCCTGTACCTATTCCAGGACGCCTCCCGCGCGCCGGACAGGGCCTCGAAGCCTCGGGCAGCGCCCGCGCGTCAGGGAAACTGTAAGTATCGCCAAGACTTTCCGAGCCTCCGACATACCAGGGCAACAGCGCTAGGTTTTGCAAGTGATACGTCGCGCCGCCGAGATGGGCCGTAAAGGCCCGCGAGGCCGGAATATTGTTCTTCGGGTTAGTATTGGTGGGTTCAAGAAGGAAATAAGTTGAGGCCACGCCCGTGCCGCCGCAGCCGCCCTGGTCCCCCGGACACATCGAGGCGGGGCGCATCCAACTGGGAAAGCTGTTTCCGGGGCCTTTAACGTTGCGCCCGTGCAGCAGCGGGTCGTGCAGCGGATCGTTAATGAATTCACCGAGCTGCTGCGTCAGCGGCTGCACGTCCTGGTCTTCGACAACGGCCGGCGCGGCATGAAGATAGGATCCCAGCACGAAGGAGTTTCCGTGGCGGAGTCGACGCCGTGCGTTCCCCAGGAGCAGCACACCGTGGCGTCGCCGTCCGCATAGTAAGTGGTGTTATGCGTCACCGCGATGACGAGCTTGCCTTCCTGCTTAGGAACCTGCTTGAACAGCTCCTTCTGCAGAAACTCGACGTCAACGACGGCGAAGGAGCCGCCCGTCTTCTTCGACGTAAGGATGTAGCCAAAGCCAACCGGAACGGTGATGTTCACCGGCTTTATCTCCGGCCTGCCTAGCAACGTGTGCCACCCCGCGGCCTTTGGGAAGGTGGTGCGGAGCATGGCGTCCGCATACTGCGTGGTCCCGCCGGAGGGGAATGTGTATTTGGAGAAAACGGGCGAGCGTCGGACGCGCGCAGCGTCCGGACCCGCATCCATGACGAAGGGTTGTCCGGCGGTCTTCTTCGCTTCAAACGACATCGCGATGGGAACCAGCATCGTGGGAATGGTGGTGATTCCACCCTGCGCCGGATCGCCGCCCGTGAGCGTGTAAGAGGCTTGGCCGACGGTGTACTGGAACGTGGGCACGGTTTGCGCGTACGCAAAGGGCAGCGGGAGAGCGAGAAGAAAGAACAGTGTTTTCACGACCCATGCGCCCGTCATGGCCTCCTCATTCTAGCAACGGCTCTTTCTTACTCATGCCGCAGCGCAGTCACTGGATCGACGCGCGAAGCGCGCCGCGCCGGTCCAATCCCCGCCAATAAAGCGACGATAATCAATAACCCCGTCGTACCCCCCATGGTGACCGGGTCGGTCGGCTTCAATCCATACAGCATCGTCGCGGCCAATCGCCCCAGCCACAACGACAGGCCAATTCCGCAAGCGGCGCCCGCAAGCGCCATCCACAATGCTTCCCGCAGTACTCCCGTCAATACCTGCCCGGCTCTTCACCAACGCCATGCGGATTCCGATTTCTCCCCTGCGCCTCGCGACCGTGTACGCCATCAGGCCATAGACGCCGATGCTGGCGAGCGCCAGCGCCCAATAGACCAAAGCAGCTCGTCAGCTGCGCAACATCCGCTCGCTCGATAAGGTCGCTTGGATCTGTTGTTCTTGAGTTCGCACATCGATCAACGGCAGGTCCCGGTCTAACGATTCGACCGCAGTCCGTACCTGGCTCAATGTCGTGTAGGGCTCCGCAGCCGTACGAATCTCGACCAACATGCGGCTGGAAAGGCTTTCTTGCTGGTAGGGAACAAAAAAGATCGGCGGCGTGCCGCTCGCCAAATCCGCATACCTGGTCTCCGCGGCAATGCCGACGATCCGCACCGGTCCGGCCGCATCCTCGCATTCGAATGTCCGGCCGATCGGGTCTTCATGCGGGAAAAACGGCCGCGCCAGCGCGCGCGATTTACCACCTCCACCTTGGCCGATTTCGCGTATCGTGCGCATTGAAACCGCGCCCCTGAAGAATGTGAATCCCCATCGTCTCCAAAAAAATCCGGGCCCACGCGTATGAAACCGGCGGACTGCGCCGAGTGCATGTGCGCGGATTGAAAAACGTCGCCAAGCGAGTACTGCTGCAAGCGGTCGCTTCAATCTGGCGCTGATCCCGCGGTCGTTCACGAAAACTGGAACCCCGCGGGGCTGGGCCGAGCGGCATTGGACGCGTTTTCGAGTCGCTTTTTGCTTCTTCTCGGCCCTGGACGGCCCGCCGAACGATGCTGCGCCGATCCCCAGCCAAGATTCCCCATCGTCCGGTTTTCAAAGTCATCGTCATTTCGCACGCCTGCCTGAGCCTTCCTCGGACGCGCTCGTCAAAAATGGCTGTTTAGACACGGGCTGCTAGGACCGTTATCCTGATGCTGTATCACAAAGGATACGTTTGCATACGCCTTTCGCTGATAACGTGGATTTTCGTAATCATTCCAACGAAACGGAGAAAGAATTAACTCGATGAGCAAAGCTATCGAAAACGTGCAGGCCGCCCAACAGCGAGCAATGGCAATCCGCCCGAAGGTTGGCGGCTTTCCCTACCTAGCCGAAGCCTTGCGCCAGGCGGGCGTAACCCGCAACTTCTGGTTCCTGCCCGCGTGTCAAAGCATATTTCTGACCAACTACGGGCCAGTTGTCATACAAGGAGGGCCGCTTGTGTCAGGTACGGCGGATGTACCTCCGTTTGACCGGGAGGCGCTTATTAAGGCGTTACGAACCGACCAAGCCGGAGAGAGCACGTTTCCCGAATTTCTCTCAGCTTCGTGGCAGGCCGGGGTTATACGCTACGATGTCGATTTCGCGGCCCGCACGGTCGCCTACTATGGATGCAATGGGGAGCAGTACCAGGAAAGCTATCCTGCCGTCGATGTGAAATAGGTAAACCGTTCCTGCCGAACAGAGGCGCGCCTCATAAAGGGCCTTTCGCGACACAAATTTTTGAACAGACTTGCCTATGGCTCAATTTAGTCGTCCGTCTTTATGTTTGATGATGGGGGAACAGGGCTCGCATTCACCCTGTCGGGCTTTCCTCGCCGGTCACATTCCACCTGACTTGACTAGCAGGCCGGGGTGAAACGATCCGGCTTTCCTGTCACAATGATTCGGGCCCGGGATGCGGGCCGGAGGAGAGTGCATGAAGAAAAGCAGCCGGTTTACCGGTTTAGTGCTGACAATGCTGGGAGCGATGGTGCTCCTGAATAATCTGGGCAAGCCGCGAGTAGAGGCGCTGCACGGCTCCGATGTCGTGGGACTCGTCGCTTCCGGCATATGTTTGGGGATCGGCTTCGTTGGCCTGATGGGCAGGCTGAAGCTTTGGAGCTTTGGAGATTAGGCTGCGGGGAGGAGAGCGGTCATAACATTCCGTCCGCATCGTGAGTTCCGAATATCGACGGTCTAGATTCAGTTATCCGGCGCGGACCGCCTTCACCCGTCTCAGATGTAAGTTTTGTATCATGCGAAGGCTCGTAAAACATTTGGCCTGCATGTCGCAAATGTCCGATGCAAAATGAAACCATGAAATAGGACGCTGAAGTGGAGGCGCCTGCACCAGCGGCGCACAGGAGATCATCATGAGGACAATGTCGATGCGGAACCGGGAAATCTTGGCTCTCGTGCGTCGGCAATGGCAATTCTGTCTCTGCGCCGCTGTTTATCGCGAGTGTTTAGCCCGACAGGCAGCCGTGAACTTCAACGGGTCGGCGACTTTCGCCGACAACAATTCAACGCCTCTTACGGGAACCCTGGCGATCGACACGACAACCGGCGTGATTGACGCATTTGACTGCAATATCCCGAATGTGACCACTGGCTCGCCTACATCGCAGGGTGCGCTATTCACGCTACAACAGCCACTCCAGCCTTTTCCGACTTTGGGCCGGGCGGTTTATCACTTTTCAATTATTCGGCGCTCCGTCTGGCAAGGAACTCTTCCTTTTAATGCCTTCCTGCCTATACCGGTTGCCCACTACATCAGGTTTCTCAATTTCCAGGAGACGAATTTTACACCGGTTACCAATACGGCGTGCAGTCGAACCATTTCTCGAGATCCAGGCACGGCTCAACCATGCCCACCGTCGTCCCGGAGCCCTGGAGCCTTCGGTTCGGCGCCTCCCTCGTGGCCGAGATGGGAACGGCTTTACGCCAGCAGAAGCGGCTCGTATGGTGCCGCCCGCGAACACCCGCCGGCGATGTCGATTTCATGTTGAAGTGGAAACATGACACAGCCATCCAACCGGCGCGATCTCCTGCGCTCCGCAGCGGCGGCCGCAACCGCCGCCAACATCTTCACGCGCAAAGTGAAAGGCGCCAACGGAAAGATTAACGCCGGGTTTATTGGCATGGGCAAGATGGGCCGCGCCAATCTGCGCTTCGCAATGCAGCAGGATAATCTTGTCCCGGTAGCCGTGTGCGACGTGTTCCAGCGCAACCTCGATTGGGCCGTTCGCGACAGCAAAAATCAGGCTAAGCCGTATCGCGATTTCCGCGAAGTACTCGCGAACAAGGACATCGACGTGGTTTGCATCGCGACCCCGGATCATTGGCATCCCTACATGACCGTCGAAGCCTGCAAGGCCGGCAAGGACGTCTACGTCGAGAAGCCCATCTGCTGCGTCGTCGACGAAGGAGTCAAAATGGTACAGGCCGCGCGCAAATACGAGCGCGTGGTGCAAGCCGGAACCATGCAGCGTTCCGCAAAACATTTCCAGGCTGCGGTCGAGATCGTGCGCAACGGCGACCTCGGCGATATCACCTTCGTGCGCACCTGGAACTACGGCAATGGCGATCCCAAGGGTTGGGGCAATCCGCCCGATAGCGATCCTCCCCCGGAGCTCGATTGGGACATGTGGCTAGGACCCGCTCCCAAGCGCCCCTTCAACGTGAATCGTTTTGGAGTCGATCCCAAGGACCGTTATTTTTCGAATTTCCGCTGGTTCTGGGACTACGCCGGCGGCATGATGACCGATTGGGGCGTCCACTGGCTCGATATCGTACAGATGGCGTTTAAAGAGGAGATCCCGACCGAAATTACGGCGCTCGGCGGCAAACTTTACGTCAAAGACAACACCGAGACCCCCGATACTCTCCAGGTCACTTATATGTATCCGAGCGGCTTCATTGCAACCTACGAACGCAGGTCCGGCAACGCGCAGTCGATGTTCGACAAGAGCGGCGGCATTCTCTTCTGCGGTAACAAAGGCACGATGTTCCTCGACCGCGGCGGATACAAGATTGTCCCGGAGATGCGCGTCCGGAAGCCCGCGGAGACCGGTAACGCGCGCCCGGAGATGGAGCCTGCGATGGCGGAAGCCACCGTCAAATCGACCGATAGCGGCAACGCCAACCACTGGGCGAATTTCCTGGAGTGCGTGCGCACGCGCCAAAAGCCGATCAGCGATATTGAAACATGCCAGAGGTCCACGACCACCTGCCTGCTCGGAAATGTCGCCTGCCGCAGCGGGATGAAGCTCGATTGGGACGCGCGCAAGTGGACCACCACGCAGTCCGAGCCTCGCCAGTTTCTGACCCGGGAATATCGGAAACCCTGGAAGCTCGTCGTCTAAAGCGCCGTGTACGGGGTCGCGCTTATGGTTCGGCTCGAAGATATCACTACGATCAATGCGCCTATAGAACGATGCTTTGACCTTGCTCGAAGCGTGGAGGCGCACTTAGCGGGCAACGTGCACTCCGGAGAGCAGGCCGTGGCGAGCGCGGGTGTTACCTCCGGTTTGATCGGTATGTCGCAGCGCGTTACGTGGCGCGCAAAGCATTTTGGGCGTTTGGCGGACCCTCACAAGCGAAATCACCGCAATGGAGCCGCCGGTCTATTTTCAGGATGCGATGGTTCGGGGCCCATTCCGATGTATGCGTCACGACCACTATTTTCGGCGGCTGGCCGGCGGCGAAACGGAAATGAAAGATATTTTCCGCTTCGCCGCTCCTCTTCCCGTTCTCGGATTTATCGCTGAAGCGCTGGTCCTTCGCCGCTATATGAGGGCGCTTCTTCGCGAAAGGAATCTGGTCATCAAGCAAATCGCCGAATCCGCGGAGTGGCAACGTTATCTGACGCCTCGGGACGACAGTTCACAATGCGAATCGTGATCCCGGGCGGCAGTGGACAGGTTGGCCGCATCCTCGCCCGTCACTTTCATGCAGCGGGACCGCCAAGCCACGCCCATCTCGCCGCGCAAACCACCGCCGCGGCCGAATCACGAAGCATAGCAGCAACACTGCAGGCCGGTGAGGACATGCAGCGCAATGCCGGCCGCGAGGGCGCTTCATTTTGTATCCATGTTATATCGGCGGCGATGCGCGAGAACCGGCGGGGATTTGCGCGAAACACTTCCTGCTGCACCCGTCTCTAATGGCATGGGACGACAGTCTTCAAATATAATTCCAAGGACGTAAATATGGGTGATGTAGAACAAAAAATCCGGCTCGCTATCGGTTCCGCCGCGGCCGGCGCAGCGATTTTTGCTCCGCTGAGTTACAAGTGGAAAGGCGTTCTAACGGCCGTAGCCGCGGACGCAATTCTCACTGGTATTTTCGGAGTTCGTCCGATCAAGTGGGTGTCGTAAAGACCGCGGCCCGCCGGAGATTCCTCGGCATGGGCTTGCGATAACGTTTATCGATGTCGCAAGCCCATCCCAGGCTCTTCCCAATACACGACGCCTAAACTCGCTCTACATACACGCGGGAGAAAGCATGACAGTCTGCGATGCGATCGGCGAAGGATTGCTCGATTGGGGCGTCGATACTATCTTCGGACTACCCGGAGACGGAATCAACGGATTTATGGAGGCCTTGCGGACGCACAAGGATAAAATCCGCTACATCCACGTGCGCCATGAAGAGACCGCCGCGATGGCCGCGTGCGGTTACGCGAAGTTCACGGGACGCCTGGGCGTTTGTTTCTCGACCGCCGCTCCCGGCGCCGTGCACATGCTGAACGGATTGTACGACGCCAAGATCGATCAGGCGCCAGTCCTGGCGATCACGGGCATGACCTATCACGATCTGATCGGCACCAATTACCTGCAAGACATGAACCAGGACTATCTGTATCAGGACGTGGCCATGTACAACCAGCGCGTCATGGGGCCGGCCCACGTCGAGAACGTCGTGGAACTCGCCTGCCGCACAGCGCTGAGCCATCGCGCGGTTTCGCACATCGCGATCCCCATCGATTACCAGATGAAGGACATGGCAAAGGACAAACGCTCTCCTCGCAACCTTCCCGGGCATGCGTCCGATGCATATGTAATGCCCAAGCGCGTTCCAGTCCGGGCGCAACTCGAAAGGGCCGCGGCGCTGCTTGACGGCAAAAAGAAGGTCGTCATTCTGGCGGGGGCCGGAGCACGCGGTGCGCGCGCCGAGCTACTGGAATTATCCGAGCGTCTGCACGCGCCAATCGTCAAAGCGTTACTAGGGAAAGACTGCGTGCCCGACGATCATCCCAACGTCGCGGGCGGAATTGGCGTCGTCGGAGCCCGGCCTTCGGTTGAGGCAATGAAAAACTGCGACGCCATCGTGGTCGTGGGCAGCTCTTTTCCGTATATCGAGTTTCTGCCGAAACCGGGACAGGCGATCGGCATTCAGATCGACGATAAGCCCGAGCGCATCGGACTACGCTACCCGGTGGACATCGGTCTTGTTGGCGATGCGCAGGCGACCCTGCGCGAATTGCTCCCGCTCCTGGCGCCAAACGAGGACAGTTCTTTCCTGAGCAAGATTCAGGAAGGAATTCGGGAATGGTGGGAGCTGATGGAAGAGCGCGGAACGCGCGAGACGACGCCAATGCAGCCGCAGACGATCACCTGGAACCTCACCGATGCGCTGGCCGACGATGCCATTATCCTGGGCGACTCGGGCACCGTGACCACCTGGATCGCGCGGCTCAAGCTGCGCGCCGATCAGAAATTTTCATTCAGCGGAACGCTGTGCAGCATGGCCGCCGCCCTGCCCTATTCCATTGGAGCGCAGGTCGCTTACCCCAATCGGCAAGTGGTGGCGTTTACCGGCGATGGCTCTTTGAGCATGATGATGGGCGATCTTGCGACGCTGGCGCAATACAAACTGCCCGTGAAAATCATTGTGGTCAAGAACAATACGCTCGGCCTCATCAAATGGGAGCAGATGGTCTTCCTTGGGAATCCCGAATACGGCGTGGAGCTTTACCCCATCGATTTCGTGAAGGTGGCCGAGGGCTGCGGCTTGCGCGCCGTCCACATTGAAGATCCCAAGAGCTGCCGCGAGCAGTTGCGCAATGCGCTCGCCATGGACGGCCCGGTGCTGGTCGAAGCCGTGGTGGACCCCAACGAGCCGCCCTTGCCTCCCACGATCACGCGCAAGCAGACGCAGCATTTGGCCGAGGCTCTGGCCCGCGGCGAAGTGAACCGCGCGCCGATCGGTCTGACCGTCGGCCGCGACATGTGGGATGAATCGAGCTATCCCGCAAGTCCCTACGGCGCCGGCGCGCGCCTTCTCAAAAAATAGGAGCGCCGCGATGCCTGCTCACGTTCGAGACGAACCCACCCCCCTGACCGTTTTATCGCGCGGGCCGGACCGTCCGGCCGCAAGTTACGAGCACCCGCCCACGGCGCATTACAAGAAACAGGACTGGAGCGAGGAGGCTCGCGATCTCGCGCAGCACCTTACCCAGCGCATCGAAGGCGAGGTACGCTTCGACAACGGCAGCCGCGCTCTCTATGCGACGGACCTCTCCATGTATCGGCAGGTCCCCATTGGCGTGGTCGTGCCGCGCACCGTGGACGACGTGATTTCGACCGTTGCCGCCTGCCGCGATCGCGGCATTCCCGTTCTCGGCCGCGGCTGCGGTACCAGCCTCTCGGGCCAAACGTGCAACGTCGCCGTGGTCGTCGATTTTTCAAAATATCTGAATTCGATTCTCGAGCTGGACCCGACGCGGAAGCTCGCGCGCGTCGAGCCGGGCTGCATTCGCGACGAACTCAACGATCGCGCCGAGCGGCATCATTTGACCTTTGCGCCCGATCCCGCGACCCACAAGTACTGCACTCTGGGCGGCATGATCGGCAACAACTCCTGCGGCGTGCACTCAGTCATGGGCGGCCGTACCGCCGATAATGTCGAGGAGCTCGATATTCTCACTTACGACGCCGTGCGGATGACGGTAGGCCCCACCAGCGACGGCGAGCTGCAGCGCATTATCGACGAAGGCGGCCGCCGCGGCGAGATCTATTCGCGGCTCCAATCCTTGCGGGACCGCTACGGCGACCTCGTGCGGAAGATTTTTCCGCCCATTCCGCGCCGCGTGTCGGGTTATAACCTGGACGAGCTGCTGCCCGAAAAAAGATTCAATGTCGCGCGCGCTCTGGTTGGCACGGAAAGCACTTGCGTCATTGTGCTGGGAGCGACGCTGCGTCTCATGGACAGCCCGCCCAACCGCACTCTGCTCGTAATCGGCTATCCCGATATCTTCCAGGCCGGCGATAACGTCGCCGCCATTCGGGGCTACGGCCCCATCGGTCTGGAGGCGCTGCAGAAACACGTTCTCGAAAACATGCAGCGCAAACACCAGGAAACCGAGGGCGCCAAATACTTGCCCGACGCCGATACCTGGCTCTATGCCGAGTTCGGCGGTCAGACCCAAGCCGAAGCCGACGGGCGCGCGCGCGAAGCAATCGAGAAAATCAACGCTAATCTCAAGGGTCACGCCGGCATCAATTTGCTCAGCGATCCCGAGGAGCAGCAAAAGGTCTGGCATTTGCGCGAATCGGGCGTCGGCTCGAGCCGCGTACCGGGGATCGAAGACGCGTGGCCCTCCTGGGAGGATGCCGCCGTACCGCCGGAAGTGCTCGGCAACTACCTCCGCGATTTTTACAAGCTGCTGAACAAATATCATTACGCCTGGACCATATACGGTCATTTCGGGGATGGATGCGTCCACTGCCGCATCACCTTCGACCTCAAAAGTCATGATGGCGTGCGCCGCTATCGCGCCTTCCTCGAAGAAGCCGCAGACCTTGTCGTTCGCTATGGCGGATCGCTCTCGGGCGAACATGGCGACGGGCAGGCGAAGGCCGAGCTGCTGCCGAAAATGTTTGGCCCCGAGCTGGTCGAGGCCTTCCGGGAGTTCAAATCGATTTGGGATCCGGGGTGGAAAATGAACCCCGGCAAAATAGTCGATCCGTACAAGCTCGATGAGAATCTGCGGGTAAGTCCGGATCACCCCGCTAAGCCGGTCCTTACCTATTTCAAATTCCCGGACGACCATGGCAGCATTGCCGAGGCGGCCGAACGCTGTTTTGGAGTAGGCAAGTGCCGCGGCATGCATGGCGGAACCATGTGTCCGAGCTTCATGGCCACGCGGGAGGAGATGCACACTACGCGTGGACGCGCCCACCTGCTTTTCGAGATGCTGCGCGGAGAAGCCATCCGGGAAGGCTGGCGCGACCCGCACGTGAAAGAGTCGCTCGACCTGTGCCTTTCCTGCAAAGGATGCAAGGGCGATTGCCCGGTCTCGGTCGACATGGCGACCTATAAGGCCGAGTTTCTCGCGCACTATTATGAAGGCCGCCTGCGCCCGCGCTCGGCATACGCTTTGGGCTTGGTGCATCGCTGGGCACAGCTCGGCTCGCGCGCGCCATGGTTGGTCAATTTCGTCACGCAGACGCCCGGCTTGGCGTTTATCGCCAAGGCCGCGGCCGGGATTAGCCAACATCGCCGTATTCCCCTGTTTGCGCCACAAACATTTAAGGCCTGGTTTGAAGAACGAGGCCGCCGCAATCTGAACCAGGATTCCATCATCCTGTGGGCCGATACGTTCAACAACTATTTCTTTCCCCAAACCGCGCGGGCGGCCGTCGAAGTTCTCGAAGATGCGGGATTCAGGGTGCAGGTTCCCAAACAACCGCTGTGCTGCGGACGTCCGCTCTACGATTACGGCATGCTGGACCGCGCCAAAGTTCAGTTGCGGGAAATCCTGGACGCCTTGCGCCCCGCCATTCGCTCCGGCATGCCCGTCGTAGTGCTGGAACCGAGTTGTCTCTCCGTGTTCCGCGACGAGATGCACAGCCTTCTGCCCCATGACGGAGACGCGCGGCGCTTGAAGGAACAGTCCCTTTCACTCACCGAATTTCTCGACCGCAACGGCTACCGCGCGCCAAAACTGAACCGGAAAGCCATCGTACACGGTCACTGTCACGAAAAAGCGGTGCTCGACAAAATGAAAAGCGAAATGAAGGTATTGGGCGATGCGGGCCTCCAAGCCGATCTGCTCGACAGCGGATGCTGTGGTATGGCGGGGTCGTTCGGCTTCGAGATTGAGCACTACGATATTTCCATGAAAATCGGAGCGCGCACGCTGCTGCCCAAAGTGCGTTCAACGGGGCGCGATACGATCGTCGTCGCCGACGGCTTCAGTTGCCGCGAGCAGATCTCGCAAGCGACCGGTCGCAAACCCATGCACGTGGCGGAAGTTCTGCAGATGGCCTTGCACGGCGGTTCGCGGATCGCGCCGTCCGAGGAATCGCAACGGGCAAAAATCGTTCGCGCCGCTGCTGCGATTGGTCTGGGCGCCGTCGCCGCCGTCTTGGCGTATCGTTACTTGCGCCATCGCCTCGCTCCGTGACGTCTCCACGCGTAATCAGGCGCGTCACCCTAACTGAAAATCCTCGATCGGGACCTCGCGCTTCGCCCCCCGGAACGCCAGCGTGATCAGCGGCGGCGCGATCAGCGTGGTCGCGATTGCCATGAACACCACGACCGCGTAAACAGGTTTGGGAATGACTCCCATGCTGAGGCCCAACTGCGCCACCACCATCCCCACTTCGCCGCGCGGAACCATGCCCGTTCCGACGCGCAGCATCGTGACCCAGCCGAGAGGCGCGACGGCCAGACCGCAACCGATCAGCTTCGACACTACCGCGGCCGCCAGAATCACGCAGCACAGCAGCAGGATCGCGGGCTGCGCGAAGACGTGCAGATCGAGCTGCAGGCCGATGTCCGCCAGAAAGAAAGGCACCAGAAGCTCCGTCACGCCATGCGTCAGGTCGCGGACGCGGTCCTCAACCGTGTCGGAGAGCGCCATGCCCGCCAGGAATGCTCCCGTAATGGCCGCGACGCCCGCATAGATGGCGAGCAGCGACAGACTGAACAGCAGTACCAGCGCCAGGTTGAACTCCACTTCCCCGACGGCCAGCCGCCGCTCCAGGCGGGGAACCAGGCTTGCCACCGTTTTTGTGCCCCACACGGCTACGACCAGCGTGAAGGCGATGGCCATCGATGCCGTGACGACGATCTCGAGAATGTTGAAGCGGCCGCGCCCCAGGCCGCTCACAACAGCGAGAACGATGAGGCCGAGGACGTCGTCGATCACTGCCGCGGCTAGTATGATTTGGCTGGAGCGGTCGTTCAGAAGGCCCTTGGCGCGCAATACCTGGGCGGTAATGCCCACTGAAGTTGCAACCATCGCTGCGCCCACGAAAATGGCCTCGATATGCGTCGCGCCCCACGCCGCCATGATTCCCCAACCCAGGAAAAAGGGAGCCAGCACTCCGCTAATGGCCGTCAACGACGCGATCGGACCTACCCGCAGCAGTTCCGACGGCTTCACTTCCAGACCGACGCGAAAAAGCAGGAACATGACCCCAAGGTCGGCCAGCGCCGAGAGCACCTGGTTGGGCGTGATCCAGCCCAGCGCGCCCGGCCCGATGATGACGCCCGCGACGATCTCGCCGACAATGGGGGGCTGTCCCAGACGCTCGAAGATCTCCGCCAGCACTTTCGCGGAACCAAAGACGACCAGCATCGCAAGTGGAATCGTTACGGTGGCGGCGTGCACGTTTCTAGTGTGCGGGGAATCCAGTGCCGATACAACACAGGCGCGGATTGTACTTTACAACGCAAAGTGGATCGCGTATACTCTGCTTATGCGTTCCGTTCAGCCCATCGAGATGCACGCTCGCGCCATGGACAATCTCAAGTACATCCGGGAGACCATGGCGAGCGCCTCGGCCTTCACGGCTGTCCCGGGTTGGGGAGGCGTCGCGATGGGAATCACGGCGCTCATCGCGGCTTTCGTTGCCGGGAGGCAGGCGAGCGCCGACGCCTGGCTCGCGGTGTGGTTTGCCGAAGGCATGGCCGCCATGGGCATCGGCGCCTTGGCGATGAAATATAAGGCGGACGCTTCGGGCGAGCCGCTGCTCTCGGCCCCAGCGCGAAAATTCGCCTTGAGCTTTGCGCCTCCGCTCGTGGCGGGGGCCCTGTTCACCGTCGCGCTGCATCGCGCCGGATTAATGAGCGCCGTCGCGGGCGTCTGGTTGCTTCTTTATGGCGCAGGCGTGGTCACGGGCGGCGCATTTTCCGTTCGCATCGTGCCCGTAATGGGCGTGTGTTTCATGGCGCTCGGAGCCGTCGCGATCTTCTTGCCGTTTTCGTGGGCAAGCTACTCGCTCGGCGCCGGGTTCGGCGTTTTGCACATTATTTTTGGAATCGTTATTGCCAGACGGTATGGTGGCTAGCAGGTATGGTGGCAAGTATTGCAGGATATGGTGGCAAGGAGGTATGGTGGCTAAACAGAATACTGCCCGTAAAACGGCGGCCGCGCAGGTCCCGCGCGCGCCCGCGGCGCCCCGCGTGGAGCCGCTGCCCGATTTCGACCGCCTGATTCATGAGCGCATCCGCCTCGGCATCGTCAGCGCGCTGGCGGTCAACAAATCGGCGACCTTCAACGAACTGAAGAAATTATTGAAGACCACCGACGGAAATCTCAGCGTACACGCGCGCAAGCTCGAGGAAGCGAAGTATATCGCGTGCGCCAAATCTTTCGAGGGGCGCATGCCCAAGACCGAGTACCGCCTGACGGACGCCGGGCGCAAGGCGCTCGAGAAGTACCTGAATCACATGGAGGCGCTGATCGGAGCCATGCGGGAACGCTGATGATGAAAACAACTCTCCCCGCGGCGGGCAGTCTGCACGCCGCCATTATCATGGACGGCAACGGGCGCTGGGCGCAGGCGCGGGGATTGCCGCGCATCGCCGGACATCGCGCCGGGGCCGAGGCCTTGCGCCGCACCGTCGAAGCGGCCCCCGCCCTGGGCATCGGAACCGTCACGGTATACGCCTTCTCATCGGACAACTGGAAGCGGCCGCCGGCCGAGGTCAGCGCCCTGATGCGGCTGTTTCATAATTATTTGCGCAAGGAACGGGAGCGCTCCATCGCGAATGGCATGCGCATCTCGGTCATTGGGCGCAGGGAACGGCTGCCGAGAATGCTTCTGCCCGAAATCGAAGCCGCGGAAAAGGCAACGGCGCATTGTTCCACCCTCCACTTGAGAATCGCGGTCGATTACTCCTCCCGCGACGCCATTGTCGCGGCCGCCCGGCGGCTACTCAACAATGCTTCGCGCGAATCGTTTTCCGCCCTCCTCGGGGCTCCCGACGGCGTCCGCGACGTGGACCTGCTCATTCGCACCGGTGGAGAGCAGCGCCTCAGTGATTTTCTGCTGTGGGAATGCGCCTATGCGGAGCTCGTTTTCACGCCGCGCATGTGGCCGGATTTCGACGCCTCTGATCTCAAAGCGGCGATCGCCGATTTTCACTCGCGGGAGCGGCGTTTTGGCGCCGTTCCCGAAGCCGCGATGGCGTGATTCCCGCGCCTACTTCCGGATCAGGGTGTCGGCGCGGAATTCGATATGCAGACGGATACTCGCGGCCCACAGCGGTCCGCGATCCTGGTTAAAAGCCGGGTTCGCGATGCGCTGCAGATCGAAGGTGGCGAAGAGACCCGGAATTACGCGGGCGCTGTAATAGCTTTCCCAAACATACTCGGGAGCGTACGTCAGGCGGCCGTCGCCGATGATGAAATCGAGGCCGCCGCGCGCGAGAAAAACAGCGTGCACGCCGGAAAGGCCGCCCACGGTCAGGGCGCTTGCGGCGGTGTCGAAGGGACGCTTCCAACGGCCGCCCGTCAGCGATAGTCCACCGCTCGCGAGGCGGTCGATGGCGGTGAAGGCGAAATCTTGATTCTTGCCGTCGTTCCAGCCGAGCCGCACGAAAACGCCGAAGTCCTTCGCAAGCTCCTGCTCGGCGTTGATCCCGAATCCGTATTTCAGCCGTCCGATTTTTAGCGTCTCGTTAATATTAGGAACGCCGCCGTTCTGTGCAGCGAGGCGAATGGCATCGGCATAGGAGCCGGAGTCCGTGTGATTGACGTAGCCGAGCAGCCGTATGGCGCCGGGATGCTTGCGCGGATCGTAACGCAACTCGCCTTCGACCACATCGCCGCGGTCGCGAAAGAGCCGGCGATCGAAGCGTGGACCATTGGCCGTGCGGGGCTCGGCGGCGCTGGCATAACGCAGGGACCACCACTTGGCATGAAATTCGTGCACCCAGCCCCAGGTGTAGCCGCGCACGTCGGCGGGATAATCCCAGGCGCCGTTGTACATGGTGGCCCAGCCCATGAATTGCGTCCGGGGATCGTGGCTATAGCGGTTGTTGTCGAAGAAGTCGGTGACGGTAAAGCGGCCGGCGACGACGGTATAACGCCTCATGGGCCGCCGGCCGCCGAGCTGATTCTCGTCGTCTTCAAACGATTCCTTCTCGCCGCCGAACCCGAAGTCGTGCAGGACGTAGAGGCGCGCCAGGTAAGGCTTGGGTTGCGCGGCGGCCACGCGGGGCAGTTCCCCGTTGGTGAAATTGGCGAGACCCGTGACGTTGCTGAAGCCTCTGCCGCCGGCAATTTCGGGATCGAAGAACAGCTCCGTGTTGTCTTCGAGCCGCCACCCGAAGAATAGAGTCGTGGTGAGAGAAACATCCCTTTCGGGGTAGGGTTGGAGGCTGTTTGGACCCGTATATGGCGAGGGAAAGGCGCCGTGATATTGGCCGATGGACGTGGCTTGATAGAAGAGGTTCCAGCGCGCCTCGGGCTGAACCGGCTCGGGCGCCGCGTTTTCTTCCTGCCGCGGAGGGTTGCCGCCGAGCGGCGGCGTCTCGGGCGGCTGGGGGGCTTGCCCGTTCAATTCGAGCGAGAGGGCAATCGCGGCGATGAAGAAGAGGAGCTTCAGCGAGGCGCCTCGCCGCGCTGCTGTCGAGAAACCCACAAGACCATTTGATCCTGATCGACGTATTCGGCGCCAATTTTGTAGGCATGACGTAGATGCCCGCAAATCTCGAAGCCGAGGGAGTGGTACAGGCGTTGGGCTGCGGTTTGCTCCACGGTTTGCCCCGCGGTTTGGCCTTTTGTTACGTGCAGGACAACATGATCGATGCCGGCGTAACCGCGTACCCGGTTCAACAGCTCCGTAAGCATCTTCCGCGCGAGGCCATTATCGCGCCATTGGGGCGCGACGTAGACGCCCCAGATGGACCCCACATGGCGTCTCTTGAGCCGCTCTTCGCGGAGAAAGCCGGCTGTACCGGCCAGCGCGCCGTCCGTGAATGCGCCGATCACGAAATTCCCCTCGGGTTGGGGCTCGAGACGAGCGCGAATTGTCTCGATGGGAATCGCGCGGTCTTCTTCGACAGACGATCCAAAGGCGCGCGGCTCCCCTTCGAGGGCCTCGAGACGGAGCCGCCGGAACGCCTCCGCGTCGGCCGCGCTCAGAACGCGAATTGACATTTGCGTAAGGATCACTGGGCGGGTCCGAGCGTTGCCACGATTTTTTTCGCGATCGCCTCTTGTCGCGGTCCTTCGTACTGGATCTGCGCATCGCAGACTTTCCCGCCGTCCGCGACGGCTACGTACCAGCGGGTATCGTTTTTCCTGTCGCTGGTTTCGTACCACAGGCGCTGGTCCGTGTTCTCAAAAATTCGGACCGGCCGCATAACCTGCTCCGCTTCAGCGCCGACTTTCGCGAGCGTTCTGCCGGAAGTCGATTCGTGTACCGCGACATGAGAACGACCGTCCGGCGACGCGGCCCGGTTCGGTACAGCGCGGTCATGCATCCAGTCTCGCGGCACGGCAACCTGGCAGCCCTTCTCCACGCTCTCGATCACGCGCCAGTGCGGCGGGATGGTCTGGGCGAGGCCGGCGGAGGGACGCGCGCAAAGGACAACCAACAATAAGGGCCGCAGACGGCTGATCATGGCATGTCTCAATGTTAGCGCGGGGCCACTTATCGCGAATGCCTGAGCCGCTGAGGCCATTGAAGCCCAAGGAAATCCGCGCACTCTCGCGCGTTCGGCTAGACGAGCCAGTGGGAACGCGTGAAAAGCATCCGGGGAGCGCGTCAAGGACGAGCCTCAAGCCGTGGCATGGTGCCGGGCCGGAGGCGCATGGCCGTACGAGCGGATGTTTCGGGAGATGGTGAGTGCCCACTATTGCCTTGCGCGAGCCGCCTCGAAGCGGAAATAGGCTTTGGGGACCATGAGCGTCGGTTGTGATTGCATGGCGCCGGGCAGCCGGGGCTTCCGGCGAGGAAAGCTCAGCGCGTGCGGGCGAGACCATCCGGCCTTAATTTGCAGAGCGCCGGCCTGGAGCGGCCACTGGCCGCGGCGTTGCGCGAGATTGAAATGGAATTGCCGGCTAAGACGTGGTGGAAAAGAATAGCGCGTCGGTTTTTGCGGCGAGGATGAAATCGTTTTCGCTCAGCCCATCGATCTTGTGCGTATAAATTCGCACATCTACCTGGCCCCACGCGAGGCAAATATTGGGATGATGACCCTCCTGTTCCGCTACCTCGCCAAGACGCACAACGAAGGCGAGCGCTGTCGCGAAATCGGGGAATAAGAAGGATTTCTCGAGATGATGTTCCTGGACGATCTTCCAAAACGGCACGCCACGATGCAACTCCTCCAGCGCGCCGCCGGTTAAGGGAGGCACTCCACCGCGGCAGGGTGTACAACGGCGCTTTGCGAGCTCGCTCATGGCACGTCTACCCAGATTTCGCCATCGCGTACCTCGACGGCATATTTCGAGAGCGGCTGCAATTGCGCGCCCAGACCTGGAATGTCCTTGGGATATACGTTGCGCGGGAAATAATTCTCGCCCGTCCGCAGATCGTATTGAAAGTGGTGCCAGGGACAGTCCAGCAGATAATCCACCAACGTCGCGCCTTCGAGGGCATTGCCGCGATGCGGGCACAAGCCGTGCGTTGCGATGAACTCGCCATGCGCATTCGCAAGCAGCACGGGCTTCGATGCGACCAGGAAGAAACGGGTATGCCCGGGCGGAATCTCCTCCGCCCGGACGATCTTCTGAAACGCCACTAGTCGCTGAAGTCGGCGGACATGAAGCGGCGCACGTAAGGAGACGTTCCGGGCTTGCCGCGGCGGAAATGACCGGACGGGCCTTCGGAAAGAAATTCGGAAAACCACGCCTCGTGCTCCACCTCCTCGTGCAAAATCGCGAGCGCGACATCGTAGGTGCGGTGGTCCTTCCCAAAGGTCATGTTGCAGATGTCGGTGTAGGTGCGGATGGCGCAGCGCTCCGCTTCCACAAGCACTTCGAGTAGCGCTTTGGTATCGCGCGGATTGGCCGGGAGGAATGCGTCCGGACAGCCGGCAATGTCGGCGAACTGGCGGATATCGCGCGGCAGCGCGCCGCCTAATTCGTAAATGCGCGGCGTCAGCGCTTCAAAGTGATTGCGGTCCTCGATACGCGCGTCCTCGATAATCTCTTTCAAGCCTTCACCTTCAAGGCCTATCGCGTTCACGCGCAATATCGTGTAGTAATAAAATGTCGTGAATTCGGCGCCGGCGGCGCGCACCAGCTTATCGATCAGGACGTTGACGTCAACCCCGGCCTGCTCCACCATCTGTCTTGCGACTTTTCCCATTGTGTTCTCCTTTGTGTTTGGTAATTGCTGTTGACCGCGGCCGGCGGGACTTCTTTCCGGCGGCGCAGCGGGCACATACGCCCAGGATTTCCACTTCGCACCGCTCCATGCGAAAATCCTCGGGCAACGAGCGCCGAAACCGGATCGGCGCAATGGCTTGGCTGTCGATATCGGCAATCGAACGGCAGTAACGGCAAATCAGGTGATGATGATCGGACAGGTTGGGGTCCAGCCGCAGACGCTCGCTCGCGGGCGCAACCTGCCGGATCGCGCCGATATCGATGAACAACTTAATATTGCGATAAACCGTCCCGAGCGAAATACTCGGAATGCGTTTGCGGACTCTTTCGTAGACCGCTTCGGGGGTGGGATGTCCATCCGATTCCGCGATCGCGCGAAAGATCACCTGGCGCTGATGCGTGTTGGCCAGCCCGCGCCCGGCGCAGATCCGCCGGAACGTTTCCATGCGATCCTCGGGCGGCAAGCTCCTATTAGATAACGAGCGCTCGCGCTTGTCAATCGAATCTCGAACGATAATGATTATTGAACGGTTACAAGTAGCGGAGGCGCGCTCAGAAGCCGTCCCACACGTACGCTGAGAAGTCACGCCGCTTCGTGAATCCCATACGATCGTAGACCGCTATTGCCTGCGTGTTCGCCGCCGTCACGGTGAGGCTGGCGCGGCGGCAATTATTTCGCGCCAGCGATTCGAGCGAGCGCCGCAGCAGCTCATAGCCGATGCCGCGCCCGCGCGCCGCATTCGACGCGCACACCTGCGTGATGTGCCCGATGTCATCGGCGACCAGACTGCTGAGGCAGATTCCCGCCAGACGCCCGGCGCGCGGTTCGACGGCAACGTATGACGATGGCTGGAAGAAGGCCCCGCAACCCGGATACTGAACGATGTTCATCAGAAACCGCCGCGCTCCGGCGGGCGACCGGTATTGATCGTTGATCTCGCTATCGATGTGGCCGCGGTAGGCGCTCGCGATCAGTTGCGCGGCTTCGTCCTGCTTGCGCTCCGTCCAATTGTCGATCGAAAACGCCCGCGCCGCCGCCGACGGGGGCAGCTCGCGAGCCCGCTCGAGGTCGATCTCAAGAAAATTCCGCGCGTACACTTTCAGGTAGCGCCAGTAAGGGAGCGCCATGCGGGCGCCGTGCCGCAGCATCATCAATTGCGATTCGACGCGGTGAATCAGCGGCGACTTTACCATTCCGTCCAGCACGGTTGCGAGCAGCCGCCCCTCCGTTTCGGGCGTGGCGAATTCGCTTAAGACGTACAAATCGCCAATCAACCCCTTGCGCTCCTCCGCCACATAGTAGGAGTAGCCCACGACGCGCCCGCTCGCGAGCAGCGCATAGCCCGTGAGGGATTGCATATCTAAAAAGCGCCGTACCAAGCCCGCCGATGGCCGGAAATCCCAATCGAGCGTCTCGCGCCATGTGGTGGTCTCTTCCTCCAACAGCGCATCGAGATCGCAGCCGCGGACCTGCCGCAATTCCACGATGCCCGGAGCGTGCGGGTCCGTTAAAGCGGCCATTTGGTTAGCCTATCACTTGCAAACCGGCTTCAATCCATGCCGGTTTTCATAAAGCGTTGAATAGACTTCGTGGCTTGACGAATGCGGTGCTCGTTCTCGACCAGACCGAACCGCACATGCCCTTCCCCAAGCGGACCGAAGCCGATTCCCGGAGACACCGCCACCAGAGCCTTCTGCATTAAGAGCTTGGCGAAATCGAGCGACCCGAGGGGCGCGAACTGCTCCGGCAAAGGCGCCCACACGAACATGGATCCGCGCGGCGGCTCGACCGGCCAACCGGCGCGTTCGAGTCCGCCAATCAGCACGTCCCGCCGTTTCTGGTACGTTTCGCGGATCTGCGCGGTCGTTTCGTGGCATTCCCGCAGCGCGATGATCGACGCGATCTGGATTGGTTGGAATATACCGTAATCGAGATAGCTCTTGATCCTCGCGAGCGCCGCGATCAGCTTGGCATTCCCCACGCAAAACCCAACCCGCCAGCCCGCCATGTTGAAGCTTTTCGAGAGGGAGTAAATTTCGACGGCGATCTCTTTGGCGCCCTCCACTTGCAGAACGCTCGGCGCACGGTACCCGTCGAAGCCGATGTCGGCGTACGCAAAATCGTGAACGACCATGGTCCCATGCCGTAACGCTAAGGCCACAAGGTCGCGGAAAAAGTTCAGGTCCACGCACTGCGTCGTGGGATTGTGCGGGAACGACACCAGGATCATCTTGGGAGGAGTAGCCGAACGCCGGTATAGATCTTCGAGCGCGTTCAGGAAGGCCGCCGGATCGCGCAAGGGCAACATGCAGGCGTGGCCCTCCGCCATGATGACGCCATAATGATGAATTGGATAGCAGGGATTCGGGACGACCACGACGTCGCCCGGCCCGATCACGGCAAACAGCAGGTGAGCGAGAGCGTCCTTGGCGCCGATCGTCGCAATCGCTTCCGTTTCCGGATTCAGTTCGACGCCGTAGTTCTCACGGTAACGCCGCACGATCTCGTTGCGCAGATGCGGCAATCCGCGCGACATGGAATAGCGATGATTCTTAGGGTTGCGCGCGGCCTCGATCAGCTTGTCGACCGCCGCTTCGGGCGTGGCGCCGTCGGGATTGCCCATCCCGAGATCGATCACGTCGCTTCCTGCGGCCCTGGCCTTGGCGCGCATTTCGTTGATCACCGCGAACACATAGGGCGGCAGCTTCCCGATTCTGTAGAAATCGTCCGAAAACGAGGGCATGAACTCCCATTGTACGTTTCGCGCGCGCTAGCCTGAAGGCAGATGAACGCGTGCATCCTACGCGCGCCCGCCCCGGTTGAAACGAATCCTCTCGAATGGAGGGAGGTTCCCACGCCGCGGCCCGAGGCGAAGCAGTTGCGCATCAAGGTAAGCGCCTGCGGGGTCTGCCGCACCGACCTGCACGTTACCGAAGGAGAGCTTCCGCCGCGCAAATCGCCTGTGATCCCGGGACACCAGGTAGTCGGGATCGTCGATGAAACCGGTCCCGGGGCGCGGCGCTTTAAGCGCGGCGATCGCGTCGGCGCGGCGTGGCTGTATCATACCGATGGAACCTGCGAATATTGCCGCTCCAGCCGCGAAAATCTCTGTGACGCTCCCGATTTTACGGGATACACGGTGGATGGCGGCTACGCCGAATATATCGTCGCGCCGGAGTCGTTCGTCTATGCGCTGCCCGAGGGCTTTCCCGACCTGCACGCCGCGCCGCTGCTGTGCGCCGGCATCATCGGGTTCCGCTGTCTGCGTCTCTCCGGCGTATCGAAAGGCGCGCGCCTAGGCCTATCCGGCTTTGGCGCCGCCGCGCACGTGGCCATTCAGGTCGCGCGCCATTGGGGCATTGACGTGTACGCCTTCAGCCGCGAGCCTCGTCATGCCTCGCTCGCCGCCGAGCTGGGAGCCGTGTGGACCGGCGGGTCCTTCGATCAGCCGCCGCAAAAGCTCGATGCCGTGATTATCTTCGCGCCCGCCGGAGAACTCGTTCCCGCCGCTTTGAAGACTCTAAAAAAAGGGGGAGCGGTGGTTCTGGGAGGCATTCACATGAGTCCCATCCCGCAGTTCGATTACGACATTATTTACCACGAGCGCATCATCCGCAGCGTGGCCAACAATACGCGCCAGGACGGGGAGGATTTTCTTAAAATCGCCGCCGAAATTCCGATTCACACGGAGACGCGGCTCTTCCCAATGGCGGAAGCGAACGCCGCCTTGAACGCGTTGAAGCACGATGAAATCCGCGGCGCCGCGGTGCTGGCGCCCGCATAGAGGGTCATTGAGCCTCCTCGACGCATCGTATGCGTTGGGGTCTTCGGTAAGAACCTGAATCATATATGGCTGAATGGGCAAAGCGAGAGTACGGAAAAGGGGAGATTGACCGTGCTGGAGCACTCCTTATTCCATGGTGGGTCGGCGGTGTGCGGCCTGAGAATCTCGGCCGTGCTTATTTGGTGGTTCAAAATTGGCGCACATCTCACGGATTGCCTTGGAATGTCTTTCAAGCCGGTTTACGCTCACGCGCAAGACGGATCGATGAGGATACCATCGTTGCTCAGCGAATGAAAAGATTTTCCTCGGTGATGAATAAATTGCATCGAGAACCCGCTATGAAGCTTTCTCAGATGCAGGATCTCGGAGGTTGCAGGGCTATTCTGCCAGACGTTCGGGCTGTAGATACTCTTTATGGAATGTACCGTGGAGATGAGCCGCTGCTTGGTAGCGAAGGATCTCTAAAGTGCTACGACTCCATCAGAAAACCCAAAAATGATGGCTATCGCGGCATTCACGTACGTCGCTACTGCAACATGCCTTTGCGACAACCGTTGAGACCGTCACAACATTCACGAGAGAACCGTTAAAATTCGGGGCCGGCCCTATCAAGTGGCGGCGGTTCTTTGCTCTGATGGGATCGGCGCTCGCACTTCGAGAGGCAACACCTCTCGTAGCGGGAATCCAACAGCTGCAAGCGAGTTGATAAAGGAATTGCGCGAAGCCACCAGATCGCTTAAGGTACGTCAGCGCCTACAGGGATCGACTGATACAGTTCGGGCATTGCCGCGAAAGAACATTGGAGGGTTCAAATGGCTGCTGCTCGTGCTTAACCTGGAGCAGAATACTGTGAAGGTCCGGGGATATTCGAGCAGGCGGGAGGCGTCCAAGGTAATCGCCGAAATTGAAAATCCAAGAACGAAGAACTTGATGCGGTCTTGGTGTGGGTGGATTCGGTTAGTGATCTGCGGGCGGCGTACCCTAATTACTACGCGGACACCAGGGAATTTATTGAAGCGCTCGATTATGCACTACGCGCAGACAAACGACGGTAAAGGAGTGCTAGAGACCATGACTTGTCGTGCCAAGCGGCGCGTCGGCTAGCGGCTGACCCTCTCGCGCGTCTCGCGCTGCAGATCCTCGTTGATAGCCTTAGCGGCCTTCACGCCTTCCGCCGCCGCCACGATGACCATCTGCACGTCGCGCGAGGCGTCGCCCTGCCACATAAACGCCGGGTATGTTCGTGCCTTCGTCCTTGCCGGCGCGCAGCACGCCTTTGCTGTTAAACAGACATCCCAGATCCTTCGCCAGGCCGCACTGCTGCTCGAATCCCGTGTTCAGGAAAATCGCGCGCCTCGCCAGCGGCTCGCCTTTCTTAAACACGATTCGCTCCAACATTCCGTCGCGTCCTTCGACGCGGGTAATCCTCTCCTCGCGGACGATAATGTTGAAGCGGCCGAGCTCTTCGCGCTGTTCCGGTTTCAGGCGCGCGGGACCGTCCGTCAACAGCGCAACATCGTCGTTCCAGGTCGTGCGCAGCGCCAATGACATCCCGAATCCGGTCTGCTTTTTCGCGTATACGGCAACCGGTTGGTCGCGCCATTCCCAGCCATCGCAATAGGGACAATGATGGATGGATTTGCCGAACATTTCTTTCAGACCTTCAATTTCGGGCAGCCGGTCCCGTACTCCCGTCGCGACCAGAACCTTGCGCGCCAGCAGCTCGGAGCCGTCGTCCAGGCACACTTTGAATCCGCCTTCGCTCGGCTCAATCTCCTTCACGACGCCGTTACGAAATTCCACGCTATAGGGCGCAAGCTGCTCGCGCCCAATCCAAAGCAATTCCGCGGGCGCGATGCAGTCGCGCGTGAAATAGCCGTGTACTCCGCTCGAGGCGGCGTTGCGAGGATGCCCCGCGTCGCACACCAGCACGCGTCTGCGGCAGCGCCCCAGAACCAGCGCGGCGCTCAGCCCGGCAGGCCCGCCGCCCACGATTATCGCGTCGTACTCGATGGCGTTCATTGCTGATTGAACAGAACGGCGCTATTAATGCGCTCGCCCTTTAAAATGACCTCCGCGTTTGCGGTTTGCCGGATGTCTTTCAAGGGATTCCCGTCCACAATGGTGAGATTCGCATCATACCCCGGTTGAATCGTACCAATTCTTTGGCCTTCTCCCAACAGCATGGCCGCATTCCGCGTGGCCGCCTGCAACGCCACCGCCGGCGGGATTCCGGCCTCAACCCAGAGCTGCATCTCACGATGTATGGCCGGACCGTGAAACACCAGCGGATTGCCGGCGTCCGTACCGGTCACCAGGATCACCCCTAGCCGCCAAGCGCGAAGCAGGTTGCGCCGCGCGATATCCATATTCAATCCATAGCCGGCAATTCTGGCCCCCAGTTGCTTTCCTTCCGCGGATGCAAGGAACTGTTTCGTCGAGGCAATCAGCGCCGCCGGGACCACCTGCTGCACGAGCGGCCGCTCCAGCGGCTCCATGCTGCCGTTCGCAACATCGAGCAGCGATTCGGCGACCGTCAGTGTCGGATCGTACGCAATGCCGCGCTCCTTCATCTTCTGGAAACAGGTCGTCGGGAATGACATCGCGAAAAGAGCCATGTTCGATGCTGTTCGCGCCCACCGCGACCGCATCCGCCACATCGCGCGCGACCCCCGTGTGTACGGCTAGCGGCAGCGATTGCGCGTGCGCCTCGGCCGCAATCGCCGCCAGAATGTTCGTGTCCAGGCGATTGAACGGAGCGTTCTTGGTTCCCGATTCGAGAATGGCTTTAATGCAGTTGACGCCGCGCGTCTTAAGCTCCCGCACCTGGCGCCGAGCCTCGTCCGGCGAAGAGGGCGTCCGCACGGTCTGCGCTTCCGCCTGTTTGCGAACCACCTCCGGAAGATCCTTAAAATATTCCGTCCCGTGGCCGCCCGCGGCAGTGAACAAGGGACCGCATGTATACAGTTCCGCCCCCAGCCTCGCCCCGGAGGCGACTGTGTCGCGGACGCGCAGCATCACATCTAACGGATCGCCCACGCTCCTCACGCTAGTGACGCCGCTGTAAAGATAGGCGGCCAATTCGCGCAGCAGATCCCTCTCGAAGTTTGCGGACGGCGCGGCTTTCGAGAAGCCGCCGGAGGCGGCCAGATGCGCGTGCATATCGCTCAGCCCGGGCAACACGGTCTTGCCCGCGCCTTCAAAGGCTTCGGCGTGGAGCGCCTTCGCTTCGGGAGCCGCCCCCTCGATAATGCGCGCGATCTTGCCGTCCTTGATCAGCACCGAGGCCTGTTCGAGGACTTTCCCATCGCCCGTGAACACGCGCGCATTGCGGATCAGCAGCGTCTCGCCTCGCATCAAGGAGCGCTCCAGCATCTTGGCTTTCGTCACGGCCTGGCGCGAGCGCGTCTGATATGCGCCGAGCAGAAGAAAAGGCGCCAGCACCGCCACAATCCAGAGCTTGGCCGCGGGCCGTACCTTTTCGTCCTTGTCCCAGCGGAACAGCTTCATCGAGATGAACGTGCCCACCGCCGTCGTAAGCAGCAGCGCTCCAATCGGCACGGCATTCTGAGCCAGCCCCTCGTTGCGGATGAGCATCCCCTGCATCCCCATCTGCAGATACCCGGCGGGAATGAATTGCGTCGCCACCTGCGCCCACGCCGGCAACTCGCTGATCGGCATAATGCTCAACAGCAGCATCGGGATATAGAACAGTTGCACCAGGAGCTGGCTTTCCTGCATGGAGTTCACTGAGGAAGCGATGATCAGCCCGAGGGAGCGAAAAGCGAGAAGGCTGATCGCCACGAACACGAAAAATGCGAATAAGCGCGGCAGCGGCATCCCCCACATTCCGTGCGCCAGCGCAAGAATCAGCGCCACCGCCGGAAGATAATTGATCAAGCCCGTTAATAAAGCCGACATCAGGATCGGAGCCGGCGTGATGGGAGCCACTTTGAAGCGCCGTAGAATGTTCTGCTCGCGGTCCGACGCCGCTCTCATGCCCGCGCCGAAGAAGCCATTACCCAGCACGCCCATGGTCAGCACCATGCTAACCACGTACACCGCCGCGCCGCCCCGCTCGGCGTGCATCATGCCGCCGAAAAAGAAAAAAAATACGAGCGGAAACGCGTAATTGAAAAACAGCACCATGCGGTCCCGCCCGGTCAGTTTCAGGTTCACGACCGTTTGCGCCCAGAAGGCCTTCATTCGCGTAGTTTCTTTCCCGTCAGTTCAATAAATACGTCTTCGAGAGTAGGGCGTTTCAGGTGAATATCGGTGAGCTCGATCCCTTGCTGATCGATCCATTTCACCATCTCGACCAGCGTGCGCGCGGGGTGCCCTGAGCCAACGCTAATGGTTTTGCGGTCCTCGGAAACGGTCTGCTTGCCGTCCCCGAAAGCCGGCATATCGGCCGGCGCGGCGCGATCGCAATGGACTTCAATCAAGGATTCTCCCAACGTGGCTGCTTGAATTTCGCGCGGCGTGCCCATGGCAATGATCTTTCCGGCGTCGATGATAGCGACGCGATCGCACAGCCGCTCCGCTTCCTCGATATAGTGCGTCGTCAGCAGAATCGTCCGGTTCGCCGTTTTCAACTCCTGGATCAAGCCGTGAATCTCGTGCCGGACCTGCGGATCGAGACCCGTGGTCGGCTCGTCCAGGAACAACAGCGCGGGGTCGTTTACCAACGCCAGCGCCAGCGCTACGCGCTGCTTCTGTCCTCCCGAGAGCTTAGCGTAATGCGATCGCGCCTTATCGCCAAGCTGCATCCGTCCGAGCAACTGCCCCACATCCACGGTCCGCGTGTAAAACGACGCAAACAGATCGAGTGCCTCCCGCACCGTAATTTTGGGCGGCAGGTTCGTCGCTTGCAGGCATACGCCGATGCGATCTTTCAACGCGCGAACCTGTACGTCCGGGTCGAAGCCCAGCACCGATACGCTGCCGCTTGTGCGCTGCCGCAATCCCTCCAGGATTTCGACGGTTGTGGTCTTGCCCGCTCCGTTCGGACCCAACATCCCGAAAACCTCGCCCGGCCGGACTTCAAAATCAATCCCTCGCACGGCCTCGACGGCGCCGTACGATTTGATCAGCCCTTGTACCGCAATAGCCGCGCCATTCGCGCCGCTCACACTGCGACCGGACTCTCCACCAGCACCTGCAAGCACGCGCGGCAGAACGCCGGAAGATCTTCCGGTTTGCGGGCCGTCACCAGATTCCCGTCCACTACCGCTTCGGCATCCTCCCAGCGTGCGCCCGCGTGCGCCACGTCGTCTTTGATGGCAATGAACGACGTCGCTCGCCGTCCTTTCAGCATCTCCGCCGAACAGAGTACCCATGGTCCGTGGCAAATGGCCGCCACCAGCTTGCCCGCCTTATCCATTTCGTGTACGAACTGGTTGGCTTTGGTGTTGCGCCGGATGCGGTCCGGGGCATATCCGCCGGGGACAACGACGCCGTCGAACTCCCGCGCGTTGAGCTGCTCATAGCGCACGTCCGAAGTCGCCGGATAGCCCAGCTTGCTCGTATAGGTCGCGCCCGCTTCCGCGCCCGCCAGCAACACCTCGGCTCCCGCTTCCTGAAAACGGAAATATGGATACCATACCTCCATTTCCTGATATAAGTTATCCACAAAAATTACAATTTTCTTGCCGCTAAGGTCCATGCCTCATATTTTAAGCGCGGGTGTAACGTCCGGGGCCGCCGCATCACACATTATTTGCGGCTTTGAGCGCCTGCTGACCCGCAGAGCACCCCATAAACCGGCGTCCTCGCGCAAGCGTGCGGCGTTCCCGTCACCACCGATCTTCAACACCTCAGCCTCGTTTTGAGCCCATCCATTCGTCATCAGGCGCTCACGCAATCCGCGCTGTCCTCAGGTCTTCGCCCGAGAGATTTTCCGCGTGTCTTGCTCTAACATCGGGTTGTGGTTGCGGCGGTCGCGGTACTTTTCGCCATTACGGCGACGCATAATGCGGCGTTGCGCTCCTCTTGCGATGCCTCGGACGGCGCGATCGGAAGCATTCCGGCCGGCACGCAGGTCGAAATTCAGTTCGCGGTATCGGACGGCTCTAATTGCTATAAGATCGCGGCCAGCGTGGATGGGAAATCGGTCGCGGGCTACGTCGATGCCGCGGCGCTTAGCGGCATCAAAGCCTTTGAAGAGCAGCGAAAAGGTGGGATTGCGGTTAATGACGCCACCATCCGATCGGACGCCGTTCTTCAACTTCTGAAGCAGAGCGCTCCGGATTCGCGGCGTATTGCCGATCTTCTGAACTCCAACCAACCCGCGCAAGCGCTGCAGTTTCTGGAGCCGCTGCTACAGCGCCATCCCCACGACGCCGGCCTGATCGGGTTGGCGGCCCTGGCTGCCTATCGTAGCGACGATTTGCGCCGCGCCGGCCAGTACTGCCGCGACGCCGCGCCGCTCGACGGCGATCTCAAGCTCGCCGCGTTCTGTCGCGTTGTCGACCGCGAATCGAAAGCGGACAAGAGCGGCGAGAAAATATATGGCCTGCGCGTCGCTTTGCGCTACGAAGGCGATACCCTGCCGGCCGATGTGGCGCGTTCGATGGTCGCGGCCCTCGACGAGGAGTTCAGTCGCATTTCGGGCCGGCTCGGCTGTCCCGCGGAGGAGCGCATCACCGCCATTGTGCAAAGCCGCGAAGCGTATTACCGCGGGACCAACGCCGCCGAATGGAGCGGTGGTCTCTATGACGGGCGCATTCACGTGCCGCTGATCGAAGGCGCCCGGATCGGTCCTCAAACGCGGCGCACCTTCGCCCATGAAACTGTGCACGCCTGCCTCGCCAACATAGGCAGTTTCCCGGCGTGGCTGCATGAAGGACTGGCGCAGAAGCTCTCGGGCGATACTCTGTCTTCCGCCGCCCGCCAGGATCTTCGCGTCAGAATCGGCGCGGGATCGCTCCCCAAGCTCGAAAATATAGGCCAGAACTGGTCCCGGCTCAATCCGGAAAACGCGCGCGCCGCTTATGCACTCGCGCTCGCGGCCGCCGACGCGCTCGTGGACAACTACGCGAATTACGGGCTGCGCAATATTTTGCGCAATCCCGGGCTGCTGCTGCAAGTGACCGCGGAAATCGACAAAACGCTCGGCCTTTAGCGCAGCGGCACGCGACACCGGCAACCCACCTTTCGATATAATCCGAATGGCTTCCAAGTGCCAATTCCTTTTTCCCGTTCCGTGCGGGCGTTGCGCGCGGACGGCCGATCGCGGCGCGCGATCTGGTTCCTGCTCATTCCCCTTGTAGTGCTGGCGGCCTGGACTTTCTGGTTCTTTGAAGCCCGCATCGCGCGCTATGAAAGTAGCGACCGCGCTGGAATCGTGGTCAGCGGGGCGAAAGCGTACGTCGCGGCCGAATTTCCCGCGGCATTTGCGATAGCGCGCATCCACCCGGGCGAAACCGCTCGCGTCCAAATAGCGGGCATCGCGTTTGCCGGCCGCGTCGCCCGCCTGGACAAGGAAATTCATAATGGCCTCCTCCGGGTGGAGATCGCGCTTGATCGCGCGCCCTCGCCGGTAGCGCTTCAAGACGGACTCCCCGCTCATGTCGAGGTCGAAATCGAGACCGTCTCGCCTGCCACCTTGCTATTACGATCCGCGGGGATGTTGCGATCCGCGGGCGTCCCGTGAAGCGCCGATTCTTTGCGCCGGAGGTACTGCAGGCGTCCGCCATGGATTGCGGACCCGCCTCGCTGAAGTGCCTGCTCGAGGGTTTCGGAATCGCCGCGAGTTACGGCCGTTTGCGCGAAGCCTGCCAGACCGATGTCGATGGGACGTCCATCGACACTCTCGAAGAGCTTGCCGTGCAGCTCGGCCTCGACGCCGAGCAGATCATGGTCCCGGTCGACCATCTGCTTCTTCCCCATGCGGACGCCCTGCCGGCCATCGTGGTGGTGCAGCTTGCGCTGGGGCTGACGCATTTCGTCGTGGCGTGGCGCCGTCACGGACCGTTGATCCAGTTGATGGACCCTTGCTGCGGCCGCCGCTGGGTCACCACCGCCGGCTTTCGCGAAGAGATCTTTGCGCACACGACGGCGGTTCCGTCCGCAAGCTGGCGCGATTGGGCGGGCTCGGAGGCGTTTCTGAAGCCACTGCGCCGGCGGTTGTTGAATCTCGGCGATTCCGCCCCACGCCTCACCGAACGCGCCATCGAAGACCCGGCCTGGCGTTCCCTCGCCGCTCTCGATGCCGCCTGTCGCATGAGCCGAGTCCATCGCGAGCGCCGCCGGATTACGCCGCGGCGGACGAAGCAGCGGCGCTGCTGGAGCGCTTGTTCGAGCAAGCTTCGAGCGACCCGGCCTGCATTCCCGAAGCGTACTGGTCCGTAAAACCCGCGCCGCCGGACGATGAAGGGACCGAACAACTTCGTTTTTCCGGCGCCGTGCTGTTGCGCGTCAAAGGCAGAGCTGAAGCAGCCTCCGCGCTGCCGCCGGACTTAGCGGCCGCGCTCCGGGAAGCTCCGGCCCGCCCCGGCCGCGAATTGCTGAAGCTGCTGCGCGCCGACGGACTCTTCAATCCCCTAGCGCTGACATTGGCGATGCTGGCCGCCGCCGCCGGAGTAATCGTCGAAGCCATGCTGTTCCGCGGCGTTTTCGGCCTCAACGGCGCGCTCGCGGGAAGCGGGCGGCGTTGGGGCGCCATGGCCGCGCTCGCGATCTTCACCGGCGCGCTGTTTCTCCTCGATCTCCCGCTGGCCAGCAGTCTGCTGCGCATCGGCCGTAAACTCGAAGTTCGCCTGCGAATCGCTTTTCTCGAAAAAATTCCACGCTTGGGCGACCGCTATTTTCAAAGCCGGCTGACTTCCGACATGGCGGAGCGCAGCCACAGCATCCATCAGATCCGCCATTTGCCCGAGCTTGGCGGCCGACTTGTGCGCGCCGTGTTTGAGCTGCTCCTGACCACGCTGGGGATCTTGTGGCTCGACCCGCCGGGGGCGCCCTGGGCCATCGCGTCGGCCGCCGCTGCTCTGCTGTTACCCCTGGCGGCGCAGCCCGCGCTTCTCGAGCGCGATCTGCGCGTCCGCGGCCAGCTCGGGGCGCTCAGCCGTTTCTATCTCGATGGGCTGCTCGGGCTGGTTGCCATCCGCGCGCACGCAGCCGAACGCCCCGTGCGCCGCGAGCATGAAGGACTGGTGCTCGAATGGGCCCGCGCCGCGTTCGGATTGCAACGCGTCGCCGTCGCGGTCGATGCTCTCCAGTTTTTCTGCGGATTTGGCCTCGCCGCCGCGCTGCTTTTTTCATACGTAGGCCGCAACGGCGATTCAGCCGGTATTCTGCTCCTGGTTTACTGGGCGCTGAATCTGCCCGTTCTGGGCCAAGAGATCGCGCTCGTAGCCTGGCAATATCCGGCATATCGCAATTTGACGCTGCGATTGATGGAGCCGCTAGGCGCGCTGGAGGAAAACGCCGCCCCGGCCGGGTCTGCTCTGCCTTCGGAAAGGAGCGCCAACCCCGCGGCAATCGCTCTCGACCATGTCACAGTGCGCGCCGCGGGGCACACCATTCTCGAAAACATCGACCTCGAAATTCCTTGCGGCGCCCACGTCGCGATCGTGGGGCCGTCGGGGGCCGGCAAGTCGAGCCTGGTTGGCCTGCTGCTAGGGTGGTACCGCGCGGCCGCCGGCCGCGTCACGGTGGATGGAGGGGAGCTCGATGCCGGGCGGCTCGAAACCTTGCGCTCCGAGATCGCATGGGTCGATCCGGCGGTGCAGCTTTGGAACCGTTCGTTGGCCGAGAATCTTTCTTACGGCTGCGAGCCCGGCGCTGCACTCGCGCTCAGCCCGGCTATTGATGCCGCGGACCTTCGCCAAGTACTCGAAGCGCTTCCCGACGGCGCCGAAACTGCTCTCGGAGAAGGCGGCGCGCTTTTATCGGGCGGGGAAGGCCAGCGCGTGCGCTTGGGACGCGCGCTGTTGCGCCCCGGCATTCGGCTGGTCATTCTCGATGAACCGTTCCGAGGATTGGCGCGCGATCAAAGAAGCGACCTGCTGGCGCGCGCGCGCCGCCTCTGGGAGAACGCGACATTGCTCTGCATTACGCACGATATCGGCGAGACGCGCTCGTTTCCGCGCGTGCTGGTAATCGACGGCGGCAAGCTGCTGGAGGACGGCTCGCCCGCCGAGCTCGCGGCCATGCCGGGTTCGCGCTACCGCGCCATGCTCGATGCAGACCGCACCCTACGCGAGGGCTTGTGGCGAGATCCGTCGTGGCGCCGCATACGGCTTGAAGACGGCTTGATCGCCGAGGAGCGGGGGGTGACTTGGGCCGCGATGTAGGTTCCTGCGCGTGGCCGCTGGCGCAGCTTGGCGAAGCTTTCGCCGCGCTTCGCGGCGGTGCTCCCGCCCATTTAAGCGGGCCTGCCGCGGACATTACGCCGGCTGCCGGCGCTCCCGGCCGGGGCATTGGCGCTGTCGACGAGGCTTCGAATTTCGGCGGGCCCAGCACGAGCACTTCCCCGGACGGCGATGCTCTTGACCGCTGGATCGGCGCCGCGGCGGAAGCTTCGGAGCTGGAAGCGGAGGCCGCCACGATGCCTTATTCGGGGCTGGCGCGCTCTATCGGGGCAGCCGCGCCGGCGCTGCTGCAGACGCCCCGCGGCTTCGTCTTGCTGGTTCACGCGAATGCGCGCACGGCGCGAGTGCTCGCGCCGGACCTGAGTTACCGCAATATCGCAACGAAAGCGCTCGCGGCGGAATTCTGCGCCGGTCTCGAAGCGCCGCTGGCGCGGGAAGCCGATGCGCTGCTCGAAGCGGCGGGCATTGCGAAAAGCCACCGCGCCAAGGTGCGCGACGCGATCGTCCGCGAGCGGCTGCAGTCGCGGCAGATCGGCGGCTGTTGGCTGTTGCGCCTGCCTCCTGGGTCGAATTTCCGCGCGCAATTAAGAGAAGCCGGCGTGTTGCGGCGGCTGGCGCTGCTGGCGGGCGCTCACCTGGCGCAGTATTCGCTCTTCCTGGGCGCCTGGTGGGTGCTGGGATTTGCGGCTCTGAACGGACGCATCGACCAAGGTTGGCTACTCGCCTGGGCGCTGCTGCTGCTGACCATGGTTCCCCTGCGCATGCTCGCAACGTGGCTGCAAGGCGGCATTGCGATCCGCGCGGGAGCCGTTTTGAAGCAGCGGCTGCTCGCCGGTGCGCTAAGCCTCGAACCGGACGAGATCCGGTCGGAAGGCGCGGGCCAGCTTCTCGGCCGCGTACTCGAATCGCAGCAGGTCGAAGCGCTGGCGCTCAGCGGGGGTTTCCTGGCCCTAGTCGCGAGCATCGAGTTTATTTTGGCCGCCGCGGTTCTTTTCGCGGGAGATTCCTGGCCCCAGGCTCTGTTGTTATTTGGCTGGCTCGGGGGCGCCGCATTTCTCGCCTGGCGCTACTTCCAAAAAAACGAGATCTGGACCACCGCCCGTCTGGGAATGACGCACGAGCTGGTGGAGCGTATGGTGGGGCACCGCACGCGACTGGCGCAGCAGCGCCGGGAGCACTGGCACGACGGCGAGGATCAGGGCATGGAACGATACCTCGAAATATCGCGCAAGCTTGATCGCGCGGCAACGCTATTTGTCGCCGTCGTCGCGCGAGGCTGGCTTGTCATGGCGGTTGTGGCGCTCGCGCCCGCTTTCGTTTGGGGCGGCGCTTCCACCACGCGGTTGGCGGTGACGGTGGGCGGCATTCTGCTCGCATACCGCGCGTTCGGGCGGCTTACCGGAGGACTTTGGCAGCTCGCCGGCGCGACCATCGCGTGGCGCCGGACGAAGCTCCTCTTCGATGCGGCGGCGCGCCCATCTCCGCCACCCGCGGCGTCACTGGAGCAGTCCCGCGACTCCGGCCTGATACTCGATGTGCGCCGGCTCGTGTACCGCTATGGCACTCGCCGGGAAGCGGTGCTACGAGGATGCAACCTGCGCATCGCGCGTGGCGACCGCGTGTTGCTAGAAGGGCCCTCCGGCGGCGGAAAATCCACGCTGGCCGCGATCTTGACGGGAATGCGAACGGCGCAATCGGGCGTACTGCTGCGCAGCGGGATTGATCGGCGCGGCATCGTGAGCGCGCCGCAATTTCACGAAAATCACGTTCTGAGCGGGACATTCGCATTCAACTTAATGATGGGCTCGCACTGGCCGCCGCGGCCGGCCGACTTCGAAGAGATGGAATCGCTGTGCCGGGAGCTCGGCCTCGGCGCTCTGCTCTCCCGCATGCCCGCCGGGCTGCTCCAAACGGTGGGCGATACCGGCTGGCAGTTATCGCATGGGGAACGCAGCCGTCTCTTCATCGCGCGCGCCTTGCTCCAAAACGCCGACATGGTGGTGCTGGACGAGAGCTTTGCCGCCCTCGACCCCGAAAACCTAGCCATTGCGGTCCATTGCGTTCTAGCAAGGACTAGAACTTTAATGGTGATCGCACACCCTTAATCGGTGACATAATAGGGTCTCGCCTCTGGAATTCGTTGGTTAATGCTCCGATGATCGGGCAAAAGCTGCTTCATTATCGCATTGAAAATAAGCTTGGCGCCGGAGGAATGGGCGTTGTCTACCGCGCGCGCGACACGCACCTGGACCGCTCTATCGCATTAAAAGTACTGCCTTCGTCGGACATATCGGACCCCGGCCGTAAGAGCCGCCTGGCGCAGGAAGCGCGGGCCGCATCGGCGCTAAATCACCCCAATATCATCACGATTTACGATATCGGCAGCGATGGACCCGAAAACGACCGCATCGATTTCATCGCGATGGAATTCGTGCAGGGCAAAACCCTGGACCGGCTGATCGGCCGCAAGGGCCTGAAGCTGAGCGATGCACTGAAATACGCGATACAGATCGCGGACGCCATCGCCGCCGCGCACGCCAACGGCATCGTGCACCGCGATCTGAAACCGGCGAATCTCATGGTTACCGAGCAGGGGCTGGTGAAGGTGCTCGACTTCGGCCTTGCGAAACTGCCCGAAGCGGCAAAAGCGGACGCCTTCGCCGCCACCGAAAGCGTGCATCTCGCGCCGGAAGCATCACCGAGAACGGGACGATTCTGGGGACCGTCGCCTATATGTCGCCGGAGCAGGCCGAAGGCAAGAGGGTGGACGCGCGGTCCGATATCTTTTCTTTTGGCTCGGTGCTGTACGAAATGGCCACGGGGAGCCGGCCGTTCACGGGCGATTCCAAGCTGTCGGTACTCGCGACGATTCTGCAGCGGGAGCCGCGGCCGGCGGCGGACGTGGCGCGGGGAATTCCACGAGAGCTCGACAAAATCATTAGCCGCTGCCTGCGGAAAAATCCGAGCCAGCGCTGGCAAAGCATGTCGGACCTGAAGTTAGCGCTAGAGGATTTGCTGGCCGACGTAGAATCGGACCGGCTCGCGCAAGCGTCCGGCATAGGGATGCGTCCGGCGCACGGTGTCCTGACGCGGCGCCGGCTTGCGCGAGGTTGGATGTGGCCTGCCGCGGCGGCGCTCGTCCTCGGGTCCGTAGTGGGTTTCTATGTCGCGGCGCGGCTGCAAGGCACGGGACCGGCATCTTACCAGAGACTCACGTTCCGACGGGGCGACATTTCCGCCGCGCGGTTTGCGCCCGGCGGCCAGACCCTCGTATACAGCGCGGAGTGGGACGGCAAACCGAGCGAAGTATTCTCGACGATCGCGGGCAGCCGCGAGTCGCGCTCGCTGGGACTTCCCGAGGGCAAAATTCTTTCACTCTCGTCAACCGGTGAAATGGCGCTGCTGCTGGGCAATGCCGCGGTCGGCACGCTGGCGCGCGCGCGGCTGGCGGGAGGCGCTCCGCGCGAGGTGCTCGAAAATGTGATGGAGGCGGATTGGTCGCCCGACGGATCGAAGTTGGCGGTGGTGCGCCAAGTGAACGGCCACAACCGGCTCGAATATCCGATCGGCAAAATCCTCTATGAAAACGATGGGAAGCCTCCCATCGGCGCGCGGGTCTCGCCGAAAGGGGACTTGGTCGCCTTTTACGAGAACGAACCCGAGGCAGGCGATTATTCCGTCGTAGTGGTGGGATCGGGCGTGAAGAAGCGCGTGCTATCGCACGGCTGGCGCGCCATCGGCAGATATCTGGCCTGGAACGCGCAAGGGAACGAAATCTGGTTCTCGGCGATGCGTCTGAGTGGAGACCCGACGCTGCGCGCCGTGACGCTAAAAGGGCAGGAGCGCGTTGTTGGACAGATCCCCGGGTGGACCATTCTGCAGGATATTTCGCATGATGGGAAGCTGCTGATCACCGTCGCCACCACCCGCATCGCGATGGAGTATTCTTCGCCGGCATCCTCTTCCAACTCCCGCGCCGAGCAGGATCTTTCCTGGCTCGACACGTCCCATATTTTCGATCTTTCGAACGACGGGAAAACACTTCTGTTCCTCGAATTGTCTTACGGGGAAGGGCGCAACACTGCGATTTATTTACGCAAATCGGACGGCTCGCCCGCGGTTTTGCTGGGATACGGCAACCGCCCGACCCTGTCGCCGGACGGCAAATGGGTGGCGACGATCGGTCGCGATCCAACGCTTTCCACCTTGACCGTGCTGCCCACGGGGGCGGGCGAGCCCAAGAACTTAAGCACGCCCGGTATGCGCTACGACTATGTGGAATGGTTCCCCGGCGGCGACCGGATTCTGTTCACGGCGAACGAAGCAGGTAAGGCATCGCGGACGTACGCGCAGGACTTGGCCGGGGGCGCCGCCGTGGCCATTACGCCGGACGGCGTGCGCGGTTGCTGCATCTCGCCGGACGGAAATGCGATGGTAGCGATGGAGGGCGGGAAGTATTTCGTTTACGACATCGGGCGCCGCGAAAGCAAAGCGATTCCCGGCATTCAGCCAGGCGAACGCCCGATGCGCTGGGCCGGCGATGGACGGCGGATCTTTTTCCGCGGAGACGCGCCGGGCGGCCTGGGATACAAAATCTACCGCATCGATGCCGCCACGGGGAAAAGAGAATTCCTGAAGGAAATCGGCCCGCCCGATCCGGTGGGAGCGCAAATGCTCGCGGCCGCGATCGCGCCGGACGGAAAATCGTACGCTTATTCGTACCAGCGCGACACCGCGAATCTGTACCTGGTCACGGGTTTGAAGTAGAGTCCGCGCCCTTAAGATTCAGATTGCGCATCAGACGGTGCAAATAGTTCGGATGCACTCCTAACAAGCGGGCGGCTTCGGTATATTGCCCGTGCGCCTGCTCGACGGCTTTGAGAATCAGTTGCTTTTTCGCCTCAGTAACGCCCTCGTGATAACGCGTCGCGGGACCTCCCGGCGAGGCGGGCTTCTCGAGTAGCGCCTCGGGCAGATCTTCGGGACGAATCACGTCGGTAGCCCCGAGCACGACGGCGCGCTCGATCGCGTTCTCTAATTCGCGCACGTTGCCGGGCCAATCGTAGCTCATCAGGACCGCGCGCGCTTCAGCCGAAACTCCGGCGATCTTCCGCTTCGCCTTGGCGGCGTGCTTGGAAGCGAAATAACTCGCCAGCAGCGGAATGTCCTCGCGCCGCTCGCGCAAGGCCGGCATCCGTACCGACACGACGTTGAGGCGGTAATACAGATCGCGGCGGAAGGTCCCGTTTTTTGCGCCCTCTTCGAGGTCGCGGTTGGTTGCGGCGATCAGGCGGACGTCGAGCTTGATCGGTTTCGTGCCGCCGACGCGCTCGAATTCGCGCTCCTGCAAAACGCGCAGCAGCTTGGCCTGCAATGAAAGAGCGAGCTCGCCGATCTCGTCGAGAAAGACGGTGCCGCTTTCGGCGGTTTCGAGCTTTCCTTTTTTCTGTACAACCGCGCCAGTGAAGGCGCCCTTTTCGTGTCCGAACAGCTCACTTTCGAGCAATGTATCCGTAATGGCGGCGCAATTTATCGCCACAAAAGGTTTTGCTGAGCGCGAGCTGTTGGTGTGAACCGCGCGAGCAACCAGTTCCTTGCCCGTGCCGCTTTCGCCGCGAATGAGCACGGTAGCATCGCTGGGGGCGGCCTTCGAGATGAACTGAAACACATCGCGCATGCGCGCGCTTTCGCCCACCATGTCGTGTTCCAGGTTGATCTCTTCCTGAAGCCTACGATTTTCGGTTTGCAGCGATTCGACGTGGCGCGCGTTTTCGAGCGTCACCGCCGCCATGCTGCCGATTGCCGTGACAAGCTGCAGCAGGTCTTCATCGAACGGGGCGGGTGGGTTGCGTGCTTCGAGATAGAGCACGCCCCGTATGCGGCCGAGGAATTCGAGCGGTACAACCAACAAGGATCGGATTCGCCGCGTGAGCAAACTCTCGGCCGCATCGAAGGCCGCGTCCCCACTCACATCGTTGTTGAGCAACGCCACCCCTTGATCGAGAACCTGCGCCAACACCGTGCGGCTCAGTTGTACCGGCGCTGAAATTTCCTCGCCGGTTTTCCCGTCGAGAACTAGAACCGAACTGAAATCTGCCGACCCTTCCTCGATCAGAAGGAGGGCCGCTTTGTCGGCGGGGGCGACTTCTAAAACACACGCCAGCACCTGGCGCTTGATTTCCTGCACGCTCCGCAGCCGGCTCAGCGCGTTGCCGATCTTGAGCAGCGCATTGAGATCGCGCACTGTTCGCGAGGTGGCGGGCAGAGCGGATTGCCGCGGCGCAGGCGATAGATAGCGCGCCTGCTCCTTACGCAAAACGACGGTGGAGCCTCCGGCTGGAGATTCGTCGAGCTGTACGGAGTTTGAACTGGTGGATTGCGCGGTTTCGGGGTCGGTCAGGAGAAAGAGCGAATTTCCTATGCGGATCTCGTCGCCGAACTCAAGTACGCGCTCGTTCACCGGAACGCGGTTGACAAAGGTATTGTTGCGGCTATCGAGATCCTTTATCGTGTAGCGCCGGCCGTTTCGAGCGATGACGCAGTGATGGCGCGAGATGGAGCTGTCGAGGATGGCGATGTCGTTCCCGGGATCGCGGCCGATCGAAACTTCCCCGGAAGCCAAAGGGAAACTGGAGCCTCGCAACGGGCCGGCGACGGCGTCGAGCGTGGGGATGGGCGCCGCGTTTGCGTTTGTCATGCCCACAGAAAGTATATCGGAAGCGTTCCGGGCCTCGGGCGCGAAGAGCGTAGGTTCATGGTGCCCGGGGTGGGACTTGAACCCACACTCCCGTTGCCGGAAAAAGGATTTTAAGTCCTTTGCGTCTGCCGATTTCGCCACCCGGGCATTATGAAAATAAATGATTTACTGCAATCCACGCCACGATCTTTGTAGCTTGCCAAGCCCACCCACTCTCTCACCGCTTGATATAGTCTGCAACGCTTAGGCGGTCAATCGATTCAGAGTGTGGGGACTGCAGTACCTGCTGTAGACCAGAGGCTGGACCGCCTGTCACTCCATGATGTTGCATCGGCTTCAGAGTTCTCCCAGACGCTTCCCAGGAGCGGTCATAGCGTTGCGCATGAACCATCCGCCTTGTGGGCAAGCGTCAGCAGGCGGGGAAATTGGCCATGAGGTTACCGGTAGCAAGCTGTGAGATCGGTTTCGTCAGTGCTGGACAAAGGAATGGGCCGGCTCCTACGATTTCTCCAGATCGGGCCGAACGGACACAGGCGCGTCACTCAATCGTAAAAGCGAAATTATCTCTGTCGAAGGAATACTCACCGATTCGCTCAAATTCAGCGATGAAGCCCATAAGACAATCGTCAACGTTTTCGCGCAGCGGACTGCTTGGCCGATTTCAGCGCTTGCACGGCAGGTCCTCGTTCAGACGGACTCGGTGGATGAACGGTTGCTGGAATGCTTCTTGTTCGGAACATCACTCTACCTTTTTGCGAACCCGTTTTCCGGTTGAAAGGCGTCAGCGAGAAGGCATTCCAACTCAGTCGCCTGGCAAGGCTAGGCGGCTACAATCGTCTCACGCCTAGCCTGTTAGCGGATGCTTGCCCGTCAGCTCACTCGTGAATGAACAGCAACTACTTTAGGAAGGCAGACTAGACATGAAATGCCTCCATCGAGCGCGACATCGAGCCTGCGTTCACTCCAGAGCTTAGACAACTACGTTCTTTGCGCGTGCATAATAAGGAACGCAGTGCTCTGCAATTTAGCTCTGAGTTGTATTGTAGCCAGGCGAGCGCCAGCTTCGCACAAAGAACGTTTGTCCCCAAAGCGCCCTGCCGTTCTATCATTCCGCCAAAGTACGATGATCCATTAACCGCGCGTGACGAAGGACGCGTATCGATTCGTTGGCCGCTTCGCTGACTTCTATCACATCGGTGTTAATGTGAAAGCGCATCGCAGAAATCAGCGATGCACCTCAGTCCACGGAGCTGGCTGGTGCGTAGCACCTTTTAAATCACCTCGCCATCACGAAAATAACCGGCGCAGCGGTAGATTTGCGTAATCGCTAACTCCTGGCGTTTCAGGATCAACACAGTGTCATGCGAGCGGAAGCGCACCATTCGCAACCGCTCGATGAGAAGCTGCATGGATCAGGCCGTTGAGGCTTTTCAGACGGACTTTCCATTCTCGTCAAGGTAACCGTCCCCGTGAACGAAGGGATCGGAAGCAAGCTCGCTCGTCAGAATCTCGATTGCCCGGTCAAGTCGGTCTCGGTGATAGCCTCGTTCTCGACGTGCCTTTCCCGTAGGCAAAGCTCGCGAAATTGCACGTCTAGCTACCCGCGATGCCGACGTCTCATCCTTGCACGCGATGATCAACTGAATCCAGCTCGGTACGCGAGTGTCGCCTACGTTCATGCCTCTAGGCCCGATGCAATATCAGCGTTTCTGTTACCTGAAAGCAATAGGCGCACTCTCTATGCGCCGAATTCGTGGAACCCGCGCGGATTTGGGCTGAGATCGGCTTGACCCCACAGCTTCCCGTTGCCGAGAAAGGATTGACACTAGCCCATGAACACCGGCTCACTCAGGTTAGACAGCTTTAAGTCCTTTGCGTCTGCCGATTTCGCCACCCGGGCATTATGGCTCGCCTAGCTCCGGCGCGCCTAGATCCCATCATAGTAAATCGACGATGGAGGACCCTGACGACGCAGCATGAAATCCGCAAGCTCGTCGCGCGTCTTCTTGTACTCGGCTCGCGCGGCTTCCACTCGCCGCCGGAGCTCCCGCGCGGCATCCACATCGGCATGGGGGTCGAGCGAGCGCAAGGCCCGGACCTCCTTACAGAGGCGCTCGAAGGCTTCCTCGTAATCGAATCGTAACTCCTCGAATCGTGTTTGGACTGGGACCATCGCACTCCTCAATAATTAAGACGAAGCGACTTGGCAATAGGGTCGAAGAAAATCCGCTGGCGTGAATGAGCCCACATCGGACCGGCGGCGGCGAAATACAATGGAAAGAGACCCGATCCGAAGGGTGCGATCGTGGCAGCGGTTGCAAAAGGACATTATGCTCCAACTCACCGGCATACCCGGCCTGCTGCTGGCATCTACAACGGCGAGCCAGATCATCAACGCGCTCACGGATAATACCTTCGCGGGTATCTACCGGCTGCAGCCCTTGGACTGGGCGATCCTGATCCCCTATTTCGCGGTTCTAACGATTCTGTCGATCTACGGATGCCACCGCTATGAGATGATCCGCACGTATTACAAGCACCGCCAACGCATTCCTTCGGGTGCTTCGGTGAGATTCGAGCGTTTGCCGCGCGTCACGATCCAACTCCCGCTTTATAACGAGCGGTATGTGGTGGAGCGCCTGATCGAGTCCACGCTCAAAATCGAATATCCGCGGGAGTTGCTCCAGATTCAGGTGCTCGACGATTCAACCGACGACACGCATGAGTTCACCAACCGCCTTGTCGAGGAATATCGGGCCGCCGGGTATCCGATCGAGTATCATCATCGGACGAGCCGCCACGGATATAAGGCGGGCGCGTTACAGGAAGGCCTGCGGAGCGCGACGGGCGAGCTCATCGCGATCTTCGATGCGGATTTTGTTCCGCCCCGCGAGTTCCTGGAACGCACCGTCCATTTTTTCGCGGACCCTCAGGTCGGCGTCGTCCAAACCCGCTGGAGCTACCTGAACCGGCATTTCAATCTGCTCACCGAAGTGGAAGCGATGCTGCTGGACGGGCACTTTATTTTGGAGCACGGGGCGCGCTCTTCGAGCGGATTATTTTTCAATTTCAACGGCACCGCGGGCATCCTGCGCGCGACCATGATCGAGGATGCGGGCGGCTGGCAACACGACACTCTGACCGAGGATTCCGACTTGAGTTACCGCGCCCAGCTCAAGGGTTGGAAGTTTGTTTATGTTCCGAGCATCGATTGTCCTTCGGAGCTTCCCGTCGATACCTACGGATTCCAGGTTCAACAATCGCGTTGGGCCAAGGGACTGACGCAGGTCGCGATCAAGCTGCTGCCCCGGATACTGCGATCCAAAATTCCGTTGCGCGCCAAGGTGGAAGCGTTTATGCACCTGACGCCCAACATCTCGTATCCCTTGATGCTCGTCATCACGGCCCTGATCTGGCCGGTGACGATCGTGCGCTTTTACATGGGTTGGACGCAGATGCTGGCGATCGATCTGCCGTTGATTATCGCCGCGTTCTGGTCCTTGACGGCGTTCTATATCGTTGCGCAATACGAGCTGAACCCGAAGGACTGGAAACGCTCGATTCCGTTGATGCCGGCGTTAATGGCGGCCGGCGTGGCCCTCACGCTGGTGAATGCAAAAGCCGTTATCGAAGCGATGTTGGGCATTCAAACGGCCTTTGCGCGGACCGCGAAATATGCCGTCGGGGAGCGCAAGATGAAGTTACAGAACGCGAAATACCGCCGCCGCAGCGGTTGGCTGCCGTACGCCGAGATCGCGCTGGGGTCCTATTTCATCGTGCTGATCGCCTATGCGATCGACACTTGGAATTACTTCGCGATTCCGTTTCTTGTTCTATTTGTCGCCGGATATTACTGGGCGGGGTTCAGCACGCTCTACCAGGAAAACCAGGGGCGCCTGCGCTGGCTGCGGGAGCGGCAACTGGAAATCGAGAAGGCCGCTCCGGAAAGCGCGTAAAGTTCACCACGGAAATCCGCGCCGCTGCATCCAACTCCTGGAAGGAGTCAGCCGCTTATGTTGCATGTTCTGGCAAGGAACTGGTGGGCGTTGGCGATCCGCGGCCTGATCGCCATACTCTTCGGGATTTTCACGTTTCTCATTCCCGGAATGGCGCTCATCTATTTGGTGTTGTTGTGGGGCGCCTGGGCCCTGTTGGACGGCATTTTCAACATCGCCGCCTCGTTTCGCAGCGCGGCGCATCACTGGGCGCTTCTGATAGAAGGCATCGTAGGCGTTCTGGCTGGCATTGTCACGTTTGTCTGGCCCGGGCTCACCGCCATTGCTCTGCTCTACGTCATCGCGTTCTGGGCCATTGTGACGGGCATCCTCGAGATTGCCACGGGCATTCGCATGCGCCAGGCGATCGCGAACGAGTGGCTGTTCATCCTTATGGGCGTGGTTTCCATTCTGTTCGGCGTTTTCATTCTGATCGCTCCAGGAGCGGGCGCGCTCGCGATCGTGATTTGGATCGGAGCTTACGCATTTATATTCGGCATCATCATGCTCCTTGTAGCCTTCCGCTTGAAAGGGCGCCATCGCCTTGCGCCTGGTTCGACTACGCTGCCGCGGACCGTCTAGCGCCAAGACGTGCTCCTCTGCCCAGTCCGCGAGTGCCATGAGGCGCTGCTGCGCGAGGAGCGCCGGCTGCGCTGTCCGCGGGGACATTCATTCGATATCGCGCGTAGTGGATACATTAACCTGCTGCAGCCGCAAGAACGGCGATCGAAGCAGCCGGGCGACAGTGCGGCCGCGATCGCCGCGCGCCGCCGATTGCACGATCGCGGGGTGACCGCGCCGCTCCTGGAGGCCATTGCGCGGAGCGTGGACGCGTCGCCGGACGATATCGTTCTGGACGCCGGCTGCGGCGACGGGTTCTACCTCGGAAGGCTTGCGGCTCAGACCGGGTGCCAAGCCCACGGCGTCGACATTTCGATTCCGGCGGTCGATGCCGCGGCCCGGCGCTATCCCGCATGCGAGTGGATTGTGGCCAATGCCGATCGCTTCGTGCCGTATGCGGATCGGTCGTTCTCGATCGTTCTATCGATCACGGGCCGCATGAATGCGGGCGAATTCCGGCGTGTCCTGCGCGACGATGGGCTTCTCCTCGTGGCCATTCCCGCGCCCGAGGATCTTATCGAGTTACGCGGCTCCGGCCGCGATCGGGTGGCCCGCACTGTCGCGGCGTTCGCGCACGAATTCACGCTTACCGATCATGGCCGTGTTTCCGCTGCCGCGGACCTCGACGCAGCCGCTGTTCAGGACGTACTAGTATCGATTTACCGGCCGCTGCGATCGCGCCCGGTTGAAGCCATGCGCGTGACCTTCAGTCTGGATCTGCTGCTCTTTCGGGCGATATAGTATTTTTCTTTTTACTACAGCAACTTATCCAGCTCGCGAAATGGTAACCTCGTGAATAACTTCCATCTATGCGCCCAATAATCGCGGCTCTCATTTTCTCTTTCTCATTACTTGCGCAACAAACAGGCGATTATTCTATCAGCGGCGTCTTGCTGAACGCGAAAATCGGCTAGCCGGTGAAGTATGCGCTAGTTACGCTGCTGAGGCTTCCCGAAACTCTATGCATCCGAACTCGCTTATCGCCCTGCCGGCCACGCCCATAAATAGAACGACTCAGGCTGGCAGCGCCAGAGAGTTTCAATTCAACGCGCTCGCTAAAGCTAATTACAGTATCAGAGCGCAAAAACCCGGGTTTAGTACCGCGTTTTCCCGGGAGCTAGCAAGAGATGACTTGTAGACTCTGTTTCCGATGTGCAGCTAAAGCTCTCGCCACTTGGCGCCCTCGAAATAAAGGTAGTCTATCAGAATGATGAACCGTTGCGAGGAGTCAACATTATAGCCCTGCAGGTGCAGATTAACGATGGTCTCCGCGACACTAACTCCGCGCGTTCGGTAGCCACGGATGACAGAGACCTATACCGATTGTGTAATTCGCAGCCCGGCCGCTACTATATCAAGGCCGCCAGTAAAAGTGGAGGCACTTATCGCTATGTGGGCGACAACACGCCTAATTACGGCTCCTGGCAGAGCTTCGCGCCTGTCTACTCCGGCGGTGGGCGCACGCTCTACTCCGCGACGCCTATTCTTATCGAATCAGGCTCCCAGTCATCGGCGGATTTTCATCTCGAGCTGTAGCCCGCTTACAAAATTAGAGGCACGCTCGCAAACGCCCCGGCCGGCACTGTTATTTTCGACCTGCTGCAAGCCTCGGAGGATGTACCCGCGAGCCGAACTTCGCTCAATACGTCGACGGGAAAGTTTGAAGTGCAGGACGTTACGCCCGGGAATTATCTGTTGCGAGCGACGCAGGAAGGGAAAATGCGGGGCTAGAATCCGGTCGCGGTCAGTGAAGGCGATGTCAATGGAGTTTCCATTGCGCTTTCACCGGCCGTGACGTTAGAGGGAATTACACGCGTGTTAGGCTCGCCAGTAAAGATCAAACAAGTTCCAGGATTCGCGCGGTACATCTCTGGCGCCGGTGAGGATCCCGATGAGAAAGATCAAGCCTTGGAGCAAGTTATCAATGCTACGTGCCATGTATCTCTTCGCGAACATGGCGGTGTTCGCGCCCAATCGGATTTCCTGCCCGGACGCCGCCGCGCGCCGGTAAATCGGGACAGCGACGCGTTCACAATCGGCGATGTACTGCCCGGCGCGTATAGCGTTCGCATGCAGTGCTACGGCGGATATCCAATCTCGGCGCTGTCCGGGGGAGCCGATTTATTCACGAACCCGAATCTCCTCATCCAACCTGAGTTACGCCCGCGCCCATCGAGATTCAAGTCAAACCCGGAGGAGGCGCGCTCAGTGGAGAGATCGCCGTCGGCCGGGTAGCGAAAAATGCCGGCGTGTTACTGATCTCGGCCTTCAATAATTCAACTGTACCGGTTATTATTCCGGCCAGAAACAATACTGAACCGCAGGAAAACATCAAGTTCGAGATATCGTTTCTTGCTCCCGGCGATTACGCCGTTTACGCTTTCTCCGATTTGCGGGAAGTCGAGTTCCGCAATCCCGCATTTCTCCAAACCCTCGGCGAAGAGACAGCGTGCGCATCGAGGACGGTAAGGAGCAGCAAGTCGTAATTACGAAATTATCAAATGAAGTTCGCCGTCCTATCGCTACGCTTGCTCTCGCCGCCGCAGCCCAAACATTTCCGATCGCGGGCATCGTGGCCAACGCGGGAGCGGCGTCCTGATGAGTCGCGTGCGCGTTACGCTGACGCCTGCCCGCCCGGCGGCGGATCAGCTCTCCATCGTCACGGGTTCGGACGGTAAGTTTTCCTTCTATGTATCCATAGGCATATTCTCTATTGTTTCCGAATGTCGCTAGTTCCGCCAACCCTTCGGCCAAAGCAGCCCGTCAATCTTTTTCTGCGTCTCTATTTTCACCGGCGCGGACCAAGATACGTCTCATCTGATCTTCAGATGGTTCTCCCCCTTAGCGATCTCGGGGAAGGTCCTTGACTACCATGTCGAGCCGGTCGAAAACTCTCTCGTTCACTCATACGAGTCGCGGTTGTAGCCGTTCTCAAAACTCTCGCCACAGCCAGATGGTATCGCACGAACTATTTGGGTGTATATCGCTTTGCTCCCCTTCCCGGCTTCGCCTATTATCTTGTTGTCACTGGTGAGCCATGGTTCACGGCGCTCTCGCAATCCATTCTCGCTGCTGCCCAGCAATTCGCAGGCTACAAAGGAGCCCGTCCAATCCTATGCGCCCGTATATTATCCAAACGCGAACGATCCGGCGGGCGCGCAGCCGCTGTAATTCGGCGCAGAGCGTCGAAGTGACGGCGTATTTCAAATTGTTTACTACCACGGGTCTTACGGTACACGTTCATTGCACGCATACCCGTGGTGTATCCGTGCTGATCAGCCTTCTTAAGGATGGCGTCGCCGGCGTGGACTCTTACGAGCGGGAGGTTTGGATGTTTGGCGACGATCAGATCGTAGCCGGAGTTCTACCAGGCCACTATACGGTGTTGGTTGCGGGACAAAACTGGAACACCTCCTCCGCTCGCAAAGCGATCGATGTCGGCTAGTTCGATGTGACTGTGGATCTGTCGATGAGCCCGCGCCGGTTGTGAGCGGGAAAGTTGTTTCAAAGATCCCGAGCGAAGACCGCGCCGCCCCGCTTACGTGCGGCTCGTCTATGAATCGAACGGGCGAGCGATCGCCCGCGCCATCTATTCGTCCGGCGGCTTTTCTTTTGACAACATTGCGCCCTGCCTTAGTCGCGTCCAGATGAGTGGCGCGGACTGATTTTTCGCCGCCCAAATCACCGCGGAAGGCGCCTCTATCAAGGGTCCGGTGATCGAAATTGCGCCCGCTGCCGCCGTTCGCCTGACCATTATCGCTAGCGATGAAATCCGCGCTCTCAAGGGATTCGTGATGAACGGAGAGAGGCCAGTCGCTGTAGTGCTCGTCTTGCTTGCGCCAAAAAAGGATTCGAACTATCCTCGCGAGTACCGCAGTTTCCAGACCGACAGCGATGTCAGCTTCTATTATCAAAACGTTCGCGCCGGCGAATATGTTCTGTTCGCCACAGAGCGTCTTGATCTCTAATATGCCAACCCCGCATCCGTTCGCCCCTATCTGTACTCTGGGAAACCCGTCCACATCGCGCTCATGAAGCCATTGTCGAGAATGTTTCTATATCGGCTCCTATTGCAAAGAATAATTGCTGCAAGGCCCGTAGAAAAACCCAGTCAATATGGACGAGCGGGAACGGCGGCGCGCATCGTTAAGCGAATTCATCGAGGCGGCTCGCGCGCAGGGGGCTTCGGACGATTTTCTGGCCGATCTGCTGGAGCGCCGCGGCTGGCCGCGCAAAGAGATCTATCGCGCTTTCGGCGGCCTCTATGAGAGGCTGACCGGCCTTGGCATCCCGGCGCGCGGAAGCGGACGGTTGGAGTCGGCGCGCGATGCGTTCCTATATCTGCTGTCGTTTGGCACGCTGGCGACATGGACGTGTGGTTTGGGATCGCTGTTTTTCACGCTCATCGACATTCGCTTCCCCGATCCGCTCGCGCCGCAGCCCTTTCAGAACGACAACATCGCGATCTCCGGCGCCATGGCCGGCCTGATCGTCGCCTATCCGGTGTATCTGCTCGCCATGCGGTTTCTCATTCGAGGCGTTCAGGAGCAACCGGAGAAGCTGGATTCGGGCGTACGAAAATGGCTGACTTATATCGCGCTTTTAATCGCGGCGGCGATAGTCATCGCCGACCTGATCACGTTTTTGTCCTACTTTTTGCGCGGCGAGCTGACCACGCGCTTTGTGTTGAAGGTACTGACGGTCCTCATAATCGCGGGCGGCGTACTGTGGTACTACCTGCTGTGGCTTGAAAGACCGGCGGAGCGTCGCGGTGAATAGGCATCAAGCGTTTGGCTCCGCCGCGACGCTGGGCGTTGTAGTTGCCATTGCCCTCGGATTCTGGAACCTTGGAGGGCACGGCCGACAGCGCGACATCAGCGCGGACCAAAAGAGGAGCGAGGACCTGGGCCGTATTTCGATGGACATTAATCAGTGGTATGCCAGGCAGAAGAAGCTTCCAGCGGACCTGAATGCGCTTACCACTTATGATCCGGGATTGCGCTTGGGAGACCCGCTAACAGAAGTCGCTTACGAATATAAGCTTGCCGGCGATACGGAATATCAGCTTTGCGCCACATTCGCGTTGGATGGCGCGCATGAGCCTGCCAATCGGTTTCGGCGGCCGATGTTCCACTTCCACAAGGCTGGCCGCCAATGTTTCAATGTGGACGCGGTGCGGATGAACTTGTATCCGTGACCGCATTCTGCTTCGTGCGAATCCGGATGTTGCGGAACATGGCGAATGTAAACTTGTCGTGCAACTGCAATCCGATCGGCCCCACCTTGGAGCGCGCCGGGTCTCCGGGCGATTCCGCGACCACTACGCCGTTCACCTTCACCCGGATCATATCGTTTCGAGATTCGATGTCCATGCTGTTCCACTGCGCGCGTTTCTGCTCGCCTGTTTTTGCCGCCGCAAACAAGTACACGCTGCCGGTAGGGTATTTTTCGTTGTCCCCGTCGATAATCTGGATCTCATAGCCGACGTGCGCGGGGCTTCCCTTCAATCTCGTGTCTTTGGGCGTCCAAATTGTGTCCGGCTCGCCGATTACCCAATGCGCGCGCGATTGGTCGCGGATCGATACGCCGCTGTTCTGACCAGGCGGAATCAGGTACTCGACATGCAAATCAAACTCGCCAAACTCGCGCTTGGTGTACAGCCAGGCCTGCCGATATGCCCAAGCGTGATACGCCCTCTGTGCCACCGGCCAATCCTCGCCAAAAGGATTTGCCGCGTTCGCATGGCGCTGCTGCCCTAGTAACGTCCCGTCCGGCAAAACCGTCCAGATCGCTTCCCCTCGCACTTCCCATTGATCCAGGTTTTTGCCGTCGAATAAGGACTCCCATTCCTGCGCCTTGGCGGCGAATGTCAACAGGAACAGGACCGCGATCAGGCTCGAAACTCGCATGGGCGTCTGCCACGAGAATACCATTGGTATTGCGAATGTCATCGAAACCGGCCATTCTCACCACCACCGTCGGCTCCTATCCCATCCCCGACTGGCTCGCCGCATTGCCCAGCGAACAGGCGCGGCTCGATGCAACGCGAGTGGTTTTCGCGATCCAGCGCAACGCCGGAATCGACCTCCCGACCGATGGCGAATTATATCGCTTCGACGTCAACCATCCCGAAACGAATGGGATGATCGATTATTTCATCAGGCCCATGGCGGGCATCCGCGCTTCCGTCGCGCGCAGCGAACACGAAGCTTTCTCGCGCCAGAACGGCATGCAGTTTCGGCGTAAAGCCGCGGGCGTGGTGGAAGGCTCCGTCGGGGAGGGCTCGCTCAACCTCCTGGCCGATTGCGAGCTGGCCGCGAGCGTCGCGGGCGGGCCGTTCAAGTTTACAGTGACTAGCCCATACATGCTGGCCCGGACATTGCTCGATTGCCACTATGGCCATTTCGAAGATTTATTGATGGCGATCGCGGAAGTATTGGCGCTGCAGGTCGCTGGACTGCCGTGCGACTGCGTGCAGGTGGATGAGGCCAACATACCCGGCAACCCGAGCGACGGTCCGCTGGCGGCCGCGGCCATTAACCGCGTGCTCGACCGCTGCGCCGGCCGGCGCGCCGTACATCTGTGCTTCGGAAATTATGGCGGCCAAACGATTCAGCGCGGGGAATGGCGAGCGTTGACGGAGTTTCTGAACATGCTTCACGCCGATCACCTGATATTGGAGGTGGCGCACCGGCCGAGTGAAGATCTGGAAGCATTAAAGGACCTGGACGCGCGCCTCAGCTTGGGAATCGGCGTTGTCGACGTGAAGGTAAACCACGTCGAAACCGCGGAAGAGATTGCGCGCGCGCTCGAACGCGCCGAGAAGGTGCTGGGAGTGGGGCGCGTCGGCTGGATCCATCCCGATTGCGGGTTCTGGATGCTCAAGCGCTCCGTGGCGGACCGCAAGATCGCGGCGCTGGCAAAAGGGCGCGACCTCTACCTGGGGCGAGCGTGATTGAGTATCGGGACCGCGCAACCGGCGCTAAAATCATTCAGGTCACTGACGGACCGGCCATCAATCACCCCACCTATTTCTTGCAAAGTCCGTTCTTCCCTGGCGGCCGCTCTATGTTTTTCACGTCATACCGAACCGGTTCGCCGCAGTTATTCGAGGCGTCGTTGGAGACGGGAGCAGTGCGCCGCCTAACGCGAGGCGATCCGATTCACCCCTTCAGCGCGGCGTTGCATCCCGGGGCAAGGGAGGTTGTATTCACGCGCGGCGGCGGCTTATGGGCCATCGAATTGACGGATCTGAACGAACGGCGCATTGTGGAGATCGCGGACGCGCAATTGGGCGAGTGCTCCATCAGTTGCGATGGCGAATGGCTCACGTGCGCATATAAACGAAATTCGGAATGCGGCCTCCTAGTGACGCGCTTCGATGGCTCGCAAGCGCGGACGATTCCGTTTCCTCGAACCGTGATCCATCCCCAATTCCATCCTCTCGAGCCGGAATGGATCGAATTTTCCGGCGATCCGGCGCCGCGCATGCATCGCGTACGGCGCGACGGATCGGCCATGGAGTGCCTCTACGAGCACGGCAACGATGAATTCGTCGTTCACGAAACGTTTCTCGGCGTCACGGGCGACCTGGTTTTCACGGTCTGGCCGCGCGCGCTCCGCCGCATGGATTGGACCACGCGCGAGATCCGCACGATCGCGGAATACAATGCCTGGCATATCGCGCCCGATCATGAGGGAAAGCGCGTGCTGTGCGACACGAATCATCCCGACGAGGGTTTGCAGATCGTCGATTCGGAAAGCGGAGCGCGCCGGCAGCTTTGTTTAACGGAATCGAGCAATCAAGGGACGCAATGGCGCAAATCCCGCTATGCGCTCGCCGAAGATTTCGCCGCGGCGCAAAAGACGCTGAGTTGGATGGAGAACGCCGCCGACACGGTTTACGGTCCGCAGTGGACGCACCCGCACCCGTCGTGGTCGCGCGAGGAGGATAAAGTGGCATTTGCCAGCGATCGCACCGGCGTAACGCAGGTATACGTAGTGGCGAGCGGCTAGGGAAGAGTGTTCTCCGGCACGGCATGCCGGTCTTTCATGCTGGTTCGCGCGTGACGGTGAATTTCGCCGAGGTTGGTCCCTGTCAAGGCCACGGCAACGAACCCGAACACCAGCAGCGGAAGCGTCAGGATGCCCCACAGAATAATCGAGAAATCCTGCGCCATCTCGGCGAATGGACCGAAGCGGCGGCGGCGCAGCGTTGGCCTGGCCGGAATCGGTGGCGCCGCCGAATTCCGAAAGAGGCGCAACCCGATCACGGTGGCGGCCTGAAACGTCCCGATGTTCCCCGGCGCCTGCGGCAAGATCGCGTTCAGCCGCAGAATGACGGCGAGAGTGAGCGACGCAATGACCGGCAATCGCTCCAGACCCTTGATAAGCGTGCAGGACGCAATAGATCGGAAAGACCTGTAACAGCAGGAACGGCAGGCTCAGGACAAAGGCGTAGTAAAGATAGCGCGAGTGGCCGATGAGGTGCAGATCTTTAATCAGGATATGGGCCCACCCCAGCCATTTCGCGTTCACCAGCGCATCGAGAGTCTGCTCTTTCCAGAACATGGCGACCGCCAGGAGCGCGCCGCAGACCAGAATCAGCGCGCCGAGGAAAAGGCCGCCGTCGCGAATCACCGCCGGCAACCTGACGCGCTGTACGGTGATCACGAGCGCGACAATCAGCCAAATGCCATCGAAAATTCGTTCGATGAGCGCGGAGGCGAGTGTGACGGAAAGAGGCAGTTCGGCGCAGCGGGCTTGGAGGTAGCAACGAATGATTTCGCCGGAGCGGAGCGGCAGCACTTCGTTGGCATACAAACCGACGTATATCGCTTGCACGGACCGCCACACGGGAACGGGCTTGACCGGCTGCAGGACGAAACTCCAGCGCCAGCCCTGCACGACGTAGCTCAAAAGATTCGATGCGATTGCGACCGCGACCCAGCCCCAATGCAGGTGGGCGAATTCGTGCCACAGCGTCCGCAAGTCGATGCCGTGAAGAGCCCACCAGAGACATAGCAGTGAGAGAAGGTTGACTGCTACGAAGAAAATGATGGCGCGCAGTTTTCTGGGCGAAGCAGCCACTCGAATTTATGATAGCTTGCGGCTATTGTGCGGAAGTTATTGCTCGACGCCGGATTTGCCGCGCGAGGGCTGGAACAACAACGGCGCGAACGCCGCGAGGTTGCGCCGCCATACCATCCAGGAATGCACGCCGGGCGTTTCAATCGGCGTGAAACGAATATCCTTGGACGCGAGCCAATCGCGGAACTTGCGATTCGGCGTGATTAGCCGGTCCTCGGTCCCGCACGCGATCCATAGCAGTCGCAGCCGAGAGTTCGTTTTGGAATCGAGCCCTGGAAACGTGGCGGCGTAATCTTCTGACGTTCCACCGGCGCTGAAGGATCCCACCCACGCAAAACGGTCGAGCGCGTTCAGGCCGGTGTAGAGCGATTCGGCGCCGCCCATGGAAAGTCCGGCGATGGCTCGCGAATCGCGATCGCGCGACGCTCGATAATCTTTTTCAACCCGCGGCATTACTTCGTTGAAGAGCGCATCGCGGAACTTATCGTAATTGCGCTGCCGCAGGGCCGGGTCGCGAAGCGTGGGACCAGTGCGCGAGACAATCTCGGGCGCGCCGTAACCGAGCGGCATCACAATGATCATCGGCGCGGCCTTCCCTTGCGCGATCAGATTGTCGAGGATAATGTTGGCGCGGCCGACCGCGGTCCAGGCATCCGCTCCGTCGCTGAAGCCGTGCAGCAGGTACAGCACGGGATATAGCTTGTGGGCCGTGGAATCGTAGCCGGGAGGCGTATACACGTAAAAGTCGCGATCGTCGCCCACGACGGCCGAATGATAGAAATGATGATGCACCTCGCCATGAGGCGTATCGCTAATCTCCCACGGCAGCGAAGGCGGCCCCGGGACGTGAACTTCGCTCTGCGGATTCAGGAGATTCGGCTTCATCAGCGAGTTCGACGGATCGATCAGCGCAACTCCATCGGCGACGAAAGAGTAGCCATAAAGATCGGGATCGAGAGGATCGGTTGTCAACGTCCACACGCCCTGCTCGTCCCTTTGCATCGGCGCGCGTTGAGCGCCTTCGCGATTCAGAAGGACCTCCTTGGCGTTGGGATCGCGAAAGCGGAACGTTACGGTGCGATCGCTGTGCACCTCCGGTGAAACGATGGGAGCGGGAGCGGGCCGCGGTTGTGCCAGCGCGGAGAAGAGGCCCACCGCGAACGAAAGCAATAATCTGTGTTTCATAAATTCCTACTTAGACGCGGACGCCGCGCCCGCGTGGTCCCATTTCGCCAGTTCCTGTTTAGCGATGCTCTCCATGTGGACCTCATCAGGTCCATCGGCGAGCCGCAGAGTTCGCGAATTCGCCCAGGCGGACGCAAGAAACGTATCTTGCGAAACGCCGGCGGCGCCGTGCGCCTGGATGGCGCGGTCGAGAACGCGCAGCGCAACGTTCGGCGCTATGGCCTTAATCATCGCGATCTCGGCTTTCGCGGCTTTGTTTCCGGCGGTATCCATCATGTATGCGGCCTTCAGCGTCAGCAGCCGGGCCTGCTCGATTTCCATGCGCGAAGCCGCGATGGCGGCGCGCATCGTGCCCTGCTCGGCAATCTTTTTCCCGAATGCCACGCGCGATTGCGCGCGCCGGCACATGCTCTCGAGGGCCCGTTCGGCCACGCCGATCAGCCGCATGCAATGGTGTATGCGGCCGGGCCCCAGCCGGCCCTGCGCGATCTCGAAACCGCGCCCCTCGCCGAGCAAAATGTTCGAAACCGGCACGCGTACGTTCTCAAAACTGACCTCGCCGTGCCCATGCGGCGCGTGATCGTAGCCGAATACCGTCAGCAGACGCCGGATCTTCACGCCCGGCGCATCCATCGGCACGAGCAGCATCGATTGCTGTTTGTGGCGCGGCGCCGCGGGATCAGTCTTGCCCATGAAAATCGCGATTTTGCAGCGCGGATCGCCCGCCCCCGACGACCACCACTTCAATCCGTTCACCACATACTCGTCGCCGCGTCGGACGATGCTCGCCTCGATGTTGGTCGCGTCGGACGATGCCACGGCCGGCTCCGTCATGGCAAAGCAGGAACGAATCTCGCCGGCCAGCAGAGGCTTCAGCCAGCGCTCTTTCTGTTCAGACGTGCCGTATCGTTCGAGTACCTCCATATTTCCGGTATCGGGAGCAGAGCAGTTGAACACCTCCGGCGACCATGCTACGCGGCCCATGATCTCGCACAACGGCGCGTACTCCAGATTGGTCAATCCCGCGCCGAATTCGCTGGCAGGCAGAAACAGGTTCCATAACCCCGCGGCCCGCGCCTTGGGTTTCAATTCCTCAATTACGGACACGGGCCGCCAGCGGTCTGCTTCAACCTGATCATGGTAGGTGCGCTCGTTGGGGTAAACGTGCTCGTCCATGAAGGACTGCAAACGCCGCTGCATCTCTTTGACCTTGTCCGAAAACTCGAAGTTCATAGGACCTACCGGCCCGTGAATTGGGCCGCTCTCTTCTCGACGAAATGCGCCACGCCTTCCTTGAAGTCCTCGCACTTCAGGCTCTCAATCATTTCCGTTTCCGCCGTATCGAAGGCCTCCGAAAGGGTCTGAAACATGGCGTCGTAGACCTGCCGTTTAATGATCCGCGTGGAGCGCGGGCTGACGCTGTTCGCCAATTCCCGCGCATAGGCGAGCACGCCATCCATGAAAGAATCCTGTGGGAAGACCTGGTTCACCAGCCCCATGCGCAGCGCCTCGTTGGCGTCCACCAGCCGCGCCGACAAAAGCAGGTCGAGAGCGTTGGCGGGGCCGATCAAGCGAGGCAACAGCCACGCCAAGCCGTATTCCGCGATCAAACCGCGCCGGGCAAAAGCGGTGCCGAAGCGAGCGGCATCGGATGCGAAGCGCAGATCGCAGTACAACGCAATGATGAACCCCAGCCCCACGGCCGGCCCGTTAACCGCCGCGATAACTGGTTTTTCGATCGCGGGGAAATAAGAGTACTTCTTCTGAAAGTCCGGCCTGATGTTCTCGCGTCGCGGTCCATTATCCGTATTTTGCAAAACCCGCTCGCGGTCGCCGACGCCCTTCGCGGCGATGTTGCTCAACAGCGACATGTCCGCGCCGGCGCAGAAGCCGCGGCCCGCGCCGGTCAGAACGATCACGCGAACGTCTTTGTCCGCTTCGGCGTCGTGGACGGCCCGCCGCACCTCCTGCTCCATTACGGCTGTCCAGGCGTTCAACTTATCCGGCCGGTTCAACGTGATGGTGGCGACGCGATCGGCGACGTTGTAGAGAATCTCCTGGTAGGACATTCGTTCGCGATTATATCAGCGCCACTGCCTGTTCGATCAGGTTGCGCACGCGTTTATCGAAGTGCCGGAAGCGCTCGTCTTTTGTCTGGCCGCGGTGGAAGCGCACGTAAATCTGCTGCAGCACGACGGCGAGCTTGAAAATCGCGAAGACCTCGTAATACGAAATGTTCGATACGTCGCGTCCCGATCGCCGCGCGTAGTAATCCGTGACCTGTTGTTTGCTAAACCACCCCGGCATCGCCGTAATGGACGGCTTTGTGCCCCCAGGATCGCTCGGCTGCCCCCAGTAGCACAGCACCAGCCCCAGATCGACCAGTGGATCGCCGACGGTCGACATCTCCCAGTCGAGCACCGCTTCAACGCGGCCGGGATCGCGTTCGTCCAGCATCACGTTATCGAGCTTGAAATCGTTGTGGACGAGCGTTGGAGCCGGCTCCGGCGGCAGCCTCTCGCCAAGCCATCCGAGCAGCGTTTCCATCTCCGCGATCTCTTCGGTCTTGGCGCGCTCCCAGCGCTCCGCCCAGCCGCGCACCTGCCGCTCCAGGAACCCGGCCGGCTTACCCAGCGCGCCGAGCCCGTGCTCTTCGATATCCACGGCGTGCAGGTCCGCCAGACAATTCAGAAATCCCGCGCTGACGCGAGCCGGGTCGATACCGGCCGGCATCTCGTCCCGAATAACGATGCCGCGCCGCCGCTCCATGATAAAGAACACCGCGCCGATAATCGACGCATCCTCGCACAGATGATAGACCCGCGGAGCGGCCGCAAATACCGGATGAACCGCCTTTAGCACCGTGTATTCGCGAGCCATGTCGTGCGCTTTCGGGGGCACTGGGCCAAGCGGAGGCCGCCGCAAAACGTACTCCCTCGCGGGCGTCTGGACCAGATAAGTAAGATTGGAATGACCGCCTGGAAACTGCTTGATCGCGATCGCCTGCTCCGCGCCCTCGAGCTTGTCCCGTAGATATTCCGCCAGCGCCGCCGTGTTCAGCTCCTCGCCCGCGCGAATCTCCGCTGTATCGATCATCGTGACCTACATATCATAAATTTCACACGCGGACTGCACACGCGCGACTGTGCACGCCGCCGAAGCGATTCCTTTGCGCATCACGTGAATCCCTCACCTTTGGAGGTATACCGAAGCCGCGCCCAAACAATCCACGGAAGCAAAAAAACTCCCAAGCCCGCAAAGGGGTTAATAAGGGCCAGGCCCGTTGCCGTGAGATAAACCGGAAGAGCGCCGAGATAGGATCTCCAGATTTTTTGGATTTGGTCGCCGGTGACATCCTCCTTCAGCAGCCGGCGATCCCTCGTTGCCGAGTACCATAAGAGGTTATATGCGCCATTAACCAAAACAAAGGCGCCACAGTAGAAAGCCGCCGCGCCGCGCGCGGACTCATGATTCATGTACGCGGCCAAGACGGCCGTCGGAAACGGCACGAACGTAATCAGCAGCAGCAGCAACCCGTTCGCGAAAAGCACGCCCCGGCTCACCTGTACAATCAGTCCAAAGATTTCATGGTGATTGATCCACATGATTAGAATGGAGACGAAGCTGATGACGTATGCCGTGAGCGAAGGCCATTCGCCCATTAACGCCCGGATCAGGTCCGCGCTTCCGGCGTTGGCGTGATTGAGCGGTGGCGCCTTGATATCGAGAATCAACAGGGTGATGGCCACCGCAAACACGCCATCGCTGAAGCCTTCCAACCTTGCTGTATCGGTTCTTTGCAGCGGCGCAAGGCCTCCGTTCTCATCAGAGGCCCTGCCCGCATTGTCAGTCGCCTTCAGAGTGCCTCCGGATTTTCAATGCACGTGGCCCATCCGGCCCGCTTGGTAGTCCGCAAAGGCTTGCCGCAGCTCGGCCTCGGTGTTCATTACGAAAGGACCGTAGCTGGCGACCGGCTCGTTGAGCGGCTCGCCGCTCAGGACCAGAAGCAACGATTCCGCATTGGCTTCGATCAGCACGCTTGTGCCCGACGGACTCAGGGGCGCAATTTTCGCTTCTCCCTTCAGACTCGCCGATCCGTTGACGGTAACGTCGCCCCGTAGCAGCACAATCGCGGCGTTCTGGCCGGCGGCCAGGCTCAGTTCGCCGCGTCCCCCGCCTCCAGCCGCACGTCCAAGACGTCCAGTGGCGTGAAGGTTTTGGCCGCGCCTGTGACGCCGTTCAGCTCACCGGCTATCAGGCGCGCGAATGCTCCAGTCCCGAGTTCCACGCGCGGGATTTGTGCGCCCAGTATGCCTTGATAGCCCGGCTGGGACATTTTGTACGCCGCCGGGAGATTCACCCAGAGCTGCACCATTTCGAAATCTCCACCCTGGGCGGTGAAGTCCTTGCCGTGCATCTCTTCATGGACCACGCCTGAAGCGGCCGTCATCCACTGCACATCGCCGGCGTTAATCGTTCCCGAGTTTCCGCCGGAATCCCGGTGATCGACGCTGCCTTGATAGGAGATCGTCACCGTCTCGAACCCTCGATGCGGGTGCTGTTCGACCCCGCGCGGCCGGTTTGAGGGTTTGAAGTGCGCCGGTCCGGCGTAATCCAGCATCAAAAACGGACTCAGGTCCCCGACTCCGCGTGTCGGAAACACCGTGCGCACCGGAAAACCATCGCCTACCCAATGGGAGCCCGCTGCGCCATACACTCCCAATACTTTCTTTCTTTCCAGCATCTCTCAACTCCTTCCTTCTTTCTTTGAAATCGAATTCTCTTTGATAGCCGCGGATTTCTCCGGCGCCCGCCCGAGCCGGCGCAAAATGCTCGCTAGAGTATCCCGCTCGGTTTTGTCCAGGGACGAGAACGCGCGTTCCATATCGGCGGCGTGCCTTCGAAACAGCACGGAAATCAGCTTCGATCCTTTCCCCGTCAGTCGCACAATGCGCGTACGGCGATCCGTTGCCGTTTCCGAGCGTAGGACCAGGCCGCTCCGTTCCAACCGGTCCACCGCCGCGGTCGTCGATCCGCTGCTGAGCAGCACCTTCTGTCTGAGAGCGTTGACCGGCAGCGGACCCTTGTGAAGGAGGGCTTCGAGGACTCCGAAATCGCTGAGCCCCAAGCCGGTCCCTTGCACGCTACGGCGCGCCTGCCCTTCCAAAACCTTTGTTGCCTTCCACAACAGCAGCCATAGGTGGACGCCTTCCCTCGCGCCGATCTCTTTTTGCTCCGAGGCCCTCATGGCTTGTCTCCATATAGAGATGCTCTATATCGAGATAAAGTTGCAAATCGGCCGCGCGGCCCCGAGCCCTCTATCAATCTGGAATGAGTTCGCTCGGGTGGCCCCAGCGCCCCGAAAACACGAACTCTTTGAATGGCCGGCGCCGGCGCGGAGCGATCTCACGCCGTTGCAGATCGGGCGGCAACGCTTCCAGATTTCCGAAATAGCCGATTGCGATCACACAAACCGGCTCATGGGTTTCAGGGATGGCAAACAGCTTGCGCGCCTTCGCCTCGTCGAATCCGGCCATCAAATGCACGAAAAGTGCGAGAGCCGTTGCCTGTATCGTCAGGTTTTCAGTGGCCAAGCCAACATCGTGGATTGCGTGATGATTGACGCTTCCGCCCGCCTCGAAGCGCCGTTTGGCCACGGAAAGCGCAAGGACAGGGGCGCGGTGAGCCCAATCCCGGTTGTGTCCCGTGAGGCAGCTTAGGAGGCGCTCGTAGTCCGGCAGGCTCTCGTTCTTGCTGGTCAGAAGGAAACTCCAGGGCTGCTCATTATAGGAGGAGGGGGCCCAGCGGGCCGCCTCAAACAGTTGCCGCAGCTTCTCAACCTCCACGAAGCGATCGGCGAAGGCCAGCGTGCTGCAGCGCCGCCGTAAGCCTTCCTCGATGGGGTACTTGGTATCCGCCAGTTTTTGAATTTCAAGTTGCTCTTGCGAAATAGAGCGTTCCGGGGTCATAGGTTCTTTTTCCTCGCCAGGGTGACAGGCGCTATCGGTTATTGCGACCTACATATCATAGAACTCGTGGGGGACGCTCGTGCCGGAGCGGCTGGTACGTTTGAGACGTTGGAAGCCATTGGCGGAGGCGTTTGGGTTTACCGCTATCGTTCTGGCGGACATCTGGCTGGTGCATCCGCGCGCGCCGTTCATCGGAGTTGCAGTGCCGCTGGTTTTCGTTGCGATCTCGTTCCTCGCGCATCGCGAGACGATGGACTCCATCGGCTTTAGTGCCGCGGAGTTCCGCGACGCCATGCGAGAGTGGTGGATCGTCTTTGCGGTTTCTGGTGCCGCGGTTTTCGTCGAATGTTATTTCGCGAACCGCCCCTTTTACCCGGTGCTTCGCGGCACCCTCTATCTCATCTGGTGCGTTCTGCAGCAGTTGCTGCTGCAGAACATGCTGTATCGCCGTCTGCGGTCTGCGTTCGGCCCCACCTGGGGCGCCTGCGTTCTGACCGGCAGTCTCTTCGCCGTGGCGCACCTTCCCAACCCCATCCTGGTTCCCGCCACGCTTCTGTGGGGGACCGTGTCGGCGCGGCTCTTCGAGCGCCATCCCAGCGTCCTCGCGGTCGCCCTGCTGCAAACGCTGCTTTCCTCCCTGTTAATTTGGATTACGCCACTTGCCTGGAACCACCAGTTCCACGTCGGTCCGGGATACTGGCGCTATCATGCTCCCCGCAATTCTGGACGAGCTCGAAACCCACGGCCTGCTCCTGAAAACGGATGCGAAGCTTCCCAACGTCTGCGCGCTGCTGGCGGGCGAGCCGGTCCGCGGCTCCTGGTGGGCGCATCCCCAAGCACGCCAGATGGTCGAAATACTAACCGCGCTCGCTTCTCACCCCCACATCCTGCTCGCCAAGCTGATCTCCGGCAAGGACACGTTCATCCACCGCGACCTTTGGCCGCCGTTTCTCGCCGTTGCGGCCAGCCGCGAGCCGTGGCAACTTGACGGCCTCGATCGCGCCTCCCAAACGCTGCTCGAAGATGTCGAGAAAAGGGGCGAAATCGCAACCGCTGGCCGCTCCGCCGCAATCCTCGAAAAAAGAATTCTTGTGCATGGCGCGCAAGTACACACCGCCGCCAGAGCGCACGGGAAAATATTGACATCCTGGCCGAAGTGGATGAAGCGGAGCGGGATCGCGATGCCAGAGATTTCGCCCGAAGAAGGCCGCCAGTCGCTCGAAAACATGCTGCTACATCTCAACGCGCGATATGGCACCCATGGCAAGCTGCCCTGGCGCTGACGCGTTACAGAATCAGCTCGAGCGATCCAGACGAACCACGAGCCGGTACAGCGCCCAGCAAGCGGCGAACAGGACGCCCGACGCTACCGCGCCCGGAATGGCGGCATCGGCGTGTCCAGCCAGGAACGCGTCGAGAGTTGACGACAACAGCCAGATCTGCATAATCAGCAACAGAACGATGAGAGCCATGGCGCCGTCAATCGCCGTAAGACCGCGGTTCTGGCGCGGATCGTGATATTCCGTCATACCTGAGGCCGCTCCCGCATGCCAATCGCGACTAAGTCCGGCCCGCGGCGCTCGATGATCACGCGCGGCAGCGGCCGAGTCGGCGGCCCCTGCAATACCGAGCCGTCGCGAATCGAGAAATAGCCCTCATGACAAGGGCATTCGAGGCGGGCGTTTTCGCGCGAATAGTAAACGGCGCATGAAAGATGCGTGCATTTCTGGCTGTAGGCGGCGTACTCTTCCGCGGCCGTCCGCACCATGATGCATTGGTCGCCTGGTCCTGGGTACTGAAATAATTTGACGCCATGTACCGGAATGTCGCCAACTCGCGCCACCGCGCGGGCCGGATACTGTTCGCCTTTCCGCATCCAAGACTTCATCACGATCCATAGATTTCCGGCAAACATCGCAAGGCTGGTCAAGGTCAGAAATTTCGTAAGTTGCCGGCGGCCGATATACCGCTCGTCCGATTTAAAGACCGAAAACTCTTCCCGCCAGAGCGGCCCGGATTCATTACGCCGTAGTTTCAAGCGGCTCTCCTTCCCAGATATAATCGGCGGCATCGAGCGCGATCTCATGGCTCTCGCCGGAGGTCATCATGAATACTTTCGTGCTCACCAGCTCGTTGCCAAAGCGGAACTGGTTAACCGGCTTTTCGCGCCGCATACTTGCGATCTGTTGCGGAGTCACATAGGCCAAAGCCTGGCTGGGACACACGGTCGCGCACATCGGCCGCTTCCCGATCGACGTGCGGTCGTAACACATATCGCATTTCATCATCTGCTCGTATTCGGGCACGATTTTCGGAATGCCAAACGGGCACGCCAGGACGCAATTCGAACACGCGATACAGCGCGGCTTCAGCGCGGACTGCACCACGCCGTCCTCGCCTTTCTTAATCGCGTCCGCCGGGCACACTTCGGCGCAGGTCGGATCCTCGCAATGAAAGCACACGAAAGCGGCGGTCGCGATCGTGTTCGTCCGGTCGATGAAGTCGAAGTTGATCCTCGAAACGCCGCGATGGGTTTCACACTCCTCGCAGGCTTTGAGGCAGGCCTGGCAGCCAATGCAGCGCGTCGTGTCGACGTAAAATTCGTAGCCGAACATCAGTCTGCTCGCTTAGCGGCGCGCCGGATGCGGCACGCCGAAACCTTGAATTCGGGAATTTTGCTGCGCGGATCGAGCGTGCGATGCGTCAGCTTGTTCGCGCTTTGCAGGTTTGGCCAGTGGTAGGGAATGAAAACCGTATCGGGCCGGATGGTCTTCACCACAGCGGCTCGCAGCGTGAGTTCGTCGCGGCGCGTCGTAACCGTCAGCCAATCCCGATCCGCGATCCCATGTTCCGCCGCGAGCCGGGGATGGATTTCGACGCGCGGTTCGGGATAAATATCTACGAGCCCGCCAATACGGCGCGTCTGCGCGCCCGAAAGATACTGGCTGACGACACGGCCGGTTGTGAGATAAATCGGGAATTCTTCAGTCACAGGGTCGCCGCTTTCGCGCCACTCGGCGATATTGAAGCGGCATTTGCCATCGGGGAAAAATGAAACGCCGCCATCGAACAGCCGCGGCGTTCCAGGATGATCGAGATCCGGACAGGGCCAGAAAACGCCGAGCTGCCGGTCTATTTTTTCGTACGTGATGCCGTAATAATCCGCGATTCCGCCGCGCGAGGCCACTCGCAGTTCCTCGAAAATCTCGCGCGTGGACGTAAACGGAAAATGGTTGCCCTTGCCGAGTCTCCGCGCCAATTCGCAAATAATCCATGCGTCGCCGCGCGCATTACCCGGCGGATCCATCGCTTTCTGAATGTGGATGACGCGCCCCTCCGCGCTGCATGTGACGCCTTCTTCTTCCTCTTGCAAACTGCCCGCCAGCACGACGTCCGCGTGCTCGGCCGTCTCGGATAGAAAGAAATCGATAACGCCGAAGAATTCCAGTTTGTCGAGCGCCTCTCGCGTGTACTCCGCCTGCGGAAGCGAGACCATGGGATTGAAGCAAATCGAGAGCAGGGCCTTGATTTCGCCCTCGTGAATGGCGTTCATGATCTCCTGCGCGGTGTAGCCGGCCTGCGGAATTTCTTCGGGCCGGATGCCCCACACGCCCGCGACGTATTCGCGCGCGGCCGGATCGTTAATCGAGCGCGCTCCGGGCAACTGGTCTGCTTTCTGACCGTGCTCGCGGCCCCCCTGTCCATTGCCTTGCCCGGTGATCATGGTCACGCCGCAGCCTTCGCGCCCGATCTTGCCGCTGGCCAGCGTCAGATTGATCAGGGCCGAAACGTTCTCGACGCCTTTCGATTGATGCTCGATCCCGCGCGCATGCATCGCGACGCCGCGGTTCGCGGTGGCGAACCAGCGCGCCGCCCGCTCGATCGCCTCGGGAGGAATGCCGGTGCGTTCGGCGGCCATGCGCGGATGGTACGGCTTTACCGATTCGGCGACCGCCTCGAACCCCGTAGTGTGCTCGGCGATGAAAGCCTTGTCTTCGAGCTCATCGCGCAACACGACATGCAGCATGCTCATCAACAGGACTAGATCGGTTCCAGGCCGAACGGGCAGATAAAGGTCCGCATTGCGTGAGATCGGCGTGATACGCGGATCCGCCACGATCAGCTTCGCCCCATGGTCGCGAGCGCGCCAGATGTAATCGGTCGTGATCGGCGCGCATTCCCCGATGTTTGCGCCAATGACGAAAACGACGTCCGCTTTCGGAATCTCGCTCCAGGGAATGGAGCTGCGGTCGACGTTGAACGCGAGTTTGTAACCAACCCCCGCCGAAACCATGCAAAGGCGCCCGTTATAGTCGATGTGGCGAGTGCCGAGCGCCACGCGCGCACACTTGCCCAGCAGATAGGCCTTTTCGGTTATCAAGGAAGCGCCACCGAAGACCGCGACGGAATCCTTGCCGTACTTGGCCTGAATCTCCTGTATGCCGCGCACCGTGAAATCGAGCGCTTCATCCCAAGCGGCGGCCCGGAAACCATGTTCGGCGCGCATCAGGGGATCGAGCAGGCGATCGGGATGGTTCGATTGCAGGTAGCGCTTTACGCCTTTGGGGCAGAGCATCCCGCGATTGAACGGAAACTCTTCCCACGGCTCGAAACCAATTACTTTATTCTCGCGAACCTTCAGTTGAATCCCGCACTGCTGGCCGCAGAAACAGCAATGCGCAAAACGAGCCTGCGAAGTGTTTCGAAACGGGTAGAACTTGAGACGATCGGCGAAGACAGAAATAACGGGTTCGCGTCTCAAGAGTCAGTCTCAAGCCTTGGCGCAAGAGATCCGTGGCGCGCCCCGCGGCGCCTCGAAGCCTTTCGTTCAGCTCTATGTCAAGGTCGATCCGGCGGGATTTACAGCGTCGACTGATCTCGTCGCGCGGCGTGGCCTAAGATCCCCAAATGAGTCCGAAGCGTGTATTTACCTGAGCCATGATTCAGGTTAATCCGCAAAGCTGCTTAGCTCCGATGACGCGTTAGTACTGGAGCCGCCTAGGACGAGCGGAACGTCATTCCCGCAAACGTCACGACGCTCTGCTCGTCGATGTTCCACTGCTGGTAGCGCCGCAGGTCGCCGGTGGCGTTCGGGACCGCCTTTAGAAACGTATAGATAGGCGACGAGCCGCACCACTTCAGGTCGTCATGATTCTCCTGAACGAGCGACCAGAAACCGTTTGCATCCGCTGCCGCCATGCGCTCGATGCGCTTGCGATCGCGCTCCGCGACAGCCAGCATCCCGCCGTCGTCGGCGCGCGCGATCGTCTCGTCGCCATAGCGGCGGCCCATGTGCGCCATGTCCACGCCAAGCACGAAAAACAGCTTCCCGGCCTCGCGCGCGGCCATTTCACCCAACGCCTCGAGGAAGCGCCGGACATTCTCGTTGTCCTCCGGCTTCCCGCCCCGATAAATGCTTTGCGCGAAAGAGCCGCACAGAATAGGAAGGATGCGAATGTCCGGACCGTAGATGTGCTGCAAAAACAGTACTTGAAACTCGATGGAATGTTCCACCGCGTGGCAGTAATCCTCCATCTTGATGGCGCCCGGCGCCGCCGCCGCTAGCGGATCGACAAGCTCCCCGTTCGTGCGAGCCTCGCCCAGCGGCGTCGAGAACGGCTTGCGCGTCAAGCCGAAACGATCGGGCTCACCGTAATGCGAAGTTCCGAGGATTACGAATGTGCGGCCGGCATAAGCGGGAAGCAGCGAGGCATAGGCGTCGCGGTACGATTCCCAGCCGCCGAAGGGGCTGACGTGAGGCGCCGCGATGGCGATTAAAGAGTCCGTGGACGGCGGGTTGGCTCCCGTCATGAACTCCCGCAACTGCGCGCGGGCCTCTTCGGGTTCATCGGGGTAGGCGGAGCCGGCATGGCTCGCCTCGCGCACCGGCGCCGAAGCGAATTCGCACATGCGCTGCTCGCGCAGATTTTCGAAAATCTCGTTTTCGAGGAACCCGGCGCCGCTCAACGCCTCAAAAAAATGTTTCTCCAAGTCGCCGATTTGAATTTCGCCCGTGGCTTGAACCAGGCTTTGCCGCAGATCGAGCTCCGTCTGCTCCCCGTCGAAACACGCCAGAGAAGCGACCAGAGGAGGCGGGATCAGCAGCATCGTATCGGAAAAATGGTAGTGATCCCGGATAAAGAGACCCGGCTGCTCCGGATCCGGCGATGGCATGAAGTCGAGGCCCAACCGCAGACGCGGCAGTGGTTGAGGCATGGCCCTCTTATGGTCGCACGGCTCCTCTTTTGGAGCCTATGCGTGCACGGGCTCGACCGCGCCAGAATAGCTCGGCCTCTTCGCCGAGGGCCGCTGTCAACATACACCCGTCAATCACGCTTGGGCAGCGCCCATTTTCATGCGCCGTTGTGGCGCTTCAAAAGCGCCGTGGTTATTCGTAGCGCAGCGCGACCATCGGATCGACCTTCGTCGCCCGTCGCGCCGGAACCAGACAGGCTATCATCGCCGCGGCAGCCAGGATCAGCGCCGCAATGAAAAGGTTCCCCACATCCTGCGCCCCCACGCCGTAAAGGAACGCTTTCACGAGTCGCGTTGCCGCGAACGAGCCCGCGATCCCAAACACCGCGCCGATCGCGACCATGATGAGCGCGTCGCGAAATACCAGCCACAGCACCGCCCCCCGCCGCGCTCCCAGCGCCACGCGAATTCCGATCTCGCGCGTGCGGCGCGTCACTGCGTACGAGATCACGCCGTACAGTCCCACGGCCGAAATCATCAGCCCGAGAGCGCCGAAAAATCCCGAAAGCGTCGCGATGAGGCGCTCGTTCAGAATATTTTGATCCAGATTGTTCTGCAGCGTGCGAACGTTCAACAACGGGATGACGGGATCGAGCGCGCCGATCTGGCGCCGTAGAGCGGCGGCGATCCCGGTCGTACCCGCGGTTGTTCGGAGCGCGAGCGAACAGGAGTTCGCGGGCTGCCGCCAGATGGGCACAAAGATCATGGGATCGACCGCGTCGCGGACGTTGAAGTAGCGCGCGTCCTTTACTACCCCGACGATTTCGTAGAGCTTTTCGGGGCGGTACTTTTCGTCGAGAGCGACGTGCATCCCGAGGGGATTGCGGGCGCCAAAAAAGTGCCGCGCGAAGGTCTCGTTCACGATCGCCGTACGCGGCCCAGGCGCTTCCGGCCTCTCCTGCCCGGGCACAAAACGGTCCGGCATCTCGAGCGTGGTGGTGGGATTATCGCGCTCCTCGAATTCCCGGCCGAGGATTACAGGCGTCCCGATGGTTGCGAAGTAGCGCGGTCCGACCGCATCGAAATAAACGTACTTTTTCTCCCCCGGCTTCCACGTGTACCCTTCGACCACAACGCTTCCGTTCCACATTGCGCCCGATAATGGCGCAATGCTGGTCAGGCTCGCCAAACGCACTCCAGGAATCTTCGCGGCCCGCGCCTCTAAAGCGTCATAGAAATCCCTCGTTCGTCGACCCTTGTAGCCGAAGCGCGTGGGATCCACGTTGGCGACAACAACCTGCTCCGGCGTAAAGCCAGGATCGAGTGCGCGCAGATTTCCCAAGGTTCGGATGAACAGCCCCGCGCCCACCAGCAATAACAGCGAAAGGGCGACTTGGGCTACAACAAGCGCTCTCCGCAGCGTCAAGCGCGAAGCGCCGGTCGAGCCGGGGACGTCTTCTTTCAAGGCCGGCAGCAGATCCGGCCGGCTTGAGCGCAGCGCCGGAGCGATCCCGAACAAGACGCCGCACAGAATCGAAACGGCCATGGTGAACGCCAGCACGCGCAGATCTACGGGCGCGTCGATGGACACCGGAGCCCACCCGGGGTGCGGGGCGAAGCGCATTAGAACGCGCACGCCCAGAAGCGAGACCAGAACCCCGCCGATGCCTCCCAGGGCGGCGATAAATACGCTTTCGGCGAACAGCTCCGACGCGATGCGCCAACGGCTCGCGCCCACGGCCAGCCGCACCGCGATTTCGCGCTCACGCGCCGCCCCGCGCGCCAGCATCAGATTTGCGACGTTGGCGCAGGCGATCAGCAAGACCAAAGCGACGACAGCGAATAGGACCAGCAGCGGCTTCCTGAGATTGTTCCCGACGAACGAGTAACCGGCCCCCGCCGGGATAAGGGCTATCTGTCGCGCCTTGTTGACGCGCTTCGCATCCGCCTCAGTACGGCGCTCCGCTGCTTCCTGATCCCTGCAAATGGAATACAGCTCGCCTTCGGCCTTCTTGAGCGGTGTGCCCGGTTTCAAACGGCCGAGCGCGCCCATCCACCAGTAATATCGGCTGTTCCAGATAGCGAACGGAATGCGTTGCAGTGAAGTGTGCATCATGAGGGGCACGAAGAGATCGGGCTTGAACGCCACGTCGGTTCCTGAGAATCCGCGCGGCGCAATGCCGATAACGGTGAACGGGTAGCCGTTCAGGAGCAGCTTGCTGCCAATCGCTTGGGACGCGCCCGCGAAGCGCCGCTGCCAATAGGCATAGCTCAAAACGACGTACGGGGCGGCGTCTGGCGCGCGGTCTTCGGCGGCGCTGAATACGCGGCCAGCGGCCGGCGAAACGCCCAGAACGTCGAAATAGTTTCCCGACACCTCAGTTCCATAAGCGATCTCCGTCGCCTGCTGCACGCGCTGTTGAACCCCGATCCGTTGCAGGCCCAGGCTATAGGCGGCCAGACCGTCAAACACGGTGTTGTGATCGCTCATGGCGCGGTAATCGGGATAATTCCAAGATCCGTTGAAGCGTTCGGCACGCGATCCCACCAGATATAACTGCTGCGGCGCCTTGACCGGCAGCATTTTCATGAGCACGGCGTTCACGAGCGAAAAGATCGCGGTGTTGGCGCCGATGCCCAGCGCCAGCGAGAGCACCGCCACGGCGCTCGCCCCGGGAGTCTTCAGCACCATGCGCCAGGCATATCGAATCTCGCTTCGCAGGTTATCGAGCCAGGATGTCATACGGGCCTTGTTTCATTGGACACCGGAAAGGGCTCCGCGGTTTGGCGCAAAGCCGATTATTTGTGCCGCAGCGCAACCATCGGATCGACCGCGTCCTGCGCCTCCACGCCGAAAAGAAACGCCCACCACGCGCGTCCGCGGCCAACGATCCCGCGGTCCCCAACGCCCGGCCGATGGAGGCAATCGCGAGCGTATGGCGAAACAGCATCCATAGCACCGCCGCCCCGCCGCGCCCTCAGACCGATGCGAATTTTGATCTCGCGTGTGCGACGCCTCACCGCGCACCAGACGACGCCGTGCAATTCCCAGCCCCGAATCGGCTCCCCGAGAGCGCCGATCTCCAGCTCGCGATCCTCCGCCGCCGCTCTGCCGCATTGCGATCTCCTAAAGGCCAGGACCGATATCGCGCTATTGTGCTTCAATTTTTCCTGAGGAGTTTTCATGTCCAGCTCAACACCTGCGGCAGCGGTTCAAATCCGCCGCGCAAAGGCCGAAGATGCCGATCTCTGCGGTCGTATTTGTTACGAGGCGTTTAGCGCAATCAATCGTCAACACAACTTCCCCCCGGATTTTCCGTCGCCGGAAGTTGGCGTGGGACGCCTCCGGATGATATTTTCGCACCCGGGCGTGTATTGCGTCGTCGCGGAATTCGATGGCCGAATCGCCGGGAGCAATTGCCTCGATGAACGCTCTACCATCGGCGGAATTGGACCAATAACGGTTGCTCCGGACGCTCAAAATCGGAGCATCGGACGGACGCTGATGCAGGCCGTCATCGACCGCGCGGGTGACCGTGGATTTCCGGGAATAAGGCTGCTTCAGGCGGCGTTCCATAACCGTTCTTTATCGTTGTATACAAAGCTAGGCTTCGACGCTCGTGAGCCGATGTCGGTGATGCAAGGGCCGCCCCTGAAACGTGTTGTTGAAGGATGCGCGGTTCGCCCCGCCTTAGAAGGTGATCTGGAGGCCGCGAACCGGGTTTGCGAGAGCGTGCACGGCCATAACCGGGCCGGCGAATTGCGGGAGGCCATCGGTCATGGCACGGCCTTCCTTGTCGAGCGGCACGGCCGCATTACGGGCTACACTTCCGCGCTTGGATTCTTCGGTCATACCGTGTGCGAGTCGAACCTGGACTTGCAGGCGTTGATCGCGTCCGCGGATAGTTTCAGCGGACCGGGCATCATCGTCCCAACCCGCAACGCGCATCTGTTCCGCTGGTGTCTCGACAATGGCCTGCGCGTGATTTATCCGATGACGCTGATGAGCATGGGACTCTATAACGAGCCCCAAGGGGCATATCTGCCCTCGATCTTGTACTAGCTCGCCTGCGCCAGAGTTGCGCCAGGCTCAAACGCCGCCGCCTCCCAGCTTCCACAAAATCTGGCGCAACATCCCGGCCCAGATTTCCGCGTCATGCCCGGACAACTCCATCCGCCGCACCAAGCGCCGAAGTTTCGTCTCCGTCGAGGAGGCGTGTACATAACCGGATCGCTCAAGCGCCTCCCGCAACAACTCCGTCAGCCGCTCCAGATCCTCCGATGCCGCCCGCTTGCGCGTCTCCGGCTGCACTGCCTTGGACGCCCGAATTAATTCATACAAGCATACAGCGACCGACTGGCCCAGGTTCATCGAGCCGTGCTCCTCGCGCGTGGGGATGCGCAGCAGCCAGTGGCAATAAGAAAGATCGTCGTTCCCCAGCCCGTATTTCTCCGAGCCGAACAACAGCGCCACCGCCCCACCCGGCAAGGCCTTGCGTAGCGCTTTGCCCCCGTACTCAAGCCGCCGTAGTGAATGTTTCAGCTCGCGATGCTGCGCCGCAGTCGTGCCGACCACCAACGCGCAATCCGCGATCGCCTCCGCCACCGTCTTGTATTCGATCGCGCCTTCGAGAATCGCCCCGGCGTGAACGGCCGAGCGCGCCTCCCGAAATGCCACTTCGTAAGGATTAACCAGCCGTAGATGCAGAAACCCGAAATTGCTCATCGCGCGCGCCGCCGCGCCGATGTTCAGCGGATTCCGGGGCGAGACGAGAACGACGCGCAGGTTGTCCGCGATCCCGGGAGTCAAGCCGTTCCGAGCGCCAGCACGCACGCCACGGATCCGGGTCCGCCGAGGTTATGCACCAGGCCGAGTCCGGCATCCTTGATCTGCCGCGCGCCCGCTTCACCGCGAAGCTGCGTGACCACTTCGTGGATCATGCGCACGCCGCTCGCGCCAATGGGATGGCCGCAGGACTTCAGCCCGCCGCTGGTGTTCACGGGCATATCGCCGTCCAGCGCGCTGCGGCCCTCCGCGATGAAATGGGCGCCCTCGCCCTTGCCGCAGAAGCCGAGGTCCTCATAATTCGTAATCTCGGTCCACGTGAAACAGTCGTGAACCTCCGCGAGGTCGATCTCCTTCACAGGATCGGAAATGCCGGCCATCTTATACGCGGCCCGAGCTGCCGCCTGCGTCGCCGTGAATCCCACGTATTCGAACGCCGGATCGTACCACGGCCGGCCGCTCGTCACCGCCAGTCCCATGCCTTTCACCAACACGTAATCGTCGCGAAACTGCTTCGCCATATCGGCGCGGCAGATGACGGCGGCAGCCGCGCCATCCGTCGTGGGGCAGCAATCGAACAGCCCGAACGGCCACGCCACCATGGGAGCGTTCAAGGCCTGCTCCTCCGTGATGCGCATCTGAAAATGAGCCTTTGGATTTTTCGATCCATTCTCGTGGTTCTTCACCGCGACCTTCGCAAGCGATTCGCGTCCGGCATGAAATTCGTGCATATAGCGCGTCGCAGCCAAAGCAAAAATCCCCGGCGCCGTCAGGCCATCCGTCTGATACGGATGCTCGCCTTCCGAAGACAGCCCCCGCGACGGCCGGTTTTTCAACTTCTCCGCGCCCAGCACCAGCGCAATATCGTACACTCCCGACGCGACCGCCATCGCGGCGTTGCGGAACGCGTCGGTTCCCGTAGCGCAGAAATTTTCCACGCGCGTAATCGGCTTTCCATACAGCCGCAGCGCATCGCCGAGCGAAACCGACGCCTTTCCGTGCCCGCCATAAGGTGAAAAGGTTCCCAGCCAGGCCGCTTCAATTCGCTCCGCTTCGATGCCGGCGTCGGCGAACGCCGCATGCGCCGCTTCCACCACCATGTCCTCGTAGCTGAGATCGAAGAGATCCCCGAACTTGGTGCAGCCCACGCCGATAATTGCGACTTTATCTTTCATTCAGACGAGGACTTCTCCATCCTACGCAGCACGGCCGCGCGCGTCAAACAGTTGCCGGCGGTTCAGGAGCCCTTCGCGATGTCGCGGTGAGTTTCCTTGACCTTATAGCCCGCGCCGGCCAGGCGTTTGCGAATTTCACTCGCGATCAGGACGGAGCGGTGGCGTCCGCCGGTGCATCCGAAGGCGATCGTGAGATAGCTCTTGCCCTCGCCAACGTAGTGCGGCAGGAGATAGACGAGCAGGTCGGAGATGCGGTCCATGAACTCCTTCGTCTGCGGAAAGGAGCGGATGTAGCGGGCCACTTTGGGGTGCTTGCCGGTGTGTCCCTTGAATTCCGGGATGTAGTTGGGATTGGGAAGGAAGCGCACGTCGAAGACCAGGTCGCTATGAGTCGGGACGCCGTAGCGGTAACCGAAGCTGGTGACGTCGATGCGAATTTTCGCTTCATCGGGGCCGCCTTGAAATTCTTCCGAAATCAGATCGCGGAGCTCGTGGACGTTCAGCTTCGAGGTGTTGATGGTGTGATCGGCGAGGGCCCGGATAGGCGCAAGCTGCTCCCGCTCGGAGTCGATGCTCTGAGCAACCGAGAGGCCGGCCCCGAGCGGGTGCGGACGGCGCGTCTCGCTGTAGCGGCGCATCAGCGTGGCATCGTCGGCCTCCAGGAAAATGAGGAGTGCGGGCGCCTGGCGGCGAATGCGGCGGTACATTGCCGGGAAACGCTTCAGCGCCTCCCCTTCACGAATGTCCACCACCAGCGCGGCGCGCCGGGTGGAATCGTGGACCAGCTCGGCGAACTTAGGGATGAGATCCAGCGGCAGGTTGTCGACGGCATGATACCCAAGGTCTTCGAGCGCCTTGAGCACCGTGCCCTTGCCGGAGCCGCTGAACCCGGTTATGACCACGAGCTCGGGGCGCCCCTGTTTTTTATCCTCCCGCGCGCCGGCTCGCTTGCCGGATTCCCTGGTGCGGCTCGCCACTAGCTTTCAATCAGATCGAAATTGCCATCCTTGCGGCGCAGCAGAACGGAGAGACGATCGGTTCCGGCGTCGCGGAAGACGAGGTAGTCGGGCTTGCCCTCCCGCGTACCGTCCATTTCGAGGACGGCTTCGTCGAGCGTCATGGGCTTGCGGCCGTCGCTTTCATGATCCACGCGAAAGACGCGTTTACTCTGGCGCCTCGAGGCCTGCGCGGAGCCGCTTGGCCCCGCCGCCGCAGCCTCCATCCCGGTCTCCGCTTCCTCCTGCTCGGGGGCTTGGTGGCGCTTGGTATCGCGCCATTTCTCCCGTAATTTGACGACCTGCTTTTCGAGCTTTTCAAGCGCCGTATTCATGGCGGGGAGCACCTCGGCATCCTCGCCGTAACACACGATGCTGTGCTCGAACATTTGAATGGTGATCTCGATGACGTGAAGGAAGCGTTCCTGGCGATGCGTGACGTGGGCCTCCTTCTCGCCTTTACGCTCGACCATTTTCGAGATTTTCTGGAGCTTGGCTTCCAATTTCTCGCGGAACTGCGGCGTGAATTCGTTCTGCGTTCCGGTGTAGATGATATTCATGATTCGAAAACCCTCCGGTCTGAAAAAAAACCCGGCTACGAGCGGGCGCGCCGCTGGTGCGTGGAAGGGATCTTCATGTCCTCACGATATTTCGCGACGGTGCGCCGCGTCACGTCGATGCCTTCCGCTTTCAAGCGCGCGGTGATCTGTTCGTCCGTGAGCGGGTGTCTGGTGTCCTCCTCTTCGATCATTTTCTTCACCCTGCGTTTCAGTATCAGAAGCGGCATGGCGCTGCCGGCAAACCCCTGCACCGCCTCGGAAAAGAAATAACGAAGCTCGAAAACGCCCTGCGGCGTGTGGGCGTATTTCCCCGCCACCGCGCGGCTGACGGTGGAAGGATGGACGCCGATTTCTTCGGCGACTTCCTTGATCATCATGGGCTTGAGCTGGTCGATGCCGTGCTCGAGGAAATCCATTTGCCTCCGCACAATGGATTGGCAGACCTTCAGGATCGTCTGCTTGCGCTGCTCAATATTTTTCATCAACTGAATGGCGGAGGCGTAGCGCTCCTTGACGTAGTTGCGAACTTCTTTGCTCGGCTCCTGATCGCGGTCCAGCATGCGCTTGTACTGGCCGTTAAGGCGAAGCTGGGGAACGTCGTCGTCGTTCAGTTGAATAAGATACTCGTCGCCGTCTTTGGAGATGTAAACGTCTGGCTCCACTTGCCGGGCGCCCGGTCCGGAATAGCGCAGGCCCGGACGCGGGTCGAGGTGCTTGATCACGTCCATCGCAATCTGAATGTGATGCATGGGCCGCCCCAGAGCCTTGGCCAGCTCTTTCATCTGCCGCGTTTCCACCAGCTTGAGGTGGTTCGCAACGATCTGCGCGGCGACTCCGCCGAGGCCGCTGCGGCTTTCAAGCTGCAATAGGAGACACTCCCGCAGGTCGCAGGCTCCGATGCCGGCCGGGTCCAGAGTCTGGACGATCTTTACGGCTTCGAGGACTTCCTCCATGCTGTGATCGCCGGTCTGCGCGATCTCTTCGAGGGGAGCGCCGACATAGCCGTTTTCGTCGAGATTGCCGATCACGTTCATGGCCGCGTCGCGCACTCCTTCCGGCATCACCAGGACGGCCAACTGCGACTGCAGGTAATCGGCGAGCGTAACGGGAGAAGAAAGGAACGTTTCAAACGACGGCTTCTCCACCGTTTCCGCCGAAGGGCTCTTGTAACCGGGGTCGAGGTAATCGTCGAAGAAAGAGCCGAAGTCGATCTCGTCGAAGGGGTCTTTATCGGTTTTCGGTTCGGGTTCGGCGGCCGGACCGGCTTCTTCGACCGGAGCCGTCAACTGCGCCTCGGCCGGAAAGCCATCGGGCAAGATACCGGAGAGATCCATTTCGGCATCGGCGGCGGTGCCGTTCACGGCCGCGAGAATGGCTTCGTCGGCGGGGTCGCCCACGCGCTCCGATTCAATGACCGCCAGGACCTCTTCGGGAGTCAGCTCGTCGCCCCCTTCCGCCAGTTCTTCGAGAACCGGATTTTCGGAGATTTCGGCCGTCAGCATGTCCTTCAATTCGAGGCGGTTTAATTGCAGGACCGTCACCATCTGGACGAGCCCTGGAGTCAGGATTTGCTTCTGCGAGACCTTGAGCTGAAGCCTAGGGGACAGCATGTTTCCTAGGTCAATTCTAGCACCGGCTAGCCGGAGTGGCCTATAAATTGCGCGGGTTTTGTGGCGCGCACGAAAGCGCTCATGAATTTGCCCTCGACCTGCTCCGCCATGGCGTCCACATTGATTCCCTGCCCGCTCAGGAAGGCCTTGGCGTCCTCAATGTCATACACCCGCGTGGGTTCAATGTCGATGGCTGAAAAACCGGCGTTGGCCAGCTTCGCGGCATATTCCGTATCCCGCAGCGCCCCGGCGATGCAGCCCACCCACAGCAACATGTTTTCCCGTACACCCGCGGGGACGTCGCCGCGCGTGACAATATCGGACACGGCCAAGCGACCGCCCGGCTTCAAGACTCGGAACGCTTCGCGCAAGACCTGGTCTTTATCGGCCGAAAGGTTAATAACGCAGTTGCTCAGGACGACGTCGACCGAATTGTCAGGCAGCGGAATGTTCTCCATCTCGCCCTTGAGAAATTCCACGTTTTCAATGCCGGCCTGGCGCCGATTCTCACGCGCCAGCGCGAGCATTTCATCCGTCATGTCAAGGCCATAGACTTTCCCCGCGGGACCGACGCGCCGCGCCGAGAGCAGCACATCGATGCCTCCGCCGGAGCCGAGGTCAAGGACGGTTTCGCCAGCCTGGAGCATCGCCAGCGCCGTGGGATTGCCGCAGCCGAGAGAGGCCAGCACGGCTCCTTCCGGCAATGCGCCGGTCTGCGAGATGTCGTAAAGATTCGCCGTAATGGGGTCGCAGCAGCCGCAGCCGGAGCTCCCGCCGCTCCGCGCCCGCAAGGCCGCCTCTCCATACTTCTCTTTAACAGCCTGTTTGATTTCCATGTTTTTCACCTTTTGTTGTGGTTCTGCGCGCCCGCGATTGCCTGCGGTTCAATTGCCTTGTTACGAGTGCAGCACTCCGCATAGAGGAACCCCAAAAGCTCCTGTAACGCGCCGGTGTTCGCGGAGTACCAAAGAAAAGTGCCCTCCCGGCGCGCCTGCACCAAATCTTCGTTTTTCAGTTTTTCAAGATGGTGCGACAGGGTTGAAGCCGCTATGCCAAGCTCGCCGCCGATCTCGCTCGCGACGATGCCGCCGGGATGCGCGGAGAGTAACAGGCGCATGATACGCAGCCTGGGCTCCGTTCCCATGGCCGAGAACATGTCGGCATAGCGCGCGATATCTTTCGCCGTCTGCTTCGCCACGATTTAGTCTTCCTCGTCCATGTCGTCCAGGAGGCAGAGAAAACAGCCGGGAGGCGCTTGCGCCCGCAAAGACGCAACGGCGGAGTCGTCGAGGATAGATTCTCCGGCGCCATCGATGAAGCAGGTCTCGTCCGTCTCTCTAATTCCATACTTCTATAATAGTAGAATTATAAAACTTGTCAAGCGCCGCGGCGGAGTGCGATGAAATCGAGGTAGCGGTGCTACACTGTCGAGTTCCCGCAGCCGTATGGCGCATTTCCGGTCGAATGAGCGCGTCTCCGCCGCGCCCCACGCGCCTCTCTCCCCGAAAAGAAAGATCCGCCGCCAGTGCGCGGCGATTGCCCTCGCCTGCATGGCAGCGGTGGCGAGCTGGCAGGCCCTGACCGTGCATTACAGCTACGGTGGAAACTGGACCGCACTTTTCTGCGTCGGCTCGCTTTCCAAGCCGCCACCCGCCGCACTAAGGCCTGAGAGACTTTACGTCTTTCAGAACAGCTTCGGGTACGACGGCCAGTTCTATCACTACATCGCTCACGATCCATTTCTGGCGCGAGGCTTCTCCTCCAGCATCGACGATCCCCGCTTCCGCTATCGCCGCATTCTGGAGCCGGCGCTGGCGTATCTGCTCGCGCTGGGAAACGATCGGGCCATCGACGCCGCTTATATATGCGTACTCTTGGGCTTTGTCCTGCTAGGCGGCCTCTTGGGTGGGCCGCTTCGCCGTCTCTTACGGATATCGCGCCTGGCTCGGGCTGTTCTTCGCCCTGGTCCCTGCGGTTATCGTTTCCATGGACCGCCTCACCGTAGACGGCGCCCTGGCCGCCTGCTGCGCGGGTTTTGCGCTCTATGCGCACGAGCGATCGCCGGGCAAGCTCTATGCCGTACTGGTCGCGGCCGCGTTGAGCGCGTGAAACGGGATTGTTGCTGGTTGCCGCCTGCGTGCTTTACCCGGCAAGTAAGAAGCGCTTGCGGGAAGCGATTTTGTTCGCGACCGCGGCGGCTCCCGCCCTCGCTTGGTATGTTTTCGTTCAGTTGCGCCCACGCCCCCGATACCCTCCGCTTTCTGTCGTTCGCGCCGTTTGCGGGAATCGTCGGACGCGTGATTCATCCCCTGCGCTATGCCCTTCCGGAACTCCTTGCCAACCTCGCTCGGGGCCTCGATCTGCTCGCGCTGGCCGGAATTGCCGTGGCCCTGATCTGGGCTTTTTTGCGCGCCTTTCACCGCGCCTGGACTCCCCTGAGCATCGCGATTTATCTGTTCGCGTTACTCGCGCTCGTACTGCCCCCAGGAGAGAATCTGGTCGGACGTTTATGCCTTCGGCCGGACCCTATTACGCCGTTGTTGCTTTTGGCGGCGCTCGATGGCCTGGCTGGCGGC
>CAWITB010000046.1:0-117807 GCA_963838885.1 Bryobacterales bacterium | reverse complement strand
GTTTTTTGCTTATAAATCCCGCCTGCTTGGCCGCCCGGCTTGATTGCCGATCGAGCAGAGTTATAATCTGACCAGACAATGAGCACGCTCGAATCGCTGTACAGCAATTCGACCCGGCACGCCCACTGGAGGCCGATGAAGCGGAACTGTACGTGGATTGGCAAAGCGAAATAGGGTTCGTCAATGTCAAGAAACAACTAGCCAACAGCATTGCGCGGAGCGGTTCCATTCCGATCACGCGCTTGTTCACGGGGCTGTGGATTCCGGGGCAAGGCGAAAAGGATTCCGGGGTGAACGCGAAAACGATTCCGGAGTGAAGACGAAAAGGATTCCGGGCTGAAGGCGAACAGTGATTCCGACGGGAAGGCGAACGGTTTTCGGCCGAGCCCGGAATCGTTTTCGCGATGCCCGGAATGTTTTTGAAAGCTCGGCGGCGCTGGACATCATAACCGGCACAATGAACCCTTCCAAGGGAGGATCAGAGTGCCGGCCAGGAGACTGTCCATGCGTAAATTACGGGAGGTTCTACGCCTCCGATTCGAACTCAAACTGGGCTATCAGCAGATCGGGCGAAGTTGCTCGATTGGGGTGAGCACGGTTCATAAGTACCTGAAGCGCGCCGAAGCAGCCGGCATCACTTGGCCGCTCCCGGGGGATTGGGATGAAGCACGGGTCGATGCGGCGGTATTCCCGCGCCGGAAACCAACGATCGCGGAGAAGAATCCGGCGCGGACGCCACCGGACTTCGCCGCGATTGACGAGCAGTTGCGCAGCAGCAAGTATGTCACGCTGCAATTGCTGTGGGAGGAATACCGGCAGGCCAACCCGGAGGGCTATCGTTACTCACGTTTCTGCGAACTGTACCAGCGCTGGCGCTCGAAGATCGACGTGGTGCTTCGCCAGGAGCACAAAGCCGGCGAGAAGATGTTCGTCGATTGGGCGGGTGCGACGATCCCGGTTCATGACCGTCACTCCGGCCAAGTTTGGCAGGCACCCCTGTTCGTGGCCGCGCTGGGCGCCAGCAGCTACACCTTCGCCGAATGCACGCGCGATCAGCAGATGGAATCGTGGCTGCGGATGCATGTGCACGCCTTCGAACACTTCGGCGGCATTCCGGCGCTCGCTGTTCCGGACAACACCAAGACCGGCGTGACCAAGGCGCATCGCTACGATCCGGATCTGAACCCGACCTATTACAACTTCGCGCTGCATTGCGGCTTCGGGATCGTGCCCGCACGGCCGTACAAGCCGAGAGACAAGGCGAAAGTCGAAAACGCTGTGCAAGTCGCCCAACGCTGGATCGTGGCGGCGCTGCGTCACCACAAGTTCTTCTCTCTCGATGAACTCAACGTAGCCATTCGCGAGTTGCTCACCAAGCTGAACAACCGGCCGTTCCGCAAACGGGAGGGGACCCGCGCGTCGGTGTTTGCGACCCTTGATAAGCCCGCCTTGAAGCCGCTCTCGGCCGAGCCGTTTGATCTGAGCGAGTGGTCGCGCGCCCGCGTCAACATCGATTACCACGTGAGCTTCGATGCCAACCTCTACAGCGTGCCCTATAACTTGGTGCACGAGCTGGTGGAGATCCGCTCCACACCGACCACCGTTGAGATCCTGCACAAAGGCACGCGTGTCGCTTCGCACCTGCGCAGTCGCGGACGTGGCCAAGCCGTCACCAATGAGGAACATCGCCCCAAGAGTCATCGCGCGCATCTGGAATGGACACCCTCCCGCATGGTGCATTGGGCGCAAACGATCGGACCGAACACGGCTCGGCTGTTTGAGCGGATCATGAACGACAAGCCGCACCCCGAGATGGGCTATCGAGGATGCCTGGGCATCATCCGTCTGGCGGGGAAGTACTCCGCGCAGCGGGTGGAAGCGGCTTCGGAACGCGCGTTGCTCACCGGCGCGTGCCGCTACAAAAGCGTCGAATCCATTCTGAAAAACTCGCTCGATCAGGTGCCTCCGTCGTCACCGCCTCCCGCATCCACGCCACCGCACGATAACATCCGCGGTTCGCAATACTTCGAGTAAGGATCCGACATGCTACAAGAACCGATGATGGAAAAACTCACGGCCATGCGGCTAGTCGGCATGGTGGATGCACTCAGGGCGCAAGAGCAAGATCCCGCTACGCGCGAGCTGAGCTTCTTGGAGCGACTCGGCCTGCTGGTCGATCAACAATGGAGTTGGCGCGAGAATCAAGCCTTGGCGCGGCGATTGCATGCCGCCAAGCTGAAGGGCGCCTGCGTGGAAGAGATCGACTATCGTACTTCGCGCGGGTTGGATAAGAGCGTTATCCGGTCCCTGGCGCAGAAGTCGGCCTGGGTGCAGAATCACGAAAACATCTTTGTGCTGGGACCCACCGGCGTCGGCAAAAGCTTCGTCGCTTGCGCATTGGCGCAGAAAGCCTGCCGGGATGGATACTCGGCGCTTTACGTGCGGGCCGCCGCGTTATTTCGCGATCTGGCCATCGCTCGCGCCGACGGCAGTCTGCGCGCTCTGCTGGCCCGGCTCAGCCGCATCGACGTACTGGTGATCGACGACTGGGCCATGGCTCCGCTGGCCGAAACCGAACGCCGCGACTTCTGGGAAATCTGCGAGGACCGCTATCAGACCCGCTCGACGATCCTCACCTCGCAACTCCCGGTGGCGCGCTGGCACGAACAGATCGGCGATCCCACCGCCGCCGACGGCATCCTCGATCGCCTGGTTCACAACGCTCATCGCATCGAGATGCGCGGCGATTCCATGCGCAAGAAGCGCGGCCAGCAGCCGTCGAGCTAACGCTCGCCGGGGCCACTTCGTGCTGAGGCGGGGACAAGGGCTGCGCCCCTTTCCCCGCACCCCTTTCTCCGCTACCGGCGCTCTTCCTCCGCTGCGCTCCGGACAGGTTTTCCTTGACGAAGACGAACACTTCCGGCACAATCGAGTTGCCAGCGTCGCTATGCTCCGAGAACTGTTCGCCTTCGGCCCGGAATGCCGTTCGCGTTCCCTCCGGAATCAGTGTTCGCTTTCGCCGGAATCCTCAGGGCATCGCGGAGTCGGAAAGACGACCGAGCTCAAGCGGGTTCAGCAGATGCTGTCGACAGCCATGGCGCCACGCCGACTATTCGTTTCTCTTCTAGAAGCGGAAGAATGGATAGATCTTCAGGATGTTCAACCTCCTGATATCGTTTTTCACATAGTCCGGCAGCTCATCATGGACTTGAACCGGGCAGGACTGGGACTCGCAACGAAGCGTGTTACGGAATTCTTCAAGGAAATCTGGAACCAGCTCAATAGAGAGGTCGATCTGAAGGACCTCAAGCTGAAATCTGAACTGGCTGAAATCGGCGTCGTTATCAAGGACGTGCCCATAGCCCGGGCGAAACTCCGAACGCTGATGCAGACAAGACTGCCTATCATTTTCCAGCTCCTCAATACCGTCGTACTTTCCGATGACCTTGTCCCTTAAAAATGAGCCAATCTAAGCTGGAGTTTCCCGGCGGCGGAGGAAGCCGCGGAAAGGGGGACAACGGTGAAGAAGGGACGGTTTTCGGAAGAACAAATTGTCTCGATTCTGAAACAGGGCGAGGCAGGGATTAAGACCAAGGAGTTGTGCCGGCAGCACGGCATCAGCGCCGGGACGTACTACGCCTGGAAAGCGAAGTACGGCGGGCTGGAGGTGAGCGAGGCGCAGCGGCTGAAGCAACTGGAAGAAGAGAACCGCAAGCTGAAGCGCATCGTGGCGGACCAGGCGCTGGACCTGGTCATGTTGCGGGACGTCGTATCAAAAAAATGGTAGAGCCTGTGGCCCAGAGGGCGGCGGTAGGGTATATGAGACAGGTACAGAAAACGAGTGAACGCCGTGCCTGCAGGCTCTTAGGAGTAGCGCGGTCGACATGCCGCTACACAGCGCGGGCGAGGCCGGATGATGGAATCCGGCAGCGGATATGCGAGCTGTCGAGAGCGCGGCAGCGATTTGGATATCGGCGCCTGACGGCATTGTTGCAGCGGGAAGGGATGCGAGTGAACCACAAGAGAGTGCATCGTATATGCCGTGAAGAGCGCCTGCAGGTTCCGCGCAAGCGGCGCAAAGCGTTAAAGCGCCCGGCGGTGGAGTTGCCGGAGGTAACGCACGCCGATCAGCGCTGGGCGATGGATTTCGTGCAAGATAGCCTAGCGGATGGGCGCACGCTGCGCTGCTTGACCATCGAAGATGTATACACGCGGGAATGTCTGGCGATTGAGGTGGACACGAGTCTGGCCGGTGGGCGGGTGAAACGTGTGCTGGAGCGCCTGAGCCAGGAACGCGGCAGGCCGGAGGAGATACGAGTGGATAACGGGCCGGAATTCGTGAGCCAAATAGTAAGCGCCTGGTGCGAGCAGAACCAAGTGCGGCTGTGGCATATCCAACCAGGCAAGCCTAGCCAAAACGGTCATATCGAGAGCTTCAATGGGCGCTTTCGCGATGAATGCTTGAACGCAAACTGGTTCACCAGCTTGCATGATGCGCGATGTAAGATCGCGGTGTGGCGAAAAGACTACAACGAGGAGCGCCCACACAGCGCGCTCGCGTACCTGACGCCCTCGGAAGCAGCGGCGATTGTGCGTACTGGCGGCATATCAAAATCGGGTTTTGCAAGCCTGCCATTCGCTGTGCAACAAATTTTACAGCATCGCGGCCAACCGTCAAGGCTTCCCTTCGGCTCGCTTCGCGAGGCCTTGACGGGTCCTGTCCGCGACGCCGGGGGAAATAACGGAGAAGAGCGAATGGCAGGCTTTGCTTAGCAAGCTTGCAATTTCGATCCGCCTCCCGTTGGTCGGCACCGAACGGGTGCCATAACTTGGGGTTTAGGACTCGGATACTTCAGTTATGATTGGTACAGCTCGAGGGGGCAGGTCAAAGGGACTACATCCGATCGTCGTGAAGCCGCGGTTGTTTTCGCCTTTAGGCCTGAGACAGCAGTGTTTATCACTGTCTTCGAGAGGATTCGATGAATACAACGAGCAGTCATGAATGCACAACCTGCGGGGAACAGACATCTCCTGAACGTCGCAATTACCGATACGCCGAAAGCGGTGTTTCGAACGTTATTCTCCAGGGCATCGAAGTCGCCGACTGCCCGCGCTGCGGGAACTCGGACGTGATCATTCCCCGGATGGCGAAGGTTCATCGGGCCATCGCCCAGGCGCTCGCGAACAGTCCCGCCCGATTGACGGGCGAGCAGTTCCGGTTTTTGCGGAAGCACCTCGGCCTCAGCGGAGATCAGCTTGGCCACTACCTTCACACTGACAGAACGAAAATCTCCAAATGGGAACGGGGGGAAGATCGAATCGGGCCTGCTACCGACAGGCTAGTCCGCCTGCTCGCGGCAGCGCTCAATAGCGAACTGCGCCCGGGAGTTTCCGCGATCGCAGAGCATCTTCCGCGGATTTCGGATGAGTCCGGGACAAGTTGGGAGCTGCATGTCGATGTGGTGACTCTTCAGACAACGTTCGTATCTGTGTCGAGGGCCGCCTGACTCTTGATTGCAGCGGGCGGAAGAAGGTGACGGCGGTTCACAAGGCCAACATTATGAAACTCGCCGACGGCCTGTTTCTGCGCTGCTGTCGCGAAGTGGCGCAGGAATATGCGGAGATCGAGTATCGCGAGCTGATCGTGGACAACGCCTCCATGCAGCTTGTGATTCGTCCGGAGACGTTCGACGTTCTCTTGCTGCCGAATCTTTACGGCGACATTGTTTCCGATCTGGCGGCGGGACTGGTGGGCGGCCTCGGCGTTGTGCCGGGGGCGAATATGGGCGAGAAGGACGCGGTGTTTGAAGCGGTACACGGGAGCGCGCCGGACATCGCGGGCCGCGGCGTGGCGAACCCCACGGCGCTGATGCTTTCGGCGGCGATGATGTTGAGACATCTCGGGGAAGAGGCGGCGGCGGCGCGGCTGCAAGGCGCGATTGAGGCCGTATATGCAGCGGGCGAGCGCGTGACGGGCGATATTGGGGGGAACGCGACTACGAAGGAGTTTACGGACGCGGTGATCGGCGCGATGCGCTGAGGGGCGCGGTCAAGGTCGCGTTCGCGATCCAAACGTCCAGCGCGTGGCGGGCTCGCGCTCGATCACCATTAATGTGAACGTCCCGGGGAGTACCGGTCCTCTTCTGCCTCCGGCCGGCGCCGGCCCAAACTTCGCCGAGACGATGAACACGCGATGATTGGTGGGATCGAGCCCCATGTTGCGCGACCCCACTGGCGTTTGTAATGTTTGGACGACCCGATACTGGTCCGGAGCGTCCTGATGGATCACGGTTAGCGTGCCGTCCGCATTCGAGGCAAAGGCATCGCCGGAGGCGGCATCGAATCCGGCCCCGTCGACGCCCGCGCCGATGGGCATAGTCGCGACCACCTTGCCGGCGCGATAATCCGAGACCGCCATCAGGCCGCTGCGGCATCCGCTGAACAACCGCTGATGGGCCGTATCGATGGCCATTGCAACCGGCTGCTTGCATGGCGCGGTGGACCAATGCCGCGTTACGGTAGCCGTCTTGGCGTCAATCTCAACCACTTCGCTTATGTCGGTGAGATTCGCGTAGACCTTGCCATCGCCGGCTGACGCGCCGTATTCCGGCTTGCCCCCGAGCGGAAGATTGGTGATCAGGGTTCCGGCGCGCGGATCGATTACCGTCGAGGAGTGCGCGTCGCCATTCAACGTGAAAACGCGATTCGAAGGACGGTCGTAGACGACAGCGTCGGCATCTTCAGCGGCGGGAATGCGGCCGAGCGTCTTGAAGGTTTTCAGATCGAACATGACGACCGACTCGTCTTTGCCGGACGTGGCGAATCCATGCCCGGTGCTTTCCGCCAGCGCGGTTCCGTGCGCGCCCTGGATGCCGGTGACCTCGCCGAGCAGCTTGCCGCCGTCCTCATCGACAACCATCAAGCGATTCTGCCGCGCTATGAACAGACGCTGATGAGGTGGATCGGGCACGACGTAGTCCCAGCTCCCGTCTCCGCCTAGCGTGTAGGTATGCGTGATGCGGTACGGCGTCGAGGATTGCGCAAGAAGCGGCGACGCGGTAGCCAGTATCAGGACAAGCACGTTATTACGCATGGAAGCGGTTCCCCGGCCTGAGTATATCGAATCGCCTAGTCTACGCGGGCGCAGCGGAGATGTTGACGGAGGGAGTCAATTTGTACTACAGTGTAGCTCAGGAGCTACACGTAAAGAAATGGCGCTTAATATTCGAAACTCGGAAGCCGAAATGCTAGCAGCCGAATTGGCAAAACAAACTGGGGAGTCGAAAACCGACGCGGTCATCAAGGCGCTTCGCGATCGACTCTCGCGGGTGCGCCGGGAACGCTCTAAACGGCGTCTTGCCGACGAATTGGAGGACATCGCCAAACATTGCGCAGGTCTACCGGTTGTAGATGCCAGACCGGCCGAGGAGATTCTGGGTTACGACGAGCACGGCCTTCCGCGGTGATGGTGATCGACACGTCCGCCCTGGTCGCAATTCTGGACAGCGAGCCCGAGCGGCGCGCGTTTATCGAGGCGATCGAAGCCGCCGACTCCCGGCGCATGTCCGTGGCAACATTTGTCGAAAGCTCCATAGTGATCGAGGCGAGGCACGGCGCTGAAGGGCTGCGCGATCTGGATCGCTTCGTGAACCGAGGCGGTATCGAACTAGTTGCGGTTGATTCCGAGCAGGGGCAGATCGCTCGCGGAGCTTTCAGTCATTTCGGCAAAGGACGTCATCCGGCGGCGCTGAATTACGGCGACTGTTTTTCCTACGCATTGGCTGTCATTCTTGGCGAACCCCTCCTCTGCAAAGGTAACGACTTCGTACACACTGACGTCGCATTAGCAAAGAGCGCATAGCGAACCGGGGCAATTCAATACGCCCAAGGATCCGATTCTGAACCGGCTTCCCGCTGGCCGTGCAAGAATAAATGTGTTTCCATGATTCGAAAATCTCTCCTTGCGGCGTTCCTGTGCGCTATCGCCGCCGTGGCCGTCGCGCGCCAGACCGGAATTTTCCCGCTGCTCCGCAGCACCGTCTCGCTGGGCAGTCAAGAGCAGGATTTCTACCTGCTTCCCACCAACCAATTGCTGCGTCCTTGGGGAACGCAGGCGCTAATTAAAGGCCGCCCCGTGGACCTGGCGTTCGATTCGCAAAAGCATCTGCTGGCGGTGCTGAACACGCGTAGCGTCATGCTGTTCGACGCCCTCTCGGGGGCGTTGGCGGCGGACATCAAGACGCGCAGCACCTCCTACACCGGAATCGCGTTCCGGCCTGGCGACCGCGAGTTATGGGTCAGCGAGACCAGCCGCAATGGACCGGACAGCATCTTCATTCAAAAGCTCTCGGCAACGGGAATTCCCGACCTGAACGAGCGCATCGAGCTGCCCGCACATCCGCAACCCTGTGGAATCGCATTCTCCCCCGACGGCACCGTCGCGTACGTGGCCATGAGCCGGCTGAATCAACTGGCCGTCATTGACGCGACGCGGCGCACGGTCACGCAAATGGTGAATACCGGCAACGCCCCATTCTCAGTCGCGTTCCTGCCGCGGCACGCCAAGATTTTCGTGACCAACCGCGGAGGAAAAGTCGCAGGCCCGAACGATGCGACGGCATCCAGCAGTGGAACGGCCGTGGTGACGGATCCGATCACGGGATCGACAGCCTCCGGCTCCGTTTCGATTATCGATGCGAAGAATAACAGCATTACGGAAATTGCCGTGGGACTGGCGCCGTCGCTGATGGCTGTCAGCCCGGATGAAGCGCTCGTCGCGGTGGCCAACGGGCATTCCGATTCCGTCTCCCTGATCGACTCCGAAACGCTGGCGCGCACGGACGTGAAGGTCCCGTCCTATCCCGAGAGCACGCTCGGCAGCCAGCCCATCGCGGTGGCGTTTGCGCCCGATGGCCGGCGCCTATACGTCGCCTGCGGCGGCAACAACGCCATCGCCGTCGTGGAGCCCGAGGGGAAGCGCTGGAAAGTTTCGGGAGCGATTCCGGCGGGCTGGTTCCCTTCCGCTGTGGCTGTCGATTCCAGCGGAGACCTGCGCGTGCTCAACATCAAAGGCGTCGGCAATACGTCCAACGGCAAGGGCGCGTTTAATTCGACGCAATATGAAGGCTCGCTTCTGAAGATCGCGGCGCCGCTTCCGGCGCAGATCGCCAGCGGAACCGAGCAGGTGATGGCGGCCAACAGTCCCAAGTTCGAGTCCTCCGGCGGCATCTCGAATCTGACCTCGCTGGGCATTCAACACGTCTTCTTCATCGTCAAGGAAAACCGCACCTACGACCAGGTCTTCGGCGATATCGGCAAGGGCAACAGCGATCCGGCGCTTTGCATGTTCGGCCGCAACGTCACTCCCAACCACCATGCCCTGGCGGAAAAATACGTTCTTCTCGACAACTTCTATACCGGTGGCGCGATCAGCTTCGACGGGCACCAATGGCTAATGCAGGCCTTCGTAAGCGATTACGTGGAGCGCGCCTTCGCGGCCTCTCCGCGCGGCTACGCCTGGAACATGTCGGACGCGCTGACCGTGGCGCCCACGGGATTTTTCTGGCAGTCCGCGACGAAGCCACTCGGCGTTCGCATCTATGGCGAGTTTTGCCTTCCGGCGAAATGGGACCCCAAGACGCAAAGCGCCGTCGACATCGACGAGAAGGACGAGTTAGGTTGGATGGGCTACTGGAACCTGTATACGCACGGGAACTGGGAGACCCACGTGGGTTCGCACAGCGGCGTCCCGGCGCTCGAGAAGTATATCGACGCGCGTTATCCCAACAACACCACCAGCATGACGGACCAGATCCGCGCCTCGGAGTTCATTCGCGATTTGGGCGAGTTTGAAAAGACGGGGCATCTTCCGAATCTGATGGTCATTACTCTCACCGCTGACCATACCAACGGCACGCGCCCGGGATCGCCGATTCCGCGCGCCATGGTGGCCGATAACGATCTGGCCCTGGGGCGCATGGTGGAGGCCATCTCGAAGAGCCGTTTCTGGCCGCACAGCCTGGTGCTGGTGGTTGAAGACGACGCGCAAAACGGGCTGGACCATGTAGACGGCCATCGCACCGTCGCGCTTGCCATTGGACCGCGCGTCCGCCGCGGAGCAGTCGATTCGAACAACTATAACCACACCAGCATGGTCCGTACCATCCAGGAGATTTTCAAGATTCCGGCCAAAACGCGCTTCCTGGTTTCGGCCCGCGCCATGAACAGCATCTTCACGAGCGATGCCGATACATCGGAGTATGTTGCGCTCACGCCGAAGCAGCCGCTCGATGAGATGAATCCGCCGCTGCATTCGCTCAACGGCAGGCGGCGTTGGGCGGCGGAGCAGTCGCTCGCAATGAACTGGCGGCATCCCGACGACATCCGCGAGGACGCGTTGAACAAAATTTTGTGGTGGGAGAGCAAGGGCTACGACAAGCCCTATCCTACGCTGAAACATGCGCCGCGCATGAAATGACTCGACGCGACGTTCTGAAAACGGCGCTGCCGCTGGCGGCGGCCGCTAGCGCGCAAACGACGGAGCGGCCTCTGCTGCGCCCCAAAGAACTGCGACCCGGCGATACGATCGGGCTGATTACGCCCTCCACCTACGTTTCCGATCCGGACCGCCTGGCGCAAGTGGACCGCACCATTCGATATTTCGGTCTAAAACCGAAATGGGGCAAGAATGTTCGCAAGCGCTTCGGCTATCTGGGCGGCTCGATCGCGGAGCGCGTGGACGATCTCCATGCCATGTTTCGCGACCCCGAGGTGGCCGGCATTTTCGCAATCCGGGGCGGCTACGGCTCGGCGCAACTGCTCGATCACATCGATTACTCGTTGATCCGGTCGAACCCCAAAATCTTTCTCGGATTCAGCGACATCACGGCGCTGCATCTGGCGATCAATAAGAAGGCCGGACTGGTGACGTTTCACGGGCCGGTGGCGATCTCGGCGTTCACGGACTACACGCAGAAGTATTTCCGCAAGGCGCTGTTTGAGACTGCGCCGATCGGGCCGGTGTCGAACCCGCCGGAGGCGGACACGCTGCGTCCGCATCACACGCTGCGCACCGTACGGCCGGGGCGCGCGCGAGGACCTCTGATCGGCGGCAATCTGACGCTGATTTCGACCACCATGGGGACCCCTTACGAGATCGAGACGCGCGGCCGCATTCTGTTCACCGAAGATGTCGGCGAGGAACCTTATCGGATCGACCGCATGCTGACGCAACTAAAGCTGGCGGGAAAGCTCCAAACGGCTGCCGGAATCGTGTGGGGCGAATGCCAGGACTGCCATCCCAACGAATTCCAACCTTCGTTTGAATCGAACTTCTCGCTCGGAGAAATCGTGGACAACATTCTTGGAGACCTGCAGATTCCGGTGCTCTCTGGACTCACGATCGGCCACACCGCGGACCAGATCACGATTCCCGAAGGCGTCATGGGGTCGCTCGATGCCGATAAACAGGAACTCATCATAGAAGAAGCGGGAGTGCTGGCGTGAGGGCAAGCAGGCTAGCGATTCTGCTCGCGATGGGCGTCTGTGGCATGAAAGCGCAGCAGTCTGGCAACGGCGAACCGCGCACGATCCCATTGTGGGAAGGCGAGGCCCCGGGCGCTCAGGGTAATGAGGACGCCGACAAGCCGTCGATTACAATTTATGCGGCGTACGGCCGCGATCTTCCTGGAACCGCGGTTATTATTTGTCCGGGTGGTGGCTATAGCGCCCTCGCGATGAATCACGAGGGACGGCAAGTGGCGAACTGGTTTAACGCGCTGGGCGTGACGGCGTTCGTGCTGAAATACAGGCTCGGTCCGCGCTATCGCCATCCTATCGAGCTCGGCGACGCGCAGCGCGCGATACGACTGGTGCGGGCGCGAGCGCGCGATTTCGGTATCTCGCCGGAGCGCGTCGGTATGATGGGCTTTTCGGCGGGCGGGCACTTGGCGTCTACCGCCGGGACCCATTTCGACCGCGGCCGGCCCGCGGTCTCGGACGCCATCGAACGTCAAAGCAGCCGCCCCGACTTTCTCATCTTGGGTTACCCGGTGATCTCGTTCACCGCGCCATACACGCATAAGGGGTCGGCGCGAAACCTTTTGGGCGATCATCCCACTCAGGGTCTTTTAGAGGATCTCTCGAACGAGCTGCACGTCACGGCCGAAACGCCGCCTACATTTCTGTTCCACACCAGCGCCGATACGGCCGTGCCGGCGGAAAACAGCATCGCGTTTTACCTGGCGCTGCATAAAGCCGGAGTTCCCGCGGAGATGCATATCTTCGAAAGCGGTCCGCACGGGGTTGGCCTGGATTTGAGAGATGCCGCACTGGGCGAGTGGCCTGCGCTGCTGGCAAATTGGTTGCGTTTACGCGGGTTGTTGGCGCGCTAGCGCGATCAAAGCTGAACGTCGCGCGTCAAGGTAAAAGTCAGCCGCGTCTCGGCCGGAATCTTAATCTCGTGCCCCCGCAGAACGGCGGCTCCAGTGCCGGCGGCGGCTCCTACACCCGCGCCGATGGCGGCTCCCGGACCACCGCCGACAATGCCGCCCACAATTGCTCCCAGAACGGCTCCTCCGCCGATCGTCTCGGCGGAGCGCCGGCCGCGATTCTCCGAGGAAGCGACCGCTTCGGTGTTGGTATCGAGGTTGAACGTGCGGCCATCGGCCGTTATACTCGCGAGAGCGATTCCTATTTCCTCATGACCCGCGACCGGATTCCCGGAATTTATATGGACCACCTGGAGCGTGGCGTCGGCGCCAGCGGGAATGATGGTACGGCCATTCACGATGATCGGCCGCTCCAGATTGGCATGATAGGTCGATCCAACCTGGGAGGCGTCGGACTTAATGGGATCGATAAGGCGAACTACCACGATGGTTCCGGCGGGAAGCAAGTAATCGCTCGGCGAAACAACGCCTGCAGGGGTACTAAGCGTCATTCCGGGAGCGGTTGAATCGGGGGCCGTTGAAGCCGGGCCTGTTGAAGCCGCGTCTGCTAAAGAAGGAGCCGCGGGAGGATAAGAGTTCGAGTTGTTCGGCCAGTTGCCGTTATACGCCGGATTGGTGTTATAGGGCGGATTGGCATTATACGCGGATTGGCATTATACGCGGGATTGCCATTATATGCGGGATTGCCATTATACACGCGAGATCCCGGCGCGGTATACCCGTAAGCTGGAGCAGAATTGTAGGCGGGCGCATTCGCGGAAGCATTCCCGCCGAATGAGATACTGTCGACGCTATTAATATCGAGCCGCTGCAGACCCACGCCGTCCTGCTGAAAGCGAACTTCATAACGGTTTGCGCCGAGGAACTGGCCCGTCATCGTCCGTCCATCGCGAAGATGCAAGGTGTCGGCATTTCCGCCAAGTAAGAATGCCCCTGCCAAAATCGCCAGGTTCGCTATATGAGTGATTCGCATAAGAGATCAGGCTCCCGTCGGAATTGTTAGGGCAAATTGGTCGCCACTTAAAAAGGCTACGGCCCGGAGCGCTGCAATGCCCGGGCCGTAAGTTGTTACGCGACTCGCGTTCGATTAGCTGTGCCGTCCGTGGCCCATCGCGTAGCTGTCCAAGGTGGAATAGAGCCGTTGAGCGGCAGCCGGCTTTTGCAAGTTCCCTTTGAGGATTTCGTGTGCGGAAACGGGATGACCGTACAGAGCGGCATTATCGTCTTTATCGGGCCGCAATGTCGCTCCCTCAAGTGAGATACCCGCAAAGAGACCGCGTGCGCGCGACCAGGAAAGAATTTCGGCGTGCATCATGGCGTCGGTTTGCGCTGAAGCGTCGCGTCCCACAGGTCCGCCCATGGCAGCGGCATCGCCGCCAACGGTGAACTTATCTTCCAACAGGTGGTTCTCGCCGGTTCTGTTTTGGACTACAAAGACAAGGTCGGTTTCCCCAGCGCCGATCTGAAATCCAACGCTGCCCCCTTCTACGCGGACGATCTCCGGCGCGCTCCATCCATTCCCGGTCCGGCAGGTCACGATGCCTTTGCCATACTTAGCGCCGACGATAAAACCGGCCCGCTTCAGGTTGGGGATAATTCCAATACATTGAGCGCGCTCTAGGATTTCGTGCGGGATGCCCTTATCCGGCGTGGACATAATTTCGCTAAATACATCGGCGGATTCGTTCAGCAATTTAACACTGTGCTCCCTGGCGTCGGCCGCAAGCATGATAGCAGGGGCCAGCGCCAGACATAAAGTTAAACGCAGTTTCATTTGTAAACCCTCCTTTGGGTACAAACCATTTCGTTACGATGCTTGGGCCACGGCCACGGCTGGCACGGCGTCGGCCCACCGGAGCGGGAGCCGTTTCGATGCGGCGGCCGAGGCGCTTCCCAACAGTCCGGCGCGCCCGAAGCAGCCGGATGCGAACCGCGGTTTCGGTCCATCCTTGCGATCTCGCGATCTCCTGAACCTTGTAGCCTTCCAGGTAATGGCGCTGCAGGACCATGCGGTCGTTTGTTTTGCAGCATTTTAAAATGCGGCGTACATCGATAGCCGCGAGGTTGATCTTCGGGGGAGTCGACAGTTCGGGCAAAGTTTGCAGGAGAGGCTCCCGGCGAATGTAACTGCGGTGGATGTTCAGCGCGATGCTATTCATCCAGGTCAGAACCATGTTGGAATCCCGCAACTGCGCCAGCCTCTCCCATCCTTTGGCCCAAGCCGCTTGCGCCGTCTCCTGCGCCGAATCGTAAGAGAGACCCCGCGAAACCAGAAACCGAACAGTCAGGTTATAGCCTTTTTGATAAGCCGCCCCGTATTCTTCTCGTGTCATTTCCGCTCACTTACTCCTAAAAATTTATTTTTCAAAGTTCGCGCGAATTCGCGCGGCAGTGACATCGTTAAAAGCGACCCAGCAGGAGCCAGATGATAACGATTACCAGGACCACCCCGAAAATTCCGCTGGGATAGTAACCCCACCCGCGGCTGTAAGGCCACGAAGGCAGCGCTCCCAGCAAAAGAACGATTAGAACGATCAATAGGATCAGTCCCATCCTTCCTCCCTATCCGGATCGGCTGCGCGTGAAAGCGGGTCACTCTTATTCTTCTTCTTCGCCTTCTCCAACGCTAACTGCCCGGTTATTTACGTTTTCCGCGATGCGCGTTAACATCTCGTCCGCGGCCTTCTCCTCTTTCAGTGTTTGTTCAAGCAACTTCGCGGCCTTTTTGTGTCCCAGCGTCTCGGCCATCGTGCGAACGGTTCCGTAACCCGCGATTTCATAATGCTCTACCCGCTGCGCGGCGCCGATGATTCCAGCATCCAGTACCTCGGATTCCATGCCTTCTTTCACGAGTTCCTGGCCTTCTTCGATCAATCCTTTCATGGCTTGGCAGGTTTTACCTTTAGCCGGAATTCCGATTTCCTCGAACACCTGCTCCAGGCGGAGGACCTGTTCACGCGTCACCTCGAGGTGCTCCGTGATGGCTTGCTTTAACTCCGGTGTCGAGGCCGCTTTGGCCATCTTTGGTAGAGCCCTTGTGAGCTGCTGCTCGGCATTGTAGAGGTCCTTCAATTCGTCGACGAAAAGGTCCTCGAACGTGCGTACTTTCGCCATCTATTCTCCTCGTGTTGTTTTGGAATTACGGCCGAAGCCGAGAAATCGCCGCCAGCGCGCGACCCACGTCCCCAAAGTTGACGTCACAGCAGAGCACCGCGTGAAGCGTGAGGCTTTGCGGGCGTGCAACGTAAGGACATGGTGTATGTGGCGCGCCAAAGTTCGGCTTTAACGGACAAGGCACGTTGGGCACCAACAATGGATGAGTACCGTTACGAAGGTACTCAGACGAGCTAAGTCATTATGAACGCTCATTCACCTTCGTACTTAGGCGAACATTCCCGTCGGCGGCACACAGCGCGCGCCATCATGGAAAGATTTCTTGAAACTGCAAAATTTGCCAAGCGTCCACAACGAAGGCTGACGGAAGACCTAAACGGTTGACAAAAGGCGACGGGTCGTGCCCTTCACGCCTGATTTTTGCGAGCCAAATAGAAATCGCGCCCACAGCCGATGTCACCCTGCATGCCCAGATCGCGGGCTGCATCGAACACGCGGGTTTCATACCCAGCGGACTCCAGGGTCGCCATAACCTCCCCGGGCGAGTGGCACCGTTGCGTGAGCTTGAAATCGGAGCGTCGCCAAACGCCGTCTTCGAGGCGTACGAGCGCGACGTTACAGACCGCGACCTTGCGAGCGCGGTCGTAACTGCCGCGCGCGACGCTGACGGTCTTTTTATCGACAATTGTCGAAATGCGCGCCCACAGGTCGATGTAGGCCTCCTCGCGGTTCAGATCGAACACGAAGTAGCCCCCCGGCCGCAGACAGCGAAACACGTTGTCGAAAACTTTCCGAAGATCCTCGAGTTCCATGATGTGATTCAAGCTGTCAAAGGTGGAGACGACCGCGTCGAAGCGTTGCGGCAGATCGAAGCGGCGCGCGTCCTCAAGATAAAACGTCGCTTTGGGTGTGCGCTTCTTGGCGTAGCTGAGCATGTTTTCGGAGCCGTCGAGCCCTGTTACGCGATAGCTGCGCTTTGTTAGAGTCTGGGTGATGCGGCCGTCGCCGCAGCACAGATCGAGGATTTCGGCCTTGTGCGGCAGCAGATGCAGCAGCAACCGGTCCAGAACGGGAATGGCTTCGCGGTGGAACTCTCCACCCCAATAGTTGGCGTAGAGCCAGGCGAAGGGATCGTAATCGGCGAAGCGGCGCATGTTGCGGCGTGTGTTGCGCTAGGCAGCAGCCCCGAGAAGATCGGCGGGAGCCTGGCTGTGCCACAAAAGCACGCGCTCGGTGACGCGCTTTTGGGCGCCCCAGCTAGCCTTATAGCTCTCCTCACCGCGCAAAAAATCGAACACACGGGCGCCTTCGCGCAAGGATTGTTCGATCGCGTATTCGAGCGAGAGGGCGCCGGGGCTGAAGCGGGCGAGCCCCGGATCGAAGCCGCCGAGATAACTATAGGCGCGGCCGCGCTCGACCCAAACATAAACAACCGAGATAATGCGCTGCTCCAGCCGCATAACGTGCAGCCGCACGAGGCCGCGGGACGCGAGCGCGATGGCCGCCTCGCGATGGAATTCTTCCATTGCAGGCCCGCGGATCATTCCACATTCGTCGCCCGATTCCGGGCCGGTTTTCGATTCCCAGCGGGCGCGGTGAAGCTCCACCAAGGCGTCGAACACGGCCGGAAGAGCGGGCACATCGCGGACGGTTTCGAAAGTGATGGCGCCAAGCCCTTCAAAATGCTCCCCGTAACGGCGCAGGTTGCGCCGCAACCCATGAGGGAGGCCGCAATGAAATTCTTCCCAGGAGGAAGGAAGAGCGATCGCGCTGCAGACATATTGCGGCCGAACGGCATGGGCAAGCGGCGCTTCGGGGGCCACGCGGCACAGCGTCGAATCGCACGCCAGATCCTGCAGATCGCACAAATCCCAGCGCTCCCGTTCGTCCGCGATGGCTTGAAGAATAGCACTCGTAGCGGACGCGGCGTGCTCCGCATCGAGGAGAAAGCCGAGATGGTCCGAAACGCCGTTACCAAGAAATGTCACTTGACGGCGGCCATTCCAGGGATGCAAGAACAGCGGCGCCAACCCTACCAGCCTCCCGCCGGCGCGAACGGCAAAGGAAAAAATTTCGCCTCCGCCAAGGCGCCTCCACCACGGCAGGAGCCATTCCGGCCGCTGAAACGGCGTTGCCGACAGCGCGCGCGCGTACAGATCGGACCACTCCCCGCGCAGGCCCGTAAGATCTTCTATGCAGCGGATTGGTTCGATGTCCATTGTTCCGCGGTGGAAGCGCGCCGCGCGGCCTGAACCAGGTTTTCATAGGCCGCCATGTAACGGCGGGTCATGACGGCGGCGGAGAATCGCTCGCGAGCGGTCTGGCGGCATAGTTCGGGATCGAGAAAACGCACCGCCTTAATGGCGGAGGCCATCTCGCGCTCGTTCTCAACCAGGAAACCGGTGGCGCCGTCGTCGACGATTTCAGGCAGGGCCCCCGACGGAAACGCGATGACGGGCGTACCGCAGGAAAGCGCTTCCATCGCCACTAGCGAGCTGGTTTCGGCGACCTGACTAGGCACCAGCAGACAGCGCGCGGCGGTGAGCAGACGGCGCTTCCTGCGAAATCCCGCCGGACCGATAAAGCGTCGCACGGAATCGAGCCGGGGCTGAATCTCCTCGCGAAAGTACCGCTCGTGCGTCTCGTAACGGTAGACTTCGCCCGCTAGAAACAGCGGCATGGCGGCGGCGCGCGCGGCGTCGATGGCGAGGTGCAGGCCTTTTTCCGGGCAGACGCGGCCGAGGGCCAGCGCAAACTCGCGCTTCTCGAGCCGAATGGCGAGCCGGTCCACGTCCACGCCGTTGGCGATGTACGGGATCGTGCAAGGGCCAGGAGGACAGGATGCGGCCTGATCGTGCGAAACGCAGTTCAACCAGGAATTGGGACGCCAGAGATGAAAAACGTCCTGCGGGTACCAATCCGGCGGAAGGTGCAGCGTGGCGAGCAGCGGTACGGAGCCGGATGGGAGATAGCGATAGAAGTCCAGGCTGTGCATATGGACGATGTCCACGGGCCATTTCTTCAGCGCTTCTTCGATCGCGATTCGATGCTGGTCCTGGGCCCAAGCGCGGACCTCGTCGTTCAGAGCGCCATCGAAGCGCGGCGTCCGCACGAGCGTGCCTTGCGCGGTCGAGCCCTCGCAAGCGACCACGATGGAGTGGTGCCCGGCGCGCGCAATAGCGGCGTCAAGCAGCGTCAGGATCTGCTCGGACCCGCCCACGGCATCGGGGCCAGTGGGCGTGAGAGGGTAGGCGACGCTAAGAACGGTGAGGCTCATACAAAACTCTCATCGGGAATTCCTGGATTGAACTCGCGCAATGTCCGCGAGGCGCGCCGGCGCCACTCGCAGCCTTGCGCGAACCCGAAACGCTCGTAGAGCAGCTCGCCATCGTGCGGCGGTTGCGTGAAATCGTAGCGCGGGGCTACGCGGAATTTTTCGCTTTGAAGGGAAAACATTTCTAGCACCTGCCGTTGGGTCGGGAAGGAATCGAACATGCGTTGCTTTAGAGCGCGCTCGGATGGCGTCAGCTCGATCGTATGCGGCCGCGGTCCCGCGGCCGGGAGAAAGTCGCCCGCAACGATGCCCTGGGGGGCGGCGTGATAACCGGTAAATTCCCAGAGAGCGATAGTGGGGCGCTCCGCCACGGCCGTGGCGGCGGCGAATGCGGCCGCATCGTGATCGGGATGGCCGCCTTCATAGGGATGCGTGAGGAGCAGTTCGGGCCGCAGTTCGTCTATCAAATCCACCAGGCGATCCACCATCTCCTCCAGATGCAGATAAGCTTCCTGATCGATAAAACCGAGCTCCCGGCATTGCTCCGGACGGATGCCGGCCATGGCAACGGCGCAATAGAGCTCGGCGCGGCGGGCGCGCGCGTATTGCTCGCGGGTTTCGAATCCCGCCGCGCGGGCGTAGGAGGGGTCGCGGGGCGCTCCGTCCGTAAGATGCGCGATCGTGATGCGGCCCCGATGCGAGCGCCGCGGACGCTGCGAGCGGCGCGCCATCCACGCCCCGGCCCCGATGGTTTCATCATCGGGGTGCGCCGCGAGTATAAGTGAATCGCCTTCAGGTTCCATAACGCCGAATCATACGAGCGCAGAAATCGGCATACTCCTCGATGCGATGCGGCGGGCTGGTATGGTGCGGCCGCAGTCCACAACTTTCCGGCGTAAAACAAAACGTCACGGTTACGTTAAATTCCTCGAGAGCCTTCATCTGACGATCGAACCATTCGATCGCGTTGGGGCGCAGACTGTCGGCCCAGCTCAATCCGGTGCGGATGTAGTTGACGCCCAAGTCGCGCAGCCGGCGGCCCGCGTCCTCCAGACGGGGATCTTCGAAATGAAACCACTGGCAGATGCCCATGGCGGGCGTGTAATCGGAAAAATGCTTCAGGGCGAGCTTGGGAGAGCCGTCCTCGCGCAGCAGGCCCATATAGAAATGGCGGTAATATGCGGAGCCTTCGGCCTCGCGGTGGCGCGTGGTTGCCGGCCAGGCGCGCGGCAGATCGTAGAGGCTGTACCAATGGATACGGGGGACGCGGCCGATCAAAAGCTCGGCGGTTTTCTTCAGTCCGAACTCCTGCACCTCTTCGGCGCCGAACGTGGAGACGCCCGCTTCGGACACCCACACCGGTAGATCGGTGACGGCGCGAATTTCGTCGAGACGCTCCGGCCATTCGTGAATGGTCCAGTGATTCCAGTCGAGCGGGAAACCGTGCACCGCCACAGCATCCATGTGACTCAGGACGCAGAACCGCTTCATCCGCTCCATGAAACGGGCGTCGATGGGGGAGATGCCCCCGAGCACGCACGGTAGCGTTGAGCGCTCCGCCTTTATGGCGTTGGCGGCGCACTTGGCCATGGCGGCGAAAATGTTCCACTCCGGGTCCAACTCGAAATCCCAATGGGAGAGATTGTTCGGCTCGTTCCAGAGCATGGCGGCTTCGATCATGCGTTCCTCCGGCGCGCCGGGTAGACCGCGTTGCCCGCGCCGGGACGGTCGAGACGGCGGCAGATCAGGACTTCCTCCTCGGGGTGCTCGACAATTTCGAAACCGGCGCTGCGCAGCATGGCTTCGGCGCAGGCTAGATTAGGAATCCACCAGTTGGTCGGATCGTGCGAATACTGGCGCTCGATGAAATACATGCGAGGGTAAGTTGGCCGCTCGAAAATGGACGTTTCGGCGAAGGGGTAATCGTCGGCGAACGGCTCCGTTTCCGGGCTGCCTCGCATCAGCGATTGGAAGACAAGCACATCCTTTACGACGTGCTCGTGCAACAGATCGAGCGCGAGCAAGGGGTGGCGCAGGTGGTAGAGGACGCCCATGAACAGCACGATGTCGAACTTCTCGCCGAGCTTGGCGACGTCGTAAACGGAGACTTCGCGGAACTCGATGTCGAGGCGGTTGACTTCGGCGGCGAAGCGGGCCTGCGCCAGATAGCCTTCGTCGAAGTCGATGCCGAGGACGCGATGCGCTCCCCGCCGCTTCATTTCCATGGAGTAGAAACCGGCATTGCAGCCAATGTCGAGGACCGATTTACCGCGCAAGTCTTGCGGAATGGCGTGCTGAAAGGTGCGCCATTTGATATTGGGGTAATCGCCCAAAAAATGGTTTGGCGCGGTCTTGACGCCGGCCAAGTCGAGGTTATGAAACCACTCTCCCAGGCTGCTGACCTTTTCCTGAATCTGTTCGGTGGTCATGCCGCCGCGATCACCTCGCGATCGAGCAAGGCGCGGTAATAGCCGGCCTGACCCGTGAATTGATTCATGCTTGTGTATCCGATTCGAGAGGCCAGATAGGCCGCGGTAAAAAAGGGCAGGCGTGCGTGGATCCCGCGGTCGCCCGACTCGCGCTCATACACTGCGATGAGATCATCGCGCTCCCGCCCATGAAGATTAAATTCGACGATCGCTCCGGCGAGGTCCCAGGCGATATCGCAGGGACCGGGATAGAAATGGTTATCGCCGTGGTCGAGAGCGTCGGTTTTGAGATAACCGGCGGGAGTCCCGATCCATTCATGTGGCAGCATGCGCCCGTCCACAATACAGCAGCGATCGGTATCGGCCGGTGGCGCGGGGCGCGAAGCGATGTTGCAGTCGGCGAGGTTGAACTCCATCATGCGCGCCAGTTCGTCGAGCGGCGCGGGAGCGGATACGGCGAACGCAGCCCGCCGGAACGCGATGTAGCGCGCCATTGTTTCAAGCAGGTGCGGATCGGAAGCAGCGGAACGCTCCAGAGGTTGTCCCGGGACAAAATCGGTCAACAGATAGCCGTCTTGGAGGCCGTGCACGGCCGGAGAAAACCCCGCTTCGGCGAGGGCCCTAGCGCGCCGCAGCTTAACTTCGCCGTACAGGCCGAGACCGGCGAATTTCTTCAGCATCGCGCCCCGGGAAGTAGAGCACAAAAATTTTCGGGCTTCGTCACGGGGCTGCACGGCGGGATACTTCGATTCGTCGCCGTAGAAAAGAGAGCGCCATTTCCCAGCGGAGATATCGAGGTAACCGTCCGATTCCGGCTCCGTCGCATACTTTTCGTGCCGTTTCCAGACGGCGCGAGCGCGGGCCGATAGGAACTCGCCCCCATTCGGAATCCAGCTCGACAGGAACACTATGCGGTGATCCGGAACGCCCAGCCGAGAGATATATTGAGCAACGGCGGCGAAGGACGATCCGCTCAGGCCGGGCCCTTCGTCCACGATGACGAAATGGGCATGCGAAAGGGCGCGCCAGGCCTTCTCGATATCGAGACCGACGTTCAGTTTGCGGTCAAAAGGATGGCCGTGGGGCCGGACGGTCCAGGAATAAACGCGGCATCCGCATTGCTCAAGGGCGGCGGCGACTACGGCAGCGAGGCTCGCGCCGATGCTGCGAATTCCGATGACGGCCACTTCGGCGGGCAGCTTGGCATCGAAGAACTTGCGGGCCGACGACACGTACGTTTCGGGAAACAGTCCATAGTAGGCGTAGCCTTCGGGGATGCAGATGGAGACCGGCTCATTAGGGAGATCCAGGCGATTGAGTAGCGCCTGAAGGCGCGCGGCGGTACGGGCGTCGTTCTGGACGAAGAGGCGGCCCGCGAGTGAGGAAATGGCGCGAAGGCGGTCGATCTCCGAATGCGATTCGTCGACGTCGGGACAAAGCGCGTCCGTGAGCGCGGTTTCGAGCTCGCCCCAATGGATTAGAAAACGCCGAATATTCTCATGCGAGTCGAACACCGCGAGCTTCAGAACATCGCGGGGCTCAACCATACGAGTGGGGGTGCGATAGACGATCATCGGACATCCCAAAAAGGCTTGAACGTTACGATGCGCTGGTAGGCATCGTCGAAATCGCCTCGAAAACATACCGCGCGATCGTCGAGATAGACCTGCGCCGGCGGCTTGCGGTCGGTGACCTGGTCGACAAAATGCCGAATGCCGTTTTCCTCGAGCCACTTTTCGACCCATTCGAACCAGCGGACCGTGAAGACGACGACCTTGAAGCCGTCCTGGCGCAAGCGCATGAGAAACTCGCGCGCGCCGGGCCGCAAAGGATGGAAATATTCGGGAGATCGCCAGCTATCGAAGGTATTGAGGACGCCGTCCAGATCGACGCAAATGACGGGACGCAAGTCCTCTTCGACGGCTTCTTCGATGAGCGTATCGGGCACTAGCGTCTCCCCGCCGCCGCTTCCATTTGCGCTCTCGACTGGAGCAGTTGGATGGCTTCCCTGTATCCGTTCAAGGTGCCGACATCGACGTAGGCGGCGCCGGCGCGGACACCCTGGGCTTCACCGCCGCGCTCCAGCCACGCATTAACGAGCGTCCCCATGTATTCGTCGCGGCGTTCGCGCGCGAGCCATAAATCGCGCAGCTCGTGAAAGACGGCGCCCGGCATTTTGAAGGCCCCCCAAATCCAGTAAGAATTGGCGTCTATCTTCTTGACCTGGATTTCGAGAACGCGGCCCTCTTCGTCGGTTACGACGGCGTCGAAACGCTCGGGATGCTCGACCGGGAACAGGAGAAAAGACAGACGGTCGCCCGGGAGCGTGCAGAGGCCGTTTTCAGGGAACCAGATCGTATCGGGCAAGCCAATCAGAACGGTATCGTCGCGGTGGACCATCGGAAGAGCGCGGAAGAGCGCGTCGCACAGTCCGGCTGGCCGCGGTTGAACGGCGTAGCACACGTCGGCCGAATAGACGCGGCCGCCATAGTATTCGAGGATGTCGGATTTGCCGGGGGAGATGACGAAGCAGATGCGATCGGCGCCCGCCAGGATCATGCGTTCGACGAGATACTCGCTGACGGCGCGCGGGCGCTCGGCGCCGTCTTCGTCACGGCTGCCGACCGGGAGCAACTCCTTTGAAAACGCCAGAGGCTGGATGCGGCTGCCCACGCCGGCCGCTGGTATGATGCCCCACATCGCGCTATGCCTTGCTCGCTAGAATGCCCGCCTGCAGAACATTTCCCATAACAGAGGAAACGATCCCTTCTAGTTCGACGGCGCGCATATCGGATGTGTGACACGTAAGTGTGCGCTCTCGCCCGCGGTGGGCTATTTTTGACAGATCGACCGGAGACATTTGGATGGCATCCATAGCTTCGGACGTCGTGCGGCAGACCAAAAGTTCGGAATCCGGCTCGAAAAACTGTTCGAGGCCCTCGAAATAATCGCTCAAGATCGGAACCCCGCAGGCCGAGGCTTCGAAGAGCCGTCCAGAAGGACAAAAGCCGAAATCCGCCATTGCTTTACGGGTGATGTTCAGGGTCAGCTTCGAAGAACAATAGAAGGCAGGATGCTCCTGGGGCGGCAGATGACGTACGAAATAGATGTTATCCGTCCAGGGAAACGATTGAGGATAAAGAGCGCCGCCGAGCATAAAGCGGCACTGCGGGAGTCGGCGCGCGGGCGCGATGAAGAACGCTTCCAGCGCCGCTTGGCGATCCTCGGCGTAGGTTCCCAGGTAAGAGAGGTCGGCGAGAAAGCGGTCCAGGGGCGGGGCGGGATGATGGTACTCGGGATCGACGTGCCCATAAAGCGGCGCCACCCGGCGCGCCCCCAGGCGCGTTTGCAATTCCGCCAGCGCCTTTCCGCCGGTATAACTCAGAACCAAATCGAAATCGGCCAAGCCGCGCGGCCCGATATACTCGACCGCATCGCCTGCACGGAGGCGGTTCAGCGTAACGCCAGTGTCCAGGTCGTAAAAGCAGCGGCAGGGGGCACGGGAATCGAGAACCAACTGGGTGGCGGCGAGACCGTCGGGGCAGTAGGATGTGACCATGGCGACATCGGCGTCGCGAGTGTGCCGCTCGGCGGTGGGGCGGATCGCGTCCCAATCGGGATAAAGATAAAGATACCCGCCTGGAATTTGACTCAGATCGCGATGGTTGGCGTAATACGGGGCGTCGCGCTCAAAAAAATGGACTTCGTGGCCGCGGGCGGCGAGAGCGCGGCACAATCCCCGCCACAGGGTCGCATGACCGTTGCCCCACGATGAGCTGATAGAAAGCCCGAATACGACGAGCTTCATGGATTTCAATCGCGCTTCAAGACTGGCACGCTAAAAACTGGACGCTACTCTGGATGCGGCGTTTCGGCGAATTTGTCACTTGCGGCTGGCTCGCTTGTAACATGGGGGGTTATGTCGACTTTATTTTTATTAATCCGGCATGGCCACACGGACGTGATCGGCCGGCGCATCACGGGGCGTTTGCCGGGAGTGCATCTAACCGAAATGGGGCAGGCGCAGGCGAGGGGGCTGTTGCAACTGGAGGCGGACGCCGTCCTCAGCAGTCCGCTCGAAAGAGCGATTCAGACCGCGACGCCGTTGGGCGAGCGGCTGGGCCTGCCGATCCATATCTCGGACGCATTTTCGGAGGTCGATTTTGGGGAATGGTCGGGGCTCACCTTGGAAGAACTGGACGCCATGCCGGAATGGAAGTTGTTTAACCGGTTCCGGAGCAATACGCGCGCTCCGGGAGGCGAATTAATGTTGGATGTACAACGGCGGGTAGTGGACGAGATGGCGCGGCTGGGGCGCGAATATCCCGGGAAGACAGTCGCTATCTTCAGCCACGCGGACGTGATCAAGGCGGCGGTTCTCCACTATATGGGCGCGCCGCTCGATCTGATCGACCGCCTCGAAGTGCATCCGGCATCCGTGACGCGCATTCGGCTGCACGAATGGGGTCCCGTAATAGGGAGCGTAAATGAGACCTGCCGCTTTTAGGGAAGCTAGCCGGGCTGTACGCCCCCTTACGGGAACGCCGGGCGGGACGGGAAGCGAGCGCAGCCGCGCAGAGTCTTTTCAAGATCCTTGGCGCTAAACGGCTTATCGAGGCGGAAAACGGTTGCTTCACGGGGAAAATCGGACGGAAGCGGCAGAGAGCAGTACGCCGTCAGGAAAACGATTGGGATTCTGACGGACTGCCAAATCCGAGCGGCTGCTTCGAAACCGTCCATGGCGCCCCGGAGGCGTACGTCCATGATGACGAGATCGGGACGCAACGACGCGGCGTCCGCTACCGCAACCTCGCCCGAGGAGGCCATGCCCGCCACCTCATACCCCAGTGCTTCGATCTTATGCTTGAGGTCGATTTGGACGAGGCGTTCGTCTTCAACGATGTAGATTCTATAAGGTTCGTTCGTGGTCATTGGCATTGAAAGAGAGTGGAAAATGAATTGTGAAGCGCGTGCCGGCGGTGCGATTCACTTCGAGGGTTCCCTCGAGTTGCTCGACCAGAACCGTCACGATTTGCAGTCCCATCGAGCTCGAGGTTTGTTGCAGGGCATCTTCAGGAATGCCCACTCCGTCATCGGAAACCGCGAGAGAGCACGTTTGTTCGGAACAATCCAATGAGAGGTGGATCGCGCCCGTCCTTCCGCCCGGAAAGGCATGTTTGAAACAATTCGTCAACAGCTCGTTTGCGATCAGACCGCATGGTATGGCCTCGCTGATCGCCAGCAGCGCGCCGCCCGTTTCGATAACGATGTTCAGCCGGTCCGCGACGCCGTAGAGCGACATAAGATCGGCAGACATGCGGCGGAGATACTGATCGAAATCCACCCGCGCGAGGTCGGGCGAACTATACAGGATGCGGTGAATCTGCGCGATTGCCCGGACCCGATTGGCGCCTTCTTCGAACATGGCGCGCGCGGACTGATCCTCGACGCGGCCCGCCTGGAGCTCCAGCAGACTCGTAATCACCTGGAGATTGTTGCGGACGCGGTGATGAATTTCTTTGAGCAGAAGCTCCTTCTCGCGCAACGATGCGTGCAACTGCTCGCCGGCCTGTTTTTGCGCCGTAACGTCGCGCATGACCTTAGCGAAACCGCGCAGGGTTCCGCCCGCTTCGCGAATCGGCGTAAGCACTCCGCTCGACCAGAACCGGACGCCATCGCGGCGCACATGCCAGCGCTCGTCTTCGGCTCGTCCGTTGGCGATCGCCTCCCGCCGCTCGCGTTCGGGCTCCCCCTTCAGCACATCCTCGGCCGTGAAAAGACGCGCCAGCGAGGCGCCGATAATCTCGTCTTCCTTGTAGCCGAGAAGCCGTTCGGCTCCGGCATTCCAGCCCACGACAATGCCGTCGCCGTCAAGACGGATCAGCGCGTAATCGCGAACACAATCGACGAACAGGCGGAATCTCTCCTCGCTTTCGCGCAAGGCCTCCTCGGCCATTTTCCGCTCGGTGATATCCATGCAGGCGCCGGTCAGGTACCGCGAGCCGTTCGCGTCCGAGAAGACTTCGCCCTGATCGACGATCCAGTGAACGGATCCGTCGGGCCAAACGACTCGAAACTCCACGTTGAGGTGAACGCCATCGACGGCGGTTCGCTCGAACTGGTGCTTCACCTTGCGCCGGTCCTGCGGATGGACCAGGGCGTAGAAGTCCTCGATTCGCTTTACCTGGCGCTCGGGCGAAAGTGCGAACAGGCGGCTTAAATTGGCGTCGAGAATGTCGGTATTGCTGTGAATATCCCAGCGCCAAGTACCCATGCGTGCGGCGCTCAAGGCGACTTTGAGCCGCTCTTCGCTTTCTCCCAATCCTTCAAGGAGCGCCTCGCGTTCCCGCTCGCGAGTAAGCCTCATCAAAACGAGGCGGACGGCGGCTTCCGTTTCCCGCGGATGCATGGGATTGAAAATGTAGCCGAGCGGATCGGCTGCCGCCGCCGAGGTCAGAATGCGCTCGTTACAATCCGATGTCACGAACATGCTGCGAACGCCGAACGATTCGTTGATCCGGAGGGCCACGCCGATGCCTTGCAACTCGCCTCCGAAATTCAAGTCCAGAATCGCGAGATGGGGCGGCGCGGCCGCGATGCTTTCGATCGCTTCATCCTCGGTCGCGGCGATGGTGGCGCTCAAGCCCAGTTCCGGCAGGATGCGGCCAAGCTCTTGCGCGCACTTCGGGTCGGGCTCGAGGACTACGGCGCGATGCTCCGTCATTCGTGGGTTTGACGCTCTATTTCGCGAGTGTTTCCTCTCAATTTGAGCTGCCGGAGCGATGCTGGTTTTGTTACGCGAAGTTGATAACGCGCTACGCTCGGATGACATGCCGATCTTGGCGGGTTGGGGCGGCGGTGCCTTGTGGTTCGGATGGCTTCAGGCGAGGCTGATCTCGCTGAGCGCCGTGGACGTCGCGATCATCGCGATTTACTTCGCCGCCGTGCTCGCGATCGGATTCTATCTCAAGGGCCAATCGGAAACGGGCGAGGATTTCTTCCTCGCCGGACGCGAAATGACGGCCTGGATCGCGGGCTTGAGCTTCCTTTCGGCGAACCTGGGGTCGCTGGAGTTGATGGGATGGGCGGCGTCCGCCTATCAATACGGGATTCTCGCGACGCACTGGTATTGGATCGGCGCGATTCCGGCGATGCTATTTCTGGCGCTCGTGATGATGCCGTTCTATTACATCTCGAAAACGCACTCGGTGCCCGGGTACTTAAAATTGCGGTTCGGCGAGCCGAGCCGGATACTTGCCGCCGTCTCGTTCGCCTTCATGACCATTCTTATGAGCGGCATCAACATGTATTCCATGGCGCTGGTGATGAAGGTGGTGTTGGGATGGGACATCCATTTCAGCATTTGGATATCGTCGCTGACGGTGGCGGTGTATGTGGCGCTGGGAGGGCTGCGGTCGGCGATTTTCAATGAAGTTTTGCAATTCGTGCTGATCTGGCTGGGCGCATTGTTGATTCCGATTCTGGGATTGATCGAGGCGGGCGGCTGGAGCGGCATGCAGGCGCGCATTGCCGCGCGATTTCCGGGGCAGGATTATACGCACCTATGGAGCACCCTGGGATCGTTTTCCGCCAATCCCATGGGCATTCATTGGACCGGCATCGTGTTCGGTCTGGCATGCATCATCTCGTTCGGATACTGGACGACGGATTTCCTGGTAGTGCAGCGCGTGCTGGCGGCCAAGGACTTGCGGTCGGCGAAAATGGCGCCGGTGATTGGAGCCGGGTTCAAGATGATGGTTCCGGCGATCGTGATCCTGCCGGGACTGCTGGGACTGGCGCTGTTGCCGATGCGCTTGGTGGGCGAGGGACAGGCGGTAGGCGCGCAGCATAGCTATAACGAGGTGTTGCCGCTGATGCTGGCGCGCTATTTAGGACCGGGGCTGCTGGGGCTTGGCATCACGGCGCTGATCGCGGGCTTCATGTCGGGCATGGCGGGCAACGTGAGCGCGTTCGCGACGGTGTGGACCTACGATATCTATCGCGCGGTCATCCATCGGCGCGCGACGGACCGCCATTATGTCGCGATGGGACGGTGGTGCACGATTGTGGGAGTTTTGGTGAGCATCGGAACGGCTTATTTCGTGATGCAGTTTCAGAGCATCATGGACTACGTGCAGGCGCTGTTTAGCTTTTTTATCGCGCCGCTGTTCGGCGTCGTGATTCTCGGCATGTTGTGGAAGCGCGCGACGCCCGCGGGCGGTTTCTGGGGACTGCTGTCGGGAACCGTTTCGTCGATCGCGATGTGGGCCTGGGTGAAGCTCGACCCGGGGGCGCTGCGTTATATTGCGCTATCCCCGGCCGCAAAAGACATGGCCGAAAACATGTACCGCGCGTTATGGTGCTGGATCGTGTGCGTGGCCGTGACCGTGATCGTCAGCATGGCGACCCAGCCGAAGCCGGAGGCTGAGCTTACAGGCTTGGTCTATGGGTGCACTGAAATTCCGTCCGAAGGTTCCCTGCCGCTATGGAAAAGGCCGGTCTTCTGGGCGGGCATTGTGGCGGTGGTTTTCGTGGCGCTGAATATCGTGTTCTGGTAGGCGGAGCTTGTGATGCGCAGACATATTTCGGTTTGGTTTTTCACCGGGGTCTTGTTATTCATTTACGGCGTCCTGATTCTGGCCGCGGGATTGTCTGGCGACGGGTGGGCGCTCGACGGTGCTGGCGAACCTTCACGCGGGCATCTGGTGGGGCGCGGTGATTCTGGTCTTGGGAATCGTGTATACGTGGGTTTTCCGGCCACGTAATTAGACGGCGGGAGGAGGGCGGAATTGGCGGTTGTCGCGGGGGTCGATTTTGGAACGCTGAGCGTGCGCGTGTCGATTTTCGATAGCGAGCGCGGGCGCATCGGGTCGGGCGCGGGCGAGTATGCGCTGCAACGGCGCAAGGACGATCCCGACTATGCCACGCAAAAGCACGCGGACCACATGCGCGCGCTGGTGGAGGCGATGGGGAAAGCGCTTGCGGCGGCGGGCGTGCCGGGCGATGCGGTCGAGGCGATCGCGATCGATACGACGGGATCGAGCGTGATTCCGGTGGGCGAGGGATTGGAGCCGCTCGATGATTATTATCTGTGGTGCGATCACCGCGCGTGGAAGGAAGCGGCGCTCATCACGGAGACGGCGCGTCAACGGGGGATCGAAGCGATCGAGTGGTGCGGGGGCGCGTATTCCTCCGAGTGGGGATTTTCGAAGCTGCTGCACTGGCTGCGCCATAATCCCGGCAAGCGCGGGCGGATGGTCACGGCGCTAGAGCATTGCGACATGGCGGCGGCGGTGTTATGCGGAATCCGGGATCCGGAGGAGATCCCGCGAAGCGTGTGCGCGATGGGACACAAGTGGATGTATAACGAGGCGCTGGGAGGGTTGCCCGGCGAGTCTTTTCTCGCCTCCATCGATCCGGCGCTGGCCGGCGTGCGCGAGAAGTTGCGCGGCCGCTACGCAACGTCGGACGCGCTCGCCGGACATTTGTGCGCGGAGTGGGCAGGGAAGCTCGGGCTGCGGGAGGGCATTCCGATTCCCGTGGGCGCTTTCGATGCGCATTGGGATGCGATTGGGGCGGGTTGCCGCGAAGGCGATGTCGTCAACGTAATCGGCACCTCCACCTGCATCATGGCCATCGGGCGCGAGGTCAAGTTGATTCCGGGCGTATGCGGCGTCGTCGAGGGATCGATTCATCCGGGCATGACCGGCATCGAGGCGGGGTTGTCGGCCAGCGGCGATGTCTTCGAGGCGATTGCGCGGCGTGCGGGAACTTCGGTGGCGGCGCTTTCGCAGGCGCTCGGTGATTATCGCGCCGGGCCAAACGGGGTTACTGCGAATGGCGTGGGACAACGGGGATCGGACGGTGCTGGTGAATCCGGAGCTGGGCGGGATGACGCTGGGATGGAACCTGGGGCATACGGCGGAAGACGAGCTTTTTGCCGCCATTGAAGGGACGGCGTTTCATACCCGCGTGATTCTGGAGCGGATGGAGGAGCATGGCGTCCCCATTCATCGCGTCATTAACGGCGGCGGCATTCCGCGGAAGAACGACGTGTTGAATCGCGTCTACGCCAACGTGCTGAATAAACCGGTGCTGGTTCCGGAGAGCGATGTCACAAGCTTGGGATCCGCCATTTTCGCTTTTTTAGCCGCGGGCGCGTTTCGGACCGTGGAGGAGGCGCAGGATCGGCTCTGTCCGCAATATCGGACCATTGAACCTGAGCCGTGGGCGGCGCGCGTGTATGAGGAATTGTATAGGTTGTACCGCAAACTCTATTTTGCGTTCGGGCGTGCGGGGAGCGAGCCGGTTGCGGTGGGGGATGTGCTGCCGTCGTTGCGCCGCATGGCTATTGAAGCGCGTTCCGGACACACTTCGGCCCTGCGACTTGCCTGAAAAATTCTAGAAAAGCTCGATCCTCGGCCGATTCAGTTTCGAACCGGCCGAGGCGCCCTGTTTCCGCATTGGAGAAAGGCTTACCACTTTTTCCAAGCTTCTTTATCAGCGTCCCGTCTCACAACGATATCCGCCGGGAGGATCCTCCACCGATTCTCCGCTTGGCTCCGATTTAGTCGGAGCCAACGCGGGCCGGTTTCGCAGTAGGTGAAATTGGTTGGCCAACCTATTTTTCCCTCACCTTAAGGGTGGAGCAGGGCGATTAGCCCTCCCCAAATTCGATTATACGATGAGGGGTGCAAGCGAATACACGCAAGTCATTGAAATTTAACGGCAAAATTGTTGGGAACGGTGTTTTGGCCGTGGTGGATTTTGAGCGGAGTTGCTAGATTGAAAGAGATGATCGCCATTGTTGGCGGAGGAATTATAGGGCTTTCGATCGCGTGGCGGCTGGCGCAGCGAGGGCGCAACGTCACGGTGTTGAATGCGGGGAGCAGAGGCGGGGAGGCCAGCCCGGCCGGAGCGGGCATGCTCGCGCCGGGCAGCGAGCTGTTCGGCAAGCCGGTCTGGATGGAGCTGGGCAGCGAGAGTTACGCGCTGTATCCGTCATTTGTTCAGGAACTCTCGGCCGAATCCGGGTGCGCTATCGATTATCGGGTCTGCGGCGCCATCGAGATGGCCCGCTCCGAGCAGGATTGGCGAGAGTTGCGCGAAAGCGCGCGGCAACAAGCGGCGGGCGGCATCGCGTCGTCGGAGACGGCGGAGGGGATCTATTACTCGGAGGAAGGCTACGTCGATCCGCGCGAGGTGCTGGCGGCCTTACGGGTCTCATGCGAGCGGCGGGGCGTAACGATCGAGGACGGCCGGCTGGTGGCCGACATCGACGCGGATGCGTTCGCGGCGCTAGTGATCGCGGCGGGCGCCTGGTCGGGAGAAATTGCCGTCTCAGTACGCGGCAAACGCCTGACGCTGCCGCGGACGCTTCCTATTAAAGGGCATCTGCTGGGGTATTGGCTGCAACCCGCATCGCTCGATCACATCCGGCGGCACGGTCACACCTACCTGCTGCAGCGCGCCAACGGATTTACCATTGCGGGATCGAACGAGGAGCGCATTGGCTTCGATACGCATGTGGACCCCGCGATCTGCGCCGACATCGAATCGCGCGCGATGGAACTGTGGCCGCAACTCGCCGGGCGCGCGCCGGCGGAGCGCTGGATCGGATTCCGGCCGGCGGCGGAAGATCTGCTTCCGAAAATCGGCCGTTTCGAAGACACCAACGTGTGGCTTGCGTATGGGCATTACCGCAACGGCATCCTGCTGGCGCCCGTGACGGCGCAACGGGTGGCGGACTCAATTATTTCCAGCCTGGATTTTTCCAGCTCGGGAAAGGATTGACGCGGCCGCGGGTGGACTCGGCAATCAGGTCGGCAACACGCTTGCGGCGATTCATGAGCGTGGTCAAGAGCTTCTCGAGCGCCTCCTCGTCTCCGGTGAGCCATTCGGGCGGCACCTGCTTCAGCGCGTCGTCGACCACCTCCTCGGGGAAATGGATCACGCGGTCGAGCCACGGTTCGAAGTCGTCCCAAGAGCGGACGCTCTGGTACACGATGGGGCGGAAATAGAGGCCCTGCAGCGGCGAATCGGCAAACGTCCAGTGCGGACCATCGAAGATGTAGCCATGGTCCACCATGTTGGCGACGAATCCGGTTCGCGTGAGATATTCGTCCGCGCCGGAGGCCCAGTGCTTGAGCCGCGCGCGGTAGAAAACGGATTGCCGGGCGTCGGCGTTTCCGGCCCACTTGTCGAATACCAGTACGCCTAGGAAATCGGCGAGATTGACGACTTTATCGAGCAGCAGGTCGGGGATGAAATCATAGGTCGCTATGCGCGCGGGATCGCCGGGAAAGGCGGAGCCGAAATGCCAGCCTGGCTCGACCTCGAGACGCCTCGACCCGAGCTGCATGTGGGCCTCGGGGTTCTCTTTCAAGAAGTCCGCGGAAAGATCGACGATGGCGGTGTCGGGAACGGAAACCTGGAGATAGCGGAGGAAGACCGCCGCGATCCACTCGTTCACCAGAATGCGGCGGTGTTGCGGATTGTTGCGGAATTTGACGGCATAAAAGCGGCCATCGGCGCACTCGAACAGGTGCGCTTGCGCGCCTCCGCGCAGCTTGCGAATCAGGCGAACGGCGCGGACGGGCATGGGCCGGAATCGGAAGGCGAATCGAGTACTCTATTTGTAATGGCTGAAGACAAGAAGGACACGTCGCCGGCGCGCAGCCGCGACGAGGTCGCGCTCGAGATGATGAAATTTATCGCCGTTACCACGGGATACGGAAAGGGAACGGGCGCCGCGGGGTTCACGGGGAAGACCACGAAGACGCCGGAAGAATACGCGGACGCGTTGCTGCAACTTTTCCAACGCTGCCGTTCCGTGGTCGGAAAGGAAGCCGGAAAAGAATAGGATGGAGCCGTGCAGGGCACCCCCTGCACAGATGGGGAATCTAACGCCTTTTCGTGGATTTCGCCGTTGCTTTCTTGCCGCCGCTCTTTTTCGCGGCGCCGCTCTTGCCTGACTTCTTTGCGGCGGCTTTTTTCGCGGGAGCGGCCTTTTTGCCGGACTTTTTCGCGGTGGTCTTTTTGGCGGTGGTCTTCTTGGCCGCGGCTTTCTTGGCCGGAGCGCTCTTGGCGGCCGATTTCTTAGCGGCGGTTTTCTTCGCGGCGGACGGCGCCGCCGTCTTTTTAGAAGCCGCTTGAGACGCTTTCTTCGCGGGCTTGCGGCGGGGCCGCTCCTCGTTTTCGCCTGCGGCTTCGGCGTCCGTGCCGGCGCGTTTGGCGCCCGCTGAGCTCGTTACTTCGCTCTCCTCTTCCTCTTCGTCTCCGCCGTAGGCGCCGACTTCCGACTGCATGTCCACGTGCTCTTCGTCGTAATCCAGATCGTCGATTTCGTCGTCAGCGGCAGTACAACGATAGCTGTCAACCATTCTCCAAGCCTCCTGTTGGCGTAACCTCACCCTAGAATAACTCGTTTTATCGCGAAGGCAACAAAAAAGTGACGTGCGCGCGCATAATGGAGCCGCGCTCATTTCGCGGAGCGCAACGGCTCAATCGGAAGATCTTCGATCAGGGTGATCGACGCGCCTGATCGTGCTCGCCCGGCTGACCGGTCCCGGAAGCCCGCGCGAACGGCGGCGGCGCGCGCACTCGGGGGCGATCAAGAACGTGGCCGGCCAGGAATGCGATGCCGTAATGCTCGATGAACGCGCGCAGCCGCGCCGGGTTGTGAACTTCGGCATCCTCGAAAGACAACGCGACGATTTCGAGGCCCGCGGGCGCGCGCTCCAAATGCCATTTAGGATCGCAGCGACGACTTTCCCTTCAAAGGCGTCGATCTGTGTCCGAGACCGGAGGGCCGGCGAGGTCTGGCAAGTGAACCGGAGGGCTGCTCGGGATCGGCCACGCGCGTGAAGCTGGAGGGTTCCGTCGGGCTGGGGCGTTACTTCGAGAAGCGAGGGCGGGCGCCGAGAAGTGGCTGAGGACGAACTTGCCATTTTGGTAGGAGCCAGGGAGAGTCCCCGTATTTGCATTGATGCGTAGAATGGCGGCCTCGCCCGCGCGATAGAGGGAGCGTTCGTTGTGACTAGCGTCGTGGCGGCGCATAACTTGGCGCGAAATAAATGCGGTCCTGGCGGCCATAACGACCCTCGAGGGCGCCGTCCTTTCCGAGGACCGAAGCGTCCTACAGGCCTCACGAAGATTGCGCCATTGCGGGGCCAGAACAAGCACACGAGAGCGGGAATTTTCCCTGGCTACTATGTCGATTGAAGACAGCTGGTACGCGCGCGGGCGGTGTTAAAGCGCGGATTGGAGGTCGACGATCAGGTCGTCGGCGTTTTCAAGACCGACGGACATGCGCAGCAGATTTTGCGGCGTCTTCGTGCCCGGGCCTTCTACCGAGGCGCGGTGTTCGATTAGACTGTGCGGGCCGCCCAGGCTTGTGGCGCGGGTGAAGAGTCTGGTTTTCGCGGCTACGGCCATAGCTTCCGCGCGTCCGCCGCGAACGAGGATGGAGAGCATGCCGCCATATCCACCGCGCATTTGACGGGTGGCGATTTCGTGGCCGGGATGATGCTCCAGGCCGGGATATAGGACCCGCTCGACGGCGGGATGCCGGTCGAGAAATCGGGCCAGCCGCAGAGCGTTATCGGAATGCGCACGAACGCGCCAGGGCAGCGTGCTGACGCCGCGCAGAGTCAGCCAGCAATCGAAGGGCGAGGGCACGGCGCCCCCGAATCGCTGGGAATTGCGGGCGCGTTCAAAGAGATAGTTATCGTATTTCGTGACGAGCGCGCCGCCGATCACGTCGCTGTGACCGCTGATGTATTTCGTGGTCGAATGCATGACCATGTCGACGTTCCACTCGAAGGATTGCTGCAGGACGGGCGTGGCGAAGGTGTCGTCGGCAGACGGTAATGGCGTTCGCTTTTCTCGCAATGGCGGCGATGGAGGCTAGATCGACGATGTTGAGGAGCGGGTTGGAGGGCGATTCGATCCAAATGAGACGCGTCGTGGGACGCATGGCGGCCTGAACGGCCGCGATATCGGTCATATCGACGTAAGAAGTTTCGAGCGGCCATTTGCCGAATACTTCGTGGATGACTTTGCGCAGACCGTAGTAGACGTCGGCGCCGGCGAGGATATGATCGCCCGGTTCGAGCCCTTGAATGAGCGCCGTGGCGACCGCCAGGCCGGAAGAGAAGACCAGCGCGTCTTTGCCGCCGTGCAGCGCGGCGAGGCATTGCTCGAGCGCGTCGCGATTGGGATTTTCCTCGCGCGAGTAGCTGTAGCGCAACGGGTAATCGCCCGCGGGGGAGCGCTCGAAAGTCGTGGAGAGGTGAATGGGCGGAGTTACGGCCCCGGTCGCGGGATCGATGCGGCGGCCGGCATGAACCGCGATGGTCTCGATTTTCACAATGCCAGTGTAGCGGCGCAGCGTAGCGGACTTTATGGCGAATGCGGCGTTGGGCGGCCATAAGAGGTGGCGCAAGCGATGACAAGAGATCCGGAGACGATGCACGGTGTTCCGGTGTTTCGAGACACGGTGAATCGGTTCAGACGTGGTTCGAATATCTGAAGACGGCGACATGCTGGAGGAGGCAACGTAGCTCCTGCTAGCAGATGGGTGGCGCGGCTTCTCATCGACGAACGCATCGTGGAAGGTCCGCCGGCTTTTGTTCCCCGGCCACGATTGCCAAACGGCCCGTTTCGCCGGGCTAGCGGGGCTGAAAAACGGTCGTCTTCTGGAGGCTGCGCGTAGCCCTGTCCGCCCTGGCTTCCATTGCGCAAAGCGAAGTCGAAAGAATCGGATAGCATCACAGCCGAGTCGGACGTGCGGTTGGCCCGTCAATCCAATATTGGTAAATGCTGCGTGATTACGGGATCTCTTGCGCGCTACAATCGCGACAGGCCGGTTGAGCCTTCACGTGGTTCAAAGCTGACGATCTTCTGATAGAGAGCACCGAAATAGCCCGGATGCTGTTCAACGCGCGCCACCTCGGCGAATCCTTTAGATCTATAGTACGCGCAAAGCCAGTCATTCCCGGCGTGGCAGTCTAGACGCAGATAGTTGGCTGCCCCGTCGCGAACCTTCGCATCCGCGCATTCGAGGATGAAGCTGCCAACCCCAAGTCCGCGGCTGGCGCGAGCGACAATAATTCCCGAAATGTAGCCGGCCATTCCGGCGCGCCCAGACCACCATTCGCTTGGCTCGAATGAGAAGTCGAAGAAAGCAATAGCGTACTTCCCCTGAGAAACCTTGCAGAGGGAACGCCTTTCTACCTTTGCCGCAAGATTCGACAGAAACGCCGAATGTGCTGCAGGGACCCACTGAGCGAGTCCTTTGGATCGGACAAAGGCCTGCGCAGCTTGCGCGAGTTCCACGTATGTGGGGATGTCTGTCTGACTGGCGGTTTCGACGGTGGGTTGGCTTGCCGGGCCCATCGTTCAAAAATTGTACCGAAATCTCTTCGGTTCGATTCGTTCGAATTCCGATCGCGTTCCCGTGATCAAAGCTAACTCTCAATAAGCGGTAAAAGGTCTACCGACAGCTCCAGGATGGTCGACAATCCGGAAGCAATCTCCGTGAGCGCGTAGTCCGCGCTTCGGAGAAATAGCTCAAAAATATCGCATTCGAAAGACGGCGATTCGGGGCCTTGCAGTCTGGGTAAGTGAACGGTGATGGAGTTCAGGCGGTTTTTGCTCCTGTGTTACCTTCCTCGTTCATGCGCCCGTTGAAGCTGGTCGCGATCGGCGATCCGGCGGCTCCGCACCTGCGGAGGCTGGAGCAACTTCTATCGGGGGTGGAGATCGCCATCTCGGACCAGGCAAGCGAGCTGCGAACCTTGCTTGGGGAAGCGGACGTTGTACTTCACGACGGCTTCCATGGCGCGCTTTTTCGCGACGTTTTCCCGCTGGCGTCGAAAGCGCAATGGGTTCACAACCTGTCCACGGGCGTGGAGGACGCGCTATCTCCGGAGGTGATCGCGAGTCCCATTCCGCTTACGAACGGGCGCGGCGTCTTCAGCGATGTGCTGGCCGAGTTCGTGGCAGGGGCGGTCCTTTATTTCGCGAAAGATTTCCGGCGCATGATTCGGAATCAGATGGCGGGGAAGTGGTCGCAGTTCGATGTCTTGCCGGTGCGCGGGGCGACGCTTGCGATCGTTGGTTACGGCGATATCGGCCGTAAGTCGGCCAAACTCGCCGGCGCGCTGGGCATGAGAATTACGGCATTGCGGCGGCGGGCCTGGGTGGGGCGCGAAGATCCGCCGCGCGAAGATCCGCCGGGCGAAGATCCGCCGCTCGGGGCCGCTTATGCGCCCGATTGCTTGCGCGAGATGTTGGCCGGGTGCGACTATCTGCTTGTGTCGGCGCCGCTGACGCCTGAAACGCGAGGCATGATCGGGGAGGCGGAGCTGGCGGCGCTCAAGCCCGGCGCCGTGGTTATAAATATAGGCCGCGGTCCCGTGATTGTCGAGGCGGCGCTAGTTCGGGCACTCGAAGAGAATCGCATCAAGGGCGCCGCGCTCGATGTTTTCGATCGCGAGCCGTTGCCCGCCGGTCACCCTTTTTATCGCCTGGAGAACGTGCTGCTTTCGCCACACTGCGCCGACCACGTGGCGGGCTGGATCGGCCTGTCGATGGAAAAGTTCATCGCGAACTTCCGGCATTTCGAGGCGGGAGAGCCGCTCGAGAACGTGGTCGACAAGAGGGCGGGGTATTGACGCGCATGGGCGTCGCTCTTGCGGATGTTCGCGAAGCTGCCGTGAGGATCGCCTCGATCGCGCACCGTACGCCCGTCCTGACGTCGCGCGGTTTTAACGAGCGCAGCGGCGTGGAGGCCTTCTTCAAGTGCGAAAACCTGCAGCGCGGGGGATCCTTCAAGATTCGCGGCGCGGCGAATTTTATTTATTCAATTCCGAAGCGGGACCTTCCGCGCGGCGTAGTTGCCTACTCCTCCGGCAATCACGCGCAAGCGGTGGCGATCGCGGCGGGATCGCTGGGCATTGCGGCAACTCTCGTAATGCCCAGCGACGCTCCGCGATCGAAAATAGAGGCGACTCGCGGCTACGGCGCGCGCATCGTTACGTACGACCGTCTTCACGAGAATCGCGAGGAGATCGGCAAGCGCATCTCGGAGGAGAGCGGGGCGACGCTCGTTCCGCCGTACGACCATGAGTGGACCATCGCCGGACAGGGGACCGCCGCGCTCGAATTGCTGGAAGAGATTGAAGACCTGGATACGCTGGTGGTGTGCATCGGCGGCGGCGGACTGATCTCGGGATCGGCAACGGTGGCGAAAGCGCTGCGCCCCGCGATCCGCGTCGTCGGCGTGGAGCCGGAGGATGGCAACGACACATATCTGTCGCGGCGCGAGGGACGTCGCGTGGAGATTCCGCCGCCGGAAACGATCGCCGACGGATTGCGCGCGCAAAAACCGGGAGCGGTAACGTTCCCGATTGTCGAGCGTCTCGTGGACGACATCGTGCTGGTGTCGGATAATGAAATGCGCGAGGCGATGCGATTCTTGCTGACGAGAATGAAGCTGCTCGCGGAGCCCAGCGGAGCTACCGCGCCGGCTGCTGTGTTTTGCGGTAAGATTGCGGCGAAGGGCCGGCGCGTTGGGATCGTCGTCTCGGGCGGAAACGTCGATCTCGATTTGATCCGAACGCTGTGATTCGCGAAGAATCCAAGCGAGATTGGATAGAGGATTCGGTATTCATCATACTTTTCTAGAGGAGCTCTCATACTATGTGGAATAAGCGTAACGAAGGCGATCCGCGCCAGACAGGAACGGGAACGGCTACGGCGCCCAATCCGGCGCCCGTGCAGGCGCCGCCGCGCGCGGTGGAACCGCCCCGATCGGTTGCGGTGCTGGGACCGAGCGTGGTGGTAAAAGGCGAGATATACAGCCAGGAAGATTTGACTATTGAAGGCGAGGTTACGGGCGTGGTGGAAGCCATAGGACACCGGCTCACCATTGGACCGAAGGGAAATCTGCAAACCAACGGCGTCAAGGCGCGCGAGGTGGTAGTCATGGGAAAGATGAAGGGGAGCGTGGAGGCGACGGAGAAGGTTTTCATACGCAAAGACGCGCAACTGGTGGGTGATGTGCAAACGGCCGGCATCGTCATTGAAGACGGCGCCTACTTCAAGGGCGGAATCGATATTCGCAAAGGCCCGCCGGCCTAGCTCGACGGTGGTAAGGCGATGCTGTCCTGGATTGGTGGAATTATCGCGCTCCTGGTTTGCGTGGCGCTGATCGCGGGTTTGCGCGCGCGCCGGGAGAGGCGGCGGTCGGCATCGGAAATGAGGGATTACGTGCGGCGGAACTTTCGCATCGGCGAGAATCCCTGGGACTCCTGATTAAGCCGTAAGCGCGCCGGGCAGGTTCTCCAAATCTTCTGGCAAATTTTCCGGCAACGTTTCCGGGATGCGTTCCGCCGTCGTTATGAAAGCGTGGTAGCGGACGCGCACAACGCTTTCCGCCGGCGCCCAGCGGTAACACGGCGTATCGAACATGTTTTTGCGGTCGATCATGGCGCGGCGGCTTTCGGGAAGCGGCGATGCGCCGAATTCCATTCCTTGCGTTAACGTCTCCCCGTTCCAGGGGGCCTGTTTGCGGCTGCGATTCTCGCGCCAGATGCCCAGCCACGGAAAATCGGCGCGGTTCCAAACGTAGCCGAGCAGAACCTTCGATGCGGGCGAGAAAGCGAAGAAGAACGCGCGCTCTCGCCGCGGATCCATGAGGTGAGTGGTGAAGCCGCCGGATTCGGGCGCGGCGGTGTAGGCGCGCAGGTCCTCTTTCAGGCCATTGTGAAGCGGGGCGGCGGGCCAGGAAAACTCCGCGCCGGCGTCGAGCGAATACGATTTCGCCACCGGCGCACGGAACCCGGTCGAGCCGCGCTCGAGAAAGGGCGGCCCCAGCGTGACGTGCTCGGTCCATGCGATAGGGCGATCCAGCGCCGAGCGATTCGTAACGCTTTCGTGGATGGTGAGCACGTTGCGATCGAGCAGGATCTTGCGGGAGAATTGCAGGCGGGCCTGCGGGAGATCGCAGGATTGCGTGAGTTGTTGCGCCTGCGTCTCAATTGCGTACGGCGCCACGGACGCCTCGCCATGGACCGTCATGCCGGCCGCGGCTTCTTGGGGCGAGGGAGCTCCGAAGAGATCGAGGCATAAATTGTGGCCCATGATGCCGGCCAGCAGGTTGCTCTCGGCGTCGTCGCCATACTCGGGATGCTTCGCGCGGTCGTACCCGGAGGGCTCTATCGAAGGCCACGGCGGAATCCACAGCGGATTGACGCCGGTCTCTTTGTGGAGAATTTCCGCGATATGGCCGCCTTCCTGTAAGACCGTCACGCGAACCCGATCGTTCTCGATGTGGTACGCCCGCCGGTTGCGGAATGTCGTCTCGCCCATGCCGCTCATAGTAACGGAATATACGCGGTTTGAAACTTAGTACTCGACTGGGAGCGTCGAACAGGGGTGATCCATCGGGCGCTACTGGTGAGCTTAAGCATCTCGGGATTCATGCTGGCGCAACAGCCAAGTCCCGCGACTCCGGCGATCCCGGGAACCCCGGCGGAAGCCACGTCCGGGCCTGGCTCCGCGCAATGGCGAGCCCTCAGCGTGGGCGAGAAGCTACGCTACGATGCGCGGCACCTCTTCGATGTGGACAATTTTATTTATGCCGGCATCGGCGCGGCGGTGGACCAGTTGCGCGAGCGGCCGGAAGAGTGGGGAGAGGGGTGGGGCGCCTATGGGGAGCGCTACGCGTCGCATGTCGGGCAATATTTCATTCAGCGCAGCATCATGTTCCCGGTGCAAGCGATGGATCACGAAGACACGCGCTTTTTCCGGTCGAAGCGGACGAGTTACCAGGGGCGCGTCGGCGATGCGTTTCTGCACACGATTTGGCGGCGTAGCGACGACGGAAATATGATGCCCGCGTACAGCGAGTTTCTGGGCGATTATGGGGCCGCGGCGATTTCGCGAATATGGTGGCCGAAGCGCTTTCACACGGGATCGGCCATATTCATCGCGGGATCGGACACTATTCTGGTCGATGCCGGCATCAACGTTCTGCACGAGTTCTCACCCGATATCAAGCGCTGGCTGCACATCTCGCGCTGAGGCGGCAGCGTCCATGAAGCGGTTGCTGCTGGCGGTTGTGCTCGGTTCGGCTTTGTTCGGGCAATCGTCGGAAGAGGCGATTCGGGGCGTGCTCGCGCGTCAAGCAGCGGATTGGAACCGCGGGGATGTGCGGGCGTTTATGCGCGGCTACGACGATTCGGAGGCGACGATCTTTATTGGATCGCGAGTGGTGCGGGGCTATCGCCGCGTGCTCGACAATTACCTGGAACGGTATGCGACGAAGCCGCAAATGGGCGAGCTGGCGTTTTCAAATATCGAAGTACATTTACTCGGCGCGGATTACGCGCTGGTCATTGGAAATTTTCATCTCGCGCGCGTTGAGGATGCGGGAGGGGACAGCGAAGGCATTTTTTCGCTAACGTTCCGGCGCAGGCCGGGCGGATGGAAGATCATCGCGGATCACACCAGCGCGCAGACCGCTAAATGAGCCGCGCGCCGCGCTCAATCCGCGGCGTTTGAGTTGCTGCGTTCCGAGTGCAGCGGCAACTCCAGAAACCGCTCGGCGTTGCCGTAACAGATGTTGCGAAGCATGCCTCCGACGAGACCGAAGTCGTTGGGTAATTCGCCGTTCTCCATTTCGCGGCCGAGCAGGTTCGACAGCACGCGGCGGAAATACTCGTGCCGCGGGTAGGACATGAATGAGCGCGAGTCCGTCAGCATGCCGATGAAGCGGGACAACAGGCCGCAATTTGAAAGCGCGTTGAGCTGCAGCTCGATGCCTTCCTTTTGATCGAGGAACCACCAGCCGCTTCCGAACTGGATCTTGCCCGCGGTCCCGCCGTCTTGAAAGTTGCCGCACATCGTTGCCAGCGCGTAATTATCCACCGGGTTTACATTATAGAGGACCATTTTGGGCAGCGAATTTTCGCGGTCCAGGCGGTCGAGATACGCGGCCAGCGCGCTCATCTGCGGCCAATCGCCCATGGAGTCGAACCCGGAATCCGGCCCCGCGATGTGGAGCATGCGCGTGTTCGCGCTGCGCAGCGCGCCCAAATGAAGCTGTTTGGTCCAGCCCTTGGCGGCATCGAGATGGCCGAAGAACAGCATCATGAACGATGAAAATTGCGTTCGCTCCGCGGTTGTGGCCGCCTGTCCGGAACGGGCCCGATCGAAAATCGCGGCCGCCGCGCTACGCGGGCAGAAGTCCGCATAGCAGTGGTCCAGGCCGTGATCGGAAAGCCGTGCGCCCAGGGCGTGAAAATCGTCGTGGCGCTTGCGAAGGGCATCGAGAAAACCCGCGAACGTGGAGATCGCGATCCCGCTAACAGCCTCCAGCTTCTCGATCCATGTATTGAACGCCTCGGGCCGGTCCACATGCAGCGCCTTGTCCGGGCGGAACGCCGGAAATACCTTCGTCTCCAGTCGCGCGGCTGCGATCGCGGCGTGGTAATTCAAATCGCCCGCGGGATCGTCCGTCGTACAAGCCGCGCGCACGCCGAATTTCCTCAAAATACCTTGTGCGCTCAAATCGCCGCCGGCGAGCTGTTCGTTGGCGCGCGCCCAAATCTCGGGGGCCGTCCTTTCGTCCAGCAGTTCGTCGATTCCGAAATACCGCTTCAACTCCAGGTGCGTCCAGTGATACAGCGGATTGCGCAGCGTATAGGGAACGGTTTTGGCCCACGCCATGAACTTTTCGCGCGGCGAAGCATCTCCGGTGCAATAGCGCTCGGCGATGCCGTTCGCTCGCATGGCGCGCCACTTGTAATGGTCCCCCTCCAGCCAGATCTCGAAAAGGTTTGCGAATTTGCGGTTGCTCGCGATATCTTGCGGCGAAAGGTGGCAATGATAATCGAGGATCGGCTCCGCGGCCGCGTAATCGTGGTAAAGCCTTTGCGCGGCCGCGTTGGTCAAAAGGAAATCGTCGTGAATGAAGGACACAGTTTTGGTTAAGCGAGCTTTGGAACCACGAAAGGCGCCCGGTAATTGCGCGTGAACATCGCTGTCGCCTCGCGATCGCCGGGGCAAGACCAATTATTCGCGTCGAAATTTACCGTTCGGCCGAGGCGGTACGAAATGTTCGCAAGATGCACCAGGACCGTCGACGCAGCGCCTTCCTCGATTTCCGCCGTCAGATCGGATTGCTTGCGGCTACGCACGGCATCGATGAAATTCGCGAAATGGTTGCCGCCTTCGGTCGCCGAAGGCCCGGGTTCCTGATCTTTGCCCAGCCACGTGCGATAGCTCGCGTAGCCATCGATCGCCAGGTATCCCTTAGAGCCGTAGAACAGATTGCCGATCGTGTTCGACGATTTCTTTTTCGTGCCGAAGCCCGGCTCGCCGATACCCGCCTCGTGGTTCGTCATCCAATGCCGGACTTCGAACTCCATCATCTTGCGCTTCCCATTGTCTTCGAACTCAAAGGCGCAATTGACGGTGTTGGGCGTCTCTTGATCGTCGTCGAACATGAACTTGCCGCCAATCGCCGTCGCCTTCACCGGATACTTGACGCCCAATCCCCAGCGCGCAATATCGACTTCATGTATGCCCTGGTTTCCGAGATCCCCGTTGCCGTACGCCCAGAACCAGTGCCAGTTGTAATGGAAATGATTCTTCGTGAAAGGAGTTTTAGGCGCGGGGCCGAGCCACAGATCGTAATCCACGCCTTCCGGTACCGGCGATACAGGCGTGTGGCCGATCGTGTCGCGCCACTTATAGCACAGGCCCCGGGCGAGATATAGATCCCCGATCAGACCATCGTTCATCTGCTGCACGGCTTGGCGCAGCGCCACCGAGGAGCGGCTCTGGCTGCCCATCTGCACCAGGCGGTTGTAGCGCCGCGCCCCAGCCACGATCTGCTTCGCCTCGAACATATTGTGGGAGCAAGGCTTCTCCACGTATACGTCCTTACCGGCCTGGCACGCCCAAATGGTTTGCAGCGTGTGCAGATGGTTGGGAGTGGCGATGGAGATGGCATCGATCGATTTGTCCTCGAGAAGCTTGCGCAAATCCGTATAGGTTGCCGGCTTCTTCTTGCCTAGCTTCTCGACCATATTGACGCCGTTGTTCATGACGCTGTCGTCGATGTCGCATAGCGCCACGATCTCGACGTTGGGCAGGGAAGTCCATCCCTTGATGTGGTCTTTGCCGCGGCCGTGGAATCCCACGACCGCGATGCGAACGGTCTCGTTAGGTCCGGAGGCCGCCCGCAGCTTTCCCGCGGCCGTCGCCACCGATGCCGATGTCATCAAAAAATGCCGTCTGTTCATGTGTGCTCTCCCTGCCTGTTCCTTAAATCGTGAATCGTTTCATGAAATGCGCTTTTTCAAATTATACTACCGCGCATTCCGCGTTCCCCATTACCGGCCGGCACGTCTCGCGCCGCTGCAGCGCCGCCGGCAGCACCACCTGTGGAATGCGGGCGCCGCCGGCGCGGATCTTTTCAATCGCCATCTTCGCCAATTCTCTCCCGAGCTCTTCGGCATCCACTCGCACGCTGGTCAGCCGGGCGCCGCGTAATGGCCCATATTGATCGTCGAATCCGACGAGGCTGACGTCCCCAGGCACGTTCATGCCATGCCGCTCGAGGGCTTGCCAGGCGCCATAAGCAATGTCGTCGCTGGCGCAAAACAGCGCCGTCATCGCGACTTTCGATTCGATCAGATACTCTACGGCGCGCAGTCCCTCCGTGAAGGGGTCGTCGGCGAGACGCGCCGTGAATCCGCGCGGCTCCAATCCCGCGGCGCGCATCGTTTCGGCGTAGCCGGCGTGCCGGTTCGCGAACCAGGGCAGGCTGGTGTCGCCGACGAACCAAATGTCGCGATGCCCGAGCTGACGCAAATACGACGTCGCCTCTCTTGCGCCGCCGACTTCGTCGAAACGTACTTGGTCGAACGCCGCCCGCGGCCGCTCCGTAATCAGATTGTTGCCGAGCGCTACATAAGGAATCGCCATCTTATCGAGGACGCGCAGAAAGGAATCGTAATTTGTCCCCGACACGATCACGCAATCGGCCACGCCATGGCGTTGCAGTACGCCGGGCAAACGCAGGGCCGTGGGCGTCGTCCCCGGCAAATATTCGAAGTGCGTGAACATGACGAAATACCCGGCTTGCGAGCAATGCCGCTCCACGCCCTGCAGCACGTGGGAATGAAACGGGTGGACGAACATGCGGTTGCTCAGTATGAAAGAAAGAATTGGCGACGAATTGCGGCTCAATGCTTGACCGCGAGCGTTCGGCCTGTAGCCGAGGCGCTGAATGGCGCGCTCGACGCGGACACGCAGCTTCGGATCTACGTCGCTACGGCCGTTGATCACCCGGGACACCGTCCCGACCGCTACGCCGGCGCGCGCGGCGACGTTTTTGATGGTCACCGCCATAGGTTCATGAACGTTCATGATAGCACGGGCCTCTCCGCCGGACGCCGTTGGCGACGCCGCTCCGCCACGGGAAAATTCGCGCGCGTCGGCCGGGAAGGGCTTAGCGCGCCGAACAAATCCGCGCTCAAAGCGTACAATATACTTCGCGTGGGTATGGCTCCAAGGCTCGCTGGGAAGGTCGCGGTCATCACCGGAGCGGGTGGTGGAATCGGTTCGGAAATAGCCCGGTTGTTTGCGAGCGAAGGAGCTTCGGTGGTTGTAAACGATATCGATGAGAAGGCCGCGAACGCCGTAGTGCGCGCGATTCAAGAAGCGGGCGGTAACGTGATCGGCGCGGTCGGCGATGCCAGCCGATCCGCGGACGTGGATGGAATCTTCGCCCTTGCGGCAAACACATATGGCGGTTTGGACATTTTGGTGAACAATGCCTTTGCAAATTTCAACGATGTAAGTATCGTCGATTTAGAAGAAGCGGACTGGGACCGCACCATGGCCGTGTGCCTCAAGGGCCCCTTTCTGTGCACCAGGCGAGCTCTGCCATTGATGCGGAAGCGCGGGGGAGGCAGCGTGATCTGGTTGTCCAGCGTCAACGCGCTGTTTGGAGTTGGCGAGACGGCTTATACGGCGGCCAAGGGTGGATTGATTTCGCTGGCGCGCCTTGTGGCCGCCGAGTATGGCGAGTGGAACATTCGTTCAAATGTAATCTGCCCGGGCACGATTTCGACCGCCGCATGCATGTCCCATTGGGCGAAGTTTCCTTCGGGATTTGAAAAGTTGAAAGAGATGTACCCGCTGGGCCGCATCGGCGCGCCGCAAGAGGTGGCATTGAACGCGTTGTTTCTGGCTTCGGACGAATCCTCGTTTATCAGCGGCGCGGTTCACGTATTGGATGGAGGCTTGATGGCCGGGCGAAAGCTTGAAATAGATCCGGGCTGAGCGCTGCGGCCAGCTTAGGGGACGAAATAGCGGATGCAACCGGCATCGCAGCGAAGCGCGAAGGGACCGTCGCGATTCTGCGCGGCCGGGGAGCGCTCCGTTGCCATGCGCGGAGCTATAGGACGTGGAATTCGAACTTGGAGAGAGGGCGCATTCGAGCGATTCCACTCCCATGCGGACCGGCTCCTCTCCTTCGTCAACGTACAGGTGGAAGCGGGACCTGTGCCCGGGCCACTGAGACCTCGCTAGGCCCTCTCAAAATAAGCATGCCGCGGGGCATGATAAACGACCTTCAACTCCGGCGTGTCGATCCGTCGCTTCCGGCGCCGCGATTCGAAAAGAAATGAGAGCGCCCCGGTCGTCAACAGCGTTCTCTCGACGGGGTAAAGCGGCTTGCCCGTCACGAACATTGTTTCGATACAGTAGACCAGACCGTCGAAATGAGCCAAAGGACGCCCACCGCTGGTAAAACCGTAGTGCGTCGCAACGGGATCGGGGCGGCCCTTCAGCTTGCCGGCAAACAGAAAACTGCTCACGTGACCGTTGAGCAGGTAGCTCGCAGTCCGGAATCCATCGCGATACTCGAGAAGAAACAGGATCGGATTCTTCGCGTTATCCTCGGGCCGGCCGGGCTTCACGTGCGGGTCGGTGGCCAGCGCCGCATCGAGCAGCGGAGCGCTCCATCGCCCTGCCTCGCTGTCCCGCCACTTCCAAACGGCATCCCCTTCCACCATTTCCACCGCCGCCACTCCCGTCTCCGCTCCCTTGCGCCGTTCCACCATGCATTGGAGCGCCTCGAGCGTGTGAAACCCGTACGCATCGATGTCTCCGTAACCCACCGAAACGGCATGATCGAGGACGCATCCGAGCGGCAGCTCGAGCTCGGGGACCCGAACGGTGACCGGTTCGGAGGAGCCGGCCATGAGCGGAAACTTCAACTCGCGCGACCAGTCGTACATCTGCTTCGCCTTGTGCCACGAGTAGGACAAGTGCTTGTCGGAGTAAACAGGTACGGACCGTCCGCTTTTTCGGAACACGTCCACAATCTGACTGAAGAGTTCAAAACGCGGATAAAGCTTCTGGCCCACATCGTTGGCCGGATAATCGCCATGTTCTCCCACGAACACGACACCGTCCACTGCGAGCTTGTCTCCGCCGAGGGTTAGCGCCCCGGCTACCGTCGGGTAAATTGGAAACCCGTGTTTCGCGGCTATACCGCGGCTCAAATCGTTGCTGGGACACTGGTCGGTGTACATCGAGACGATTTGCGCCGGCGGCTCCGTGAACACTCCATCGGGAGTGTAGCCATCCAACATCCGTCCAATGATCACCGCGGCATGCGTCTTGAGTCGCCGGTCGTCCGTGTACATTGTGACGACGGCGGCGATAGTTTTCTTGCGCTTCGTCGAATCGCCTTTCGCCGCTCGCACAAATTCCAAAGCGCCCGCGGCCAGGAAATCACGCCGTTTCAAATCCATTTCCTTTCCTGTTTTTACTTATCTCATCACTCACTCTGCCGCTGGGCTCAACGTGGCTCCGGGTCGGGCGCGGGCACTGGACCCCGGCTGAACAGCGATTCTCGTTGGGCATGGTATGCCACGCTCAGGTATGGTGTTTGGAGCCGCCGGTCACCCTTATAAGATGAGTCCATGGCAGCCGCCAACACCCCCGTTGTCAGCAAGGTTCGTTCGACGGGATAGGCCGGTTGCCCCGTCACGATCATCTGTTCAATGTAATAGACCAATGCGCTGAAATGACTGAACGGCCGGACCGGTTGCGCCCAGAATTCCGTCGAGACCGGCTCCGTCTGGTCCCGAATATCGGCCGCGAATCCGGCGTCGCTGAGATAGCCGTCCAAGAGATATACGGCCGATCGCAAGCCGCTGTTGTATTCGAGCAGGAACACGATGGGTTTCTTCACCAGATCGCGCATGGAGCCCGGCTTCCGGCTCTCGGACCGCGCCACCGCCCGTTCGAGCAGCCGGGCCGCCCAGACGTTCTCGTCAGTCCACTTCCATACTTCCGGCCCTTCCAGGCATTGAACCGCGGCTACCCCCGTTTCGCCTCCCTTGCGACGCTCTACCATACATTGGTGGGCTTCCAAGGCGTGAAATCCATAGGCTTCTTTCGGACCATAATAGAACCCGACACTCTTGTCAAGCGGCGTTCCCAAATCAAGTTCGAGAGGCGGATGCCTCCATGTCAACGAAATGGAGGACCCCGCCATCAGCGGGAAGTTCAACTCGCGGGATTGGTCGTACATCCATTTCGCCTTTTCCCATTCGGTGGACAGGTGTTTATCGGAGTAGACCGGAACCGCGCTTCCCGTCTGTCTGAAAACATCGACGATCTGCTTATAAAGGTCGTATCGCGGATAGAGTATCTGACCTTTTTCGTTCTTCGGATAATTTCCATGCTCTCCCACGAATACGACGCCCTCGATCGAAAGCTTGTTCGCGCCGCGAAGCAGCGTCTCGCGTACGGTAGGAAAAATCTTGAATCCATACTTCGCCGCCATGGCTCGGCTCATGTCATTGGGCGGGACCTGGTCCGTGTACATCGAGACCACTTCTACCCGAGGAGCTCGTTTCTCCCCGTTATATTCGTAGCCCTCGAGTAACCGCCCGACAATCACGTCCGCATGTGAATTGCGCCGGTATTCCGTCACCACCGTTGCGATCTTCTTCCGCTCCGCGCCGAAAGCATTGCGGCAAGTCAACGCGGCGCCCGCCAAGGCCCCCGCGAAATCACGGCGCTTCATCTACGAAAGTCCATGCGAACTTGGAAATTCACAGCCGCCGGTCATTTTTCCTCCGTAATGCGCCGGAACACGCGGAGCAGATTTCCGCCCAAAAATTTGCGGATACGTTCATCGGAGTATCCGCGGCGCACCATAGCATCCGTAATCAAAGGCAGATCCCGAATATCGCGCATGCCGATAGGAAGGGTTGGGCCGCCGTCGAAATCGCTGCCTAAGGCCACGTGATCCTCACCCACAAGTCCGATAGCGGTATCCACAACACCCACCCAATCATCCACGGTCATCTTCACGGAATCCGGAGCGGGAACGCCCGTCATGGGATAACCACGCGCGGCGATGCGGTCGATCTCCTCAATGCTCATATGGGCTTCTTTCTGGCCGATGGCGCCGGCATCCCAAAAAGGCTTTCCCGCATGTTCGGTACGCCAGTTGAACATCTTGACGTTATGAAACTCGTTGCCGATGTGAAACCCTATCACTCCACCTTTGGCGGCCATCTTCTTGGCCAGGTAATCCGGTAGAGTTCTAGGAATATTGTTAAGGCGGCGCAACCCATGATGCGTGGCCACCAGCGGAGCCGAGCTGACGTCGAGGGCTTGCTCAATCGTTTCGTCGGAGGCGTGCGAGACATTGATGACCATGCCGAGACGGTTCATTTCCCGAACCACTTCGCGCCCGCGCTCATTCAAGCCGTGCCACTTCGGGGGAGCGCAACAGGAGTCGGCATAATTGTTCGTCCAATTATGCGCGGGCAGTTGTAAGGACCGGAATCCGAGGCGATGAAGGATGCGGATTACGCCGGGATCGCCATCGAGATCGAAGGAGCCCTCCAGATCCAACACGGCAGCCATCTTCCCGCGTCGCGTGATGCCTTCGATATCCGAGGCATTGAATGCCAGCTCGATCACATCCTTGTTCTTCTCAATTTGCCGGAAGGCGAGATCGGCCAAACGCAGGGTCTGCTTGGTTTCATAACGAGCCGGGTAATATTGTTCGGACACGAAGAGGCTGAAGAACAAGGCCTTGAGGCCGCCCTCGCGAGCGCGCGGCAAATCTACTTGCCCGCCTGGAAGGCGCTGGCCGATATCTCCCCCGAGATAAAACTCGCGATTGATGACGTGCACGTGAGCATCGAATACCAGCGCGTCTCGATGGAGCCGGCGAGCTCGCTCCGAAATCGGCGCAGCAATTGCGCCGCCCGCCGCAAACGCAGCGGAAGACTGAAGGAAAGATCGGCGCGTGATCATCAGAAGGAGTACTTGAGAGCGAACTGCAGAACGCGATTACCGCCGGTGCCGCCGGCGCTCGCCAAACTGGTCACGACCCCAAACGTCGAAGTGCCCACGGTGGCGCCCGGGATGCCGAACACGGGCGAATTTGTCACGCTGAACGCCTCCGCTCGGAATTGCAAAATCTGCTTCTCGGTGATGTTGAAATACTTAAACAATCCCACGTCCAGCGTTCTGGTGGGCGCCGAGCGCAGAATGTCTCGTCCGGCGTTGCCGTAAGTGTAGGGCGCGGGGTTGACAAATGCGCTTGTATCAAACCACCTGCCGGGTGTTTGTTGCGAGCTCGGAAGCGTGCCGTTCGCCAGCCGGTTCGCCCGCTGTCCCGTTGAACCGGTATTCGCAATATCCCCGTTGGCCATCACCGAAAATGGTTGGCCCGACTCGATCGTCAGGATTCCATCGGCCTCCCACCCTCTGATGAGCAGGCGTAAGAACGCGTTGGAGCCGTTAGTGTAGATCGGGATCGCAAAAACGGCGGTCTGGGTGAAGCGATGACGAAAATCAAACTGCGAGTTCCCGCGTTCCAGATATCGGCGGGTGAAATCTTCTATTGCGGTCCCCAGGTTCGCATCGTTCCCATCATCGATGCTGTGCGACCACGAGTAGTTTGTCTGAAAAGTCAATCCTCTCGACAGCCGCTTCTTTACCTGGACCTGAAGCGCATTATAACTGGATGTCACATCATTGCGTATAATGCGAATCGTCGCGTAAATCGGGTCCGGCCGGCGCGGTTGAACCGCGCCTGGACCGGGCGGCGGCGCATTCGGATAGTCGCTGCGATCCAGATGTAGGGCCAGAGAATGCAGATAACTGACTTCCAGCCCGAGATTCTCCGTGATCTGGTGTCCGATGCTTACGGTCGACATCTGCGAGTAGGTGGTCGGCATGCAGCCGCAGGTGTCCACCGAAATAATGTTGAATGGCCCCGTCGGCAACGTACCCTGTGTCTGAAACGGGTCCGCGATACTTACGGTGGGATTGGTAGGTTGGCTGATGAAGGTAGCGGCCAAATGATAGGGCGGATTGCTATGGAGTAGCGTGAAATTGTTGAGCTGGTTCTGATTGTAATAGATTCCGTAACCGCCCCGCAGTACCGTCTTGTTACCGAACAGACGGTAGGCAAAGCCCAAGCGCGGCGCGAAGTTTTTATGGTTCCCCTTGAACAAAGCGGCCTCGGTTCCCGGCGCTGGATAGAGCTGCGTCGGATTCGAAGGCTCTAAGCTCCGCAAGCGGCCGTACGGATCGACCGGCACGGTATTCAGCTCGTAGCGGAGGCCAAGATTCAGGGTCAGGCGCGGTGAAACCTTCCAATCGTCCATAAAATACGCGCCATATCGCCAGTTCCGCGCCTCCGCGAAATCCAGTAGATCGATGCCAGTGACGTTCTGAGGCAAGCCGAGCATGAAATCGGCGAAGGAGTTTCCGGTAATCTGTCCGTTAAACGCCAGGCTGCCGCGAGGATTATTGGCGGCCTCGCGCGCATCGCGTCCCTTGCGTATGTCCACGCCCATTTTGAAGGCGTGATTGCCGTGTATAATCGACAAATTGTCCGCAAGCTGATACGTCTCGTCAATTTGGAAGAGAGGCCCGTAACTACTCAAACCTAGATAGCCTGTAATAGTGACGCCCGGTAGTCCGGTGGCGAACGGATCCTGCGGAAAACCGGTCATGCCGAATGCGCCTAAGATGGAGAAGTTCGTACCCGTAAATTCATTCGATTCCTGCAGGCGTAAACGCGTATAGCCGGCATTGAGCTCATTGATGATATTTGGTCGAAAGATGTGATCTTCGCTGATCGTGACATTCTGGTCGCGAAGGGGCGTCAATTGTACGTCAAAAGGACTGGCGGCGACCACCCGGGTCTCATCGGTCTGATAGACGTAGTGTCCGAACAGCCGGTCCCGCTCGCTAAAGACATGATCGATTCGCGTCAGGAACTGGTTGTTATCTTCATCGTTGCGAGTTCGAGACTGGTAGTTCAGCGTGCCTGCCTGATTCGGCGCCGGCATGTAGTTCAGCAATGCCAGCGCTTGAGGGCTCAACCGGGAGGTTGGAATGATATTGTTCGGAAATGGCTGGCCGGTTAAGGGATCGCGAATCGTGACGCCGGTCGCCAGCAGAGAGGAGAAGTCGCCATTGCGGAAAGCCAGCGGCGCAACCACGGTCGGACCGGATCCGGCGAGCCTGTTCCTCAGGATCTCGCTGTCGAACATGAAAAACGTCTTGTCTCGTCCATGGTAAATCTTCGGAATGTATACCGGGCCGGAAATCACGGCGCCAAACTGGTTCCGCCGCAGGGGCGCCTTGGGGGTACCCGGGAGCTCGAAGTATGTACGCGCATCCAACACGTCGTTTCGCAGGAACTCGAAGAATGTGGCATGCAGATCGTTGCCGCCTGCCCGTAGCGCCAGTTGGACTTGAGCGCCCGAGAACATTCCAAACTCGGCCGAAAAGCTGCCCGTCTCCACCCTAAATTCCTCAATGGCTTCGATTGACGGCCGAAAACTAACCGTATTGATCAAGTTGTCCTGAATGACCGACCCATCCATGGTGAATTGGTTCTCATTCTCGCGCTGGCCGCTCGCATACAAGCGTTCTCCGCCTCCAAACGTCTGATATCCAAGGCGCACGCCGGGAGCCGCGACGACGGCCAGTTGAGCGAAGTTACGACCGTTCAACGGCAGTTCGGTAACTAGCTGGTGATCTACGACTGCGCCGATCGAGGCATCGTCCGTATTGAGTACGGGAGCGGTCGCGGTCACTGCAACCGTGTCGCTGAGAGACCCTACGCTCAGCGCGAAATCGATGCGGGCCTTCTGATTGAGCTGCAGCACGATGCCGCGTTTAATGGCTCGCTCAAACCCCGGCGCCTGAACGGTTACATCGTAGGTCCCGATTTCGAGGGCAGGCAAAATATAGTCGCCCGCCGCATCCGTTGTAGCGTTACGTTTTTCGCCGGTTTCCGTTCGAAAAACCTCGACCGATGCGCCCACAACCGCGGCGCCGCTCGGATCCGTGACGGTACCTAGAATCTGTGTGGAAGTGGTCTGCGCGGGCGCCATGCAAGCGCTCACGACGAGCACGAATGCTCTCCCTACCGAAGCAGCCCTTTTCATGAATCGATCCTCCTCGAGTGAGAAAAACTTCTTAGTCCTACATTCAGCAGTAATTTTTCCGAGCCTGCCGCCGAACTGTCCCCGGCAAGCGCAAGCGGGCACCATCGGAATCACGCGAATACTACGCCGTTTGAAACCACGGGTGAGCGGGCCCCTGGTATCGCACGTTTAGTTGCGGGGTTTCAACCGGTCTTCCGGCGCGCTTCGATTCGAAGCAAAACGCCAGTGCGCCCGTGGTCAAGAGCGTCCGCTCGGCCGGGGCCAGTGGCTTACCAGTGCTCAGAAAAAGATCGATGCAGCGCACCAGACCATCCCAATTCGGTAGAGGCCTCGCGGTGGGCACTGAAAACGACGCCGCTTGGAGTTCGCTAGCGCCTTCGACGCGCAAAGCGACGCTCCATCCTCCTTTGGTTGGCGAAATCATGAGAACGGCGCCTTTCAATCCGTCGTTATAGTTCAGGACAAAAAGGATCGGCTTTTCGGCCCGCTCCTCGACCGTCCCGCCCTTATATCCGGGCTGCAGTTGAAGAGCGGCCTGCAGCAGCGGCTTCGACCAACTGCCCCGCGAGCTATCGCGCCAGGCCCAGATAGCCTCTCCCTCGATCCATTCCACCGATCGAATTCCGGTCTCGCCTCCCTTGCGGCGCTCGACCAGACACTGGAAAGCTTCGAGCGTGTGAAATCCATAGGCGTCCGGATCGCTGTACCCTATCGCCACCGCCTCCGTTATCGGAGTGCCCAGCGGCGGATCGAGTGGCGGCCGGCGCACGGTAAAAGGAATGGAGGAGCCCGCCATGAACGGAAATCCGATTTTCCTCACCCGCCGGAACATCGTATCCGCCTTTTCCCACGAATACGAGAAGTGCTTATCGAAGAATGTCGGCGCGGCGCGGCCGGACCGCTCGTATAAATCGAGAATCTGCGAGAACAGCTCGAAGCGCGGATACAGCTTCTGCCCCAGCTCGTTGCTCGGATAATTACCGTGTTCACCGACGAAAACAACGGCGTCCACCGCGAGGTTGCCGCTACCCAACGTAAGCGTGTCGCGAATGCCGGGATAGAGCTGAAACCCAAAGCGCGCCGCGAGATCCCTGCTCATATCGTTCGAGGGGATTTGCTCGGTATGCAACGCAACGAGATGGTTTCTACACGGCTCCCAGACGCCGTTCGGAGAATACCCGGCCAGCAAGCGCCCGCACAGCACGTCGGCGTGGGAGTTGTAGCGGTACTCGGTAACGACAGCGCCGATCTTCTTGCGATCCTGCGCGGCCTCGCAAGGGCGCGTCTGCGCGCCTGCTAATTGTGAGGAAATGAGGGCCGGCGCCGCGGCCGCCGTGCTCATCCAGCTTCTTCTAGTCACGCCAAGACGCCTCCTGGACTCCGCATGAGGAGATTCTAACCGGAGTTTGTCTATTTGTACAGCCGTTTTGTATCAAAAACTCGTGATAGACTGGATCGCTATGAAAACTCCGTTTTCGCGCCGTACATTGTTGCAGGGCGCGGCGTGCCTACCCGCCGCGGCCGCGCCGGGATCGCCGGGCCGCCCTGCGCCCGATTATTTCAAGGAATTGGGAGTGCGTCCCATCATCAATGGCGCGGGCGTTTATACCATGATGACCGGCTCCCTCATGCGCCCCGAAGTTCTCGAGGCCATTCGCGCCACCTCGGGACAGTTCGTGCGCTTTTCGGATCTGAGCGAAGCGGCCGGAAAAAAAATAGCCGCCATGGTGGGCGTCGAAGACGCCGTTGTCACATCCGGCGCGGCCGCCGCCCTGACGCTCGGAACCGCGGCGGTTCTGACCGGCGGAGACGCGGAGAAGATCAAGCGCATTCCGGACCTCTCCGGAATGAAGTCCGAGGTCGTCATCCAGAAGGCTCATCGCTTTCCTTACGACCATATGGTCCGCAATTGCGGTATTCGGATGATCGAGATCGAAACCCGCGATCAGTTAGTAAACGCCGTGAATTCCAATACGGCTCTTCTGCTCTTCCTGAACAAAGCGGATCCGTTGGGCCAAATAAAAATGGAGGAATTTCTTCGGATCGCGCGCGATGCCCGCGTTCCCACCATGATCGACGCCGCGGCCGATGTCCCTCCGGTCGAAAACCTCTTGAAACCCATCCGGCTCGGGTTCGACCTCATCGCGGTCTCCGGAGGCAAGGGCATCCGCGGACCGCAAAGCGCCGGCATTTTGTTTGGAAAGCGCGACCTCATCCGCGCCGCAAGGCTGAACACGCTGCCCTACAGCGATACGTTGGGCCGCTCCTGCAAAGTGAACAAAGAGGAGATAGTCGGCATGATGGTGGCTCTGAACGCGTTTCTCAAGGAGGATCACGCGGCGCTGTACCGCGAATGGAATCGCCGGGTCGCGCTGATGCAGGCGGCGGTGACCAAGGTTCCCGGCGTGACTGCCGAGCCGTTTACTCCCAAAATCGCCAATCAGGTGCCGCACTTGATCGTCAAGTGGGACAGCTCGCGAATTCCCATTTCGCCTGCGGCCGTAATGCAACAGCTTCGTGATGGCAACCCATCCATCGAGCTGGTCCCGGATCCCGATCCCGGCGTCATTGTCGTTTCGTCGTGGATGTTGCAACCGGGCGAAGCCGAGATCGTCGGACGCCGCATCAAGGAGATATTAGGAGCGTCCAAATGAAAAGCACTAGACGAAACCTGATCGCCGCCGTTCCCCTGATGGCCGCCGCCGAGGTGGCCGGCGCGGCTCCGGCCTCGCCCACCGCGAAGCGTGTCTATTACCCCAGCGGCAAGCCAAAATCCACGCCGTTATATTCGGAGGTTGTGTCTTCCGGCAATCTGGTTTTTATTTCCGGACACGGCGTCAATACTGCGCCGGGAGTGCGGGAACAGACCAAGGCTGTGCTGGACTACATCGAAGCCGCCCTGCAGAGCGCTGGAACGTCGATGAAAAACGCCGTAAAGTGCAACGTATTCCTGCGCCATCTCGAAGACTACGCGGCTATGAACGAAGTCTATCTCGGCCGCTTCGGACCCGAGCCGCCGGTGCGTACAACGGTCGCGGTTGCCGGGATCCCACTCGAGGGATGCCTCGTCGAGATCGAGCTGATCGCCTGCCGTTAGGAGCGCGCGCCGCTTCGAGGAGCGCCGCGAGCGCCCGCCCCTCAGTCCGATTCAATATCGGCGCCAAAAAGGCCGCCTGCTTGATGCAAAACTCACGCCAAGGCGGTGGACGGCGCGGCGCTCAGTGTTCTCGCCGGCCGCATGCAATTTATGGATCGAATCGCGTAAGGCGAAGGCTTTCACGCCGGAACGCTGAACGGGAATCGCTTGTTCCTCGCGGCGGCTAAGGCAACGAGGGATCAGCGCCTGCGAGAAGGCATCGTGGCCGCGCTATCCGGCTCTGGATATGGGCGCTCCGGTGAAGGGCCCCTGTTTCAGGTGTCCTTTATGGAGCGCCCACAACCGCGGTTCATTCCATCGAAGATATCGATTACGCTGTAAACGCCGTCCGTCGTGCCGCGTCAGCTTGAGGCTACGTTGCTCGTTCTACTCTCGGTTATCAGTTCACGCGAAGGATCGATGGTCGCGAATAGGATGCCGCTGACTACGAGCATTCCCGCCAGCGGCATCAACGCCTTGTTATAGCTCCCCGACCACTCCACCCAGTATCCAAACGCAACCGACGAGATCAGCGACCCGACCTGCCCGGACATGTTCATCGCCGCCGAGATCGTGCCGGAATACTGCCGTCCCATGTCGACGCAAATCGCCCATGCGGCCGGCAGCATTAGAGCCATTGCGCCGACCCCCGTAACGAGAAACGCGATCGCTAAACGATTGCTCGCGGTCACGGTGGCGCCCGCGATCGCCACGCCCGCGAGGATCAGACCCGTCGCGCCTTGCGAGCAGCGCGCAAAGCGAAGTGAATGCGTTCGAGCCAGCCGGTCGCTCAAAATCCCGCCCACAATCGTGCCCACCATTCCGCACCACGAGGGAAGCGACGCGGCGATTTGCATCTCGTCCTCCGTGAGACCTCGACCGTTTTGCAGGTACGTGGGCAACCACGTCAAATAGAAATAAGCGCCCCAACAGTAGGCGTGATACATCAGCAAGAGCCGGATAAAGTTGCCGTTGCGAAGCAGCCGGCCCCATTGGATGACGCCGTGGGCGTGCGCGGCCGTCTCTCCGATGAGCGCCCGCTCTTCCTTGGGGACCCCGGCCTTCAGCGCCGGTGAATCGCGGAACCACCAATACCAGATCGCGCTCCATACGAGGCCGAGAGAGGCGAAAATCCAGAATGCCGGACGCCAGCCGTAGTGCTTCTGAATCGCCACCACGATCAATGGAGTGATGCCGCCGCCCGTTGCGGTCGCAAGCCAAAACACGCTGATCGCGCGGGCGCGCTCGCGCTCCGGAATCCACCTCGAAACCACCGCCGCGCAATTCGGGAAAGACCCCGCCTCGCCGGCGCCAAAGAGGAAGCGGACCAGCAGCATCATGGGATAACCCGTGACCGCGCCGGTCAAAGCGGTAAACGCGGACCACCACAGCACAATGCGCGTCAATACCCGGCGCGGTCCTATACGGTCGCCAAGCATGCCGCTGGGAATTTCGAATAAAGCGTAGGACAGAGTAAACGCGCCGATCACCCATCCGAACTGGCGCGGCGTCATGCCGAGGTCTCGTTGCATGCGTGGTCCAGCAACGGCTATGCATAGCCGGTCGAGGTACATCACGACCACCAGCAGGAACAGAAGCGCCAATACACGGTATCGATAGGGCATCGCGCGACTCTGCTTCAGAGTACACGAGTTTGCGGCTGAAACACGCGTTTGTGATGAGAAATGTGATACCTTTTCCACCATGCCGGATGAAAACTCGCGCCCCGTGGTTGTCATCGCCGCTATCATGCACGAGTCCAACTCGTTTTGCGCCGGCCTCACGCGTCTGGAAGATTTCCGCTTCCGCGCGGCGGAAGGCGATCGCGCGCTGGAGCAATGGTCGGAAGGCAACACCGAAATGGCCGGATTCATTCAGGAAGGGAGACGCCTCGGCTTTGCGCTTGCGCCTGCGATTTACGCCCAAGCCACCCCCTCTGGACCAGTCGCCTCGGAGGCGTTTGAAGCGCTGGCGCAGCGGCTGACCGGCTGCGTTCGAGGCATCGGATCGTTCGATGCCATTTTCCTCGCCCTGCATGGCGCCATGTACAGCGAGCGCTACGCGCACGCCGACGAGGAGATCGTGCGCCGCGTGCGCGCCGCCGCCCCAGGCGTCCCTCTTATAGTGACTCACGACTTCCACGCGAATATCTCGCCCGCCACGGTGGAGTTCAGCGATGTCTTGCTGACCTATCAGCAGAACCCGCATATCGACACGCGTCAGCGCGGCGCCAGGGCGGCATCGATCTTGTCCCGTATGCTGGCCGGCCAAGTGAAACCGCGGCAGGCGATCGTCAAGCCCGCGGTTCTTTGGAACATCGTGTTTCAGAACACGTTTGCCGAGCCTCTTAGACCTGTTACCGAGGCCAGCATCGAACTCGAACGCCAGCCCGGCATCCTCGCCGCCAGCGTGGCAGGCGGTTATCAATATAATGACGTTCCCTACGTCGGTCCATCGGTCATCGTCGTTACCGACGGAGAAGCCGATCGCGCGGCATCGGAGGCCCAACGCTTGTCCGATCTGATGTGGTCGCGCCGCCAAGATATCAAGCTGAACCTTCCCGATCCGGCGCAGGCTGTGCGCGAAGCTCAGGCCGCGGAGCATTTCCCCGTCGTTCTCTTCGACGTTGGAGATAACGTTGGGGGCGGCGCGCCGGGGGATGAAACGGCTCTATTACGCGAACTCCTCGATCAGAACGCCACCGGTTGGCTGGTTGCTTTCCATGACCCGCAAGGAGTCGAACGCGCCAAGACCGCGGGAATCGGCGGCATTTTCGATGCCGATACCGGGGCTCATTCGCAAGATGCCGTCACCAAGCCCGTTCGCGTGAGAGGAACTGTCCGCTCGCTTCACGATGGCCGCTTCACGGAGCCGGAGGTCCGCCATGGAGGCCTGCGGAATTGGGATATGGGCCATTGCGCCGTAATCGAAGAGCAGCATTCGTCCGGTGAGGCAACCAACCTTCTGCTGCTCACTTCAAAGCGCACCAGTCCGTTTTCTCTACACCAACTGATCAGTTGCGGCATCTACCCGCAACGGCACAGAATCATCACCGTGAAAGGAACGGTGGCGCCCCGCGCCGCCTACGAACCGATTGCCGCGCGCATTCAGCTTGTGGACACCCCTGGGGTCACTTCAGTAAACCCGGCCCGGTTCAAGTTCACTCAGGCGCGCCCCGGAATCGTTCATCTAAACGCTTGACGGTCCGGCAGGACTCCGCAACGACCCCGGAGGGCGAACGGGGAAAGCCGGTTTGCTCGCTGGCCGGCCATTTGCTATAGTTGGGACAGCGTCACACGCGACAATTTAAAATCTCAGTGGGAGGCGGGGTCTTTTTTGAGCGTCTCGCCGTCCGAACCAATGAGGAAACATGCGCAAACCCGGTAAGAAATTTGAAGCTGCGTCCAAACAGGTAGAGGCGCGTCCCTACAGCCTGAACGATGCGATTCCTCTGGTCCAAAAAATCAAATTTGCTAAGTTCGACGAGACGGTCGAAGTTCACATGCGCCTGGGCGTCGACCCGAAGCACGCCGACCAGATGGTGCGCGGCACCGTTGTTCTTCCCAATGGACTGGGACGATCGAAAACGGTTCTCGTGATCGCTTCGGGCGACAAACAGCGGGAAGCGCAGGAGGCCGGCGCCGATTTCGTGGGCGGCGAAGAGATTGTGCAGCGCATTCAGGGCGGTTGGATCGAATACGACGCCGTCATCGCAACCCCGGACATGATGCGCTCGGTCGGCAAGCTGGGAAAGGTTCTGGGGCCGCGCGGCCTGATGCCGAACCCGAAGACCGGCACGGTGACGACCGACGTCTCGACGGCGATTAAAGAAGTCAAGGCCGGCAAGGTTGAATTCCGCGTTGACAAGACAGGGGTGATTCACGCCCCGGTTGGGAAGACCGGATTCGCGACCGGCAAACTGCTCGAGAACGCCAACAGCCTGATTCAAGCGGTGCTGCGCGCCAAGCCGCCGGCGGCGAAAGGCAAGTACGTGAAGAGCGTGACCGTCTGCTCGACCATGGGTCCGGCGGTGCACCTCGACACCGTGGCGTTCAACGCCAAGCAGCTTTGAGAGGGCGAGAGGAATCTTGAAATGAAGAAGAAGTCCGATAAGGCGAAAGATCTCGAAGCGCTGAAGAAGCAGTTCGAGGCCGCCAACAATATCTTCGTGACGGGCTATCAAAAGCTGACGGTGGCGCAGGATTTCGAGTTGCGCAAGGCCGTTCGCGGAGCGGGCGGCGATTACAAAGTCGTAAAGAATAATCTGGCTGAGAAGGCTTCCGCGGGCACCCCGGCCGAGGAGCTGATGAAAAACCTCGTCGGCATGACCTCGCTCGCCTCCACGTCGAAAGATCCGGTCGCGCTCGCCAAGGCTCTGACGGCGTACGCCAAGACCGTGCCGGCGTTCACGTTTAAGGCTGGGATGGTGGAAGGCCGCGTGATCGACATTGGCTCGATCAACGAGCTGGCGAGCATGCCCTCGCGCGAGCAGGTTCTGGCGAAGGTCCTGTTTCTGATCAACGCTTCGGCGCAGCGCCTGGTGACGGCGATGAATGGCGTAGGACGCAATCTGGCGGTGGTTGTCGATCAGGGCGTGAAGGAAAACAAGTTTCAGGAGTAGCGCGCCGGCATCGGCGGGGCGCGGCGTACGAAAGAGTTCTCACAAAGGGAGTAGAGGAAAATGGCGGATATCAACGGAATTGCGGAACAGATTCAAGGGCTGACGCTGCTCGAAGCGTCTCAGCTTGTAAAGTTGCTCGAAGAGAAGCTGGGGGTTTCGGCGGCGGCGGCGTCGGTCGCGGCTCCGGCCGCCGGCGCGGCTGCCGCGGCGGCCCCGGCAGCGGAAGAAAAGACCGAGTTTAGCGTCGTCCTGACAGCGGTGGGCGCGAACAAGATCAACGTGATTAAGGCCGTTCGCGAGGTGACCAGCCTGGGTTTGAAGGAAGCCAAGGACCTGGTCGATAGCGCTCCCAAGCCGATCAAGGAAGGCGTTAACAAGGAAGAGGCCGAGAACATCCGGAAAAAATTCACGGATGCCGGCGCAACCGTTGAAGTAAAGTAAGTGGGGCCGCTTTGGCGGCCAGTGGGACCGCATTTGACGGCATCGAATGCGGTCTGTTACATTAGTACTGACCCTTACCGGAGAACCCGGATCAGTTCTTGTGAACCTCACATCGCGCGGATTGTTGTGCCGTCCCGCCGGACCGGCGCAAGGCTTTGCCATGCTCTTTTTCTTATCGCCCCACGTGTATGGCAAACGCGCAAAGATGGCCCATTTACCCCGTCATCAGCGTCCGACCGCATTCCGACCGGCCCCGGCGGCGCCCCCGCCAGCCAATCCGGCATGATGCCGGGCGTCGGGATCTGATGGCTTTTTGTCTTTGTCTGTGTCGCGAGCCGTTCGGCCGTAGGAGTGGAAAATGCAAAATTTGGCAATAGGCGCTACACGCGAACGAGTAGATTTCTCCCGAATTAAAACTTCGATCCCGATTCCGAACCTCATCGAGGTCCAGAAAAAATCGTATGAGCGATTTTTGCAAATGGACCTGCTCCCCGGGGAGCGCGAGGACACGGGGTTGGAGAGCGTCTTCAATTCCGTTTTTCCGATCTCGGATTTTCGCGGTCTGAGCCAATTGGAGTTCGTCGATTACGCCATCGGCAACTGGGAATGCAAGTGCGGCAACCTCAAAGGGCTGCACCATCTGCGTTCGACCTGCCGCAATCCCGCTTGCGGGGCAACGATCAAAACCGACCCGTTCCATGTCGGCGATGTGCTGTGCCACCGCTGCGGGACGTTCAACAAGAACATCGTCACGTTCTGCAACCGCTGCGGCGATCCGGTGGGCTTGCAGCTTAAATATGACGTCGCGGAGTGCGAAGAGCGCGGTATGACCTATGCCGCCCCGCTGAAGGTCACGATTCGTCTCACGGTATTCGACAAGGACCCCGAGAGCGGGCAAAAGACCATTCGCGACATCAAAGAGCAGGAAGTCTTTTTTGGCGAAATCCCGCTGATGACCGAGAACGGCACGTTCATCATCAACGGCACGGAGCGCGTCATCGTTTCGCAGTTGCACCGCTCGCCCGGCGTGTTCTTCGAGCGCGTGGCGACGCAGGGTTATTATCTCGGCAAAATTATTCCCTATCGCGGAAGCTGGGTGGAGTTCGAGTACGACAACAAGAACCTGCTGTACGTCCGCATCGACCGCAAGCGCAAATTCTACGGCACGGTTTTTCTGCGCGCCCTCGGTCTGAAGACGGACGCCGAAATTCTGCGCGCCTTTTACACCATCAACGAGATCGCGATCAAGGACAAGAAGCTCTTCTGGAAGGTGAATCCCGGCAAGGAGAGCGGTTTGCTGGGCATGAAGCTCTCGCACGCCATTACCGCCAAGAACGGCGACACAGTGGTTCCGCAAGGCCGCAAGATCACGAAATCGGTCTACGAGGCGATCCAGAAGGCCAAAATCGAGCAGGTGGAATTCGCCATTAACGATCTCGAAGGGGCCTACGTGGCCTCCGACGTGATCGACATGTCGACGGGCGAAATCCTGGTGGAAGCGAACCACGAGCTGACCGCCGCGGCCGTGACCAAGCTGATGGAGGCGGGGATCCCCACCTTCGAATTATTCTTCCCGGAGCGCGACGACGCCGGCAACGTCATCTCCGTCACTTTGCGAAAAGATCCGGTGAAGAGCCAGAACGACGCGCTGCTCGAAATTTATCGCAAGCTGCGCCCCGGCGATCCGCCCACGCTCGACACCGCAACGCAGCTCTTCCAGGGCATGTTCTTCGACCCGCGCAAGTACGACTTCTCGCGCGTGGGCCGCATGAAGTTCAACATCAAGCTGTACGACAAGATCGACCAATCGCCTCTCGACAAGCGCACGCTCGACCAGAAGGATTTCAACGACACCATCAAATATCTTTTGAAGCTGCGCAAAGGCATCGGCGCGGTGGACGATATCGACCACCTCGGCAATCGTCGCGTTCGGGCGGTGGGCGAGCTGCTCGAGAACCAGTTCCGCATCGGCTTGGTGCGCATGGAGCGCGCCATCAAAGAAAAGATGTCGGTCTATCAGGAAATGTCGACCGCCATGCCGCACGACTTGGTCAATGCCAAGCCCGTGATGGCAGCCATCCGCGAGTTCTTCGGCTCCTCGCAGCTCTCGCAGTTCATGGACCAGACCAACCCGCTTTCCGAAATCACCCATAAACGGAGGCTCTCGGCGCTGGGACCGGGCGGATTATCGCGCGAGCGCGCCGGATTCGAAGTTCGCGACGTACATCCGACGCATTACGGCCGCATCTGCCCTATTGAAACGCCGGAAGGTCCGAACATCGGTCTGATCTCGTCGTTGTCGTGCTTTGCGCGTATCAACGATTATGGATTTATCGAGAGTCCTTACCGCCGCGTGCTGAAAGGCGTGGTGGTGGACGAGGTCCGGATTCTCAATCCCGGCGACACGTCCCACAAAGTGAACGACGTGATGACGCGCGCGGAGATCGACAAGGCCAACGCCGATTTGAAGTCCGCCAAACAGACGGCCGAATTCGTGGCCCATTCCGATTATCTGTCGGCGTGGGAAGAAGACAAATACATCATCGCGCAGGCGAACGTGGCGCTGGACCCTAACGGCCGCATCGTCAACGATCTGGTTAACGCGCGCCAGGCCGGAAATTTCGTGCTGAAGCATCGCGACGAAATCGAGTACATGGACGTGAGCCCCAAACAGCTCGTGTCGGTGGCGGCGAGCCTGATTCCGTTCCTCGAGAACGACGACGCCAACCGCGCGCTGATGGGATCGAACATGCAACGTCAGGCCGTTCCGCTGCTGCGCGCCGAGGCTCCCTACGTGGGCACCGGCATGGAGCGCGTTACGGCGCGCGATTCCGGCGCGGTCGTCATTTGCAAGCGCTCCGGCGTGGTCGATTCGGTGGATAGCGAGCGCATCATCGTGCGCGTCGAGGGCGGCGCCCAACAGGAAGGGCAGCTTTCGCGCGAGGTCGGCGCGGACATCTACCAGATGACGAAGTTCAAGCGCTCCAACCAGAACACCTGCATCAGCCAGAAGCCCATCGTGTTCCAGGGGCAGCGCGTCAAGAAGGGCGACGTTTTGGCCGACGGTCCGTGCACTGAAAACGGCGAGCTGGCTCTCGGACGTAACGTCCTGGTGGCCTTTATGCCGTGGCGCGGGTACAACTTCGAAGACGCCATCGTGGTCAGCGAAAAGCTGGTCAAAGAGGACTACTACACCTCGATCCATATTGAAGAGTTCGAGATCGAGGCTCGCGACACCAAGCTGGGACCGGAGGAAATCACGCGCGATATTCCGAACATCGCGGAAAGCTTTCTGAAGAACCTGGACGAGAGCGGCATTATCCGCATCGGCGCGACGGTGAAGCCGGGCGACATTCTGGTGGGGAAAGTTACGCCGAAGGGCGAAACGCAGCTCACGCCGGAAGAAAAGCTTCTGCGCGCGATTTTTGGCGAGAAGGCCGGCGACGTCAAGGACGCTTCGCTGTACTGCCCGCCGGGCATCGAAGGAACCATTGTCGACTGCAAGGTGTTTTCGCGCAAAGGCGCGGAGCTCGATGAGCGCTCGAAGGCGATTCTCGATTCCCAAGTGGAGCGCCTGCATCGCAACCTCGAAGACGAGAAGCGCATTCTCAACGACGAGCGGGCCAAGCGCCTGACCGACAAACTCGGCGGCAAAGAAGTGCAGGCCGACCTGCACGACGAAAAGACTAACAAGAAGCTGCTCTCGAAGGGCGCGCTGCTGACGCGCGACATGATCGAAAAAATGCGCGCGCGCGACCTCAAGCGCATGCGCGTCGCCAACAAAGACGTGCGCATGAACGAGGACATCGACGAAATCGAGGAGATGACGTCGCGGCAGATCGCGGTGCTCGAAAAAATCACGGAGGAAAAAATCTCGAAGCTGCGCAAGGGCGACGAGCTTCCTCCCGGCGTTATTAAGCTGGTGAAGGTTTACATCGCCATGAAGCGCAAGCTTTCGGTGGGCGACAAGATGGCCGGCCGGCACGGCAACAAAGGCGTGATCGCGCGCATCGTGCCCGAAGAGGACATGCCGTTTCTGCCCGACGGCACCCCGGTTGAGATCGTTCTCAACCCGCTCGGCGTGCCGTCGCGCATGAACGTTGGACAGATCCTCGAAACTCACCTGGGGTGGGCGGCGCAGGCATTGGGCGTGCATTTTGCGACGCCGGTTTTCGACGGGGCGTCGGAAAAGGACATCAAGTCGCAGCTCACGGCGGCGAAGCTGCCGACCTCGGGTAAGGTGCAGTTGTGGGACGGCATCTCGGGCCAGCCGTTCGAGCAGCCGGTGACGGTCGGGTACATCTACATGTTGAAGCTGTCGCACCTGGTGGACGACAAGATCCACGCTCGTTCGATCGGGCCGTACTCGCTGATCACGCAGCAGCCGCTGGGCGGCAAGGCGCAATTCGGCGGGCAGCGCTTCGGCGAAATGGAAGTGTGGGCGCTTGAAGCGTATGGCGCGGCTTATGTGCTGCAGGAGCTGTTGACGGCGAAATCGGACGATGTTTATGGGCGCGCCAAGATTTATGAGGCGATCGTCAAGGGCGAAGCCGCGGCGGAGCCGGGCGTGCCGGAGTCGTTTAACGTATTAATCCGAGAGTTGCAATCGCTGTGTCTCGACGTGGAGCTGATGAAGAAGCCGCGCGAGATTGCCGACACGGCGCTGGCGGCGGATTAAAGGAAATGGTCACTGACCAACAATTATTTCTGGTGATCGGAATCCCGACAGTTATGGTGTTGGCCGGCATCCTGGTAAATGTTGGCTGTTTTATGGCGCTTTTCGCTCGTATCGAGGCGGTCCAGAAGCGCCTCAATGGCCGTTTTGACCGCCTGGATGCAATATTCGATCCGTTATTGAAGAGCAACTGAGGCGTTAGCTGGAAGAAAACGAGGAATTATGTATCGATCTTCTCCTTATGACCGCGCAAATTTGATCGCCGATTTCGATTCCATTCGCATCAGCCTGGCATCGCCGGAAAAGATCCGGAGCTGGTCCCACGGCGAGGTTACCAAGCCGGAAACCATCAATTACCGGACTTTCAAGCCGGAGCGCGACGGACTGTTCTGCGCGCGCATTTTCGGACCGATTGCCGATTGGGAGTGTCTCTGCGGCAAGTACAAGCGCATGAAGCACCGCGGCGTAATTTGCGACAAGTGCGGCGTCGAAGTCACTCTCTCGCGAGTCCGCCGCGAGCGCCTCGGACACATCGAGCTGGCCAGCCCCTGCTCGCACGTGTGGTTCTTCAAAGGCCTGCCCAGCCGCATCGGTTATCTTCTCGACATCACGCTCCGGGAACTGGAGCGGGTGCTGTATTTTGAAGCATTCGTGGTGGTCGATCCGGGCGAGGTGCCGGAGCTGAGCCGCGGCGCGGTCATCAATGACGAGCGCAAGCGTCAGCTCGATCAGGAATTTCCAGGTAAATTCGTCGCCATGATGGGCGCCGAAGGCATTAAGGAACTGCTGAAGAAGGTCGACGTCGAATCGCTCAGCCTGGAAATCCGCGAAAAAATGAAAACCGAGGCGTCGCAGCAGAAAAAGCTGAAGTACGCCAAGCGCCTCCGCGTAGTGGAATCCTTCCGCAAATCGGGAAATAAGCCGGAGTGGATGATTCTCGACGTTATTCCGGTGATTCCGCCGGAGCTGCGCCCGTTGGTCCCGCTCGACGGCGGCCGTTTTGCCACCTCCGATCTCAACGATCTGTACCGGCGCGTCATCAACCGCAACAACCGCCTCAAGAAGCTGATCGAGCTGCATGCTCCGGACGTTATCGTCCGCAATGAAAAGCGCATGCTGCAAGAAGCGGTGGACGCTTTGTTCGACAACGGCCGCCGCGGCCGTGTGCTGCGCGGCGCCAACAACCGGCCGCTAAAGTCTCTCTCCGACACGCTCAAAGGCAAGCAGGGCCGCTTCCGCCAGAATCTTCTCGGAAAGCGCGTCGACTACTCCGGCCGCAGCGTCATCGTGGTGGGACCGGAGCTTAAGCTTCACCAGTGCGGTCTGCCGAAGAAAATGGCGCTGGAGCTGTTCAAGCCGTTTATTTATCACCGCCTAGAACAGCGCGGTCATTGCACCACGATCAAGCAGGCCAAGGAGCTAGTGGAGCAGCAGGACCCGGTGGTTTGGGACATCCTCGAAGAGGTCATCAAGGACCACCCCATTTTGTTGAATCGCGCTCCCACGCTGCACCGCCTGGGCATTCAGGCCTTCGAGCCGGTGCTGGTGGAAGGCAAGGCCATCAAACTTCATCCGCTGACCTGCACGGCGTTCAACGCCGACTTCGACGGCGATCAGATGGCCGTTCACATTCCGCTATCGCCCGAAGCGCAGATCGAAGCCTCCACTCTGATGCTCGCTTCGAATAATATTCTTTCTCCGGCGCACGGATCGCCCATCGCGGTTCCCACGCAGGACATGGTGCTCGGCCTCTACTACCTGACCAAGGCGCGTCCCGGCACGAAGGGCGAGGGTCGCACCTTCGCGTCGACCGATGACGTGCTGATCGCGCTCGAAATGGGCGAAGTCGAAACGCTCACGCCCATCAAGCTGCGCCATACCGGCAAAGTCATCGACCTCAACAAGGCCTTCGACAACCAGAACGTTCTCCACACCGAACCGATCGAGTTCAACAAGCAGTACATGGACACCACCGTCGGCCGCGTCATTCTCAACGACGTGCTGCCGGACGAGATGCCGTTCGTAAATGGTTTGCTCAAGAAGAAGGGTCTTTCACAGCTCGTTCAATATTGTTATTTGAGGTTCGGGCTGCAGATCACGGTCGGAATGCTCGACGAAGTCAAGAAGCTGGGGTTCCTGTACGCCACGCGCGCCGGAATTTCGATCGGTATCGACGACATGGTCGTACCGCAATCGAAGGAGAAACTGGTTCGCGACGCCGACAAGGCCGTCTTCGAGGTGCAGCAGCAGTACCAGGAAGGCGCCATCACGCAGGGCGAACGCTACAACAAGATCATCGAAATCTGGTCGAAGGTCACGGAGCGCGTTTCGGACGAAATGTTCAAATCGATGGAAGAGGACGACCGCACCGGCCGCTATCTCAACCCGATTTACATCATGGCCGATTCCGGCGCGCGCGGCTCGAAGCAGCAGATCCGGCAGCTCTCCGGCATGCGCGGCCTGATGGCCAAGCCCTCGGGCGAAATCATCGAGACTCCCATCACGGCCAATTTCCGCGAAGGCCTGAACGTCTTGCAATACTTCATCTCGACGCACGGCGCCCGCAAAGGTCTGGCCGATACGGCTTTAAAGACGGCCGATTCGGGCTACCTGACGCGGCGGTTGTGCGACGTGGCGCAGGACGTGATCGTGACGGACACCGACTGCGGTACCGGCGACGGCATCTACGTGGAGCCGATCATCGAATCGGGCGAGATCATCGAGCCGTTGCGCGACCGCATCGTCGGCCGCGTGGCGCTTGAGGATCAGCTCGACTATGAGGGCAACGTCATCGTTCACGTGAACCAGGAGATCACCGAGGAGCTGGCGGCGGCTATTCAGGCCGCGGGTATCGAACGCGTCAAGATCCGCTCGGTGTTGACCTGCGAATCGAAGCGCGGCGTGTGCAAATTGTGCTACGGACGCAACCTCGCGACCGGCCGTTTGGTCGAGCGCGGCGAGGCCGTGGGCATCATCTCGGCGCAGTCCATCGGCGAGCCTGGGACGCAGCTTACCATGCGCACCTTCCACGTCGGCGGCACGGCGACCGGGTCGAGCGAACAATCGAAGCAGGACACCAAGGCGGGCGGCTTCGTGAAGTTTCTCAACATCGTAACGGTGCACAATGCCAAGCGCGAGCTGATCGCCATGAACCGCAATGGCATCCTCGCGATTCTGGACGAAAAGGGCCGCGAGCGCGAGCGCTATCCAGTCGTCTACGGCGCGAAGATCCTCTTTGAGGACGGCGCGCCCGTGAAACCGCATCAGGTTCTGCTCGAGTGGGATCCCTACACGTTCTCGATCCTGACGGAAGTCAGCGGCGTGGTGCATTTCAAGGACCTGCACGAAGGCGTGACGCTGGTCGAACAGGTGGACGAAATCACCGGCATGAGCCAGTTGGTGGTGACGGATTCGCCCGACGAGAAGCGCATCCCGACGATTCTGGTGCGGCCGGAAGGCGGCGGGCGCGCGGACGAGAAGCGCTACCTGATGCCGACGCACGCGCACTTAATGGTGAATGACGGCGAGACGGTCCACGCGGGCGACGTTGTGGCGAAGATTCCGCGCGCGACCACCAAGACCAAGGACATCACGGGCGGTCTGCCGCGCGTGGTGGAGCTGTTCGAAGCGCGCAAGCCGCGCGAGACCGCGATCATCGCTGAAATCAACGGCAACGTGAAATACGGCGAGGTGAGCAAGGGGCAGCGCAAGATTTCGATCGTGGGCGACGACGGCGAAGTGCGCGATTACTCCATGCCGCGCGGCGTGCATATCAACGTGCAGGAGGGCGAGCGCGTTCGCGCCGGCGATCCGCTGATGGACGGTCCGCGCAATCCGCACGACATTCTGGCGGTGCTCGGCGAAAAGGAACTGCAGAAATACCTGGTGAACGAAATCCAGGAGGTCTATCGTCTGCAGGGCGTCAATATCAACGACAAGCACCTGGAGGTCATCTCGCGGCAGATGATGCGCTGGGTGAAGGTGGAAGATATTGGCGACACCGAGTTCCTGCCCGAAGAGGTAGTGGATAAGTTCCGGTTCCGCGAAGAGAACATGCGGACCGTGGAACAGGGCGGCAATCCCGCGACTGGAAAGCCGGTGCTGCTGGGGATTACGAAGGCCTCGCTGTCGACCGACTCGTTCATCTCGGCGGCGTCATTCCAGGAGACCACGCGAGTGCTGACCGAAGCGGCTATCAACGGCAAGGTCGACTATCTGCGCGGCCTGAAGGAAAACGTCATCATGGGCCGCTTGATTCCGGCCGGCACCGGTATGGAATATTACCGGCACGTCAAGATTGCCGGCGAGGATGTGGTCGAAGAGGAGCCGCTGCCCGAGGAGGCATTGACGGCGGACCTCTCCATGTACGACGAAGACGCTCGCACGGTCTATTCGGGTGGCTTGACCGAAGAGCCGGGCGAAGAGACTCTGGCGGAGTAATACCGGTTCGCCGCTACATTCTTTACGGGAAAGCGGCCTGCGGAGGGCCGCTTTCTGCAGCTATTCAAGGCCGCCAACCTTTCGAAAGCGTTCATACGCCGCTACGATCGTCTTACGCCAGATGTCGCTTCGCAAAACGTCAAAGTGTCTGGCGCGTCCCACAGTCTTTTGAACGGGTTTAGAAAACGAGAGTGACGGGCACTATGATGACGGCCGAGGCGTGGAAAGGAAAAATCGAAGAAGTCGTCCGAAACATCTCCGATACAGCCTATCAAACAGAAGACGTGGTTTGGGCATGGGTCTCGTATCTCTTCGCCCGACGAATTGTATTGTGAGCTTTTCGACGATTTGATGCTCGACCAATTTTTGGCCGATAACTCGGCGATGTTGACAGAGAGGCAATTTGCCGCCCTCACGAATTTGAAAGAGATGATGCAGAAATACCCGCTTGGAGAGGCTCCGGACTCCCGCAGCATTGTCGACGATCCTGAATGGGTAGCCATCAGGTCTGCCGCTAAACATGTGTTGGTTCAGCGTGAAATGGAGTGCGGGCGCTCTCCGTTAGTGAGTATAACGCGAGCCTCGACGGGCCGAGGCGCGGCCGATCGCGACGGTGACCGGGGCGAGGAAGCAGGGACGGAAGCTGCAACTGGCTTCAAAGGGAGATCAGGGTGGGCCACAATAGTCAACCTGGTTAACCGGACACAGACATCGTTGCGCTCCGTCCGAGCCCGGCGGGCTGGGCTTGGCCGCAGAGGCTCATGCTCGAAGCGAAGGCCAACTGGCTAGGAAAAAGAACCTTGAATCCGGTGCGAGGCGCATTTCAACTTTCAACGGGGTGACGCGCCGGCATCGGGGCGGATCAGACGGCCTCAGGGCTGGGTGGCTCGCGGGTCTGGCCCCGATTTAGCTTCCGAGTGGCGCGTCACTCGCCCAAGGCGGGCGCTTGTACGAGATGCCGACAAACCGCCAACTGAATGGTGAACGCTAAGCCCAGTCACGCAGGTTTACCGAAAGGACACTATGAATTCACAGACCAGTTCTGATTTCACGCCGCGCAGGAGGAATTTCCCCGCCGATATCTGGGCGACCCGCAGTGTAAGAGTCACGCTGGTCGTCGATGATCTCCATAGATCGCCGGCATCGTGCGAGAAGTAAATTTCTGCCTGAGCCGGGGATCACGAATGGAATTGGCTAATAGCGAGAGAGATTCCCGTAGCTTGCTCAGAGTGCGCTCTGCCTCCCCCGAGTCTCCGCACAACAAAACTGCCTGCCTTGACGCCACAAGGACCTTCCATTCGATCAGGGGGCACGGATAATGAGCAAGTATTTCGCGCGCAATCCGGCACTCGATGGCAGCTTCGGCAGGGTGTTCTTCCAGCAGGTCGATATCCGCCAGGAATTTATGCGCCGACGCGATGTGCTTTCTTGCCAGAACAGCCTCGGCTTTAGCCAGAGCGATAACAGCAGAGGCTCTCGCCCTGGCGAGGTTCCCTGCTGACAACCAGTAATTCGCGCTTTCGAGCTCCAGCCGTATTTTGAAGCGCCACCTCAACCAGTCGCCTGATGTCGAATTCAAAAGTCGTTTGCCCTCAGACAGGTGGCGCCACGCGAGATTCAGGTCACCAAGTGCTGCATAGGCGTTCGACAGATTGATATGGGAGTTTGCTTCGACCTCCGGCATGTCTGCTTGTTGTGCGGCGGTGACGCCATGCAGATTGTATTTAAGGGCAGTTTCCGGATCCAGAAGTTCAGAGTAGATCCATCCGACGGTGTTCGGCATGCGCGAAAACCAGAAGCGCTCTCCGTTGATTTCGGCCATCTTCATGCCTTCCTGCAGAAGTTCGAGCGCGTCAGAGATACGTCCCTGATTGGCCAGCGCCATGCCCCTCATCCATGTCATCCGAAGCACGTCCGTACAGGAGGTCGCAAGACGCATCCGGTCTCCCACGGCTTCGGCGAACAGCAGGTCGGCTCGCGCATACTCGGACTGGAGATCGTACAGGAACCCTACGGTGCCGGTCACAAACGCTGCTTGCGACAAAGCGCCCTCACGAATCAACGCAGGGAGCGAACGTTCGAGGTGGGTGCGGGCAGCGGCGAGATCACCCGCCAGCAGACGTTCGTAACCCAGAATTCCCTCGGCCTTCGCGCTTGAGGCGCCCGCGGCACCTGCTATAGCCATCGCCTGCTGTGCCTGCGCACGCATTTCCGAAGTGCGTTTCAACATTCCTGCCCCGAAAGCGGCTCCGCAGAGCGCATCGACCTGAGCTTCGGCCTTGGACAAGCGCGCTGCTGTCTCGGCAGCGAGATTGAAAGCATCAACCGACTGCCCGAACTGTGAAAGGGCCTGCCGCGCCCCGGCTAGTTGCATAGCTGCTTCAAGCAATCGCTCGTACCGGACGGTACCGCTAAGCTTCTCGCTGGTCGCTACGGCGCGAATTGCCAGTTCAGATGCTTCTCGATGCGCGGCGAGCCCGGCGGCTCTGGCGCCTGCAACACAAAACCATTTTGATGCCTGTTCCCATTCTCTGGCGGCTTCAAAAAGTTGGGCTATTTGTGCTGCGATTTCGCTGGAGCATTGACCTAATTTCAGGAGCAGCGCCGTGGCAGTGCTGCCGCTCAAAGCCACGCGGCGCGTCGGGCGGATGCCGGCGTAGAGGGACTCCTGATACAGGGCATGTGAGAAGGCGTACCGCATAGTCAGCGTCGATTCAGGAAACTCACGCTGATCGATGAATCGAATGATGCGATGTCCCTCTTCGAGGAGTTGAAGCACGTCTTCGATTTCGCCAACCTCGATATCCAGCACAGAGGCGAGCACAGCGGAGTCAAACTCGAGTCCCTGGATGCTGGCACACTCGAGAATTCTTCGATGATTTTCGCTGAGTCTGCCAGTCTTTCGAGCGATCATGCCGCGGACCGAATCAGGCAGCGTGCTCTCAATTTCGTCCAGGCGACGGGTTAACCGCCAGCAACCGCCCTCGTTCCAGATCAGACCGGTAGCACGAAGATCTCGTAAAAGGTCGATCAGAAAAAGCGGCGATCCTTCCGTTCGACGCACGATGGCGGGCACGAACTCCGCAGGAAATTGGTGGTCCGGAAACTCCGCCCTGATGTAACTCTCAATATCCTCCGGTTGCAGGCTGCCAAGCTCCAGTTCCGTACACAAGCGGTGAGTTTGCAACTCGAGTTTAGCGTCGCCAAAGGGATGGTTTGCGAGCAGCAGGTCAGAGGGCCGGTACGTCGCGAGCACCAACACTGGGAGAGAACGTGAGTGGAGAATGGCATAAGACAGCAGGTCGATGGTCGACACATCCGCCCAATGGACATCGTCGATGAAGAAAATCAGGGGTCGTTCTCTGGTTAGACCTTCCAGCAGCGACACGAATTCGCGTTTCTTTCTTTCCTGCGACACGGACCCAGCATCGGCGTGAACGGCCGACGGAAGTGATGCAGATCTCGAGTCAGCTATCTGCAGATACCAACCCGGAGCAACGTCAACGAGGATCTTCCTGACGATTTCCGCTTGTGGGCCACGCGTTAGCGATTCCAATCCTTCGAGGATAGGGAGGTAGGCCTCGGCGCCGGAGAGGCGTTCGGAGCATCGCCCTCTCGCGACGTAGCAGTCAAGCCCGGGCATCAGTTGGTCGAGAAAAGTGTCCACCAGGGTCGTTTTCCCGATACCGGCTTCCCCGGAAATACAGAATACCCGGGCGCCATCTTCAATGGTGCCCTGCAGAACGGTATTCAGTCTGGAAACCTCGCATCGCCTCCCGACGGTGATGCCCTGCGGCATGGTTGCGGACCGTCGCCCGGTTCCGGCCTGTGGCGCCGACGGTGGCGGCAGGTCCTCGTCGATGGACACTAAGAACCGATATCCTCGACGCGGGATCGTTTCGAGGAAGCGCGGCTTTGCCCGAGTATCCCGGAGCGCCTCTCGAAGTTTGCGAACGGCCTGATTCAAACTGTCGTCGAACGAAAGAAACCGGCTGCTGCCCCAGATATGTTCCTGTATTTCCTCGCGCGTCACCAGCTCAGATATTGGCCTGCCGAGTAGAAAGATCAGGAGTTCCAGCGGCTTGTCCTGAAGTCTGACCGTCCGACCTCGCCCGCGCAACTCTCCTGCCTTTACATCGAGCTCAAAACCGCCGAATCGGATAATGCGCACCGGGGCAGGTTCACTCTCCCGCATTGGAGGAGGATAGCACGACATTCGCGCGTCAAGCGCCGCAAGCTGTTGTGTTTGCAATCGCGTAGGGGATCAGAACTTGATTCGAATTCGTTCATGGCGCTCCCGACGATTCCGATTCATAGTTAACTTCGAGAGCCCTGCTCTGAAGCTCCGGACTTCGCTGAAACCGCAGTCGGAGACCACTGAACTTATCGAAGGAGAATTCACGATGAAATCACTCTATACTCGCTTTTGCGTGCGTCACGCGCATGCGCGTTGCAAACAGAAGGAAGCAGGAACTGGCTGTAGCAGGCCGAGTATTTTCGCTGCGGCAGTCGCGCTTGCGGTGTCGCTGGGAGGAACTGGCGTGCTCTTAGCGCAAAACGACCCCCGTGCACGTCCAGCAAGCGGCGAGGCCGCGGGCAATGGCGCCCAAGTCGCTGCACTCTATGAATTGCAGGCGGCATTTCACCGGGCCTCAACCGTACGCGATGCGGCCAACGGCGATCCGGATTATGTGATTCAGCAACGCATTCAGGAAGTGCTGTCGCTTTGGACCGGCAATGGCTGGATTTCATTCAACATAGGAAGTGCCCTCGACGGCTTTTACGTGGGGAACGGCGATCCGGCGAACCCAGCTACATGTCCTGCTCCGTCCGACAACTCCGGAAACCGTGGCACCCTCTGCACGTTTTTCAAATATGTGGCAGCGCCCTTCCAACCTGCGAATCGATTCGTGTCGCTCGCGCCCACCTACAAAACCAATATCCATGAGTCTGGCAACTTCGGAACTATGTATTTCGAGTGCCACTTCTTCAACGTAGCCCCAGACCCCGCTACGGGCAAACCGCTCTGGGCGGCAACAGGACATCTCCTCGTCGATGGCACAGCGACTGAGACTGAGAAGCAATGGCTGTTCTCAAGCTTCAGCGTGCAGCCAGCCGGTGTTCCGTTACCGTAATTGCCAACGCCTTCCGGGCTCGAGAGCGCCTCGGGATCGGTACATTGAACAGTTCTACCTGGTTCTCCGACGTTGGTGGTTCTCCTTGTTGGAGGAGAGCCATGGGGGCAAGCCAATGATGAGATATCTGATTCTTTCGTTCGCAGCTTTTGGGTTCGGGCGGAGATGGTGGTGAGCGGATCCCACACCCCCGGGGCGATGGTTACGCCGTGACGACCTCGGCGCACGATGGGGAGAATTGTGGCAATGCCTGGCGTATGACGGTGCTGGTCGATCCTCATCGGCCGGTGTTTTCGTTTCACAACAGCAGCGGCGGTAATCGGTCGGGCTTATGGAATTTGCGAAATTCCGGCTGTGCCGCCGCCTTCCCCAGTGCCGCTGAAGAGATCGTTCTCTTTGTGACGGTTGCGTCGTTGGCACTCGCAGCAATCCGATGCCCGGGCAACCGCGCGGAACGCCGTTCGGCCTTTCGGGTTGGAGCGGCCGGCACGGTAAGCAAGGAGCCTATGCAGATTCGAACGATCCTTCGTCAATTTCGAAAAACGCTGACGCGGTTCTCCATCATCGCAATCATCGCGCTTTCGTCAGGCGCGGCGAGCCATGCAGCGCCTGATCAGCCGACCTTGATCGTTCAGTGGAACAACGCCGCGTTGCAGGCCATACGCGATCTCCATCCGGGGCCTCCGATGGCAGCGCGCATGCTGGCGATCGCACACACTTGTATGTTCGATGCGTGGAGCGCTTATACGGCCGAAGCCGTGGGGACGCAGCTTGGCGGGAGCTTGCGGCGTCCGCCGAGCGAGCGCACACTCGCGAACAAGAACGAAGCTATCAGCTACGCGGCCTATCGCGCGCTCGAGGATCTTTTCCCAGCCGACGTGGCGAACGTGTTCACGCCGCTTATGACGCAACAGGGCTACGATCCGAACAACACATCAACGGACATAGCGACCGCTGCCGGGATCGGGAACACAGCCTGTGCGGCGGTCCTCGCATTCCGCCATCACGATGGATCGAATCAACTCGGGGACCTGCATCCCGGTGCGTATTCGGATTACACCGGCTACACGCCCGTGAATCCTGCCTCGACCGTTCCGGTGAAGAAGGCCGATATCCGCAATCCGAATCACTGGCAGCCGCTGATCTACGATGATGGCCTGCTCGCTCCGGCACCCCATACCATCACGCAGGCGTTTGTCGGTGCGCAATGGTTCAAAGTGATTCCATTTGCGTTGCGATCCGCCGATCAATTCGAAGCGTTTGAGGCGCAATTCGGACCGGCGCGATTCGGCACGCCGGATTACCTGCTGCAGGCCGAGGAACTGATCGAGATCAGCGCCAATCTTAACGATGAGCGAAAGATGATCGCCGAGTACTGGGCCAACGGCCCGCGCAGTGAACTGCCCCCCGGCCACTGGTGTCTGTTCGCGCAATTTGTTTCAGAGCGCGATCGGCACACGGTCGATGAAGACGCCAAAATGTTTTTCGCCATGACGAACGCCATCTTCGACGCCAGCATAGTCGCGTGGGCACCCAAGCATTCCTTCGATTCCGTTCGGCCGGTCACGGCCATTCCTTACCTGTTTACAGGCCGGGCCATTCACACGTGGGTGCCGTTCAAAGGAACGCAGGCGATCGATGGCTCGCAATGGTTGCCTTATCAGCAGTCGACTTTCCCGACACCGCCCTTCCCCGAATACATCTCCGGCCACAGCACCTTCAGCGCGGCCGCAGCGGAAGTGCTTCGGTTATACACAGACTGTGAGAATTTCGGCGATTTCGTCAGTTTCGCTGCCGGCAGTTCGCAAACGGAACCGGGGCTTGTGCCCGCTGAAACGGTCATGTTGAGATGGAATACGTTCGTGGATGCGGCCAACCAAGCCGGCATTTCGCGGCGCTACGGCGGTATTCACTTCGAGACCGCCGATCTGGTGGGCCGTGCTGTGGGAAAAGTCGTGGGCGAACAGGCATATGAGAAAGCCGTCACTTATTTCGGCTTTTCGAAACATAGTCGGAACTGACGCTTTTGCCCAGAGCTGCCGCCATCGCTGTCGGGGATGCAGGCAACTGCGAAGTCGGAATTTCCGCCGCCACCGAAAAGCCCGCCCCCCGGCCCGCCGCGCGGGGTTTATGGCTTCCTGTGCCATGACATCGCAACCACGTTCAGGCAACGCAGTCCGATCTAAGTGCCCGCTGACGCGCGAACGCAATCGCCTGTACCAATCTCATTGAGAGGGGCGGCGCGGTTGCGATTACTCCCTGCTGGTCGCGAAGCGTTTACCTTGGTGCTAATCAACTTGACGGGAAACGCGCTATCTGTAGAAGTGCCCTGCCGGTTCCGGGCGAGTCGTCGGCAAACCGGAAGTTGAGGCTCCGCACCCGCGGCGACGTGCGGGTGAACCTATCCAGAACCACGCCGAACGGACGTGAGCTGAACGGCAAGCGGCTTGCTGAGGCGAATCTGCCGTTGGTTCCGCGCCTCCTGCAACTTCCGGTCGCGCTCAGAATGGATCTCCTGCTGACGGCCAGCGAGCATGTCCTTCGGCGTGATGTAGCCAATGGCACTGTTCAAGCGGACATCGTTGTAATGTTCTACGTAGCCCTTGACCAGCCGCCGCGCATCCTCCAGCGACAGCGGCGTTCCCGGCCGGATGCACTCTCCTTTTAGCGATTTGTGCCAACGTTCAATTTTTCCGTTCGATTGGGGATAGTAAGGCGAAGTTCTGACGTGGGTCATGCCCGAGACCCGAATGTATTCCTTGAAGTCTTTGGCAATGAACTGCGGCCCGTTATCGGAGATGATCCGGGGCCGAGCTTCCGGGTGAAGCTCCTTGGCGCGCTCCAAGATGATCTCGATGTCCGCCTCGGTCATCGACTCGCGCAGATTCCAGTTCACGATGTAGCGACTGCAGCCGTCCAGAATGCTGCACAGGTAATAGAACGTCCCGCTGATGTTGATGTACGCCATGTCAATATGCCAGTGCTGATTCGCTGACAGCGGCTGCTCAAAGCCCGTGCCCTTTTTCGACGGCTTGCCGTTCCACTTGGACAAAAGCCCTGCCTGCCCCAACACGCGCCATACGCTGGTCGGACTCACCGCCACGATGTCTGCGTCGAGCATCATGAACGTCAGTCGGCGGTAGCCCTCCAGCGGGTTCTTCAGATGGAACCCGATAATGGCCTGCTTCTCCCAATCCTCCAGCCAGAAGTCGCGGGGAACCCGACCGTTGTGCTCGTTCACCTTCCCGTAGCGTTCCCGCCAGTCGTAGAACTTGCTGGTGGTGATGTCGAGCCACCCAATGAACCGCCCGGCACCGATCTCGGTCTTCTCCGACCAGCGCCGGACGAAATCCACGATCTGATCCCGCGTATCGTGCGGAACCCAGCTCCCGGTCAGAGTTCCCCAATGTCTTTTTTTAGCGCGACGTGCTCCGCCATGAGCTCGGCCAGAACCTCGTCCTTCGTCTGGATCTTTTTCTGCAGGTATGCAATCCGCTCCTGGTCAGCGGAATGGTTGGTTAGCCGTTTCTGCTCGAAGGCAGCAGCCCCGTTCTCGAAGAATTCCTTCTGCCAGCGGTAAAAGACCGTCGGCTGAAGTCCCACTTCATCGCATAACTTCGATATGGGCTCCTTCTCCAGCAAATGCCGCCTCAGGATGGCGACCTTCTCTTCTGGCTCGTATTGCTTCCGTTGCTTCTTCATGCGTTCTCTCCTTTACCTTACTGGGAGAACGCCCTCTCCATTTCCAACTGAACCGGAACAAACAAGCCGTAAATGCGTTGAATAATAGCGCCAAATAGGTTCATCCGTATGCCGCTATGACGAGCACTGCGTCACGGGTCGCCGGCCCGAAGTCCATTTTTCCGACCGCGGGATTTTTATTCCGGGGTTCTGTTCACGCTCCCAAACCACCCGCAAGCAACGCTAAACGATGCTCGTGCGGTTACGCTCATTGTTGATTTTGTGAAGAGGCGCGAGCTCTTCCTTCGCTTCGTTAATATTGAATCAGAGCTATGACTTACAAAGTCGCACTGGAAAAAACGGAGGAAGGTTATCACGTCTGGTGTCCCGGCCTGCCGGGCTGCTGGTCGCAAGGCGACACCGAAGCCGAAGCCATCGAAAATATTCAATCGGCAATACACGAGTACTTGCAGGCGCTTGACATCGAACTCTCCGGCTATGACGTCCGAACGGTAGAAGTTCCCGTCTAATGCCGAAGATTCCGGGAGTGCCGCACGAGAGGGCCGTGCGGGCACTGGAGCGGGCCGGTTTCCATAAGGTGCGGGAAGGGAAGCACGTCGTTATGTCGAATGGTGTACGGACTATAACCGTACCGCGCCACAACCCTGTCAACGGCTATACAATGGCGGGAATTGTCCGCGACGCAGGGCTTACGGAAGCGCAATTCCGCGATCTTCTGTGATTCGACGGCGCGCCCGTGAAACCGCATCAGGTTCTGCTCGAGTGGGATCCCTACACGTTCTCGATCCTGACGGAAGTCAGCGGCGTGGTGCATTTCAAGGACCTGCACGAAGGCGTGACGCTGGTCGAACAGGTGGACGAAATCACCGGCATGAGCCAGTTGGTGGTGACGGATTCGCCCGACGAGAAGCGCATCCCGACGATTCTGGTGCGGCCGGAAGGCGGCGGTCGCGCGGACGAGAAGCGCTACCTGATGCCGACGCACGCGCACTTAATGGTGACGACGGCGAGACGGTCCACGCGGGCGACGTTGTGGCGAAGATTCCGCGCGCGACCACCAAGACCAAGGACATAACGGGCGGTCTGCCGCGCGTGGTGGAGCTGTTCGAAGCGCGCAAGCCGCGCGAGACTGCGATCATCGCTGAAATCAACGGCAACGTGAAATACGGCGAGGTGAGCAAGGGGCAGCGCAAGATTTCGATCGTGGGCGACGACGGCGAAGTGCGCGATTACTCCATGCCGCGCGGTGTGCATATCAACGTGCAGGAGGGCGAGCGCGTTCGCGCCGGCGATCCGCTGATGGACGGTCCGCGCAATCCGCACGACATTCTAGCGGTGCTCGGCGAAAAGGAACTGCAGAAATACCTGGTGAACGAAATCCAGGAGGTCTATCGTCTGCAGGGTGTCAATATCAACGACAAGCATAATATTCCATACCGGTGCCGGCCGGAATCAAGCGGCCCATGATGACGTTTTCCTTCAGGCCGCGCAGATAGTCGACCTTGCCGTTGATAGCCGCTTCGGTCAGCACTCGCGTGGTCTCCTGGAACGACGCCGCCGAGATGAACGAGTCGGTCGAGAGCGAGGCCTTCGTAATCCCAGCAGCACCGGCTTTCCGGTCGCGGGATTGCCGCCCTGTTCCACGGTCCGCATGTTCTCTTCGCGGAACCGGAACTTATCCACCGGCACGTCAAGATTGCCGGCGAGGATGTGGTCGAAGAGGAGCCGCTGCCCGAGGAGGCATTGACGGCGGACCTCTCCATGTACGACGAAGACGCTCGCACGGTCTATTCGGGCGGCTTGACCGAAGAGCCGGGCGAAGACACCTGGAGGTCATCTCGCGGCAGATGATGCGCTGGGTGAAGGTGGAAGATATTGGCGACACCGAGTTCCTGCCCCAAGAGGCGTTTCTCACATCAGACTGCATCGGAAAGCGGGCCGCGAAAAGGCCCGCTTTTTTTTGGGCAGCACCCCGCGCGGGCACTGGAGCGGGCCGGTTTCCATACTGTACGAGAAGGTAAGCGCGTCTTAACGTGTCCAACGGCGCGCTCCCTTTGGAACGACTCGTTCATCTCGGCGGCGTTGTTCCAGGAAGCCACGCGGGTGCTGATCGAAGCGATTATTAGCGGCAAAGTCTACTGCCTCGGGTCTGAAAAGAAACGTCATCATGGAGCGCCTGATTCCCGTCGGCGCCGGCATGGAACATTGCCGGACAGCGGGCGCGTAGGGAGATGTCGGCGCTTGCGGGCGCGGAAACTCGGTCCCGATCCGCGGGAGTAGAAGAATTACCCGACTGCGGCGAGCGGAAGAGGTCTGAACGAAGAGCGTCAGGCGGCGGCGATGTACTTATAGCTTACTGCTGATTAAAACTCGCAGAAATGCGGTATGCCTCGACGTAATGCCCGTCTTTCTTCGTTTGCCTGCCGCGCAAGCCGTTTTTCACCTTCTCCAGATCCTGCGCTTCCCAATCGGGACGGTATTTGCGGATTGACGGATCGAATTGACTCACGTGAGCCGTCGCGGCCTGTAGCTTGAGATCCATGACGGGATCGATATTCACCCAGTAATTGGCCTCTTGAGGGAGCGTATAAAAGTACGCTTCGACCGGCACATGCCAGGGCTGAAGGTGATCGTGCAAGAGTTGGTTAGGGAAATATAGATGCCATTCCGAGGCACGGATCGCGTCGACGGTGTTATTGGCCGCCATTCGGTGGTCCGTCTTATGCCACCGTACGTACTCGGAGCCTGGATCGATTGACATAACAATATCCGGATGGTAAGTGCGTATTATTTTAGTAACCTCTTCTACCAAATCCAGAGGATTGGCATATTCGAGCATCCCGTCGTGGAACTGCAGCCAATGAATGTGGTCTTTTGGGATGCCGATAACACGGCATGCTTCCTCCTCTTCGCCTCCCCGGATCTGCGCTAGCCTTTGGCTGTTCATGCCGGGATCGTAGGACCCCTTGTCGTCGTTTGTATAGAGGACGATGTGGATATTATTGTTCTGCTTTGCAAGCAACGCCAGCGTTCCGGCGCAACAGAAGGTATCGTCGTCCGGGTGCGGCGTAAATAGCAGAATCGTCTTGTTCTCCGCTTTTTCCAACTGATATGCCTGCCGCTGCGCTTGCGCCAGACCGAACGGTAGGAGGAGCAGAGCGATCAATCCCACGATTTCAAACGGCATTCGATTATTCATAAGAGAAAGTTTGCCTCACACTGAGCCTGCATCTTACAATTGTAGGGCGAAACTCTTGAACATTTCCCATGGCCCCTTCCGCCAAGCTCACTAGAAGTCTGCGTCTCCGCGATCTGGTGATCATTGGTATCATCCTGGTGCAGCCCACCGCCCCCATGCCTCCGTTCGGAGTCATCTATGTGGAGGCGAAAGGGCACGTCGTCACGACCATTCTCATCGCCATGATCGCGATGCTGTTCACGGCTATCAGCTACGGCCGCCTGGCACGCGCTTACCCTAGCGCCGGCTCCGCATATACCTATGTCGGAAGCGAACTCCATCCAGTGCTCGGTTATGCCACGGGTTGGAGCATGCTGCTCGATTACATCGTGAATCCGTTGATCTGCACAATCTGGTGCAGTAAGGCCGCGGCCAACATCGTTTCTATCATTCCTTATGCAGTTTGGGCGTTGTTCTTCGCCTTATTGTTCACATTTCTCAATCTCCGCAAGGTCCACACTACAGCTCGCGTCAACGCCATCATGGCGGCGGCGATGGGGGTGGTTATCGTAGCGGTGCTCTGGTATGCCGTCCGCTATGTGCTGGCGATGCCTTCACTCGATGCCGCATTTTTTCTACGGCCGTTTTATAACCCCAAGACTTTCTCTGTCGGCGCGGTCGCCACGGGCACTTCGATCGCCGCGCTGACCTACATCGGCTTCGATGCCATTTCCACGCTTTCAGAAGAGGTGGAGAATCCCCGCCGCAACATTCTTCTGGCCACCGTGCTGGTCTGCCTCTTGACGGGAATCTTTTCTGCCATCGAAGTCTACGCCGCGCAATTGGTGTGGCCCCCCGGTCTGAAGTTTCCCGACGTCGATACGGCCTACGTGCATGTGGCCGGACGCATGGGCGGCATCGTTCTGTTCCAGGCGGTGAACCTGACGCTGCTGGTCGCGTCAATCGGCTCGGGCGCTGGGGCGCAACTGGCGGGCGCGAGGCTGCTCTACGGAATGGGACGCGACGGCGCTCTTCCGCCGCGCATTTTCGGCCACATCAGCCCGAAAACCCACGTGCCCAGCTACAACGTTCTGCTCGTTGGGGGAATCTGTTTCGCCGGTAGTTTGCTGATCGATTACGAACTCGGGGCGGAGATGCTGAATTTTGGCGCCTTCATCGGATTCATGGGAGTGAACCTGGCCGCATTCGTCCGTTATTTTCTCCGGTCCAATGAAAAGACGCTCAGCAACTTTGCGCCGCCGCTCGCCGGTTTTGCTATCTGTTTTGCCATGTGGCTGAGCCTGGGAAAGCCTGCCAAAATTATCGGGTTCATATGGCTCGCCGGAGGGCTTATCTTCGGGTTTTATAAGACCGGCGGGTTCCGTAAGCAGATCAGCTTTGAAGCGCCCGAATAAGGCGCCGAAGATATGCCAGCGGGACTACCTCCTTATGAACATTCTCCATCTTAAATGTTCCAACTCGCGAGAATCTGCGAGTCCTGGGCCCCGCGGCGAGCAAGACTTTGCGTTAACAAGGAGAGTGTCCGTGCGCTGAAATTCAGGCACGCTGGGTACGTTCTCCTATGGAGCCCCTACAACGAGCCCGCCGTCCATTGCCAAAGGGCGGCATTGCTCAGTGGATGGGTCGCGCCCGCTTAGGTCAGGGAGGTTCGCCGACCCCACGCGAGGCTATCTCGGCTATGCGTATGCGCGGACCGGAGACCGCCGGGCTCTGAAGAGATCGCGCAAGCGCGAGCGCAGTTTGCGTTTCATACAGCGCTCGCATTCGCGAGCGTGGGCGATAAAGGAACGCACGTTGGAAGCTCTTGATCGCATACCGTGCTTGGCCCGGCTCGGATCGCGAAAGCGCTTAAGCTGCCGGGACTCGCTCTGGTCCGGGGCAATGCACGGGTGAATGCGCTTCCCGCCGCTTGGCCGCTAACGGCGGCCTCAGGAGCCCGGCAGCGAAAACGTATCGTGGGTGTCGGCGACCCACTGTTGCAGGCGATCCAGCAGCTTTTTTCGTTCGACACGAAAGGCGTTATTTTGAGCTAGATTCGCCTCCTCGTAGGGATCTTCGTTTAAATTGAACATCAACCACGAGAGATTTTCAAAACACACCAGCTTCCAACCGTCTTTGGTCACGAGACCGCGATACGGAGTGTTGATCGAGTCGGGATGGCCCACCGGAATCACATTCTGCAGATAAGCGGAGTCGGGTTGCGGCGCTTCGGCCGCGCTTGCCAAGCGGAAATGCGCGTAGCTCGTGCCCTCCATCCAGTCGGGCTTGGCAATCCCACACAGGCCGAGCGTCGTGGGCGCGATATCGACGGCATTGGACAATAGCGGCAAACGGCCGCGCTTCCAAGGCCCATAGGCGGGAAAGCCGCCGGTGATCAACATCGGCGTGCGGATGGCTTCCTCATACGGGTTCACTTTGCGGAACATGCCGTGCGATCCCATGCAATCGCCATGGTCGGCGAAGAAGAGAATATGCGTGTTCTCGTACTGCCCGTTCTTGCGCAGCGCTTCGACAATGCGGCCGAAATTCCAGTCGAGATTTTCGATCTGCGCATAGTAGCCCGCCAACTCGCGCCGGGCGCGCTCGACCACGCGGTCGACCTGCGCTACGTTGCGGCGCAACTCGATTCTGCGCGGCTCGTAATGAGCCATGAACGGAGCGGGCGCGACATTGGGGTCGTGCGGCGGCTGCACGCTGAGAACCGCGAAAAAGGGCTTGGCTGAACCGCCTTTGGCCGCCTCGGCTTGGCCATCGAGGTGCTTAATGAAAAGGTCCGTCAGAGCGTCGGTCTCATAGCCGGGCAGGCGGTAATGAAACGCGTCCTTGCCGCTGCCGCCGTGGACCCAGCAATCCCATTGGCTGTTGTTGTTCTCATAGCCGGTCCAGTGCTGAAAGCCGCCGCGGCGATTCGGATCGGTGATGAAGAAAGCGGCCCGTCCGTTGCTCTCATGCCAGCCGCCCAAGTGCCATTTGCCGACGTAAGCGGTGTCGTAGCCATTGGCGTTGAAAACGTCGGCCACGGTCTTCTGGCCTTCGGGCAGCGGATATTCATGGCCCGGGACGCAATGGTTCGGATAGCGGCTGGTCAGTAAAGAGCCGCGAAAAGGACAACAGAGCGGATAGCCGGAAACGTTCGACGTGAAGTTCACGCCGTTCACTTCCGCCGCGTCGAGATTGGGCGTCCGCGCGTTGGGATCGCCATTGCAGCCCAGCGCCTGCGCACGCAACTGATCTCCGAACACCCAGATGACGTTGGGATGCGCGGGGCTGGAGGGTTGCGGCGCTTCGTGCCCGGCGGGCTGGCCGGCATATTGCGTTCCCAATCCGCGCAAAGCGGGGTTCTGTTGGCCGGCGCCCGCGAGCGATGCCGCCGCCAAACCCAGCGAGGATGCGTTCAAGAACGATCTTCGATCCATCTTCGATCTATTATGAATGCCCGTCCCCTTGCAGTTGTGAGTGTAGCCGCTTACGGCAGTGGTGGAAAGTGGAACGTCCTCCCGCGGCCCTTCTCGCCGCCAATCTCTTCGGCCACAAACTCCACCGCCGCTCCGCTCACGGTAGCGAGGACATGGCCGTAAAACCAGCCCCGCGCGAAGGCCGCGCCATTATCGGCGGCGCGCAAATGTCCTCCCGAGCTCTCCACGCATAAGTACATCACACCGTCGCGTTCGAGGAACGCAAACTGGTGCGTGTGCCCGCTCACAACCGCGGTTACGCCATATTTCCGCGCCAATTGATGCAGCGGAAATTCGCCGCTCTGAAACTTCAGCGGAATCAGCCACACCTCCGGGCGATGAAAAAATACGAACTTCGGACGGCGCTCCCGATTGCGCTCCAGATCCCGCTCCAGAAATCTCATCTGCTCCGCGCTGAGGTTCTCCGTGCGGCTGTTATCGAGCACCGTAAAATGCGCGTTCTCGAAATCGAAGCTGTAAAACGCCGGCCGCCCGGTGTATTTCTCATACAGTTTCTGGGAGGCGTCCGACCAGATATCGTGATTTCCCGGCGTGAAAAACAGCCGATAGTTGTAGCGCCCCCAAATGGCGCGGGCCTCGCGCCACTCTGCCTCGGCTGTGGCGTCCGCGCCGCCTTGAATCGTGTCTCCCACATTGATCGCGAAAGCCGGCCGCTCGCGGTCGACGTCGCTCCAGACACTCTCGTAAACGCCCGTTTGCGCCTCGCCCGTGCGGTCCCCGAGAATCGCAAATCGGAAATGGTTGGGCCCCTCCGGATTGGCCAACAATGCGACGGATAATGCCGTCAACAATGCGGCCGCAAGGGCCATCGCAAACAGCGCGCCAGACCGTTTCATCCGCTGCGATTCTCGCATAAAATCGGAGATTTTCGCCGCCTGCCCCTACTACCTCCATGACCCGGTCCCCCGCCGCGGTTGCCTATGGTTGTCCCAACATGGCTGTTACGCACGGATGCGTTCGCCGCGGCTTGTCTGACGCCGCTGGCGATCTGCATTCTGGCCGGCGGGCTCGACGACCTGGTCGTCGATGCGGTGTGGTTCTGTGCCTGGCTTTCGAGGGCGGTGTGCCGCCGTTGGGGGCGTCCTTGCCGCGGGCGGCATTCCGGACCGGAGCCCCCGTTCTCGGAAAAACGCATCGCCATATTCGTTCCCCTGTGGCGCGAGCACGCAGTCATCGCGCGCATGGTCGACCACAATATCGCCGCGATCGATTACCCTAACTACGCCTTTTTCGTCGCTGCCTATCCCAATGACGATGCCACGCTGGAGGCCGTTCGCGCTCTGGAATCCCGCTATCCGCAAGTCCATCTCGCCGTCTGCCCGCATGATGGACCGACCTCCAAGGCCGACTGCCTGAACTGGATCTACCAGCGCATGCTCCTCTATGAGGAGCAGCACAATGTCGAGTTCGACCTGATCGTGACCCACGACGCCGAGGATCTCATCCACCCCGCGTCATTGCGCGTCATGAACGAATACGCCGACCGCTTCGACATGATCCAGGTACCCGTCCTGGCGCTCCCCACTCCTCTGCGCGAGTTGGTCCATGGAGTCTACTGCGACGAGTTCGCCGAGTTTCAGACCAAAGACATGCGCGTCCGCGCGACCATGGGCAGCTTCACTCCCGCGAGCGGCGTCGGCGCCGGATACACGCGGCAGGCGCTCCAGAAACTCGCCGCCGAATCCAGCAACTGCATCTTCGAACCGGTGTGCCTCGCCGAAGATTATGAGAACGGTATGCGGCTGCATCGCCTGGGCTGCCGCCAGATTTTCGTTCCACTCAGCGCCGACGCGAACCGCGCGGTCGCCACGCGCGAGTACTTTCCCCGCACCCTGCGCGCCGCCATCCGCCAACGCACGCGCTGGGTGACGGGCATTGCCCTGCAGACCTGGCAGCGCCATGGCTGGAGCGGGCCTCCCGGACAAGTTTACTGGTACTGGCGCGACCGCAAAGGACTGCTGGGGAATCCACTCAGCCTTTTCGCAAACGTTCTTTTTTTCTACGGCCTCGCGACCTATTGGTGGCTACCCGCCGCGCGTTCCGTCGACCCCCGTCTCATGTGGGCCACGCTGGCGTTATTTTTGTGGCGGACCGCTATCCGCATGGCCTGCGTCGGACGCCTCTATGGTCCCGTGTTCGCTTTGGGAGTTCCCCTTCGCGCCGTTTGCGCCAACTTCATCAACTCCGCGGCGAGCGTCCGCGCGCTCTACCGCTTCACGCGCGCAAAAATCCGCCGCGAGCCTCTGGTGTGGCTCAAGACCGAACACGGCTATCCCTCCCGCGGCACTCTGCTGGCGCACAAGCGCAAGCTGGGCGAAATTCTCTGCGGCTCCGAATACGTCGCGCCGGACATCTTGGAACAGGCGCTCGAAATGAAACCGCGCGACATGCTTCTAGGCGAGTACCTGGTAAAAAAAGGAGTGCTGACGGAGGAAGACCTTTACGAGGCGTTGAGTCTGCAGCAAGGGCTTCCCGCCGGTCTCCTGGCCCCCGCCGACATAGCTCCCAACGCCGCTCGCGCTTTGCCTCGCCAAGTTATCCGCCACTGGCGGGTTCTGCCCTTCAAGATCGTCGCCGGCAGCTTGCATCTGGCAACGCCAGATGTTCCCACCGACGAAATGACGCGCGGTCTGCGCGGCTTCACGGCGCTCGAAGTTCACTTCCGCTTGGTGACGCCGGCCAACTTCGAACATCTCCTCAGCTTGTTGTAGGCGCACCAAGCGATGGTACAAACCAAGATCGAAGGCATGGTTGGAAAATCTTGCGCCATCTCCGCAGTGCGGCATGACTCTCCGTGGATCGCGCCGCATCCATCTTTCAAGTCGCCAATGGCTCCTCGCGGTGGAACCCGCGTCGTATCGGGATAACCTGCCCTCGGGTGTCGTTCCCGGGCGCGGCCACGTTTCCCCGATCGATAGGAGCGGCCCCGAAGGGCCGCTCGTTAATATTGGAGCGGCTGGATGACCGCTTCTTCAGATCACTTCATCTTGTCGTGGTTACCAGGTTCCTTGGAGCGCCTTTTTTGCTTCGTCAAATCGATGCCGAAGTTGGGAATCATCGGTTCGACAGGTATTTTAGGACGTGGTTGGGGCTGCGTCAGGGTGGCGAACTGGGCGCTGCCTTCGGCGGCGTTGCGCTCCTCCAGCGACGCGATCAGCGAGCTCTTTAATTCCGCCGCGGTCAGAGCCGTGAGGGGCGCCGTGCCGGCTGCGCCGGGCACGTACGGCTTCTCGCCGCCGAGCTCGGCCGCGGACGGCTGGCAGGAGGCCTTCAGGCATTCGGCGAGCGACTTTAAATTAATTCCGCTTGCGGCCAAGCTACGCGCCGCTTCGCTCGCCAGTAATTTTTCGTTGAGGAAACAGTGCAGCAGACGGCAAAATTCGCTGCTCTTTCCATGCTGCGGCGGCTGGTCTCCTCCGGGGAAGGCTACGGCGGTGAGATGCTGTTGCCGCTCAAAATCCTGACCTTCGAGAGTAATGCCGCGGGCGCGGGCGAGCACGGTGTAGACTCCCGTCAGGGAAGCCGTAAAGGGCGCGCTGAAACGGCCGGCGTCGGTTTCGTTCAACAGGATCACCGCGGAGCTTCCGTCGGGGCGTGCAATCTCCGCCCAGGCGACCGCGGTCCCCTTGGTCAAGGGAACGTCGTATTGATTGAGCGCGACGCGAACGGTCGCGGTGGCGCCGGGCTCGAAGCTGTTCTGCGCCAGGCTGGCCTTGAAGGTCAGATTGGAGTGGACGTGCACGAGTAAACTGTACGGCAGCGACGGGCTGCGCAGGGCGCTCATGAAATCGGAGCTCACATTCGCGGCGCGCTTGCTCAAGGACAGCAGCGCATACCACTGGCCGCCATGGCTCCCGGCGATGTCGCCCGCAAGCATGGGAAGCGAAGCGCGGTAATAACTGGTTCGCGGCGTGCGGACGAACTGAATGGCGGCTTCCGATGCGGCGCGCGCGGGATCGATAATCGTGCCGTCGGGCGCTTCTAGCAGGAAGTCGATATAGTACGGCGCCGGGCTCAGCAGCAGCGCATCCACGCCGATGTCGGCATCGGTCATGCGGAACGGAATGCGGTGCGTGACGCCGTAAATCAAGTTGCCGCGGGGATCGAGAACGGCGGAGGAGTTATTAATTCCAGCCTGAATTTTCAAAAAATATTCGGTTAGGGCGAAATTCTGATCCGGCGAAATCGGCCCTGTGACGACCAGATAGCCGCCGTGGCTTTGTGTAATGGCGTTCAGCGCGGAGGTGCTGATACTGGCGGCCTGGCCGAAGCCGATGGCAAAAGTGTTTGCCGTTAAACTGCTCGAGACGTCGGCAATCATCGGCGGTGTGTTTTCGAGACCGTCGGTGAGAACGATCATGGCGCGCACGCTGTAAGACGCGGGCGCGGCGTCGAGGGCGGCCTTACCCGCCTGGATGCCGCCTCCGATGGAGGTCGAGCCGCGCGGATCGAGCGTGGTGGCCGGATCGTGCGTGGTGGCAATTTGCTGCGCCTGGTCGCGGCCCGAGCCGGGCGTGGCCGGAATCGGCCCCACATCTGTGACGGGCAGCAGCGTATCGACTAGGTTGTCGAAGCGCACTATGCCGATTCCATCGCCCTGCTGCATGACATCGACAAACGTGGAGACGGCGTTGCGCAGCAAATCGACGCGAGATTGGCCATTGCCCGCGTCCGTGGCCATGCTGCCCGACCGATCGAGCACCAGCGTCACGGCGGAGGCCGGACGCGCGACCGTATTGGCGGAAAGGTTCACGGTCCAGGGGCCGAATACCGCGCCGGTTCCCGAATCGACCGCCTGCACCTGAACGCTGCCGGTGATGGAAGATCCCGGGGTCGTGGACGTGTAGGAGATCCACAGCCTTCCAACGGAGGGGCTCAAACCGGTCAGAGCGGTGACGTCGGGTTGAACGACCACGGAGGTTGACGGCGCGCCGAACCCGGCGGTGGGACCGGCAGTGATCTCGATCGTGACGTTGTTGCAGGACTCGACTTCGACGTCGATGCCGCGGTAGGTGGTCACGCCCGTTCCCCCAACTCCGGCGGGAATGTCAGTGAAGGAAAGGCTGGGCGTGAGCAGCGCGGCCTGGGGAGCGTCGGTATCGTACCAATAGCCTAGAACGTGATGATCGATAACGCTTGCGGGAGTGGCGTTGCCCGGCCACGGCGCGGGCTGCGGCGACTCGAAAAAGATCATGTTGTCGTTGAGGTTGTGGCCCGGCGCGGCGCCGGACACCGGAAGATAGGCGGCGGCGCCTGGATGCTGCGTCTGCCACACAGCCCACAGGCGATCCACGTTGCAATGGTTCAGCCAGAAAATCGGATCGTTGGGCGAGGTCATGGGCAGCATTGTCCCGCCGGTCCACACGTGAACGCGGTTATGATTTTGGGGCGGTTGATCGTTGGGTCCCGGACCGGAGGCGATCCAGCCTTCGAGGTGGTTGCGGAAGCCGGAAGCGCTGGTGCTATTCCAGGGCGCGACGTCGTAGACGGCTTCGTTTAAGGCGACGGTCAATCCGGCGGGAGAGGGCAGCGTCGAACCGCCAGCGTTGACGCCGAACTGCCGCCGCAGATAGTCCACGGTGTCGCCGACCGAGGCGTCGCCGGAGATCACGTTGAGGTTCCAATTGCCGGCGTCGTGCGCGAAAGGACCGGTCGTGACCTTATAGTTCTGCCCGGAATCGCCATCGCCGCCCATGAAGTCATTCGTGAACGGGGTTCCCGGCTGCGACGGATCTTGATCGACGGTCCAATCCCAGTAGGGAATCGTCACCGTGGGATCGACGGCCTGAAGATCTTTTTCGAATTGATACAAGAGCTCCCGGTGCCACGGCTCGAAGGTTGGTCCTTGATGGGCCCAGCCGGGACTCGCCATCATGGAATTCATGTGCGTTTGGACGTAATCGTCGTAGCGGTTCGTCAGCCCAAGCTGGCTGGGCACTTTGTTCTTTAGCGCAAGGACGGCGTTCACGAACGCGGTCTTCTGCGCTGGAGTGAGATTTTTCTGGTTCATTCGGCAACCCATATAATGCATTCCTCCACTTGTCGAAAATTGATAGCGCGCCCAAGTGGCCTCCCCGTTACGGCCGGCGCGCGACTGCGATGATCGTTTGTGATGGCGGCGCGCCGAACGTTTCAGGGCTGCATCGCGCGCGGCCGCTTAATGCGCAAGTGAAGGAACTCGCCCGCGAAAGCCCTATGTCATCGGCGAAAGAGTATCCTCGAATCATCGCGGCCAGACTCGACATTCTTCAACAAGAGATCGTTGCGTGCCGGCTTTGCCCTCGCCTGGTGAAGCATCGCGAGGATGTCGCCCGCAACAAGCGGCGCGCCTACCTCGATTGGGAATACTGGGGGAAGCCGGTCCCGTCATTCGGCGATCCGCGGGCTCGCATCCTGATTCTCGGACTCGCTCCGGCGGCGCACGGCGCAAATCGCACGGGCCGCATGTTCACGGGCGATCGTTCGGGCGATTTTCTGTTCAACGTTCTTTACAGCGAAGGCTTGGCTTCACAGCCGCACAGCTCCCATAGGGACGACGGACTCGCGCTCACGGATGTCTACATCTCGGCGTCCGTGCGTTGCGCGCCGCCGGGAAATAAGCCCACGCTCGAAGAGATCGTTACCTGTCGCCACTACCTCGAACGGGAACTGGATCTTTTGAAATGCGTGCAAGTCGTTGTGGCGCTCGGCAAGCTCGCCTTCGACGATTACCTGAGCGCGCTGAAAAGCCGCGGGCGAATCGAGCGCCGTTCCGCCTTCCCTTTCGGACACAAAAAAGAGCACTGTACTGGTCCCCTCCAGCCGGTGCTCCTATCGTCATACCACCCCAGCCAGCAAAACACGCAAACGGGAAAGCTGACGCAAGAAATGTTTCGCGCGGTATTCGCGCGCGCCAAGCAGTTATTGGTTTAACGCATCGGGTCCGCCTCGAGCTGTGCGTCTGCATGACTGGCGCATCGGCGCCGATAGGGACGGCATCTGGGCGGCTTCAATTTTCAGTGGGCTTCGGCTCAGGTTTTTCGTGGGTCGCGGAGTAAAAAAATCGCGGACTTGGTCGTAGACGCCCAGTCAGAACTTTGCTTGCAGCAGGGCGTCACCAGACCTCTGGTCTACAACAAAACTGATACACCCGAGTGCCTTCCGTATCCCGCGTACCGGTGAACCCTGGCCCACCCGCCGGGACGTAGCCGTTGCTGCTGCCACGATCGTTTGGGCTCACCCAGAACGAGAACAGGCGCGCGTTCCGCAGCAGAAAGCGAAATCGTAGCGGCTGGCCGGCAAGACGCGTCAGATCGTTCCCGCTGCGCCAGTTTACGGGCGCGAGCGTGTTGTCGGCGTGAATCGGAATCGATTCAGCCGCCGAAAAAGCTGGCAGCACATTGTTATTCGCGTCCAGGATCTCGACTCGTAGTTCTCCCGCGGCCGCGTCAGCATTGACGAACAAACGTTTTCCGCCGAACCGTACTGGTCTGGTAGTCAGGGTTCGCGGGTCGGAATCTGCATCCATGGAGGCGAACCCGTCGCGACGGATGGTCGCCAGTCCCGTGAACGTGTCTCCCGAGGCCCGTCTTCCCGGCACGCCCGACCGGCCGCTTACGTAAAAATAGAGCCGGTCGCCGACCACCAGGCATACTCCTCCCGCGGACTGGATGTTGGCATAGTTCCAGTCGCCAATGTTCCCCGATGGCGCGATGAAGGGTCGTCGATCGGGCCGGGACCAGTGGAAACCATCGCGGCTGAAACCCACCGTCAAGTAATTGGGCTTTTCGCTCTCGGCCGGCTGGCCAGTCCAGATTGCGAACACACCGAGCAGTACACTCTCGTACGCAACGGCGTCCAGATTGTAGAGCTGCGGTTCAACGTTGTACGTAATGTTGCGGGGATCAAGCCGATCGGCCATCGTCCAGAGCACTGGTTGGCTGGCGTTAAATTTTCCGGCTTCGACGAAGTCGCTGTTTTCCCAATATTTCCTCAATCGCCCGATGTACCCAGGCAGTTCAGGAACCGTCTTCGGGGTCCAATCGTGATCCCGGATGCTGAAGACCCAGGTGTTTCGAAACGGATTCTTGAAGAACGTCACGCGATCGCTTACAGGAACAGTCTTGGTTACGGGTTCTCCCCAGTGAATACCATCGGCGGAGACATGCAACACAAAGGGCTTCATATGGCCCAATGAATATCCCAGTTTGTAACGTGTGCGCGGGTCCTTTTCGTCCGGATCCAGCCACACCGTGCTGGAATCCTGTTTGCCGATGCGAACGATATTCGTTCCTGGTTTCACATCGAAAAGCGGCTTATCCCAGTGCGCGCCATCGCGCGAAGTCGCCAGGAGAGTCGCATCCACGCCGTGATACCAAAGCTTGAAGATGTGCGCCTCAGGGTCATAAAAGACTCCATCGCTGAAAGGCATGGCGCTGCCCATCCCATTCGCAGATTCCCACGCGCGATCCGGGCGAAGCACCGGATTATCGCGGTAAAGTTCGGCGCGATGGTAAACGCGTCGTAGGTTGGTGCTCTCAATCAGAAAATCGTCGACAAAAAGCTGGCGCCCGACATCGATGGGAATGACCGCCGGGGGATGAAGCAGATATGGGGGATCCGGCTGCGGCTCGGTCGTGAGCGTCACATCGCGGGGCGGCCACGGGTCAGGTTGACGGATTCCATTATAGAGCGTCTGCTGACCGGAAAGAGAGACGCAAGTGATCAAGAATGTGCAGAGGCGCATTAAAACCTCAGGTGTAAGCCCAGACGTATGGTGCGCTCGTCGATTCCCTCGCGCGAAGCTGCTATTGGGCTCAGAGTCGTGATCGTCATAAAGCCGCCCAGGTTGCGAATAGTACCATCGGGGTTCAACTGCAAATTGGAGACATTGGCGCTTGGGTTCCCAAGGTGAGGCGTGTTCGTGACATTGAAAGCCTCCGCGCGGAACTGCATTTTTAACCGGTCAGTGATGTTGAAATTTCGGAACAGGCCGCCATCAAGACCGATATAGCCGGGCCCTCGCAACGAGTTATATCCGACGGTGCCAAAAGTGGCGGTTGTGACTGGGGCGAATGCTAATGGGTCGTAATACGCTTCCACGGGACCTTCTCCTCCCAACTTCTGGACATTCGCCTTCACCTGGTTTGCGCGCTGCGTATTTCCGGGAGCGTTCAAGGAGGTTCCAGATGCCGAGACGCTGAAGGGAAGACCGCTGTATGCCGCCAACATGGCATTGATCTGCCACCCGCCGAGTATTTTGGAGCCAACGCCATTCGGGAGCAGCGGCTTACCTTTGCCGAAGGGCAGTTCATAGATACTTGTGGCCGTGAAAGCGTGGGTGCGGTCGAAGTTCGACACTGCGCGGTTGAGGTTATAGTATTGAGGCAACTGGATACCGGGCGAGCCGTCACTATCGGCATTACAACAGATGCCCATGGACTTGCTCCAGACATAACTTGCCTGAAACTGCAAGCCGCCATGGAAGCGATACTCAATCTTGGTCTGTAATGAGTCATACCGGCTGCCTCCGATAGGAGTCGTCAACAGCACCGACGCCGTACGTCCGTAAAGGACGTTGAACGGTTGGCTGGCCGCACCGCCTCCAGGTGTGCCGACGTTCAGATCGATATTTCCAAGCTGCCGAACCTGGCGCGTGGCCACGTATCCGATCTGGGCCGACAGGTTTCGCGCCAACTCCTTTTGAATTGTGAAATTCCAGGATTGGATATAGCCTCTCGGGAAAAAGTCCGGAAGGGTATCTACGACATAATTTCCGGGAACATTGATGATTCCATTGCCGAGATCCGGGGTTCCGATCGGCGGGATGCCGGTGGCGAGGGATCCGGCCGGCGTAAACGAGTTGGGACCGGCTATCGAGAGCGCCTGCATTATAGGATAGTTCGCACGCAGGGGCCGGGCCAGACTGTATGGGTCATAAGTTATGCCGTATCCCGTTCGAATGACGAATGAATCAGTGAGCCGGTACGCGACGCCAACCCGCGGCGCGAACAGTCGTTTGCTATTCTCGACGCCGCAATCGAGCGGCACGACCCCAACACCGCAGACGTCCATCTTGTTCGTTGCAAGATCATAGCGCTCCAAGCCTCGTGAGCCGCGCGTCGGCATCGGATAATACTCCCAACGGATTCCGTACGTAAGTGTTAAGCGATGGCTCAACTGCCATTGATCTTGTGCGTAGAGGCCCTCGGCCCACGCGCGGGTCGGAATAGTGTCCGGCTGTTGCATTTTCTGGATGGTAGACGGCAAGCCGAGAAGGAAGTCGGCGAAGCTGTTGAACTGATTGGGCGATGCGCCGCCCTTGATGGTCGTTACGCCGCCCGGAAAGCTAAACGCACCCGCTCCGCCTCCGCTCGCGCCGGTCATGGTGTACTCCGCATGGTTCATATGCTGTTGCGACGTTTCGGTTCCAAACCGGAAATTATGCTCGTGGCGGCTCCAGCTTGCATTTAGGGCATAACGGAACTGCGGATCGAAATAGATGATCGGCCAATTGGTGAAGGGCAGACCCAGCGTGGCATAATTCGCAATCGAGAAGCTCGGCCAGCCGCCGGCGATTTTCTGCGATCCGTTGTTCGTGCCAGGGATGCCCAGGTAATTTGCGCCAAGTTGCTCATTCAGGCGGATCTGCTCGGCATCGGTGTTCAGGATAGAAAGACCGAAAGTCCCGTCGATGATAAGCGTCGGCTTAGCGATGTAGGTCGCGCCAACGGTGCCGCTCCAGGTCTCCCCAACAGACGTTCCCGCGAAGCCAGATGTAGTTTGCACGAAGGTTCCACCCAATGGTCCGAACGCAGGTGGGTTGTACATGTTGTATTTCATCAGCCCGAAGCGGGCATACATCGCAAACTTTTCGGTGGCGTTATAATTGACTTTACTATCGATGGTGTTCCGATCGAACATATAAGAGCCCGTCGCGTAATAGTTATTTGTAAGGCCCGGGAGATTCGGTTCAGGTAGGAGTGCGATCAGCTTTAAGGCGGCGGCACTCATCCGACTGGTAGGAATCGTATTTGCTGGAAACGCCGTCCTTCCGCTTCCGTCGGCATTTCCCGTATTCGGATCATACACGGGAGTGGGCGAAGCGGAAAGGTTGCCAGCGCGAATGGCGTCTGTCGGAACGGTTAGTAAATTGGCGCCTGTCTCCCGATCAAAGGTGCCTTCATAGCTGCTGAAAAAAAATAGTTTGTTGTGAATGATCGGGCCGCCAATGGTGCCGCCGAATTCATTGAAGATGTACTTCGGTTTGCCTTGTCCCGCGGGAAGAAAGAACGGCTTGGCCTTGATGACGTTATCGTTGTGAAACTCAAAGGCTGAGCCGTGAAAGCTGTTTGTGCCGCTCTTGATAATAGCGTTAATAGCCGACCCTCCCGCCAGACCCTGTTCAGCAGTGAAGCTGTTCGTCACAACATTCACGGTTTCGATGGCCTCTATGCTAGGAACATACATCACGAGGTTCGGCAGGTACACCTGATTCATCGTGGCTCCGTCGATGCGGATGTTGTTGCCGTAGCGGCTGTCGCCGTTCACATTGAAAGATAGAGCTCGGGCGGGATTCGCGCCAACGCTGTTGGTTTGGCTTGGAGGCGTGAAGCCTGGAACCGTTCCCAGCAGTTGCTGAAAATTGCGGCTGGGAGGAGTTGGCAGGTTCTCGAGCTGTTGGGGCGTGAAGTCGGCGTGAACGTCCGCTCGATCGGTTTGCAGCACCGGCGCCGCGGAGCTGACCATGACCTGCTCACTAACGGATCCAAGTTGCATGGGAACGTCGACGCGAAGGGATTCATTAATTACCACAACCAGGTTCTCGCTTATGAACTGCGAAAAGCCGGAATGCCCGACCGTTATCTTATACGCTCCCGGCAGCACCGTCGCGAGATTGTAATAGCCCGCTTGGTCGGTGGTAGCCCGGCGCTCCTGCCCCGTTACTTTATTGCTCAACGTCACTGTGGCGCCTGGCACGGGCGCGCCGGACGGATCGCTCACCACTCCAACCACCGAACCGTATAAGACTTGCGCCGTGGCATTTGAGGTCAACAGAAGGACGGCGAACGCAACGAGCAGAACCCTGATAATCATGGCAAACCCTGTAAAACTTCTACTCCGGCGCTGGGGCAATGTCAAGGGTGTTCTGGCTTGTGGAACAGCCTCTCCCGACGCGCCTCTGCTGTAGAACATTCGTCATGGACGTTACTTGGGACGAGAATCGCCGCAAGGTCGGAGCCGCTATTGCCGATTCGCTCCGGAAATAAATAGGGAGGACAGGGAACGCGACCATCGTGTTCGGATCGGCTCTATCCAGGACCATACTTTCGCCGCAGGTGGCGTCGGAGCCGGGCATTGAGTGGGACCGGGTGATCGCATATCACTTCGATGAATACGCCGGCGCCTGCCCGGATGCTCCGTTTTTTCCGGTGCCACCTACAAGAGCAGCGCTACCTACAAGAGCATTTGATGCATCGCGTAACGAAGGATTGTTTCACGGCATCCGGGCGAAGCGAGCGATCGTTACAGCGGGTGCCTGCGTTACGCGGCGTTGCTTCCACCCGGCGGACTGGATGTTGCCCTGCTAGGCATTGGCGAGAATGGATATTTGGCATTTAGTGACCCGCCCTGCGACTTCGAGGACCTGTTGCCAGTCCGTATCGTGGTCCTTGGCGAAAGCTGCCGTCTTCAGCAGATCAATGATGGCGCATTGTCGAAATTCGATGCTGTGCGGCGTAAAGCCATTACTCTGACTATCCAAACGCTGTTACGCGCCCGCGAGATCTTTCCGGTGGCGGAGGACGAGCGAAAGCAATGCGATTCGGACGCATCGAGGGTCCTCTCTCAAGTAACTGTCCGGCATCGATTCTTCGAACTCATCAGCATGTGCGTGTTCCTGGATTTGGACTCGGCTTCACTGCTGTCAGCGCTACGTCAAAGCGTTTCCATATACCCCCGGAGCTTACCAGGCGCGTGCTCGATTGCCAAGCGATGCGATTCGTCGGGACTCCTCTAATGTGGGGTGAGGTGAGCAGATTATCGCAATGATCGGCGTAATGGATAAGCAGGTGGCGGTACAAATCCGAGAGCCATTCGCCGTGCATTACGTCCAGGTCGGGCCGCCAAGTTTGCCGGGTCATAAGGCTTGCGGCAAGGTACTTCATTGGCGTCTGCGCCACGGCTAGCTCAGTTAGTCCCGTAGTACGCACCGGTACGCGCGCCTCATACCTAGAACCTTCGTACGGAGCGAAGATGATCGCGTATGCGCGACGCCATCGACCGGGAAGACTTGCTGCTACTGGCCCATTTCACGCGGAACTGGCTGCATTACGGCGTAATTGGTTTCGCGGCCCTATGCGTCGTGATCGGCGCGGTGCGGGGCGTCTTCGCGCCGTCATGATCCGGCCGTAAAGAGCGAGAGTTGGCGCGATGCCGATTTGCGGGAAGCGCCGCGGCCGTCGAGCGACGGCGAGATAGCGCGCTCGTGAGCCACGAGCTCATCGAAATCGGCGCGCGGCTCGTAGCGCTCGGCGATCGCGCCCACGAAGCGGTCGAGGCGCTTGAAACCGTCGATCTTGTCGCTGTCCCCGAGTCTGGCCGAATCGAGCGAGCGGCGCAGCACGGCGATCGACTCGTCGTACGTCTTCAGCGGCACGGGAAAGGGATGGCGATCCTTACCGCCGAGGGCGAACGAAAATCGCGCCGGATCGGAGAATCGGCTGGGCGCGCCGTGCACCACCTCGGCGATGAGCGCCAGCGATTGCAGCGTGCGCGGACCGAGCTTCTCGAGCAGTAGCAGAGACGCGAAGTCTCGAAACTCGCGCTCATACGCCAGGGCCAGCACTGCCCCCAGCCGCTTCAGGTCCACGTTTTCCGCACGGACGTCGTGATGCGCCGGCATGACGAGCCGCCGGACTTCGCGCAGCGTTCGCTCGGGATCTTCGCGCGCGATCGTCAGGAGCGCGGACTGCGCCGGCGCGGCATGACGATCCACCAGGTTCATGATGACCCCGGCGTTATCGCCAACGATGGCGGAGTGCGGCTCGGAGGTGAAATCGCGCACCGCGGCTGAATGCCAGTGGTAGCGCCGCGCGAGGCCGCGAGCATCGTTCAGACCTTGCTGAATTACGGCCCACTCGCCTGCCTTCGAGACCGCAAACGTATGGAGATAAATCTGAAACCCGTCCGCGATCGCGTTGTTGTCTATGCGGGCCGTCAAGCGGCTGGTACGCACCAGCGCTTCGCCATCGAGGTTGGTTCTCTCCGCCACAGCGCGCAATTCAGCGGGCGTATTGCGCGATTGCCGTCCGCGTCCCCCGCAGAAATAAATCCCTAATTCGTGGGAGCGCGGATTCAAGCCGCGCTTGAGCGCGCCCAGCACCGAAGTCGTAATTCCGGAAGAGTGCCAGTCCATCCCCATGACGCAGCCGAGAGCTTGAAACCAGAACGGATCGCTGAGGCGCGCCAGCAGCTCCGGGGCGCCATAGTGATACACGATACTCTCGCCGATGGCCGCGCCGAGCTTGGTCATGCGATCGGCGAGCCACGACGGCACGCGGCCGCCGTGCAGGGGAAGGTCGGCGAACCCGGAGCGTTTCATGTCTGATGGCCCGGGGGCGCACGCCTTCATCTTCGCGCACCGCGATTGCAGGTTCGCGCTCAAACCGGCCGGGCGGAACGCATTTCCCATCGCACGCGCGCGGTTACGGTGGCTCGGGTCCTACTGCGGGACGTGAAAACGTTATCCTACGCCCATTTTTCGCAACGCCTCCTGAAAGCGCGGCTCGGTTCGCAAGCTATTGAACTCCGGATTCAAAGTGCGCAAGGGCGCCGCAGCGTTGTGCGACGCCACCGCCTCTTCAAGATAGGTAAGCGCCCGCCCTTTGTCCCCCAGACCGGCATAAATGGCGGCCGCACTCACGGGCCACGGTTGATGGCGCCGGTCGCCGTCGTGCGATTCGTTATCGAGGAGCAGCAACTGCCGCAGCGCCTCTTCCTTATCGTTCGAACGCGCATAGCAATAACCGAGGCAGCCGGAGACCAGAGTACGGGTCTTCAAGAGATTGGTCGCGTTCGTGAACTGCGCGATGGCATCGCGATACGACTCCTTGCCCATATGGGCCCAGCCGAGCCCCAGGTAAGAGAGTGGAAAATCCGGAGCCAGCCGGGCCACCAGACGGTGTTGTGCGATCGCCTCGTCGTAGCGGCCGCCCGCGGTGTATAGCCAGCCCAGCACGAAGTTCGTAAATAGCGAAGCCGGGTCCATTTCGAGGGCGCATTCGACTTGCGAAACCGCGACGTCCAGCATACGCCGGCACGCCAGCAGAATTCCGTAGCAGACATGCGCGCTCGAATCGTTGGGAGCCAGTTGGATGGCCCGCTGCAACTCGCGCTCCCCGGTGGCCCAATCCCAGTCGAGGATCGACGAGACCGCGCCCCGCGCGACGTGCGCTTCCGGCAGGTTCTCGTTCAGAGCCGCTGCTTGCTCGGCGGCTTCTTTCATTCGCGCGGCCGAAGCGGCGGAGTCGACATAGCCGAATACGGAGCTCATCAGCAGCGCTTCGGCGAGAGCCGCCCATGCCGCCGCGTATCCGGGATCGTGCTCCAGCGCTTTCGTGAACATGGGAACGCTGTTGCGAATGCTCTCGGGAGTCCCGATTTTCCAGTTGTAACGGCCCCGCAGGTAATGATCGTAACTCTCGCGGTTGACCCCTTGCCGCCGCGCGCGCGCCGCGTCGGCCGAAGCGGCCGTGGTCACTAGCGCCCGATTCAAGTTTCGCGCCAAATCCTCCACCGGCGTCAGATCGTTGAGCCTGCAATCCACCTGCTCGGACCAGATATAGGAGCCTTCTCCGGAATTGAGGAGCTGCAGGATCACGTTGACGCGGTCGGCGTTAAAGTGCAAGCTTCCGTCGACCGCATAATCGGCCTTCGCCGTTTCGGATTTGGCCCCATCTCCTGCGCCGTCAACGCCAAAGGCTTCGCCGAGTCCTCCCATGGCGAGCGAAGCGGTCACTTCCGCCACGCCGCTTGCAGCCGGCCCAGTGGTGACCCGGAAATAACCTTCCTTGATCAGGACATGGGCCACGCGCCGCCGTACTTCTTCGATCGCGGGATCGTCGGCCGCTCCATTGAAAACGGTGAATGCGCCAACGCCAACGGCGCGACGCGGATGCGCCGCTCCGAAGGCCGCCTGGCTCATCATTCCGGGACGGCGGTGCTCGAAGGCCGGCACGTAGCTTCCCTTGCGCAACTGGATGCGGATCTCGTCCTCCTGGCCTTCGCTCAGGTAGTACTCCTCCAGCTTGGTTCGCAATCGCCGCGCTTCGACGCGCACAATGGAGTCGACCCGCGGGTCGAAGGCCTCCTGGCGGTTGAAAACCTCCAGGCCGATCAGGTACTCCTTTAATCGGTGGTGTTGGCCGAGGAGGCATTCCTCCACGACGAACTGCAGGAACCTGCGTATCCGGTGTGAGTGGACAAACGCGCGGCTCCGTAGGATGCGCTCCATCTCTGTTCGGATGTCCGCTTCGCGCAAACCGTTGAGAGTAGGCGCTTCATCATTCACAAGTCGAGCTACCGTATCAATCATCTCGGTTATACGACTTAGGCCGGGCCGGGTACGTTACAAGATGTTCTTACTTGATTTCTAGAACAATGAAAAGATGTAAATGTTACTCGGCGGCGCTGCGTATCCTTCTGAAATTGTTGGTTCTGCTAAACTTGTCAGTTGGAGCGAGGTTCAACCCCCAACCGAGGTGTCCGTGTTTTTCAGTGTACAGGATTTAGAACAGCGTCAGATCCGCTTCGAAGTGTCGATGGCGCCTGGGGAGATTGACTACTTAGATCAAACATTAGTCCAGAAGGGTCCTTTGGAGGCTTCTGGAACTGTCGAATTATTGCAAAATACCCTTGGTGAGATCCGGGTTCGCGGTCACTTGAAAGTGACGATCGAGACGATCTGCGACCGCTGCCTCGAAAGGGCGGGGGTTCCGGTCGACTCCGATTTCGATCTTTTCTACCGGCCGCCCCAACCGGCGGCGCGCCCCGAAGAGGTGGAACTGCGCGCGGGCGAGGCGGAGATCGGTTTCTATGAAGGCGGCGGCCTGCAGCTCAATGATATCCTGCGAGAGTACGTCATCTTGTCGCTGCCGATGCACACGGTGTGCTCCGAGAGCTGCCGGGGTATTTGCCCGGTATGCGGGGAGAACCGTAATTTGAAGGACTGCGGCTGCGAGGTCAAGCCGGCCGACGACCGTTGGGCGGCGTTGAAACGGCTGCAAAATTAAACGAGAAACGCTGAGGAATTCCGAATGCCAAATCCTAAACGACGACACTCCAAGCGGCGCACTTCAACCCGCCGGGCGCACGATGCGCTGCGCGCCCCGGGCATGGCCGAGTGCCCCAATTGCCACGAACCCAAGCTGCCCCACCGCGCCTGTCCCCACTGCGGCCGTTATAAGGGCAGAGAAGTAATCGAGGTCGCCGAACAGTAGCCGCCGCGAATTAGTACATGGTAACGATCGGGGCATGGTAACGATCGCGGTGGACGCAATGGGCGGCGATACGGCGCCCAAGTCCGAGGTCGAGGGCGCCATCCGCGCCGTTCGTGCGCTCAAGCAACTGCGCACCGTTCTGGTGGGTAAACAAGAGATCCTCAAAGAGGAGCTGGCGCGGCACGGCGGAATCGGCGGCCTTGCCCTCGAGATCCGCCATGCGAGTGAAGCCGTGACCATGGAAGACAGCGCCGCCCGCGCGGTCCGCACCAAGCGCGACAGCTCCATTCGCGTGGCTTCGCGGCTGGTCCGCGAGGGACTGGCGGATGGCGTCGTGTCGGCGGGCAATACCGGCGCCGTGATGGCCACCGCGAAGATGGTGCAAGGCATGATTCGCGGGGTCGACCGGCCGGCGCTGGCATCGGCGTTTCCCACGCTGAAGGGCAGCCCCGTGGTGGTGGTCGATGTCGGCGCCAACGTCGATTGCAGCGCGCGCATGCTGGCCCAATTCGCGATCATGGGGGAGATTTATTATCGCGTCATCTTTCGCAATCCGAAACCGCGCGTGGGATTGCTTTCGATCGGCGAAGAGGAGCATAAAGGGAATGAGCTGACCCGCTCCGTCACGCCGCTGTTGAAATCGCTGCCCATCAATTTCGTAGGCAACGTGGAGGGCGGCGATATCTATACGGGGGACACGGACGTGGTCGTTTGCGACGGCTTCGTCGGAAACGTGGCGCTGAAGGTCAGCGAAGGTTTGGTCGATATGATCGGTCACATGCTGCGCGATTCGCTGAAGGCCACGATTTCGAGAAAAGTCGGTTATCTGCTTGCCAAGTCCGCTTTTACGGATTTTCGCAAGCGCGTCGATTACTCCGAGTATGGGGGCGCGCCGCTGCTTGGCGTGAAGGGCGTGTGCATCATCACGCATGGCCGCTCCAACGCTAATGCCATCAAGAATGCGATCCGCGTGGCGGCCGAATTCGCGCAGGGCAAGATCAATCAACGTATCGAGGAAGAATTGGGACGCTGCGGCGAGGCCACGCGTTCGGCGTGCATGTGACGTGAAACGAGTATTGTTCGTTCTGTTTTGCTGTGCAGCCGCGGCGGGGCTGGCTGGGGCCGCGGAAGACCCGGTGCAGTGGACGCTCGGCTTCGATTCGAAAGCGGCGCCTCCGGGCGGTCATGCAGTTGGAAGACTGGCGGCGAAAATCGATCCCGGCTGGCATCTTTATTCGCCGACGACGCCTCCCGGGGGGCCCAATCCAACGACGATTAAGCTGGCCGGGAATGCGGCGGTGGCAAGCGTACGAGTGTTCGAGCCGGCGCCGTTGCGCAAGCTGGACCCGGGTTTCCAAATCGATACCGAAACCTATTCGGGCGCGGCCGTTTTCCTCCTCGACATCGAGCTGAGCAAATCGGCTGCGGCCGGCCCGGCCAATCTCGGCGCCGGGATTCGTTATCAGGTCTGCAACGACGTCAAGTGCCTGCCGCCCAAAACGAAGACCGCCGCCGCGGCAATCACGATAGACCCAGCGGCGAGCGCGGCCGCGATCGCGATCCCCGCCGGCTATAGCGATGTTGCGGCGCCGCGTCCCGCCGCTTCGCAATCTCCAGCGGCGCCGCAACCGCGAACCGGCAGCTTTGGCTGGTTTCTTCTGACGGCGTTCGGCTTCGGACTCGCGGCCATCTTCACGCCCTGCGTTTTCCCCATGATTCCGATCACGGTGTCGTATTTCCTGAACAGGCAAGGATCCAGTAATGACAAGCGGCAGGGCAGCGGACTGGCACAGGCCGTGACGTTCTGTTTGGGAATTATCGTCCTGTTTACCGGCCTCGGTCTGCTGGCGAAGGCCATTGCGGGGCCGTTCGGTGTTGTGCAACTGGGGTCCAATCCCTGGGTGAACGGCTTCATCGCGCTGGTCTTTGTAGTTTTCGGCCTGAGCCTCCTCGGCGCGTTCGAGTTGACCTTGCCGTCCGGCTTGCTGACCAGCATGGACGCGGCATCGCGCCGGGGCGGTTACGCGGGGACGCTGATCATGGGCCTGACCTTCTCGCTGACGTCGTTCGCGTGCGTTGGCCCCATCGTCGGTCCGTTGCTGGTGGCTTCTGTACAAGGCCAGGGCTTGCAGCCCGTCCTCGGGATGCTGTGCTTCGCCACCGGTCTGGCGACGCCGTTTTTCCTGCTGGCGTTGTTTCCATCGTATCTGCGGCGTCTGCCGAAGCGCGGCATGTGGATGGCGCGAGTGAAGGTGGTGCTGGGGTTCGTTATCCTGGCAACCGCGATTAAATATCTCAGCAATATCGATCAAGTGCTGCAGCTCGGATTTCTGACGCGCGAGCGCTTCATCGCCGCCTGGGTGGTCCTCTTCGCGATGGCCGGTCTGTATCTGCTCGGTTTCCTGCGGCTGGAAGGCGTTTCGCCGGACGACCATCTCGGCGTAGGCCGCATGCTGCTCGGCGCGGCGTTCCTGATCTTCGCGATCAGCCTGATTCCCGGCATGTGGGGCGCGAAGCTGGGAGAATTGGATGCCTACATTCCGCTGCCCACGGGTTCGAGCGGTTTTGGCACGGCGGCGGCATCGAACGAAATCCCCTGGATGAAGAATCAGTATCGCGAAGCTCTGGCGCGCGCCCGGCGGGAGAATAAGCTGGTGTTCGTGAATTTCACGGGCTACGCTTGCACCAACTGCCATTGGATGAAGGCCAACATGTTCTCGCGGCCGGAGATTGCAGCGGTGATGAAGAACTTCGTGCCGGTGGAACTCTACACCGACGGCAGCGACCCGCTGTCGGAGAGCAATCAGGCGCTCGAGGACCAAAAATTCAAGACCGCCGGCATTCCCTTCTACGCCATTCTCGATCCTGACGAGCGCGTGATCGCGACCTTCCCCAGCTCGACGCGCAATCCCAAAGAATTCATGGCATTTCTCCAAACGCCGGGAGGAAAGGCATGAAGATCTCGGCCTGCGGACCGCGCGGCAGAGTTTCTGCAAGGACGCGGGCTCGGGCTCTCTCGGCATCCCCGATAAACCCAAGCGCTTGGGAATTTAAGATCAAATATTCTGGGTGTGCCAACGATTCTGAGATTCGACGGGCTGCGGGCCGTGATCTATCCGAACTATATCGACCCGCCCATGTCCACGTATCGGGCGTGGCCGCGAGGCGACATTCGATCTGAACTGTGCGGGAGCGCCTATAAAGCTGCGGAGAACTATGGATTCTTGTGGCGGGAGATCGGGCGCATACTGGGCGATTTGACGCATCACTTAGACGAATTGTGCCAAGCATGGGAGCATATTCATGGCATTGCATGAGGGTTTGAAAAAGTCAAACCAGCGCGCTAAGGAGCTTAAGCTGCGTATCCCTCGAGCGCTTTCCGCGCATTACGATCGCGAAACCGGACGGATCGTAATTGCTTTAAGCTCCAAGCTGATCGTGAGCTTCTCGCCAAAGGACATCGAGGGGCTTGACGGCGCCCGGCCTTCACAGCTCAGTGAAATTGAAATCAGTCCGTCCGGATTCGGCATTCACTTTCCAGCCGTGGATGCGGACCTCTATGTGCCAGGCCTCCTAGAGGGCTTTCTGGGATCGAAGGGCTGGATGGCCTCCCGGTTAGGTCAAATTGGCGGGCGTTCCAGGAGCAAGTCTAAAAAGGCCGCTTCCAAAAAAAATGGAAGACTGGGAGGCAGACCCAAAAAGTCAGTTGAGAGGTAATCTCAGGCCATTTGCTTTTGAGTAGGGCCTGAACCGCAGGGCGTGTGATATAGAATGCTTGTGACCGTCCAACGCGGGGATCCGATCCCGCCGGCGCCAAAATGGCGTGCAGGAAAAATCCATCGTATTTCTCCAAATGCCGGGAGGCAAGGCATGAAGATCTCGACGAATTTAGTGTTTCTGTGCGCCGCGGCATTATCGGCGCAAGCGCAAAACATGCGCGGGTATACGGCGGCGCAGGCCTCCGCCGAGCAGGCCGAGGAGCATAAGGCGCAGGCCGTCCCGCAAGCCGATCGTATTCGCGCCTATATGGAGCGCATGGCGCAGCAGCCGCACCATGCCGGCTCGCCCATGTCGGCCTCGGTCGCGCAGTATGCGCTCGGTCTGATGAAAAGCTTCGGTCTCGATGCGCATATTGAGGAATTTGAAGCTCTGATTCCCTACCCGACGACCCGCGTCGTGGAGCTGACCGCTCCCGTAAAGTACACGTTGAAGTTGAAAGAGCCGGCCATTGCCGAAGATCCGGATTCCTCCGATCCCGGCCAGCTGCCGACCTATAACGCGTATTCCGCCTCGGGCGACGTGACGGGGCAAATTGTGTATGTCAATTACGGCATGCCGGCGGACTACGAAGTTTTGGCCAAGCAAGGCATCGACGTCAAAGGCAAGATCGTGCTGGCGCGCTACGGGGGAGGCTGGCGCGGCATCAAGCCGAAGGTCGGCGCGGAGCACGGCGCGATCGGCTGCATCATCTATTCCGACCCGCGCGACGACGGATATTTTCAAGGCGACACGTACCCCAAAGGCGCGCTGCGGCCGCCCGAGGGAGTGCAGCGCGGCAGCGTCATGGACATGCCGCTGGCTGTGGGCGATCCGCTGTCGCCGGGTTGGGCGTCGGAGAAGGGCTCGCGGCGGCTGACGCGCGCCGAAGCGAAGTCGCTGATGACGATTCCCGTCCTGCCGATTTCGTATGCGGATGCGACGCCCTTGCTGGAGCATCTCGAAGGACCGGTTGCGCCCGCGAACTGGCGCGGCGCTTTGGGATTTACTTATCACATCGGGCCGGGGCCCTCGACGGTCCACATGAAGCTGGATTTCGACTGGTCCAACCGCCCGCTGCACGATGTCATCGCGACGATTCCCGGGAGCGAATATCCGAACGAGTGGGTGGTGTATGGCAACCACCACGACGCCTGGGTGAACGGCGCTCACGACCCCATCAGCGGGGCGGCTTCGCTGCTTGAATCGGCGCACGCTTTGGGTCAGCTTTATAAGGAAGGCTGGCGACCCAAGCGGACGGTCATGTTCACGCTTTGGGATGGCGAAGAGTTCGGATTGTTGGGGTCGACCGAGTATGCCGAGAAGCATTCCGCCGAGTTGAACGAAAAAGCCGTCGTGTATATGAACTCCGATTCCAATGGCCAGGGTTCGCTCGGGGCCAGCGGCTCGCACACCTTGGAACTTTTCATGAGCGAGATTCTGCGCGATTTGAAAGATCCTAAGAACGGAAAAACGCTGCTCGAAGCCACGCGCAGGGGCCGCGCCGATACCGCGAATCCGGACGGCCCCGCGCCGGAGCCGAACAAACCGCGTGAATTCCACCTCGGTGCGCTCGGAGCGGGATCGGACTATGTCGCCTTTATCGATCACGTGGGCGTTGCGAGCCTGGATGTAGGATTTGGAGGCCCCAACCAGGGCGGGATTTATCATTCCATCTACGACGACATGACCTGGTTCAAGCGCTTCGGCGATCCCGATTTCGTGTACGGGAAAACGTTGTCGCAGGTGACCGCGACCACGCTGATGCGTCTCGCCGACGCTCCGCTGCTGCCGTTCGAGTTCGGCGATTTTTCAAAAACCGTGCACGGCTATGTGGACGAGATCAAAAAACAATCGGGCGATAAAGTGAACCTGCAGCCCGTCGTGGACCAGCTCGCCAAAATAGACGCGGACTCCGGGGCTTACGAGAAAGCCATGCAGGCGGCTGTGGAAGCCGGTAACACGGCCAACTTCGGCAAGGTGAACGATGTCCTGTTTCACAGCGAGCGCGCCTTGGTGGTGGAAAAAGGCCTGCCGCGCCGCGAATGGTACCGGCACCAGATCTACGCTCCGGGTTTCTACACCGGCTATGGCGTGAAGACGTTGCCCGGCATTCGCGAAGCCGTGGAGGCGAAGAATTGGAGCGAGGCGAACGAGGAAACCGGCGTCGTCGCGGGCGTGCTGGCGGAGATGGACCGCCGCATTCAGGAAGCCACGCGGCTGTTGGGAAAATAACGCGCGGTTCTCAGTGACTATATAAAACGTAGCGGGCGTACTCGTCTTCGATGGCGGGGTCGAGCGCCAGCCGTTGCCGTAATACCCACAGACCTTCCGAATTTGCGATAAAAAAGAGTCCACGGCGCTCGTCGCGGCCGATTGCCGTGACACCGGAAAATTCCCGCTGAACCGCGGGATGGCGCGGATCCGCGAAGCTCATAACGCGGAGGGTTTGAGACATAGGCGCCGGCGATGGCGCGTTCTGTGCAATCGTCACGAGCGCCGCCGTCCCCGCGACGGCTGCCAGCGCCTCCGTTCCCGCCGCGGGTGGGTACGCGACATCGGCCAACACGGCGGGATGCTCCGCTTGCGTCACATCGAGGAGCGTGAATGCATTACCCGCGCCGCGCGCGGCGTAGAGATAGTAGCTGTTGTAGTGCCGCGTGGCTATGAAGCGAGTCACATCTCCGCCGTTCAATGCCAGATGGCCCACGACTTCTATCCCATCCCGGGGCGGATTTCTCTGGGGTTTGTCCTTAGCCGCAACGAGCGGGCAAAACGCCGCGGCCACGAGGAGAATTGAAGGAGGAATACGACGGAGTTTCATGCGTGCGCGGCGAAATAGTTCCGCCAAGCCCATTATTCGGGCGCTCCACACGCTGCGAGCATGCGTTGACCTCCGCATTGAAAGAACGCACCAATGCCAGCGAGTAGCCGCCGATTCGCAAAGGCGGGTTTCGTATAATACTTGACATTACCTTTGATAATTAGCTATATTCATAAGCCATTGGAGGCTGACCAATGTCTCTGAATATCGCGGAACGCGGCCCTTGCGTCGAATCCGCTTTACCGGCGCGAATGTTGCGCGATGTTTTAGGCAGCTTTCCCGCCGCTGTCGCTGTGGTGACGGCCGCGGGGAGCGATGGCGCGCTATACGGGGTTACCGTGAGTTCCTTCAATTCCGTCTCGCTCGATCCGCCCCTAGTGCTCTTCAGCCTCTCGCGCCAGCTTTTAAGTCTGCAAGGCATGCTGCGGGCCGGAGCATTCGCCATCAATTTCCTGCGCCACGATCAGGCGCACCTCTCCGGCCGCTTCGCCACGGCTTGTTCGGATAAGTGGCAAGGCGTCCAATTCCGGTCCGGCGCGACCGGCAGTCCCATTCTGGTTCCCGCGCTGGGGGTGCTGGAATGCCGCCCGTATGCGCATTACGACGGCGGCGACCATGTCATCGTGGTCGGCCGCGTTACCCACGTGGAGGTCGATTCCGGCTGCCACCCCCTGGTGTTTTTTCGCGGGCGTTATCACACTCTTTCGCTGCCGGAGCGGGACGCATGAAATCCGGAGCCGATCATTTAGCCTCTCTGCGCGACGGGCGCGAAGTCTACATCCGCGGCGAAAAGGTCGCCGATGTTACGCGGCACCCCGCCTTTCGCAACGCGGTCGCCTCCGCCGCTTATCTCTACGATTTTCAGAGCTTACCGGAAAATATCGAAAAGCTGACCTTTCCTTCGCCAGCCACCGGCGAGCGGGTCGGCCGCTGCTGGCAGCTTCCTACCAGCAACGCCGAACTCGTGGCGCGGCGTGAAGCGCTGGCCGCGTGCGCCGAAACGCATTTCGGTTTCATGGGCCGGTCGCCGGACCACGTCGCTTCCTGCCTTGCCGGCATGTACATGGGCATTGAGGAATTCGAGGCGTTCGATCCAAAGCGGGCGGCGGCCCTGCGCGACTATTTTCACTTCGTTCGAGATCACGATCTCTACCTGACCTACGCCATCATCAACCCTCAGGCCGATCGATCTAAAAGCGCGGCGGAACAGCCCGGCGCGTTCCATGCGGCGCGAATCTGCGATCAAAGCTCGAGAGGAATTGTTGTCACAGGCTCGAAAATGCTGGCCACGAGCGCCATCATGGCGAACGAGGTCTTGGTCACCTGCATCCAGCCGTTGGCTCCGCAAGACGCCGCCTACGCATTTTCCTTCGCCGTGCCCATGAATGCGCCCGGACTCAAAATCCTTTCGAGAAAGTCTTACGAATGGGGCGCGGGTTCGGTGTTCGATAATCCCCTCTCCAGCCGCTTCGACGAAAACGACGCGATCCTGTATTTCGACGCCGTCGCCGTTCCGTGGGAGCGCGTCTTCATTGCGCAGGATGTGGCCATGTGTCAAAGACAGTTCCATGCCACTCCGGCTCATGTTTATCAAAATTATCAGTGCCAGATCCGGCTGATTGTGAAAATGCGATTTCTGCTCGGTCTGGCCAGGGAAATCTGCAAGGTGAACGGCTCCGAAAGTTTTCCCCAGGTTCGTGAAACTCTCGGCCAGTTGGCGGCCGAAGCCGCCATGGTCGAGGCCTTCGTTACTGCCATGGAAGCCAAAGGCGCGTATCGCGGACCGTATTACATACCGGACCGGCACATGCTCTACGCGTCACAAGTGCTCACGCAGCAGCTTTATCCCAAGGTCATTCACGCTTTGCGCGAGCTGGCCGGCGGCAACATGATCATGCTGCCTTCTGGAGTGGAGGATTTGCGGGATGCGACGATCGCCTCCTACGCGTTGAACGCTCAGGGCTCGGCTACGAAAACGCCCGAGGATCGCGTGAAATTTTTCAAGATGGCGTGGGACGCCGTCGGCTCTGAGTTCGCCTCCCGCCATACGCAATACGAAATGTTCTATGCCGGCGCCGGGTTCGTCACCAAAGGGCACTCCTTCCGCTCTTACGATTGGCAACGCGCTGGCCTTATGGTTGAGCGAATGCTCGCCGGTTATGACGGCCCCCGGCCACCCTTCAGCGCGGCGGAGGCTGCGCGAGGTGAAGTCGAATGAGCGCGCAAACGATGCTCGCCGAACATCAAGCTCCGCGGCGAGAACGTAAGCCGGCGCCCTTAACGATTTCCCGTCCGGAACTGCTCCGCGGAGGCGCCGACGCCGAATTTCGAACTCTCGTTCACGGCCTGCTGGCGTTCTCGACGCGGCTCGAAAGCGTCCGCGCCGGCTTGGCGCGGTTCGTGGGACTAACTCCGATTCAATACACCACGTTGATCTCTGTCCATCACCTCGAAGGCGATGGGGACGTGAGCGTGAACAATCTGGCCGGCCATTTGCAGTTGAGCGGCGCGTTTGTAACCATCGAAACCGGCAAACTGCTCCGGAAAGGGCTGCTCACGAAACAGCCCGACCGTAGCGACCGCCGTCGCGTATCTTTGAAGACCACGGCCAAAGGGCGCGCACTGCTGGAATCATTGGCTCCCACGCAGGTTGCGGTGAATGACGTGTTGTTCGATTTTCTGGATACCTCCGGTTTCCGGCAACTCCTCCGAATGACGCGGCAGATGCCGTCGTGCGCCGATCGCGCATTGGCCCTTCTGCGTTACTTGTCTGAGAAGCGGGAGCGCCTGCCATGATCGATATCTCCTTGAGGCTTAGGACGAACAGTGAAATTCTGCCGATAAATGTTCCTGTCCGCGACCTTGTAATTGCGGGGTGGACTGGAAGGGATCGGACCGCGGTGGACGCCCACATTCGGGAGCTCGGCGCTTTGGGAGTCGCCGCGCCCAGCCGAATGCCGATCTTCTATCGCGTCTCGGCATCGCTCCTAACGACTGATAACGCCGTTCAGGTGCTCGGGCGCGACTCCACCGGAGAAGCCGAATTCGTGTTGCTCCAAGATGCCAAGCGATTGCTGGTTGGCTTGGGCTCGGACCACACCGACCGCAAAGCCGAAACCATCGGGGTAGCCTTATCCAAACAGATGTGTCCGAAACCGCTGGCCTCGGAGGTCTGGGAATTTTCGAGCATTGAGCCGCACTGGGATGAGTTGATTCTGCGCTCCTATACCGTCGCGGCCGGCCAACGCACCTTGTATCAGGAGGGAAGCGTCGCGACAATTCTCAATCCTAGAAAGCTGATGGACGATTACGGTAACGCGAATGGCGGCGTCTTACCCCCGGGCGCCGCGATGTTCTGCGGCACGCTGTCCGTGATCGGCGAGCTGCGCTGGGCTTCGGAATTTGCGATGGAACTTGAAGACCCCGTCCTCCACCGCACCATCGCGCATAATTACCTGATCCGCCCGCTGCCGGTCGAGAGTTGAACGAGCGCTTCGAATGGAGAATAGAATGGCGCGGAAACCGCACCTTGAGTTTTTTCCCGTGGACATGAAAGCCGGTTGGGAAACCCCGCCGGGCTACAAGCAGGGCTTCACGCAAAAGATTCTGGCGAGCGATCTGGATGAACGAAAAAAGTACGGCAGCCGCTCGCGCTTGCTGCGAATCGCCCCGGGCGCTTTTTCGGAAAAACCGTTCATTCACGATCACTGGGAAGAGGTGTATCTCATCGAAGGCGATCTCACGGTTGGCAACGACGAGCATGGAAACGGCGGAACGTCGTTTTACGCCCCCACCTACGCCTGCCGCCCGCCGGGCGTCTATCACGGCCCCTTCAAATCGGAAAAAGGCTGTGTGCTTTTCGAGATTCACTATTACCGCCCGGAGGAGAACCGGGCCGCCAATGAATGACACCATTACGCGCGTGGCATCCGCTCCGGGGCGCAAGAGGCATAGGAACGCCTTCGTGCTGTCTTTTTCGTCTGGTCTGTTGTCAGGGCCGGGCCGGAACGTTCACGCTGGAACAGACGCTTTCGGCGCCGTTTCCTTCGGACTTGGTGGCCGCTCCAGGAGGTTCCCAGATCGCCTGGGTACTGAACGATCGGGGAGCCCGCAATATCTGGGTGGCATCGGCGCCGGACTATAAGGGCGTCCGGGTCACGGCTTACGCCGGCGACGACGGCCAGGACCTCGGACAATTAGAGTGGACTCCGGACGGGCGCTCGGTTGTCTATACACGCGGCGGCGATTTGGAATTCCTCGGCCGCCCGGATCCGAATCCTTCCGCCACTCCCGCCGGAGTAGAGCAGGACATCTGTGTGGTTACACCGGGCCAGCCGCCGCGCAAACTCGGCATCGGCTATTCGCCCGCCGTTTCGCCCCAGGGCGAACGCGTGGCATTCTTGCGCGCCGGCCGGATCTGGACGGCGCCCCTTTCCGGCAATGAGCCCGCCGAGATGCTGATCCACGCCCGTTCCGGCGTCTCCGCAACGCAACTGGCGTGGTCGCCCGATGGTTCCAAACTCGCCTTCGAGAGCGATCGCGGTAACCACAGCTTTATCGCGGTCTACGACTTCGCCGCCAGGTCCATCACCTATCTCGACCCCACCGTAGATCATGACTCGGACCCCATCTGGTCTCCAGATGGCAAGCAGGTCGCATTCATCCGTAACTTTGATGGCGGCGCAACGCGTGGACTCAGCAGTGCTCAGCCTTGGTCGATTCGCGTCGCCAGCGCCGAAACTGGGGCCGGGCGACAGATTTGGCGAGCCACTCCCGGTCCCGGCAGCGTGTTTCACCCAGTGGTATCCGATCGCCAACTTCATTGGGGCGCCGGCGACCGCATTCTTTTCCCTTGGGAAAAAGATGGCTGGCTCCATCTTTATTCGGTGGCCGTGGAAGGTGGTTCTGCTAAGCTCCTAACCCCCGGCGATTTCGAAGTCGAGCACTTGTCCGTGTCGGATGACGGCAGAGAGGCCGTTTTCTCTTCCAACCAGGACGATATCGATCGCCGCCATATTTGGCGCGTGTCCTTCACCAGCGGTCCGCCCGAGGCGGTCACCAGGGGCGAGTCGCTCGAATGGGAACCCGTCTTCGCGGGCGCTCGAATCGCTTATCTGCATGCCGATGCCCGGCGTCCCGCGCGCGCCGCCATCCAGATGGGCAGCGCCGTAAAGGATCTCGCTCCCGATTCTATTCCGGCCGGTTTTCCGGCCGGTTCGCTCGTCGTGCCGCAGCCGGTGATCTTTTCGAGCTCGGATGGAATGCCGATTCACGGCCAACTCTTTCTACCGCCGGATGACAAGCCCGGGCAGCGGCGCCACGCCCTGATTTTCCTGCACGGAGGTCCGCGCCGCCAGATGCTGCTCGGCTGGCATTCGATGGACTATTACAACAATGCCTATGCAATGAATCAGTACCTGGCGAGCCAGGGCTACATCGTGCTGGCCATTAATTATCGCGGCGGCATCGGCTACGGCGCTGCTTTCCGCGAGGCGGCGAACCGGGGCCCCGCCGGCGCCAGCGAATTTCATGATGTCGAAGGCGCCGGTCTCTATCTACGCTCGCGGCCCGATGTCGACCCCGCGCATATCGGCCTGTGGGGCGGTTCCTACGGCGGATATCTCACCGCTCTGGGGCTGGCGCGCGGGTCCGATCTGTTCGCCGCCGGCGTCGATTTCCACGGCGTTCACGATTGGAGCGTACGCGCCGCCGCCGGAGGCCGCCCGTGGGAAAGGGTAGCCACTCCCGTACTCGCCACTGCCGCCGCGCAAGCCGCGCGCGAGGAGGCTATTCGTACAGCATACGATTCATCGCCCATTTCCTCCCTGCGCACGTGGCGTTCGCCGGTGCTCCTGATTCATGGCGATGACGACCGGAACGTCGATTTCTCGCAAACCGTCGAGCTGGTCGCGGCGCTTCGCAGACAGGGCGTCTATTTTGAGCAACTCATCGTTCCAGATGAAATCCATGGCTTCTTGCGCCATGCTTCGTGGCTACGTGGCTATCGTTTGGAGGCGGATTTTTTTCGGCGGAAGTTGTAGCGCGACGCCGAACTCCGAATACTACAACAGAGCGCGGCATTCCTTGCAGCAATTGCCGGCCGGGAAAATCTGAGCGTATCGGCGGCCG
>CAWITB010000045.1:0-176899 GCA_963838885.1 Bryobacterales bacterium | reverse complement strand
GCAGTTCTGTAAGGAACACGGGCTGACGGAGTGCTCCTTCTACGCCTGGCGCAAACGGCTCCAGGAAAAGGGGCCGGTGCGGTTCGCTTTGGTGGAACGGAGCGCGCGCCGGCCGGAGCGCATGGCCGAGGCGGCGCTGGAACTGGTGTTGGCGAGCGGCGAGCGGCTGCGCATTGGTTGTGGGGTGGACACCGCGATCTTGCGTGCTGTACTGGACGTGTTACGGGCATGATCCACCTGCCGGCCAGCGTGCGGGTGTATCTGTGCCTGACGCCGTGCGACATGCGCAAGAGCTTTGACAGTTTGCAGGCGCTGGTGCGCGAGCACCTGGAGTTGGACGCCTTTGCAGGACACCTGTTTGTCTTTACCAGCCGGCGGAAGGACCGGGTCAAGATTTTGTACTGGGACCGCGACGGCTTCGCGGTATGGAGTAAGCGGCTCGAGGAAGGGACGTACGCAGTGCCTTTCGGCGATACCGGCGGAGAGCGCCGGCGGGAGATCACGGCGCAGGAATTAGGAGCGTTGCTGAGCGGCATCGATCTGAACACAGCGAAACGACGGAAACGGTATCGACGCGCGGTCGCATAAAGCATTTCTATGTGATGTTGTTTTCACTTGGAAAAGGGCTGGTTTCCGCGTAATCTATAGGCACGGTGGCCATCGATCCGAACAGCTTGCCGCGGGATGCAGAGGCGCTGCGGAAGATCGTCGTGGATCTGACCGAACAACTGGATCGTTCCCTCGCCGAGCAGAACAAGTATCAGAGTCTGCTGCGCGAACTGCTGGAAGCACAGCGTAACCGCAAGAGTGAGCAGTTGTCGAAAGAGCAGCTGGCATTGTTCGAGGCGGCCTGGAAGGCACGGAGTACGGAAGACGAATCGGCTGCCGGCGAGGACGACGACGACCTGGATGGCGATGCGGGAGCAGGGCCGAAACCGAACGAAACGACAAGCCAGAAACGCGGCGGGCGTCAACCTCTGGCGCGGCATCTGAAACGCGAACGCATTGTTCACGACCTGGCCGAAGCGGAAAAGCATTGTCATGGCTGCGGCAAGGACCTGCGGCTGATTGCGGAAGATACCAGCGAACGCTACGAATACATCCCCGCCTCGATGAAGGTGATTCAGGACGTTTGCCTGAAGTACGCCTGCGACTGCACGGTGAAGACCGCCGCCAAGCCGCCGCAGCCGATCGAGAAGAGCACGGCGGGAGCGAGCTTACTGGCGCAAGTGATCGTGGCGAAATGGGCTGACCACCAACCGCTGCACCGGCAGGAGAAGATGTTTGAGCGGCATGGCATCGACATCTCGCGCAAAACTATGGGCGGCTGGATGGCGCAGTGCGCGGAACTGCTCGGTCCTTTGTATCAGTTGATGAAGAAGGAAGTGCTGGGTTCCAGGGTGATCGGCACCGACGACACCAGCGTGAAGGTGCTGGACCGCAAGCTTCCCTTTGCCAGGACCGGGCGGATCTGGCCGTATGTCGGAGATGCGCACCATCCGGTGATCGTGTACGACTACACGCCCACGCGATCGCGTGCCGGCCCGGCGAAGTTTCTGGAAGGATACAAAGGCTATCTGCAGGCGGACGCCTACTCCGTCTATGACGCATTTTTCAAATCGCAACGCGGTATGACGGAGGTCGGGTGCTGGATGCACGCCCGGAGGTATTTCTTCAAGGCCATGGAATCTGACGAGCCACACATGGCGCCGGCGCTGCACCTCATTGCACGCCTGTATGCCGTGGAGGAGCGCGCCAGGGCCCTGTCGCTGTCGGCGGAGCAAAGGCTGGCATTGCGGCAACGCGTCTCGATGCGGCTGCTCGGAAAGCTCCATCAGTATCTGCTGGAGTTGCAAGCCGAGGTGCTGCCGAAGAGTCCATCCGGCGCCGCGATGCGCTATGCGCTGAACCAGTGGGACGCGCTGACGCGCTTTTTGGAAGACGGCGAGCTGGAGATTGACAACGGCGCCACGGAACGCGCCAACCGCGATATCGCGCTGGGCCGCGGCAACTGGACGTTCTTCGGCAGCGACGGCGGCGGCAAGACGGCAGCGGTGTTGCGGAGCTTCATCGCTTCCTGCAAGCGGTCCGGCATCGAGCCGTTTGCCTGGTTCCGCGACGTGCTCTCGCGCATGCCGTCTCAGTCCATTACCCGGCTGAGCGAATTGCTTCCACACAACTGGCAACCCACGATCTTCCCAGCCCAAGCTTAAGCAATCCACCGATACCACACGCCTAGAAACGTCCCCCGGCGGTTTACGAGACGCTTACATATCCCGGCAATATCATCCCCGCCTCGCAGATCGATCCTTACGGCCAGGCGATGCTCAACTTTATACCGCTGCCGAACTTTAACCCCGCGCCGGGAAGCCTTTACTACCGCCAGGCAAACTTTCAGTCCGGCGCGAGCGCCGCACATCCCCGGCGCAACGACGTAGGCCCGGGTTGACTGGTACCCGACGCCCCAAGCTGAACGCGTATTTCCGTTGGATGCACGACGCCGACGACATGACGGTACTCTACCAGGGCCTGCAGTGGAACTATGCGCCGATTGACCATGCGAACCCGGGACATGGTTATGCGGCCGTACTGAACTACATTTTCAGCCCGACCATGGTGAACCAGTTTACCTTCGGAAAGGGTTATACCATTTGGGCGTATTATGAGAAAGAACCCTCGCTGGTGGCCCGATCACTCGCCGGTAATCCACCTGGATTATTCTCCATACCCAGCACGCCGAAAGGTTATGCGTCGCCCTATCAGTCCGCGCCCGAGGTTGACAGCTTCGCCAGATTACATTCCGACTGTAAGTTTTGGAAGCACTCCCGTCAACGCGGCGAGTTTTGGCGTGGGTCCTTACTCGGACTATGCCAATTGGAACGATATCTGGTCCATTAATGACAATTTGACGAAGATAGTGGGCAACCACAGCTTCAAAGCCGGCATCTACGCGGAATACAACTGGCACAATCAGGCCAGCGGAAATAATTACTTGGGCACCTTCAGCTTTGCACCGGATGCCAATAACCCTCTGAACACCGGCAACGGTTTCGCCAACGCTTTGATTGGAGACTATGACAGCTTTACCCAAGCCAACGGCCGGACCATCAACCTCTTGGTCTATTGGGATACGGAGTGGTACGTTCAGGATAGCTGGCGCGTCAAGCGGCGGTTGACCTTGGAATACGGCCTCCGCTTCTACCATCAAAGTCCCATTGTCAATCCTAATAACCTGTGGTCCTATTTCTCGCCGAGCTCTTATTCCGCGGCGGCAGTCCCCAGAATTTACATTCCCGGTTTCAATTCCGCGGGCCAGCGAGTGGCCGTCGATCCTGGGAGCGGCGCCACCGCGCCGCAGGCGGCCATCGGTCTGTTTGTGCCAAACACCGGCAATCCCGGAAACGGCATGTTAGTGGCGGGACAGAATGGAGTGCCGCTGAACACTTATACTCATATGCCCGTGGCGGTAGCGCCGCGCTTCGGTTTTGCTTATGACGTGTTCGGTAATGGCAAGACCGCCGTTCGCGGCGGCGCGGGCGTATTTTATAACCAGTTCAACGAGAATCGGGTTTCCGAAATGGGGGGCCAATCGCCGGTCGTATTCACCGCCTCGAGTTACTATGACGCCATCAATTCCCTATCCAGCAGCACTGGACTGATCGGACCAACCAGCGTCTCATATCTAGCCGGCTCCGTGCCCATCGACCAAGTGCGCAATGCCAGCATTGGCATCCAGCAAAGCGTCAGCTTCGGGATGGTGCTGGACACCTCCTATGTGGGTAATTGGGGGTTAAACCAGCCCTGGACAGTCAACATCAACCCCATCCCGCTGGGCGCCGATTTCAACCCCAAGAATGCAGACCCCACCAAGTCCGGCGGCATACTGCCCTCAGCCCTGCTTCGCGTCAATTATCCGGGGTATCTCGACATCACTCCCTTTCAGTTTGGCGGTAAGACCAACTATAACTCCTTGCAGGTTAGTCTGCGGCGCCAATTCTCGAAAAATCTCGCGCTAGGCGCCGCCTATACGTGGTCCAAGAGTCTCGGCATGATTACTTTCGATCCCCTCGTTGCGAATAATTACGAGCGTAACTATGGGCCGCTAAGCACGGACCGTCCCCAACTCCTGGCGGTCAACTTCATCTATTATCTGCCGCAGCCGGGACGCGCGCTGCACAATAAGGTTATGGGCGCCGTCGCCGACGGCTGGATTCTTTCCGGTCTGGCCACCTTTTCGTCTGGCGCCCCATTTACGCCCAGCTTTACCAGCACGGTCGGGGCCGACATCACGGGATCGGCTTCGGAAACTCCCCGCATCAATGTCGTTGGCGATGGCAATGCCGCGCCTGCGGTACCGGGCACTTACTTCAATACTGCGGCTTTCGCGGAACCCGCCGCAGGCACGATCGGCAACGCCGGCGTGGATATCCTGCGGCAGCACCCATATTACAACTTCGATTTGGCGCTGGGGAAAACGGTGCCCATCGGCTTGGGCGAAAAGCGCGTGTTGAAACTTCGGCTCGAGGCCTACAACGCGTTTAACCACCCGGAGTTCACGAGCATCAACAGCACCGCGCAGTTCAACGGCGCCGGTATTCAGACCAACGCCTCTTTCGGTTTGCCTACGGCCGATCGCGGCCCGCGAATCCTTTCGCTCGATCTGCGCTTCCAGTTCTGATATGGAGCGGCCTGCCGGTCCCCGGAATAGCCGGGTGGACGAGGTAGAACGCAGCCCCGGCATTTTGTGGGACACTAAAATAGTACGTTGAAGCGACTCATACTGCTTGCCCTGCCGTTTGCGGCGCTCGAGCTTAGCGCCGCGCGCGTGTTCCCCGATCCATCGACCGACATCCCATCGAGCGCCGCTAAAGGCAAAGAGACCGTGGTGCTCGCGGGCGGCTGTTTTTGGGGCGTGGAGGCGGTATTCGAATCGCTGAAGGGCGTCACGAGCGCGGTCTCCGGCTACGCCGGCGGCGCCAAGAACACGGCCCAATATGAAACCGTGAGCACGGGACGCACGGGCCATGCCGAATCCGTCCAGGTGACGTACGATCCTTCGAAGATCACCTTCGGGCAGATCCTGAAGGTCTATTTTTCCGTGGCCCACGATCCCACGGAGCTCAACCGGCAGGGGCCCGACTACGGCACGCAATACCGCTCCGCGATCTTCTATACGACCGAAGACCAGAAGCATGTCGCTGAGGCCTATATTCAACAGCTCGATGCCGCGAAAGTATTCCGGCATCCCATCGTGACGCAGGTCGTGCCGCTCGAGGGATTCTATCCGGCTGAAGGGTATCATCAACATTACTTGGTGAATCATCCCAACCAGCCTTACATCGTGTACAATGATCTGCCGAAACTCGAGCAATTGAAGAAGCAGTTTCCCGAGCTCTGCAAGCGCTAGCCGCTTTCGGGTAGTGGGTAGGGTGTCTGATCACCGGCTATGAGGCTTGGAAGGCTGTTGCACGAGTCGCAATTCCTCGGCGATGTGGCTGCGAGAATCAATTTCCCGTTTTGTAAGGAACTCGCACAACGGGTTGAAGAAACTACTCCGGCGGGCCTCATATAGATCTAGCGTTCTTCATACCTCTGCTTCCACGAATTAATGTCGGCGTCCAATGTCTCAGCCATCATTGAAAAGAGCCTTATGCCTTCGGGAATACCAGCCATCCTTTGAGCCAGTTGGCTCGCGGCATCACGAAGCTGAAGCATCTCGACCGGCGGCTCAGGAGGCCTGCTTGACCATGATCGACTTCGCGTTCGTGCAACGAGATCGTCAATGGCCTCCTGGAGAGTCTCGCTGCCGTAATCGGAGGCGCAGTGCAACACATGAAGAGCAAAGTATGGAAATGCGAAGGGGAGGTTATGTGGGGCAAGTCGGATCAAACGGAGAATTGCAGCGAACCTCTCTTCATCCCCGGAGTGAAGCCACGCGTCCATCACGGAAAGCGTTTCCACATCGAGCGACCCCATTGACCAGAAAAGCTCTGTTACGTCAAAAGCTGAATGATCTTTCATGACGAGGAGGTCACGTACCTGCTCGAGGAGAACAGAGTATTGGGCGGTCCGGCGAAAGCCCTGGAACTTAGATTCGATCTCAGGGTGAGGTACCGCTTCATAGCTCTGCCATTCGGCATGCTTCTTCAAGGCCGCCGCATAGTCTATTCGCGCAATAATGAACTCGAACGTCAGGTCCGGATGAGTAGAGCAAGCCCAGTCCAGGAATTCCGACATGTGATGGGACTGGCGATGTCCGTCAAGATCACCCAAGGGAAGGAGCTTGTTAAAGATCGCCCGCACCTGCGCAGGGGTGAGGCAGTCAGGATTGACCTTGCTAGGGTGAAACACCCCCACCAGATCGTGGGCGAGAGCGCAATCGTTCGCTATGTCAGTATTCAGGGCTAGTACGATGGCGGCATCCCTGTGGGCATCGCATTGCCCGAGTAGTCCGATACCGAACAACGCACTTAATCGAACATTGCGATCACCATGTTGGCTTAGGAAAGTGAGAATTTTGAGATCTGGCGTTATTGGCGTTTGCAAAATGCTGCCGTAACAAATTGCGTTCGCCGCTCCCAAAGCGAGGGCCCTCGATCCCTTGGAGGCGGCTGAGCCAACTCTTAGGTATTCCTCAGGGTTAGTCTGCCGCAAAATTGACAACAAAGCTCCAACCTGAAATCCCATTCCGGGACTGGCGCCAGCAAACACATAATTTGAAAATTCAATGCAGAAGTCCGGCTCGTCACACAAGGACTGGATGAGCGGAAAACTTGGACTCCGCGCGTCAATGCCGTAGCTCGCGGCTTGTGAAAGCATCTCTTCGAGTGCCCCGATCTGATCCATCGGATTCGGCAATCTTTCACGGAGTAGATGTTTTGCTCGCTGAATCCGAACGGAAAACTTGCGCTCTAGATCCTCCAGGTCGCCCGAAACAACGTCGTAATCCCACTTAGATGTACAAAAGGTATCGTAAATGAAAAGATCGTCGGAATACCCAATTCGATGAAGAAGTCGGTCAACCGGCGCATCGACCACATCGCTCGGGTCACTACCGCCAAAAAGCTTGAGCTCACGCCTTAACTCTCTGGCAAGCGGAACTGGCACGGGATCACGATCTATCCTCCGCTCTATTATCGCGAGCGCCTCCAGCCGCTCAGCATTTTGCCATACGAGTTCCTCGTCAGTAACGCACCGTCCGAACTTCGGCGCAAAGCCAGAAAGCACTTTGGAAAGGGACCTTGCCGCGCGGGACGCCGCTGTCGGGTTCTCGCTCGCCAAACACGTTTCCACCATTTCAAGCGCTTTTCTGCGTACTTCCCGGACTCGATCATACGCTAATGCAAACGCGCCGAGCCGGACGGCCCAACCGTCGGACTCCCGGTGCTCGCCTTCTCTCTCCAAGAGTTCGTCCACGACGTCAAGGGGCGTATATCGGCCTTCAAACGCACTCGGGTCAGCCAAAAGGTCGGAAAGGGAATCTGCGATCCTGATGTAGAAATCGACACTTTTATACCATCCATAGGAGGCTAAATCCTGCAGCACCCGAAGCGCATGGGTTGGATGCGAATTTGTGTCCCTCGTGTCCTGCCTCGCTAGATTCCACAGAAGCTTGATCGCCCGATCCAGATACGCACTATGATAAGCGACACTCTGAAGAATGACCGGAAGTTTGTATAGAATGTCAGTCTGACTGTTTTGAAGCCACCCAACGCCTTCCGTTTGTGAAACCGGGTTTGCCAAGGAGTACTCGGCAAGTTCAATCGCCCGTGACGGCTGGAACGCCGCTGCCCCTTTCAACGAATCGAGCAGCGCACAGCGCGCTGCCGCGTCTGCCTGTTTATAATCCTCAAAAAAGCGCATCCAAATTCGATCGAGCAGCACCGAGGAGGCCCGCTTGTGCGCGATCCGCCAATCTAGCTGAGCAAGGTTTCGTAGTAAGCTTGCAAGCTGCGTTGCTTTAAATCTTGTAAAGACGTCATCCGCAAAGCGAGTAGGTTCTTTATCAGCTTGAACACACGCTTGCTCAAGCAGATAATCTGACAGCACATCTGGAACGATCCGTACCAAGCCACCCCGGCGAATAAGAAGCCCATGCTTCTCCAATGTTTCGGTAGCTTGAAGGATCTCGTCGGGCCGAAGCCTCAGAAAATCTGCTGCCAAATCTAGGAAGCGCGTGTCGTTGACCATGAGAGGGCTCAATGCGGCGATAAGCGAGAGAAGATCTCTCCATGCAACCGGGCCGTGCGGCAGCAGACGTTCGTACTCCACGAGGTATTTGTCAAACACGGCACGTCTGAACTCTTCCTCATTGGTCAGAAGCAACGGAGAAATGCTGTGACGTGCAACCAGTCGGCCTCCAATGACAGTGACGAGAGGCGTCCCGGCCGAGATTGTCGCCAATTGTTGCGCGAAATGCCCGTATTTAGGTCCGAGTACCTCTTCCGCTAATCTTTCGGAATCCTTGAAATGGAGGCCATCCAAAGCCGGGAATCGAAGAACACTGGGCGCATCGAAGGTGCGGGCCAAAGCGGCGTCGATATCAGCTTGGCCGCTTGGTCGGCCACATACAAGAACTTTACATCCGCGCGTCTCAAAAAGATCACGGCCCAGGGTCAGCAGTTTAGGTAAATCCTCAAATCGGTGCGCATCGTCAGCGATGATAAGAGTTCTGCCAGCGGGAACCTCCTGCGGAGCTTCTGAATGCCACGTTGCGCCGTCGCGCAAAAATACGTACTGCCACCCGGTCAATCCTCGTGACCAGTCCCGCAGGAGCTTTGATTTGCCTACGCCACCCCGGCCGAGCAGCACGCCAACAGCGAGTTTGGCATCCGCCAGAAACTGCCCGAATTGAAAGATCTCATTAGATCGACCGCGAAGCGTTTGCTCATAATCGAAGAGGCCCTCACGCTGGGGGAAATATTCGTCCCAAGACGCGAAAGTCGATCGCGCACCAGGGCGGCCCATCTGTTCCCAGCGCTCGATGGCGAGGACAATTTCGGTCATCAACTGATCCCCATTTTCGAAGTACGCTGGCGTCAACTCCGCCTGGACTGCTCCCTTGAAGGCATCAAGAGCCTCGCGCAACTGAGCGTCATCCTCCTCGTTTTGCCAACACCCATCCCGCATCTTTATAAAGGCGAAAATGGGCTTTTTAAGCTCACACGCGCGATCGAACTCTGCGCGGGTATAAGTCAGAGCAGGTTGTTTTTCGAGGAGCTGACCCGCTCTGAAGCCGACGATGAGGACGACCGCGTCTGAGCGTTGCAAATCGCGACGGGCCACTTCAATCGGGCGGACGGGCTCAGACACAAAAATTTCCATCCTTCGGCTTGGGATTTTCATTTTTTCCAGAGCTTGCCTTGCCTTCTCGCGCTCGTACCGCAGGTCCAGAAATGTCGAGCTAATGAAGATCCACATGGGTCCTGCCATAAGCTTAACGGCTGGGCGCGAACTCGTGCCAGAAACTATTCTTCGAACTCAAACCCGGAACTCGGCACCCGCTCATGGGCGGTGCGCCTGCGAGCCATCTCGGCCACTTGGACGATAACGCATGATCGCGACATGCGCCGGCGGCGGTGTCCAGCAAAGGCGTAGATCCTCCCTAACGCCGTGGTTTTTGCCGGCCATCAAGGGGCGATTATCGAGCCGAACGCCTCAAACCGGCCACCACCGGTTTTCGCGACTTGCGAGCGTAACCTTTCCCCGCCTCCCCAGTAGTTATCGGAGACTGCGGCGGAATGGGCCAACCATTCCCGGTCCCCGCAGTCTAAACCTTCTTCAGAGGCGTACTTCACTCATGGGCACGGTTTGGAACGACATACGCTTTGCGCTGCGAACGTTGCGGAAGTCGCCGGTATTCACGGCCGTAGCAGTGATCTCGCTGGCGCTGGGCATCGGCGCCAACACTGCGATTTTCACGCTGCTCGATCAAGTCCTGCTGCGCCTGTTGCCGGTGAAGGAGCCGCAACGCCTGGTGCTGCTCACCATGCGCGGCTTCCATTACGGGAGTAACTGGGGCGCGAACGCGATCTCCTATCCGATGTATCGCGATTTCAGGCAGCACAATTCCGTATTCAGCGGCATGTTCTGCCGCTTTCTCGACCATATGAGCATGAGCACGGAAGGGCACACCGAGCGCGTGCAGGGTGAACTGGTCTCGGGGACATATTTTCCCGTGCTTGGCGTGGGTACGGCCATCGGAAGGACGTTCACCCCGGACGACGACCGCCTTCCAGGCGGCCATCCGGTTGCCATGCTGAGTTACGCATATTGGCGGACGCGCTTCGCCGGCGATCGCTCGGTGCTGGGGAAAAACATCGCGCTGAACGCGCACAACTACACCATCATCGGTGTGGCGCAGCCCGGATTCGACGGCATCGAATTGGGAGAGAAGACGCAGGTATTCGTGCCTTTGATGATGCAGCCGGCGGTGATGCCCGACTGGAAACCGACGCCGCTTGAAAACCGGAGGCAGCGCTGGGTGAACGCCTTCGGGCGTTTGAAGCCCGGCGTCACGCCGGAGCAGGCGCAAGCCTCACTGCAGCCCTTCTTCCATGGCATGCTCGAAATGGAAGTGAAGGAGGCGGCCTTCCGCAACGCCACGCCGCAGGTGAAGGAGCGCTTTCTGAAGAACATCATTGTGGCGCTGCCGGGAGGCCGCGGCCGGCCGTATCTGCGCAATCAGCTATCGACGCCATTATGGGTCTTGATGGCAATCACCGGCGGCGTTCTCCTGATCGCGTGCGCCAACGTTGCAAGCCTCCTCGTTGCGAAGGCGGCGGCGCGGCAGAAGGAGATTGCAATTCGTCTGGCGCTCGGCGCGGGACGCGGTCGTATTGTGAAACAACTTTTGATCGAGAGCTTGATCCTTTCGAGCATCGGCGGAATTCTGGGCCTCGCGATCGCGGTGCTGAGCGATCGGCTGCTGCTCGCCTGGCTGCCGCCCGATAGCGCTTCGCTACAGGTATCCGCGATGCCGGACATGCGAATTCTGCTGTTCACAATCGGAGTTTCCATGTTGACCGGAGTGATTTTCGGGCTCGCTCCGGCATTGCAAAGCACCAAAACGGATGTGGCTCCAACGCTGAAGGACCAGGTGGGCGGCATCGTAGGCGCGGGCGGCGCGCAAGTGCGCTTGAGGAAGGGTCTCGTCGCCGCGCAGGTTACGTTATCGCTGCTGCTGCTGGTGGGCGCGGGGCTGTTCATCCGCAGTCTGCGCAATTTGCGCGACATGGGGCCGGGATTCGCACCTGAAAATTTGGTCGGCTTCGACATCGATCCAACTCTTAACGGCTACAACACGGAGCGCGCGCTGGCGTTTTACCGGCGGCTTACGGACGAAGTGGGCGCGATTCCGGGCGTCCGCTCGGTAGGCTTGGCATCCATGCGCATTCTCGAGGACAACGAGTGGGACAACTGGGCGACGGTGGAAGGGTACACCGGCGCCAAGCCGACGGAATATCCGGACCCGTTCATGAATTCGATCAGTCCGGGGTATCTGGCGACGCTCGGCATTCCCATCCTGGCGGGCCGCGACTTTACTTTGCAAGACACGGACACGGTACAGCACGGCGAGAAGAAGGACGATATTGCGCCGCGCGTCGTGCTGGTAAACGAGAAATTTGCGAAGCGCTTTTTCAAAAGCGCGCGTAATGCTATCGGGCGTCGCGTTGGATTCGGCATCGATCCCGGAACGAAAATAGATATGCAGATCGTCGGCGTTTACAAAGATGTCAAGTACACCAACCTGCGTGACGAAATCCCGATCCAGATGTGCGTGCCCTATCTTGCGAGCAATCGGGCCGGCGGCATGACGGTGTATGCGCGAACCACCATGGATCCGGATCAATTCTTCCGCGCCGTGCGCCGCAAGGTCGCGGACCTGGATTCCGGATTGCCCATCTACGCCATGCGCACGATGGATCTGCAGATCTCCGATTCGCTGTTGATCGAACGCCTGATCGCGAGCCTATCAACGGTGTTCGGAGTTTTGGCGACGCTGCTCGCCGTCATTGGATTATATGGCGTGATGGCCTTCACCGTCGCGCGCCGCACCCGCGAGATCGGCATCCGCATGGCCCTCGGAGCCTTCCAGAAGGACGTCATCTGGATGGTGATGCGCGAGGTTCTGGTTCTGGTCGCGGTCGGCGTGGTAATCGGCTTGGCGGGCGCCGCGGGATTAACGCGTTTCGTGCAGACGCAGCTTTACGGATTGACCGCCCACGATCCCTTTACGCTCGCGATCGCGGCTCTCGGCTTGACCGCCGTGGCATGCGCGGCCGGCTACATTCCTGCCATGCGGGCGAGCCGCGTGGATGCGATGCAAGCCCTGCGCTATGAGTAGCGCCTGACAGTGCGCGATTGTTTTCGGCGTGGCGCGATCAGCCGAGGTCTAGTGAGCTTTGCTTATCCGGTTGCTTCAGCTTGTCGGTTCTGATGGCCATATATTGTGGCGGTTGCGCATCGCGTGCCCATACCCCGGCCTTTGCTGAAACAACCGGATAAGCAGGAGTGAGCTAGGCCGATGCTCCGGTCCCCTTCGGAGCGGAAAGACCCAGTGTGGCAATGCGCCCCGCCACCTCCATCAACCCCTCGCGAAGCGCCCCGGTTTGCGTGTTCGCCGCGGCCGTCAACTCGACGGCAAGCAGGGCAACCCAAGGCGGTGGACCCGGCCACGGCCATGGTATTCTCCGCGGCGGCGTGCCGCAGAAGTCGTCCAGAAATGCCTGGATCCCCGTTTCGGCGCTCTGAGCCAATTGTCCGCGAGTGTCCTGGTCTGTAATCGCACGGGAGAGTTCCCGCAGGTTTACAAGTGTGGCGAGGTACCGGACCGCCGCATTGCGCCAGGGATCGGGGTCGCCGGGGCCTGCTCTAGGCGGCAGAGGTTGCGGATTGAGCTCGTCGGCTTCCGCTTGAACGTGCGGGATATGGCCCACATGTCCGGATCCCCATAAAGGATTATGCAAAAGCGCGTTCACGATGTCCTCATATGAACCGAGATACGGAGGGAAACTGGGTGTACTCATAATGCTCCTTTTTCTTGGAAGCGCCGGTCCGGCGGCGCTCTTCGCGTCCGAAAAACCGGCCGGCGCGGCTTCTTTCGCCGTTTACAACGTAAGTCTGTGAAATTCGGGGCTGATTCGTTTCGTGCAGATGCAGCTTTACCGATTAGCGGCGCGCGATCCGTTTACGCTTGCGATCGCGGCGTTGGGCTTGACCCCCGTGCCATGCGCGGCCGGCTACATCCCCGCAATGCGCGCTAGCCGCGTGGACGCGATGAACGCGCTGCGCTATGAGTAAGGCCGAGCAATATCCAGCCCTCGCCCATACCGGCGGCTGCTTTCAGATTCCCTCTGACGCGAGCTTCGGGTTAGCGCGCAGCGCCTGACTAATATATTTTTCTCCCAGTTTGGCGTTTCCACTCTTCAGGTACGCCATTCCAAGATGAAAAGTTCGAATTGCTGGAGCATTTCCGGTTGCGGCGCGCTTCAGATGATCGAGAGCGCGATCCAACGACCCTTGTCTATAGAGTATCCATCCGACCGTATCTTCGATTGCCGCGTTTCCCGGTGCCAGTTCGGCCGCGCGTTCGGCATATACGAGCGCCCGGTTCGGATCTGATCTGGCCAACAGAACGGCAAGATTATTCAGCGCCGCGACATTATTGCCGTCGGCCTCGGCGACCGCTGCATAATTGCCGATCGCCCCGTCTATATCACCCGATTCTTCGCAGACTTCGGCCAATATCAATTGAGCGCGCAAGCGGTCCCGCGGCGCCTCCATCGCTTTCACGAGGTGCGCTTTCGCGGATTGCAATTGGCCATTGAGGCGTCGGCTTCGGCCAGCCCCACATCCGCCCGCCCGGCCGCGCCCTCAAGGGCGCGTTCCTCTTCAAACTCCGTTCGCGCCTGAGTCCAATCGCGCCGCTGCATGAATACATGGCCCAATAAATCGTGAAGATCCGCCGACTGGGGGCGGCGCCGAAGGGATTCCCGAATGACGTTTACGGCGTCGTCCAGCTTTCCATCGGCTGCGTCCAGCTCGACAATGGCCCGCAGCGCTCGCGGTTCGGCCGGGTCGATGGCAACGATTTCGCGGAACGATTGAAGTGCGCCCTGTCTGTCTCCATCGACCAACCGAAGCATGCCGTCCTGAAGCAACACCTCCGGCGTTCGAGCTACCTCTAGGCGGTGGTCGATTGCTGCGCGCGATCCTTTTCTATCGCCGAGCGCCAAGGTAGCCCAACTCCGAACCACCATCGTTTGCGCGAGAAATCGTTGAGCCTGCGGCGCCTGATCGAGGATTTCCAGTGCATGCTTGGGATTCCTTGTGGCCGTGTAGAGGCGGGCCAATTCCAGACGCGCGGCCAAAAGCGAGGGTTGAAACTGGGTCGCCGTACCCAGCTCTTGCATCTGTTCGTGCCTTTGCCCCGCGAGCCGCGTGTAGCCTCGCCATCAGATAATGAGCCGCGGGTTGGCTGGGATTGAAGTGGAGGACAGCCGCGAGGTCCGCTTCCGCCTCCGCATAGTTCCGGGACCGAATTCGCAGCGCGCCGCGCTGCAACAGCGCGGAAGTGTCTCGCGCATTCCGGTGAAGCGCTTTCTTTAGAATTTCGTCCGCGTCTTTCGTCCGCCCGGTCGCGATATAGAGCGCAACCAACTGAGTCCGTAATCGAGAATCGTCGCGTCCCTTGGCAAGCCGCTCCAATTCAGCCGTTGCTTCGGAGATTCGCCCCCGCGATAGGAGATAGTCGGCATGTACGCCTTGAAACGTGACATCGCCACAAACCGACAACCTTTGATAAAGCTGTTCAGCGTCCCGCTCGCGGCCCTCCTGGAACGCCAAGCTCGCAAGCGCGAGCAGCGCGGCTGGGTTTTTCGGCTCCAACTCGACTGCTCTGGTCAGCTCCGCCCTTCCTTCGGCGGATCGTCCCAGCGAACCGTAAAACTGCGCCGCGGCAAGGTGCGCTTGCGCGGACCTCGAATTCGCTGCGGCCATGCGGCGCACCGTCGCTTCCGCCGCTTGACGGCCGCCGCGGGAGAGTTGTAGCCGCGCAAGCATTACCGCGCCCATGATATGGCGCGGCGCGCGCTTCACCGCCTCTTCCAGATGTTCTTCCGCTTCCGCCGGCTTCCCGAGCTCAAATTCTCCGGCGCCCAATAACTCCAGCGCATTCACTTTATCCGGCGATGACGCGAGCACCTCCCGTACTGACGCTTGCGCTTTCTCGATCAGGTCTTTGTTGCCGGTGGCCGTCATAAGCCCGGCAAGCTGAAGCTTTGCCGGCGCATGCTTCAGGTTTAGCGACAGCGCCTTATCGAAAGAAGCGATCCCCCGCTTCATGTCGCCTTGCTCGAGAGCGACCATCCCGATTTGATAGTACGGCTCGGGATCCTGTGGCGTAGCCTGGGAAGCGTTCCGGAATTCAATGAGAGCGCGCTGGTAGTTCCGCGCCGCCAGCAGCTCCCTTCCACGCTTCAAATGCGCAAGTTCTCTCGCGCCAGGATCGCGGCTGCAACTACACACGATAGCGAATGAAAAACACGCAAATATCCACGCGTGCCTGGTCGTTTGGATTCTCATTTTCTTGCAAAAAGACTTGTGCGGCGAGCATGAGCGCATTACGCGCCGCCTTCCCGAGTGGAAGGCGGCGCGTTTTATTTGGGTCGCAAGTGTCTGCCGGTGCGCTCGCCCGGACTTAGGCCAGACGCCGCTTTATGCCGAACGCGACGAAGGCGCCGATGGTGCCCCACAGAACCAGGGAAGTGGGTTCAGGAACGGGGCTGGGGGTCAACGTGTTCGCCAGCCGGTCGTAAAACTCAGCGTTATTATTGGAGATACTCGGGAAAAGATTGGCATCGATAATACCATTGGCGCTACGCGCAATCAGATCGTTGCCCGCTCCGTCCGTGGCCAACAGCGTGGCGCCCGCCGCCAACCCGGGTGCGCGAAATTTCCGTTGTGGTAGTATGTGACCGCGGAGAGGTTAATGCCATTAAAGATCGGATCCGAGGGGTTGGTGGCGACAATATTGCCGCTGACGTCCCCGTTTACGCCGCGATTCTGGAGCGCGGCATCGTTGCCCGTCATTACCGCCCTCCGATCTCCCACGGAGTGCTGAGGCCGTAGGTGGCGATCGTTAAGGCCTTGCCGCCCAAAGCGTAATACTGGTCCAGCACATTACCTAAGGCCGTACCGTTCTGTGGAATGCCATTTGTATAGGCTAACACAGCGTCGTAAGGACTGAGTTGCGCGAGAGTGGGCGTGCTGGAGCTTACGTTGATCACCGTGACCGAGCTGAAGGTCTCCCGTCGCCAGCAGTTGCGCTACTGGATCACCACCAGGATTAGCGCTCACTATGGCCAGCGATTCGGCTCGTGCCATCAGCGCCGCCAAGATTCCTAGTGCGACTATACCGATTCCTTTGAGCAGCCAATTCCGCCTCCTCATGAGGCGACCATTTCAATCCGTCGTTTCGGTTGCCGAATCTTGGCCGAGGCCTCGCCATTCTGGGCTTCCCAGAACTGTCGGCCTTCGTACACTTGACAACAGGTTTGGGCTATTTGAAGTAATTCTAATACCGTTAACACCGGCTCCCGCCAGCCCCTAAAATGATTACGGTTGAGCGGCTCTGCCGTTCAAGCGGTAGTTCCCAATGATTTGTACGAAAGGAAACTGTACAAGAATCAACAACGCCGAAGCGACATGCACGATTTTGATGGCCCGTACAAACTGACGCCCGCAGTCGCGAGCATAAAAGGATCGAAGCTGCGTCTGTACGAGCCGGATCAACGCCCCAGGAGCCAGTCAAAATTGCTGCGCCCATCCGCGACCAGAGCCAGCGCCTCGCCCCCGTGCGGCGCGCCACGGTGGATGCGAGGCAGGCCATGCTGCGACTAGCGGGCTCACGGGGCCATTCCTGGCTGTCAAAGCCAGAATGTTGGCCTCGGCAACAACCCGGGTTATCGCTCAGCGGCTAGACGAAACCGGAATGGGCAGTTCTTGCCCTCAGGCCAAAACCGATTCCCCACTTTCTCGTATTAAAATTCCCCAACCCCTCAACCACTTACCCAGCCACACGCTCCAAGCCCGAACACTGCCCCGCTACTCTCCCCACAGAGGACCGCATGACCAAATCCCGCTCCGAGCAGCTGTTCGATCACGCCATCAAATACGCCACCCCTTTCGCTACCACCTTCGGCCATCCCTGGGCCATCATCCCCGACCGCCCCGGCCGCTACCACGGCTGGCCGGTCGATTCCATCCGGTTCCGCGAATGGCTCGCCCACAGCTTCCACCACGAGCACGGCATCTTTCCCGGATGGCACGCCCTCAGCAGCTCCATCCGCGTCTTCTCCGCGCACGCCCAGCACTCCGAATTTCCCGCCAGCCAGGTCTTCACGCGCCTCGGTTGGACTGGCGCCCGCCGCCATCCCAACGCCGTCCTCCTCCATCTCGCTAATGCCACCAACGATGTCGTTCACATCGATGCGCGCGGTTACCAGGTCGCCCAAGCCGAATCCTGGCATTTCCTTTGCGGCGCTTCCACCGGCCCGCTCCCCCGTCCCACGAAATCGAACGCCTCGCCTAACGATCAACTGCAGTCCATCCTCGGCCTTCCCTCCTTCGTCGTGGATCGCGCCTTGACGTGGCTGCTCTCCGCCATGCGACCCGCGGGACCTTATCCCGTGCTGCTCCTCACCGGCCCCGCCTCCAGCGGCAAGTCCACGCTGGCCCGTATTCTCCGCGCCCTGCTCGATCCCTCCGCTGCTCCCTTGCTATCGCCGCCCTCCACGGAACATGATCTCTTCACCCTCGCGCTCCATAATCGCGTGCTCGCCTTCGACCAGGTCACCTCGCTCGCCCGGCCGATTGCCGACTCCCTCGCCCGCATCTCCTCCGGCGCCGGTCTCGGCATCTGCAAGCGCAACATGTTCGACCATCCCGCAGCCCCTCTTCCTCGAGCGTCCCGTCATCATCGCGGCTTCGACGCCGCATCCTTCCTTTTCGCGCAACGTGATCCACATCCCGCTCCAGGCGCTCAGCCCCGCGCGCATGCGGACCGAAAACAGCATCGCCGACGCACTCGAAACCGCCGCGCCTGCCATTCTCGGCAGCCTCTGCGCGGCCGTCTCCTGCGCCTTGGCGAACTTGGCCGCCACCGATCCTGCGCCCGTAACGCGCTTTCCCGATATTCATCAGTGGGTCACCGCCGCCGCGCCCGCGCTCGGCATGACGGCCGAAGACGTCAGCCGCGCGCTCGCCGCCAATCCGCTCGTCGAATCCATTCACGAGCTGCTCGAATCGCACCCCCAATGGACCGGCACGCCCACCGATCTCCATCACGTTCTCGGAGCCGCCGGCGCCCCCATTCCCGCTACGCCGAAATCGCTCTCCGTGGCCCTCAACGCTACGCCTCTCGCTGTCTTCGGCATCGCCTATGCGAGCTGGAAAGGTCACCGCTCGCGCCTTATCAGGCTATCGCGGACCACTCCCGAACTCGTCCGCGAAGCAGGGGTCTGAAACGCAACTCCGTTACAATCTAACCAAAGCAGGCACGGGTGGCAGACGCCGAGTACTGCGAGAAAAGGCCTCCGGAGCGCCTCGACCGCTTCTTGCGAGATGTTCGCTACCCTACCGGTCGCTGCGGATGAGCCCGGGATTTGGGGCTGCGGCGATCCTGACTTTTGCGCTCGGCATCGGAGCGAATACCGCGATCATCTAGCGTGCTGGAAGGCGTGGTGTGGGCACCGCTGCCCTATAGCGACCCGGATCGGCTGGTTGTGGTGGCGCCTACAATCGAACTCTCGGGTACGCCACGGATCTTTCGTATCCCGACTCCCGCGATGGGCGGCGCAATGCCCGCTTGCTGGAGCCGATCGCGGCGTTTAAGCCGCGGGCGTTTGATCTGAAAATCCGGCTCCCTGAACATGTTTCCGGCATGGAAGTCTCGTCGAGCTTCTTCGGCACTTTAGGCGTGAGGCTGGCTCTCGGGCGCGATTTTTCGCAGACGATGACGGGATCGGGGGCGCGCCGGCAGTCGTCATCGGCGATCATTTATGGCAAGACGCTTTGCCGGCAACTCTAGGGCTGGCGATTGCAAAATGGGGGCCGAAACCGTTGCTGGCGACAGCTCCGGGAAGCTTGCCGCGCGTCGACGACATCGCTGTGAATGCTTCTGTCCTGTTATTCGCGTTGGGCGTTTCGATGACGGTTGGAATTGTATTTCGCTTCTTGCCCGCGCTCAAGAGTTCGAACACCAATTTGCAAATGTCGCTGAAGGAGGGAGGCCGCGGTTCGGCCTGCGGCCTTCATCGCACGCGACGTGCTCTCGGCGTTGTGCAAATCGCGCTGGCTCTGGTCCTGCTGACCGGGGCGAGCCTGCTTTTTCGCACGATCCAAAACCTATGGCAGGTTAATCCCGGTTTCGATGCGCGGCGCGTCATCACCTTCGCATTGGCTTACCGGCAATTGATGGAGCGGATCTGGCGTGCGAAGTCGATCCGGTACCGGCGAACTGGATCTAAGACCGTGTCCCGCGAAGGAAAACATCTTGATGAGTCGCTCGGCTACTTCGACCGGATACGGCGCGGGATGCCCATCGCGGGTGGATGCCCCTCGAATATCGTCGATAGCGCCTTTTGAAGACTCGGGGTTTCCGGTATTCGCCTCCCATAGAAGCCCGCGCTGTTCCCTTCGGCTTCCATGGTGGCGTTTGCGATCTTGTTCCAAAGAATCGGCTGCAGGCAATCGAGGCCGAACTTTCGGGAGCGAACCTGGATATTCGAGTGCAGCGGGACCACATGATGGCGTCCACCGCGCTTCCTTGGTATGCAGATATCGCCCACCACGCAGCATATTCGGCCACCGCCTACGAGGATTCGAGCGCACTCCTGCCAGACGCGATCTAGCTCCGCAAGGAAGTACTCGTAGTTCCGAAGTTGTCCATCTGATCGTGGTTACCCGGCGCATATTCCTTTAAGGTCCAATAAGGCGGCGAAGTTACCACGAGATGTACCGAAGCATCCGGGTATCCACAACAACGCGCGGGCATCTCCGAGGCGGAGCTGATGCGTGGCGCCGTGGTAGGGCTCCGGCCATGGCGCCTCACGATAGATGGCCTTCGCGGCGAGCAGTGTCCGCAGGCCTTCGGGCGTGTTGTCTTCCATGGGGAGAGCCGGAGAACGGCGCCCCATTCTAATTGGCCGATCCCTCGGCAAAGAGCTGCTTTTGAAGTGGTTCCCTGCGCCTTGGCCGTCGTCATGTGCGGGGGCGTCCCGAAGATCGGCTGTATTCCGCTCGAAGCAATTGTACCTTCGTCACGGTTTTCTCGCTCATCGTCTCTGGTCTTATCGGCGACCGCGAAAAGCGTCTCGTCTCCGAATTGCGCGCTCATAGGACCTCCCGAATTCCAGCGCGCGCGAATGGCGTTATAAGATACCTCTGAGGGAGAATTCCAGGTGAACTTTTCGCGATCGATCTGCTTTTGCGCGCTCGCTTTGGCAATTTCTGTTCCGGCTCTCTTCGGCCAGTTTGAAACGGCCACCGTTCTTGGCACGATTCGCGACGCCTCGGGCGCGGTCGTGCCGAACTGCAAAGTGACCCTTGAGAACGTCGACACCGGCGTTGCGGTCTCAACCAATACCGATGCGAACGGCAACTACGAGTTTGTCAACCAGCATCTCGGCAGGTACAAGGTTCGGGCCGAGGCCGCCGGCTTCCAGACAGCCGAGGCCAGTTCTTTCGAGCTGACCACCAATGCCCGCCAGCGCGTGGATCTCTCGCTCAACATAGGCCAAACGTCGGCGCAGGTAACCGTCACCGGCGTCGCGTCGCTCCTCGAAACCGAGACCAGTTCGCGCGGGCAGGTCATCAGCGAGGCCGAGATCGTTGGACTGCCTCTCAACGGACGAGCCTACGCCGATCTCACGCTGCTATCTCCCGGGGTTGCCAAATCGGCGCTTGAAAACCAGGCCGACTCCAGCCGCGATGCTTCCTTCAACGTCAACGGAGGACGTAGCGAGCTGAACAATTTCATGCTCGACGGCGTCGACAACAACAGCTACGGGACCAGCAACCAGGGTTTCTCGAACCAGGTGATTCAGGCCAATCCGGATTCGCTCGCCGAATTCAAGATTGAAACCAATAACTACAGCGCGGAGTTTGGACGCGCTTCCGGGGCCGTCATCAGCGCCAGCATAAAGAGCGGCACGAACCAATTTCACGGCGAGTTGTGGGAGTTCTTCCGCAACACCGTTCTCAACGCGGAAGGGTTTTTCAAACCCGTCGGCGGAGGCAGTCTTCCCTACAATCAAAATCAGTTCGGCGGCGCATTTGGAGGCCCGATCAAAAAAGACAAGCTGTTCTTCTTCGCCGATTATGAAGGTTTCCGCCGCGTCTCTCATCCCGTCCAGTTCGCGACGCTGCCCACCACCGCCATGGACAACGGCGATTTCAGCGCCTATGGCGTCCCCATCCAGAACCCGATCACTGGCGCGAGCTATCCGAACGGGATCGTTCCGCAATCCGCCTTTACGCCATTGGCGAGCGCCGTGCTCTCCGCGCTGCCCGCTCCGAATCTCCCAGGAAATTCGAATAATTACGAATCGTCGCCTGCCGATACCGTAACCAACAACAAGGGCGATTTCCGTGCCGATTACTTTTTGAGCCAGCGCCTGACGTTCTTCGCGCGCTATAGCCAGGCGCAAACGAATATTTTCAATCCGGACAGCATCCCTAATCCGGTGAGCACCAGCAACAACAACGGGAACGTCGCAGTTCTGAATAAGCAGGCCGTCGCCGGAGCGACCTGGACCATCAGCCCTTCCTCGGTCCTCGAGGTCCGCCTTGGCATCGACTACACCATTGCCGGGAAGACGCCGCCGACACTGGGGTTGAATACGCCACAATTCTATATTCCCGGCGAACCTACCAGTCCTTCGCTCGCGGGCGGGCTGTTCACAGTGGGCCTCAATGGCGGCCTCACCGCGTGGGGCCGGGCTTCCAGCAATCCGCAGTTTCAGGACCCCTTCGTTGGCGATCCAAAAGTCGTGTGGACGAAGATTTTGCGCCGCCATAGCATCAAGACCGGCTTCGAGTTTCAGTTGATCGATACCGCCGTCAACGATTTCCATCCGCAATATGGCACGGAGAACTATTCCGGTTCGTTCAGCGATCCCGCCTTTTTCACCAATCCCAGTGCGCTGAATAGCCTGAGCGGCGTGCAGAAGCAGGTCTATAGCGTCGCGGACTTCATATTTGGCGCCCCCAATCACTACGAGCTCGATAACAACCCGGTGGCGCATCTGCGCCAGCGCATGTACTTCACTTATGTGCAGGACGATTGGAAAGTAAACGACAAGCTTACTTTGAACCTGGGGCTGCGTTACGAATTCGCCACGCCGCAGTATGAACGCGACAACCTCTTATCGAATTTTCTGCCGTCGGCCGACGCACTGATCTACGCAAGTAACGGCAGCCTTTATAAGCGCGCTCTGGTCCATCCGGATCCCCATAACTTCGCGCCCCGCATCGGTCTGGCATATCAGGCGACGCCCAAGACGGTCGTTCGCAGCGGTTATGGCATCAGCTATGTGCAGTTCAACCGCCTCGGCGGCGAGAACCTTCTGGCATACAACGGGCCGAACATCGTCGACGCGTTTATCGACCAGGCGCCCACGCAGGGGATTTGCGCTTCCGCTTCCGCCGCGCCCGGCGCCTGTTTCCGCACCACCCCACAGGGTTTTCCCGCCAACTTCGCATCGCCCTCCTTCTTCAATCCCGCGAACACGCAGGTGCGTTACATCCCGGAAGATGAACGGACTCCTTATGTCCAGAGCTGGCACTTCACCGTCCAGCGCGAGCTTGCCAACGACCTGCTGCTCGACGTCGCCTATGTGGGAACTCACTCCGTTGGGCTGATCATTCTCGGAGACGAGAATCAGGCGCTGCCGAACGCATTGGGTCAAAATCTATCACTTGCCGCGCGCCGCCCCTTTCAGAATTTCAACACCATCGAAATCTCCTGGAATGGCGGATTTGCAAGCTATAATGCCTTGCAGACGAAGCTTGAAAAACGCTTCTCGAACGGCTTCTACCTGCTCAATTCATTCACCTGGTCGAAAGCTCTCGACAACGCTCCCGGACATCTGGAGAACTACGACGGCGACAATTCGCGCGTCAACTTTTACGACCTTCCGGACGATAAGGGGATCTCCAGCTACAACCAGCCGCTCAACGATACGTTGGCTGTGTTATACCAGTTGCCGTTTGGGAAGACCCGCCGCTTCAAGCTCAACAACTCCTTCCTCGACGCCATCGCGGGCGGCTGGGGAATCGACGTCATCAATACCATGACGTCGGGTTTGCCGCTCAACGTAACTTACAGCGCCACTACGCAGGCGTCGGTGAGCTCGCTCACCACGCCCCGCCCGAACCTCACCGGCGCGCCTCTTTATCTGTCCACCGGCAATCCCATATTTTACTTGAACGCGGCGGCATTTAGCGTTCCGAGCTATACCCAGCCATGGGGGAATGCGCCGCGCAACATCGTTCACAATCCGGCGTTTTACGACCTGGATTTCGGGTTGCACAAGAACTTCGCGCTCTTCTCGGAAGGGCGCTTCCTGCAATTCCGCGCCGAGGCGTTCAATTTACTGAATAAGACGAATTTCGCGCCGCCAAGCACGCTGACGTCCAACAGCTCGGGTTTTGGAGTCTTTTCATCCACGTTCCCGGCCCGCCAAGTCCAGTTGGCCCTGAAGCTCATATTCTAGGCGGTTATGCGGCGAAACTGCGACAACATTGCGGAGGTTTCCGGCCTTGTGGCCCGCGTAGGGAGGGCAAGGACAAGGCCGAACGTTTAAAAAAAACTCGGGGCGGCTACAGCTTCGCAGCACGACGAAAATTTCCCGCCTAACGAGTGCGCCGCTGGCTGCGGGCGTACACTGGGCCCATGGGGAAGCTTCCTACAGCGGGAGAAATTGCGCCGGAATTCGAATTGACCGATTCGACGGGAGCGCCGCGGCGCTTATCCGAGTTCGCTTCGGAAGGCCCCGTGGCGCTGCTCTTCTATCGCGGGCATTGGTGAGCATTCTGTCTCCGCCAGTTGGCGGAATACCGCGAGCAGTACAACCAAATCCGCGCGGCGGGGGCGAGCGTAGTGGCTATCTCCGTGGATGCACCGGAGAAGTCGGAGACGTTGCGGCGCGAGATGGATCTACCGTTCCCGATTTTGTGCGATACGGAGCGGCGCGTCATCCAGGAATGGGACATCTATAACGCGCGGGAGAAGGGCGGCATAGCCAAGCCCGCCGTCTTTATCATTGAGCGCGACCGGACGGTGCGCTACGGTTCAGTGGACGCCGTTGCGACGCGCGTGCCGGCGTCCGAAATAGTCCGCGTGTTGCAAACGACGGCTCTGGCGCGGCCGGTTCAACGTAGAGTCTACATTCCACGATTCCCTCAGTGGTTTCGGGCGATTCGCAATAGCATTCGAGGCTAACAACGAATATCCTCTAGACAACGCCCGAATCTCCTTGGCCGCCCGAGGAAGCCACGTTACCGCCCGGACGCGGCTGTCAGGTTCAGCCAGACTTACTCCTTGCACTACAAAGTACTTTGCGTTATGATTACAAATCATTGTCTCAAAGAGGATGTCGTGTATGCGCCGATTCGTGAAAAGACTTCTGAAGACCCTGAGGGTCGCCGCATTGGGGGCCGCAATTGCCATTGGGCTGTTGTTCGTGTCGCTATGGTTCGACCACAACAGAGAGACGACGCTGCCCACGCCTAGCGGGCCGTTCGCGGTTGGCCGCACGACATACGTTTGGAGCGACCCTGCGCAGGCGGAGCTACTGGCGCCGCAGCCGGGTAGTAAGCGGGAAGTTTTTGCCTGGATCTGGTATCCGGCGGCGCCTCGAGAAAATTCCCAAGCGCCCGCCGATTACTTGCCGGCTCCGTGGCGGAAGGCCGTGGAACATCAGATGGGACTGCTGCTCACGCAATTTCTAAATCGGGATTCGTCGCGCATCCGAGCGCACAGCATTCGTGACGCCGGGCTGTCTCCTCGTCAGCGCTCGTATCCCGTGATTCTGATGCGAGCGGGACTTGCCGCCCTGACGACGAGCTATACGAGTCTTGCCGAAGATCTTGCGAGCCGCGGCTATGTGGTCGCGGGTTTCGACGCGCCCTATCGAAGTTTCGTGGTGGTTTTGCCCGACGGACGGGTAATTCCGAGAGCGCCGCAAAACAATGCCGACCTCTTAGGCGGAGTTGAACAGGAGAAGCTCGCCATCAAACTGGTCCAGGCATGGAGCGCCGACATGAGCTTTGCGCTCGACCGGCTTGAAGCACTGAATTCGCCCGGCCCATCCGGCAGGTTTCAGGGGCGGCTCGATCTCCAGCGGGTCGGAGTCTTCGGCCACTCGCTCGGGGGCGCCGAGGCCTTACAATTCTGCCATGACGATTGCCGCTGCAAAGCCGGCATCGACGTGGACGGCGCTCCCCTCGGCAGTGTGATCGGCGAAGGCGTCAGTCAGCCGTTCATGTTTCTTCTGAGCGACCACAGCAGCGAGTCCGGCGCGGAGACCCGGCAGGTCGAAGCGAACATCCGCTCCATTTACGCTCGACTACCCAGTGACCGCAGGCTGGAAATTTTAATCCGGGGCGCGAATCACTTTGGATTTGTCGACGTGAGTCCCCTTCCAATGCGGGTGATGCACATGCTCGGCATCATACGCCTCGATGGCCGCCGCCAGCTTGCCGTGACATCGCACTACATCGGCAATTTCTTCGATGTTTATGTTAAAGGGCGCTCCCTTTCGGAACTCCAGAGCCAACCGGAATATCCGGAGGTGGAATACGTTCACGAGTAAATTACGAGCGGCGAGTGATGAAATTCTATTGGGCCGAGTGTCGCGCCCGCGGCGCCCTGCCCGCGGAACTAGACTACGGTGGATCTTTCCTCGGCCGCGGGTTTCGCGAACCGCGCCTTCAGCACGTGATAGATCATCGGGGAAATAGAAACGAAAATCACCAGCAGAACGAATTTCTCGAAGTTATGCCGCACCACCGCTATTCCGCCGAGAAAATATCCCAGAATCGTCATGGCGCACACCCAGCCGATCGCGCCGAAAATATCGAACGACGCGAACCGCGAGTATTGCATCCGTCCCACGCCCGCGACAAACGGCGCGAACGTGCGAATGATGGGCACGAACTTGGCGTAGACGATCGTCTTTCCACCGTGCCGCTCGTAAAACTCGTGCGTCCGTTGCAAATGTTCCTGTTTGAAGAACCGCGAATTCGGCCTCTTGAAGATCGCCGGACCCGCGCGCCTGCCGAGAAGATAGCCGCACCAGTCGCCCAACATGCAGGCGCCGATCAGCAGCAGGACGATCAGCGCCATGTTCAATTGCCCTGCGCCGGCCACGACGCCAATGGTGAACAGCAGCGAATCGCCCGGCAAAACAAACCCAACCAGCAGCCCGGTCTCGGCGAAAACAATGGCCGTGAGCAAGCCATAGCCGAGCCAACCGGACATCCCCGTCGAGAGCAGTTGGATCAGACGCTCGGGCGTCGTGAGCGTCCGCAGAAAATCCAGGATGGCGTGCAGCACCCGTTAGCTCGTGCGGTACCGCTGGACAATCGCGTTCACGACATCCTTGTAATACTTGATCTTGCCTTCTTGCGTGAGCCTGGTCAGAATGCTGTCCTGGAACAGCGAGTCGCGCTCTTCCGCTTTCTTCTGCTTCAGGCTCGTGATGATGGCGTCGCGCTGGGCCGCGAATCCGTTCATGTCCGGCTCGATTTTGTCTACAACCTTGGCAACGACAGTCTGTCCACCGGCGTTGATGGGACCCGCGATTCCGCCAACGGGCTTGTTGAAGGCGTCGCTAAAATAGCTCGCGCCCATGGTGGCGGCGACCGAGCCATTACGCGTGAAGGCGTCGGACGTTTTTAGCTCCAGGCCCAGGCTCTTCGCCAGCGCAGCAATATCACCGCCGTTCTTCGCCAGCGCATCCGCAGCCTCCTTTGCCTTTTGCTGCACCATCTCGGAGGCCTTATCGTTGACGTAATCGGCGCGCACCTGCGCTTCCACTTCGGAGAGCGGCGGCGTATGCGGCGGATTCACCGCTTCGACGGCGGCTACCGCGAGCCGCGCCGGAGTGACTTGCACGACCTGCGTCACTTGCCCTTTGCTCAGCGATGAAATCGCATCGCTCAAGTCTTTGTTGACGCCCACGCCCGCGATCGCCGCTCCGGGCCGCACGTCATCGGCCTTGACGAACTGCAACCCCAGGCTGTTCGCGATCTGCTCGGCGTTCCGCGGAGCCTTCACAAGCTGCGCGTGCGCTTGATCGGCAAGGTTCTGCATTTTGTCGTTCACCTGCTGCTTGTTCATCTCCGCCGCGATCTGGTCGCGCACCTTGTCGAACGGCTGCAGCCCGGCCGCTTCCTTCTCTTCCACCTGAATAATGTGAAAGCCGTATTCCGTCGTAATCAAGTCGCTCGTTTGACCCGGTTGCAGAGAGAACGCCGCGGTTTCAAAGTTTTTGACGGTCTGTCCTCGCGTGATCCAACCGAGTTCTCCGCCGTTGTCCTTCGATCCCGGGTCGTCCGAATTCTTCTTCGCAAGCTCCCCGAAATTCGCGCCCCCTTTAATCTGTTTCAGCAGGTCCTCCGCCTTGGCCTTGATTTTCGCCACTTCTTGCGGCGATTTGCCCGTCGTCGACAACAGGATGTGGCGCACCTTCACGCGCTCTCCCGTGCGGTACTGGTCTTGATGCGCGTCGTAATATGCGCGGAGCTGCGCTTCCGGCGTCTGAACGGTCGCCGCGATCTTGTCCTGGTCGATCAGGATAGCCTGGACACTGCGGGTTTCCGGAACCTGGAACGCTATTTTCTTCATGTTGTAGTAGTTCTGCAGGTCGGCGGGCGTGGGATTCACCGCGGATTTGTATTTGTCCACGGGAAACACGATGTAAGCGAGCTTGATTTTCTCGTTCGTCTGACGATAGGCGCGCTCCGCTTCCTGCGGCGTCACGATTACGCCCGCTTCCACGATTCCCGTCAGCTGCTTTTCGACTTCGTTCTTGCGGAAATCGCTCTCGAATTCCGGAACCGAATAGCCCATCTGCTCGATCATGGCCTGGTATTGATCCGGAGGCACATTGCTGAACTGCTGCACAGAGCGGATTTGGCGCCCTAGCTCGGCGTCGCTGATTTTGAATCCGAGACGCTTGGCCTCATACGCTACGGCCTGATCGGAAATCATGGCTGTGATGAGCTGCGGCACATAGACCTCCAACACGTCCGGCGGCAGCGGACTATTGCGGAAGGTCCCCTGGATGCGCCGATAGACGTCGCGCGCCGTGATCTTCGTTCCGGCTACTTCGGCGACGACTTGATCCTCGCCGCCCCCCGTGGGAATGTTTTGACCGGGAATGAGATACAACAGCATTCCGAGCGACACCACGCCCAGGATGGCGCCCAGCATGATGCGCTTCATCTTATCCTGGCTGCGAAACAGATCGAACATTGGAAAAAGGCTCCTAGGGACGCTGAAAAGTGAGGGATCTAACTCCTTATTATAAGCGTTCCTTCCTGCACCCGCCAAAGAAGAAAGGAGATCTTCGTACTTACAATTTCGGAGTCGTGCCGTGTATCGCCGGACCTGCCCAGTAGTTGGCGGGCGCCGATATTTCGCTCGCCGCGGCGCAAGGTGAACGTTTGCGCCTGTTCGAGCTTACCCCTGCGCCGCCTTCGACAATACCTCGTGGAGCCGGCGCGCGACGATCAGATCCTCGCCCGGCTGCAGCATCCATACGCCAACGACGATTGTGTTCGGACCGCTGGGCATTCCCGCAGAAGCGCCCCTGGTGCTTCCGGTAGAGGGATTCAGTTCAATGCTGGGATTCCCGTTGCGTAGCTCCTGCAGAACCGCGTGGCCGGTGATCTTCACACGGTCCGGGTCGTACCGAATCAGCAGGTGCGGCACATGGTTCGCTACGGGCGGTATCACTACCTCGGTCTCGACCGTCGGAATCGTTTTGACCTGCTTTGCGATCCGATCGGCGCGGCGGCGGTACTCGGTCTCGAACCCCTCATCGCTTTGGCTCAGGAACCAATCGACCGCCGCGACCATGCCAACGATCTGCTCCTTGGCCACCTTCTGGCCACGGCCGACGCCATCATAGGGATTGTTATTCTTGGCCGCCGCTTCGATCAGGTCCTTACGCCCGAGAAGCAGACCCGCATTCTGGGGGCCGCGCATGCCCTTGCCGCCGGAGAACGTCACCAGATCGAAACCCATCTGGGTGTAGTTCCAGAGATTCGAAATCGGTGGAACATCCGCGGCCGCATCGTTGAAGGTCGGCACGTTGTGGTCGCGCGCCACTTTGATCCAATCCTCGCGCCCGATATCGCCTTTCTCAGATGCGTTATAGAAGTGGGCCAAAACGGTCTTGTCGCTGAAGGCGGCTTTATAGTCATCGAGCGATTCGACTTCAATGAACTTGATGCCGCAACAGAGCAGGCCCTGATCGTATCCGTAGCGATGGCCCTTCTGAATGAGAACTTCATTCTTCATGCCCGCAACGTTATTCGGAATATCGCGGATACCGCACTTGTTGGCGACCATAACCGCGCCGGCGCACCCGAGCGTCAGCGCCGACGAAGCTCCCGCGCTGACCAGCGCCGCCTCGCACTTCAGCTTTTTGGCCAGGTACTCGCCCGACGCCTTCTGCAGGTCGGCCAAGCGCACCGGATGTTTCGCCGCGCGCGCGACCGCCGCTTGAACCGAGGGCGGCATGATGGATGCGGTCAGCGATGTGTAGGTCCCGGCGGCGTTGATGAATTTAGGCACGCCAAGTTTATCGTAGTAATCCTCCCCCTCCTCCGCGCCCGCGTGCGTCGTGGCCGGGGCGCCCTGGACGAGACCGGCGAATCCACCGGCGCCAAGAAGATTCCGAATTGTCGCGAAAAACTCTCTGCGTCCACGTAGAATATCCATAAGAAGCCTCCTTCAAAAGCGATACTTCAACGCTAACTGAAGCTCGCGATTGTCGATTTTCGTGCTGGTGATCTGGCCAAACACGCCATCTCCAAGCTTAGCGTCAGGATTAGAAAATTGGGGCGTGTTGAAGGCGTTGAACGCCTCGGCCCGGAATTCGAGCGAGTGACCTTCTTTGAAGGGCATTTTGAAGATCTTGGCGAGGGTCAGGTTGTACACGTCGGTTCCAGGGCCCACCAGCGGATTGCGCGGCGAGTTGCCGTAGACATACACGCTCGGCGCGAACGCGGCCGTGTTGAACCAGGCGGAAGGGTTCGGATTAGCAACCGTGAGCCGTTGTCCCGTCAGGATCGGACGCTCCCAGATGCCATCGTCGTTCTGGCTGTCGATGCTCTCTTGAACGTCGAAGGGATTTCCACTGGCGATGGTGACCAGCCCTTCAAAAGCCCATCCTCCCGCAACGGCCCCCAGCAGACCTGTGGCGTGGGTGAAGATCGGAAGCTGCCACACGTAGCCGGCCACGAAAAGATGCCGCTGATCGGTAAGACCGCTGGCGGGTTCGTTGCGGAAGCGCGGGTTTTGGCAGCCGCAGCCCCCGCTATTGGTGTCGGTCGCTTCGTCGTCCATCTCGTGCGACCAGGTGTAATTGGCGCTCACGCTCAGGCCTTTGGAGAAGCGCCGCTGGAAGCGAATCTGCAGCGAATTGTAATTGGAGTTGCCGCCGTAATCCTCCATGCGGATGCGGGCGATCGTCGGGTAGGGGCGCCGCGACTGGATGTCGCCGGGGCCGGGATCCGGCTGATTAAAGTTGTTCAGCGTGGTATCGAGGTGCGTGCCCTTGTTGGCGACATAGCCGACGTCCAGCTCGTTGTTTCCGAACTGTCTTTGCACCATCAGATTCCAATCCTGCACATAGGTGTCCTGGTGATTTCTGCCCGGCGGCAGGCTGATGATGTTGAAGAAGGGATTGGTGGGATAAAGCGCGGCCGGAATCGGATTTTCGATCGTTGCGATGGGGTTGATGGCCGGATTCGTGATTGTCAGGCTCCCGGCCGTTGGCGGATTCAACTGCAGAATATTAATATTGTCGAATTGGCCGCCAAAATAAAAAATGCCGTACCCGCCGCGAATCACCCAGTTGCTGAAAGGATTGTAGGCGAATCCGAAACGCGGTCCTACATCCTTACGGCCGGGATGCCACAGGTCGTTGAATACTTGGCCCGGAGGAGGAATGAGCTGCGGCGGATTCTGGCTAAAATCGAGCGTTCGCGTCACTGCGTTGACGTCCTTCGGAATCCCGAAGAAGTCGTAACGGACGCCGAGGTTGATTGTGAGTCTGGGCGTCACCTTCCAATCGTCCTGCACGTAGAAGGCGGAGCGCCATTCGCGCGAGGCGGTGACCGGCACGCCCTCGGGCGTCAGAATGGTGCGCGGATAGCCCAGCATGAACGCAGCCGCCGCGTTGTTGGCGATGGTGCTCGAGAATGTCATCGACCCGAACGGCCAATTGTTCGTCGTGGCGTCGTCGAGTAGTTTACGGATATCTGCGCCCAGCTTCAGCGTGTGCTTGCCTTTCACCCATGTCAGGTTATCCACCACCTGGAACGTGCGGCTGTTGTCCAGATTCGAAGCCGCCTTATCGTCGCCGATGGAGAGATAGCCGGCAATGCTGAGGATTGGAAATCCTTCTTCGCTCGGCTTGAGCGGGCGCCCATTTGGGCCACCCACGTTCATGCCATTGATGCCGAGCGACTGGATCGTGAAGTTCGTGTTCGTGCGCGTGCTGAGCTGCGCGACATTTTCAAGATCGAATCCGCCGCGTAGCTCGTTCAACAGCGTGGGGCTGAAGGTATGGATGTATTGAGCGAGAAAGTTGCTGGAGGGGTACGTGCCGGTGAAGGAGAAGTTCGGATTCAAGTCCGTGTCCGGGAAATTCCGGTAGGAATTGATATAGTGCACGAACAACTGATCCCTGGGGCTGAAATATTGATCCACTCGCACAATTCCCTGATTGATGGTGAGATCGCCGAGCGAGCCGCCGGCATAGTTTGTCGAGCCGCTCGTGTTCGGCAGCGGCATGTATTTGTTAACAATCGCGACTGAAACGGGATCGAGGCGGCTGGAGGGGATGATGTTGCCGGGGAATGGATTGCCCGTGAGCGGGTCGACGATCGGCGTAGTAGTTGCCGAGAAGTCTCCCAGCCGCTGCGCCGCCGTCAGCACGACGGAGGTGCCCGGCGCATCTTGAATTGACCGCAGGCCCTCATAGCTCACGAAGAAGAAGGTCTTCTCTTTTTTGATCGGGCCGCCTAACGTGGCGCCATACTGATTCTGCTTCAGGGTGTTGACGGGGAGAGGCGCGGGCCGGAAGAAGTTGCGCGCGTCCATGTCGGTGTTGCGGAAAAATTCAAACAGATCGCCATGAAATTGATTCGTTCCCGAGCGGATTTGGATGTTGACATTCGTTCCGGCATTGCCGCCATACTCGGCCGTGTAATTGCCGGTCTGGACGCGAAATTCCTGAATTGCGTCCACCGACGGATAAATGTTGACGTAATTGTGGCGGTTGTTCACCATGGTAATGCCGTCCACATTGACTTGGCCCCAGATGAGGCGGCCGCCGTTGGCGGCGATCGTTCCTCCCGCCGTGCTTGAGGAGTGCAGGTCGGTGTCGCGCACCGTGACTCCGGGAGTCAGAACGGCTAGATCGTCGAACTTGCGCCCGTTGAGTGGCAGGTTCACGATTCCTTCCGTCCCGACCACTCCGCTGATGGAGGCGTTTTCAGTTTGCAACAGCGGGGCGGCGGCGGAAACCTCCACGGTTTGTTGCACTCCGCCGACCTGAAGGGCGAAATCGACCTTGGCGGATTGGCCGATTTGCAAAGTCACGCCGGTACGCCGGGCGGAGGTGAACCCCGCGGCTTGCACCGAAACGGTGTAGTCGCCGGGAACGAGATAGCGGATCTCGTAGCTTCCGTCGGAGCCAGTTGTGGCGGTGTGCGATAAGCCGGTGGAAGTCTGAAGCACGGTGACGGTGGCGCCGGCTATTGTTCCACCTCCGGGATCCGTCACCGTTCCCAGGATCGCGGTATCGACGGTTTGGGCGTTAGTAACAAAAAGGCCTGCCGTTACAAAGAACGCAAGCAGTCGAATTGCTTTCATTTTCGTACCCCCTTGGGGGATACTTTAACCGATTTGGGGCTAAAAATCGCCTAAAATCTTTTCCCTTATCCGCGCCTACTCCGACTCGAACGCACCCTTGCCTCCCTAGGTGAATTTCCGTCACGGTTCGCAACTGCGCGCCGCGTCTCGGACCTCGCGGCATTCTTTTTCTCCGCGGGCGCTCCAAGTCAGTGGGCGCCGCCTCGCCCCGAGGAGAATCGAACGATTCACAGAACAGGACGCGGGAAAAATCGAGGCGTGCTTCGAAGCTCGGATCGGAGCCAGTGTTCACAGCGATGCGGGAAATCTGCTGTGCTGGCGGAGCCATCATCGAAGCCGTTTGAACTCCTCAGACCGGCTCATTGCCCCGCTGCTGAAACATCGGAAGCGCTCTGGGAATTGGTCGAGTGCGGCTTGTAGGTCCCCGATGATCTCGGCCGCCAAGATGGCAGGATGGGGATGATCGAGGGAAATCCCACAGGCTTTCGACCCTACCCACAAGATATGGAGGTTGCCTTTATCGCATTTTTATCAAATGGTCGTCCGGAAGCGGCGGAAGCTATCAGGCGGCCACGGGCGGGGCAAGAACCGTCAGTTCGGGAAACACATCGAAGTCCCCTGTGTTGTATGTGTAAATGCGCTGAACGTTGTTGGCCTGCATCGTTGCCACAAGCAGCAAGTCGAATACATCGGCGCCTATAACGGGATGACGCTCCAGCAACGCCATCCAGCGCGCGATTGTCCGCGCGGGAGTGGGCAGCACCTCGATACCGGGTAAGTCGAGCACAGCCGATATTGCCTGAAGGGCGTCGGATGGCGATCGCGGTACTCCGACGCGCCGGGGATTCGTAACAATCGAATAGAACTCACAAAGTACTTGCGAAGTCAGATATAGGGTGTTGGCCCGCTCGCGGGAGGCTTCAAGCAAGGCGCGCGATTGCGCGTGCTGGGGCGCGCTTGAGTCCATGGCATAGATCAGGATGTTGGCGTCGAGTAGTCCCGCATCAACGGACATCGTCGTAGATGTCCTTGCGATGAAAGTTACCGCGTGCCTCTAAATTCCAGACCGGCAGTTCCGGAGCTTTGCCATTACGGTCGTCCGTCTTAAGAACGGCGAGTTCTTTCATCAGCCGTTGAGGAAAGCATCCACGGAAAGCCCCTGCTCCTCGGCTTTCGCGATTAGCCGAGATTCGGTTGTTGAAGAGATGTCGAGACTCATGCCGGAAATTCCTGTTCTTAAGCGTATCGCACGCACGCAGCTGGCAGTGCTCATTAGGGCCATATCCCTAGAAGGACGAGGTTGGTGCGAACCTGATGAATTCGCGGGGCTGGTTCCACTCTCAGGCGCTACTCCGCGTCGAACCGCACCCTGGCCTCGCCCAAATGAATCTCATCGCCCGCCTGCAACTGCACCCCGCGCGTGGGCCCGCGCGGAACGTCCACGCGACGGCCGTCGCGATATACGCTGGTTCCCCGCTGGCTTCCCGAATCGTAGACTCGAAATTTCCCCGTCTCCTGGTCATAGCGAATGTAGGCATGCTCCCGCGACACGCTCGTCTCCGTATCCGCGAACGCGACGTCATTAATCCGCCGCAACCCCTCCTTTTCGCCCAGCACTTCTTTCAATCTCCCCAGATTGACTCGTTCCGCCGCCAGCGAATATTCGGCGGCATCGGCCTCCCCGCGAAGGACCGTTAACTTAATCGGTGGTCGCTTTCCGCGCTCCACTAGCGCCGCCTTCCGATTTGAATATTCGATTTGAAATGGACGCGCCGCTCCCGCCTCCGCGTCCTCAGAGTTTGCGACGATCACAGCGAACCCCGCTGGAATCGCGCAACCGGCCTCTTTCAACAGTCCCGCAATGTCCCGCTCCAGACCGCCGCCCTCGCCGAATGCCGCCTCCAGCATCTGCCGTTCCCCTTGCTCGCGCGCCGCGATCCGCACCACGACATTGTTATACGGAAACAAACAGTGCCCTTGCCCCAGCGCCTCGATCCGATCACGCACGTCTTCCAGAATCTCGCGCCGGATCTCGAGCAGCTCCTTGCCGCCGGGTGTCCCCGCCATGCGCGAGGTCCAGTTCTTTACCTTGCCTGCGATCCAGCGGTCGAGTTGCTCCAGTGACCTCATTTCAATGACCTCAGATCAGCCCGAGTTGCCGCGCCGCCGCCACGATCTCGCCGGCGATGGGAGCCGCGGCCGTCCCTCCGTACTGCCCATTTTCCACCAGCACCGCGAACGCGATCTGCTTACCGTTCTTCGCCCCGTAGGGCGCAAATCCGATGAACCAGGCGTGCGATGGAGCCTTGGCCAATTCCGCGGTTCCGGTCTTTCCCGCAATCGGAATCGCCGAGGAGTTCAACACCCGCCCCGTCCCCGACGTCACCACCTCGCGCATGGTTCGCGCGAGCTCCGCCGCGAGCGAAGCGGGCAGCAGCGCTTCCGGCGCCCGCGCGCGCGCGTTCGTCTCATCGATGATCCAGCGCCCCTCCGGCGCATTTCCTCCATTCGCCACCGTCGCGGCCACGCGCGCCATCTGAAATGGCGAGACCACCACCTGTCCCTGGCCGTAAGAAGCCTGCGGCAAAAATTCGTGCAGCTTCTTCGCCGTGTTCGGCTGCGCCACCGTAATCCCGAGCCGGGTTGCCGTATCGTACAGCGCCTCGGCCCCAACGCTATTGGCGCCAAGTTGCGCGAAAAACGCGTTGCAGGAAACGATGATGCCCTGCCGCATGTCGATGGTTCCGTGCGGCTGGCGGTCGCGGATATCGTCGCGGATCTCGCGCTTCCAAACGGTATTGCCCACGCGCCCGTCCGGCAGCCGCACGCAATCGAAGCGCTGTTTCGCGAGCGCCGGATCTTTTCGCAGCGCCGCCATCGCGGTCACGATCTTGAACGACGATCCCGGTGGATACAGCCCGAACCTCGCGCGGTCGATCAGTTCCCGATCCGGCAGCGGCGCTGTCGAATCGTTCTCGAGCGAAGCGAATTGCGCCTCGGAGGGCCACGGGTAACTCACCGCCGCCAGCAGATCTCCGGTGGCCGGATTCATCACCACCACTGCGCCCTTCTGCTTCCCGAGCTTCGCCAACCCTTTGCTCAGGATCTGGGACGCACGCATCTCGAGCCCCGCGTCGATCGACATGCGCACATCGCGCGGCCGCTCCAGAACCGCCTTCACCGCCGGATTGCCGGGGTCGTAGCGATGCCGCAGCAGTGGAATCAACGCCGCATAATCGCGTTTTACCCGCGCGGTGATCTGTCCCGTTCGCGGGTCGTGGCTCTCTTCCACTTCCGCCACATCATCGTATCCTTGCAATCGGACGCGCGACGCCCGCTCCTGAAACGCCGTGTTCGAGGCCCCCTGTTTCAGGCGCGAGCGCACGTCGCCCAGCAAATAAAACATCGGAGCTCCCAACGGATATTGCCGCCCGGCATTCATCATATTCAACCGAGGCTTCGACGTCGTCTGGTCCAACGCCACGCCGAGCTTCTCGTAATCGGCGCGATGCTGCGCAATCAGATTCCAGTCGCTGGTCGCCAGCGGCAGCCCGTTGCGGTCGTAAATCGTCCCTTTGGGAAGTTCGCGCGCGATCTCGATCAGACGCGGATTATATTGATAGCGCCGCGTTCCATCGGCCTGCATCACCAGAGTTGGCCGCGCCACGATGGCGTCCGCCTTCACCGCCTGCACCCACGCAAAGCGCGCCAGAACAATGACCAGCAGCGTCGCGAGAAGCGCAAGCAGCGAGCGAGCGCCATTTCGGAAGCTCGTGTGCGCTTCGCGCCGCCGTATCCGATTGGAAACCGCCAGGATGATCCCGAACAGCGCGAAGTTGGCCACCATCGATGTGCGCCCGAAGCTCAGGAATGGCGATACCACCCCCGACAATGGAATCAGCCCCAGCAACCCGCCGGTGATCAGCAGAATTTGATACGCCACGATCAGGGTCAACCCGCATACCAGGAAAAACGAATACGCGCCCGGCGCATTGAAAGCAATTCGCAGGCTGCGGTAAACCAGCGCCGCATATAACAGATACAGCGCCAGAATTCCGGCCAAGCCCGCCTGCTCGCCGAACGCCGCCACGATCAGGTCCGTATGCGCCGCCGGCATTGTTTCCGAATCGCCCAGTCCTAACCCCGTCCCGCTCTTGCCGCCGCTCGCCAGCGACCACAGCGAATCGGCCAACTGATCGCCGCCTCGCACGCGGTTGTCCCAGGGCGATTTCCACATCTGGACGCGCTCCGTCACGGTGCGGGGAAATCCCGTGACGTATCCGCCGGCGAACCCCAGAATGATCACGGCCAAACCCGCGCCGGCAAGCAGCGCGCGATTCCGCGCCATGGCATACATGGTCAAGAAAACGCATCCGATCACGAGCGCCGGACCGAGATCGCTCAGCCAGAAAAACAACAGCAGCGATGCGGCCACGCCCAACGCCACTGGCAGCGCATAATCGAGGCGCGGAACGCTGAACCGTTGCGACCATCGCGCCAGGCGTCCGCCTTCCTGCCGCAACTGCCGCAGAGCGTCCCAGTTTTGCGCGAAATATCCCGCCAGGAAAAATACCAGTAGAATTCGAATGATCTCGACCGGCTGAAAGAAAAACAGGTTGACCTTGGCGTCGCTCCCGCCCGGTCCCCTTCCGAACAGCCCCAGCGCGATGGCCAGCAGCAATGCCGCGATCAAGGGCACCCAGCTCAATCGGCTGAAGCTGCGCTCATAATCCGGAATGCTGAAGACGACCAGCGCTAGGCAGCCCCACAACACGCCCTGCGCGAAATCGGAGAACATCAGCGTATCGCGTAATGGATCGCGCAAACTAATCATCAGGATCAACCCGATGCCCGTCAGCGCGTGTATGGCCGGGAGGAACAAATTGTCTCCCGCGAAAGCCCGCACTCGCCAAACTGCGTGAACCACATAGAAAACGGCGAAGAATAGAACGCTCCACAGGAGAATCGAACGATGAAAATCGTTGAGATCGCGAACTCGCAAGCTGGGCTTGAGCTGTGCAAGCTCGAGCGGGGTGAACAGCGCAACCGAAGGCTCGCGCCGGTTCCCGCGCGGGCGCGCCTCCGCCAGCCGCTTCGGAAACGAGACCAGCCCGCGATTTCTTACGATATCCTCGGCGGTCACGCGCAAACGCTCGATCCCGCCCACGTTGTCGAAGTGCTCCCCGCGCCGCACCGCGTCGTAAATGCGATTGGCGATGAAATCCTGGTCGGCCGGATCGGCAACCATGCCCAGATACGGCGACAACTGCTGCGGCCCCGTGAGGCGATTCAGATCGAGTGTGCTCTTCTCAACGCCGGCAACGCCGTGAGTCTTGGCGTCGTACACGAGCCAAAGTCCCGCAATCGCGATCAGCGACGCCGCGATCAGCCCGGCCAATTCGACGCCGCGCGATGCCTCGTGCGCCCGCTGCGCGGTTATCCGCCGTTCCTCGGCCCGCGCCGCGATTTCAGTGCGGGATACTTTCATTGTTTCCTATCGGCCTTGTCTGCAGCCCGTCCAGCCGCTGCTCTACTTTCTGTTCGCCCTGGATCGCGATGCTCTGGTTGCGCGGAGCGTCACCGAACAGGCCCACGCGCTGATACAACTCCGCCGCGCGCATATAATCCTCGTGCGCCCTGTCCAGGTATTCGCGCTCCTGCTCAGGATTGTGCGCCATCCCGAGCGCTTGCCGCCAAAAACGATCGCCGCGGCGCAAATACCCGTCCGCCAACTGCGCCGTCTCGCGCTTCGCCATGGGATGCCCGTATTTGTCCGCTTTCTTGAGCGCTTCTTCGGCGCGGTCCATGTCGTTCAGCTCGTAAACGTAAAGACGAGCTAAACCGAGGTAAGGGTCCGGCGATTTTTTCAGAAATTCCGAGGCCTCGTTGAACTTCGCGACGGCGACGTTCAACAGGCGCTGCCGCGCCGGGCTTCTCAGACGGTCGGCGTTGATGCGATCCAGGTGTCCTTCGCACAGGCGCAACCGGCCCTTAACCTGGTTGTCGTCCGGATCGAGCTGCAGCGCTCGCGCCAGATCGTTTTTCGCCCGCACCCACTCCGGCTCGCCGACCGATGGCGCGTCGTTGTTGCGGTAGTCCAGAATAACGTCCTCCGCGGCGGCGATCAGGCGCTTTTTCAAAGCGTCCTTGGCGCCCCACAGCAAGATACCGAGATGATCGCGGTTGGCCAGCGCCTGGTAGCGGTTCCAAGCCTCGTCGAGGTCGGCCACGCGTTCCGATTTCAGGTCGGCTTTCAGCCGGCTCGCGTCGTTCCAGAAATTCCACTGCACAATCGCGAAGATGAACAGTACCAGCAAAGCCCCGGCGGCCACCGCCATGCAGCCGAGCGCGGTTTGGCTGCGCTGCCGCTTGGGCGGCCACACGATCGGCGCGGCCTTCGCGGGACCCGGCGAGGTACGAACCGTCGCATCGTCGGGCGGCCCAGGTGGTTGGGTTCGACTGGTAGCACTGTCGTCGAATATTTCGGCTGCACCGGCGGGCTGCGGCGCGGCGGCCAGCACCGCATCGCCTCGGCGAAAACGCGCCAGGTCTTCCTTCACCTCCGCCGCCGATTGGTAACGCTGGCCCAGGTCGCGCGCCAGCATCTTATAAACGATGCGGCTTAGCGGCTCCGGGCACGTCGCGGGCAGCGGCGCGGGCGGCGTGCTCGAACGGATACGCCGTTCCAGCCGCTCTTTTGTCGTCTCCTCGAAAGGCAGCCGCCCGGCCAGCATCTGATACATCAGCACGCCCACCGACCAAAGGTCGGAATGGCTATCCATGTTCTGCGTTTCGAGCCGCTCCGGCGAGCAGTAGGCCGTGCTCGCAAAAACGTTCATGGTGTACTTGCGTGTCTGCGAGAGCGCTTTCGCGATGCCGAAGTCCAGCACTTTGACCTGATTCTGGGCGTTGAGCCGCACGTTGCGCGGTTTCAGATCGCCGTGAATGATGCCGGTGAATTCGCGGCCCGCGATGGTCGTCGTGAATCGGGTCAGATTTTCGAGCATCTCGCACAGCTCGATCGAGATATGCGTCGCGAAGCCGGCCGCAACGGGACCGCGGGTAAGAATGGTCGAGAGGTCTTCGCCCTCGATATATTCCATCTCGATGAAGAGATCGCCGTTGATCTCTCCGTAGCGGTTCACGCGCGCCACGCGGCGATCATAGCCGCTCAGCCGCTTCTGGATCTCGGCGCCAAAGCGCTCCGCGTCCACGACTTCCTGGTCCTCGCGATCAGGGCCTTTATAGACGATCTTGAGCGCGATCTGGCGCTGCATTTCCGTATCGCGCGCGAGATATACCTCTCCCATCGCGCCGCGTCCGAGCAGCCGGATCGCCTGGTAGCGGCCGTAGCGGTCGCCGGGGTTCAACGCTGGCCCCCCGGCGCGGCGATCACGCGGAACTTGGCGCGTTTGTCGGGCTTGGCCGAAACCGTGAAGTAATTCCGATCGATCATGCCCTGGTCGGCGGCGGGCAGCCAGATGGGCTCGGCGCCGTTGGCGAGAAACATGTTTGCGGTCACGCGCAAGCGCATCGTGGACTGGATCAGCAGTCCCGGCGTCCGGGTTTTCACGCCGTTCGAGACGATAAGATTGTTCTCGATCTCCGGCGAAGCGGAGCCGCTGACGAGTATGCCGGGTCCAGCGTTGTCGTGAATCCAGCAGGCGGCGATTGCGCCGCGCGCCGTGCCGCTGAATTCGACCCCAGGGCCGGCGGACCCGCTGATTTCATCGCGCTCGATCGCGATATCGCTGTCGCGAAGGCGGATGCCGTGGGTCTGGAACCCTTCGAAGCGGCCGCCGCCGGCGCCGTCCGCGACAATCTCGCCGTCGATGATGGCATCGTGAGCCCGCTGCGCAATCACATCGACGCCGCTCTTGAGCCGGATCGATTCCGCGTATGTTCCGGGCGCGACCGAAACCGTGTCGCCGGCCTGCGCTTTTTCGAGCGCCGCAGCGATGCTGTCCGGCATCCTGACTACAATGATGCGGGAGCGTTCCGGCGGCGGCTTGAGAACCAGGAATTTCTCCGCGAGAAACAGGAGGGCGGCGCCAGCGATCAGCCCGTAAATAAGATAAGCCGGGCCGCTGCGGTACCAGGGCCGGCGCGCGGTGAGGCGCGGAGTCCAGCGCGGGGCTGGCCGCCCGGAGCCGACACCCACTGCCGTTGCGCTGCTTCCGGCGCCCGAAGCATCCGGCCGGCTAGCCGCCGCATCCCGGTTCGCCGCTGCGGGGCCGGGGGCGGGAGCGGCAGGAACGGGTTTGGCAGCCCCGCGCGGGGCAACGGCGGGACCGAGCCGGCCGGTCGATTCAACGTCCGCGCGGCCGCTGGCCATGGCTCGTTTTGCGGCGCGCTTCCCGAACGATGCGGGGAACTTCTCGCCTTCGACCAGCACGGCGGAGACGTTATCTTTGCCAACCGCGGTGGCCGCCGCGACGAGGGCGCGGACGGCGGCCCAGCGGTCACCCGCGTTCCGCTCCACAAGCGACAAGATGTCCTTCGAAGCCAGCGCATCGCTTAAGCCGTCGCTGCACAGCAGCAGCGCGCTATCGGGATCGAACGGAATACGAACGATCTCGATAAAGTTTTCGTCGTCCGGGGCGTGCTCCTCCGAGCCGGCGTCGCGAAAGACCTCGTTGCGCCGCGGATGCTTCATGGCTTCCGCTTCCGTGATCTCGCCCTTGTCCTCGCGCTCGCCTACGGGCGAATGATCGTGGGTTATTTTTTCGATGCGGCCGCGTTTGATGCGATAGAGACGCGAGTCGCCCACATGGCCGATGGTGACCTGACCTTCTTCGATCAGCGCGGCCGTGAGCACACATGCCATGCCCTTCCAATCGGGCGTGCTTTGGGCAGCTTCGAAGATGGCATTGTTGGCGAGCGTAATGGCCTCGCGAATACGCTGCTCCGCGGTTCCGGTCTGACGTTCGAGCCGCGCGCGTGATGCGCTCCACCGCGATGTCCGCGGCGCGCTCGCCGGCCTCGTGGCCGCCCATGCCGTCGACGACGAGAAAAATGCCGCGAGCGTCGTCGGTGTAGACGCGGTCTTCGTTATTGCCGCGCACAAGGCCTGTGTCGGTCACGCCGGCCGACCGGTAACGGGGGATGGCCGGCGTCATGGCTGCGATTTTCTGAAGGCTGCCAGCGCGGCCCAGATGGCGAATAAGAGCAGCAGAACGATGAAAACGTAACGGGCGGCGTGCAGCGCGGTCATCGCTGTTTCATGGCCTTGAAATCGATGACTAGCACGCCGGCCAAGCCGATCTGGCACTTCTCGGGAAGCTTGACTTCAACGTCGCGGTCGACCTCTTCGCCATTCACTTGCTCGATGCTGGCGGGCACGCGCTTGCCGTTAATCGTCGTGCCGAGCGAGCTGAGATCTTTAACGAGGAATTGGCCCGAGCCGGCATCGCGGCGGATCTGGAGGTGCTCGCGCGAGACATCCTTTTTCGCCTTCAGCTTCAGATCGACCCAGCGGTCCTGCGATCCGCGTCCAATTTTGACGATGTCCTTGGTCATCTGATACGTGTGTGGACCGGATTCGTCCTCGTAGGCGAGAGTGGCGTATACAATACCGGACGCGCGCCTTGTGTCCACGTTTCCGCTGCGCTCTGTAGCGGTGGTTGTGGTGGTCACCGTCTGTCCGTCGGCGCGGCGTTTCGAAACGCGCTCCGTAAGAGTTCCGGCGCGATCCTCCGATGCCGCGGCCGCGTAAGGGAAAGTAGAGTGGATCACGAGCGGACTCTCGCGCGCGTCGTCGTCGGTGTTTTCGTGGAGCTCGATTGACCAGTCGCCGAGGATTTCGTAACGCTTGGGCCGTTTTTTGCCGCCCACGGGCAGCGGCAGCTTCAATTTCGGCGCGCCGGCCTTGTTAAGGCTCGCGAGCTTCTCCTCAAGGGCGCGCGCCGCCTCTTCGCGGATGCGGTGCTCAATAGGACGGAGCCGCTCGAGATCGTCTATATATAGATACACGTCGTAGACGCTCGGTACCAGGTTGGTGTAGAAGCTGGGCGACATGCCCGCCTCCATCTCCTCGAGAATGAAATTAATGATCTCTTCCGGGGTGATGTGGACGGTTTCTTGCCGCGGCATAGCTCTCCTCACTTAATACTACGGCGAGGCGCGCCGTGCGGGTCGTAGAATTAGAAGCGCATCGTTACAAACGCATTATGAACGATTCGAACCAGCCGCCGCCCCTTGCCAATTACAATCTCTTTACCTCCGACGAAACGCTGGTCGATGCCATCGAGCGTGAAGGAGCGGGCTGGGCGAGGGCGCATCTGGAACAGTTCGGCGCCGCGCTGGGTACTGAAGACGTCATCCGGTTGGGCTTTGAGGCGAACGAGAATCCGCCGGCGCTGCGAGATAACAGTCGCGTGGAATTCCATTCCTCCTGGCACGAGTTGATGAAGTTGTCGGTCGAAAACGGCCTGCACAGTCTGCCTTGGGAGAACCCCCGCCCGGGAGCGCATGTGGCGCGCGCGGCGTTGCTGTTTCTCGCTTCACGGAACGAGGCCGGTCATACCTGTCCGCTGTCCATGACGTACTCTTCGATACCTGCATTGCGGCGCGAGCCGGAACTCGCACGCGAGTGGATTCCGAGGATCGTCACGCGCTCCTACGATCCGCGATTCCGGCCGGCGCCGGAGAAAGAAGGCGCGCTCATAGGCATGTCGATGACCGAGAAACAAGGCGGCTCCGACGTGCGCGCCAATACCACGCGCGCGGAACCTCTCAGTGGCGCGGAATATCGCATCACGGGGAGTAAGTGGTTCTGCTCGGCTCCCATGAACGACGCGTTCTTGATTCTGGCGCAGGCGCCGCGCGGGCTTACTTGCTTTCTGCTGCCGCGCTGGAATCCGCGGGGAAGCGTCAACGCGTTTCGGATACAACGGCTGAAACCGAAGTTGGGCAACCGCTCCAACGCCTCCGCCGAAGTTGAGTTCGATGGCGCCTGGGCGCGGCGCGTCGGCGAAGAAGGGCGCGGCGTTCCTTCGATCATGGAAATGGTGCAGCACACGCGCCTCGACTGCGCCATTGGATCCGCGGCCTTGATGCGGCAGGCGCTGGCGCTGGCGCTGCATCATGCGCGGTATCGCAAGGCCTTTGGGCGTCTCCTCATGGACCAGCCGCTGATGCGCAACGTGCTGGCGGATTTGAGTCTGGAGTCGTACGCCGCGACGCTGCTGACGATGCGTCTGGCACGCGCCTTCGACGCCCGGGAAACGGATGCAGCCGAGCAGGCATTCGCGCGCTTTGCCACCCCCGTTGGGAAGTATTGGATCTGCAAACGCGGACCGGCGTTCGCCGCGGAGGCAATGGAATGCCTCGGCGGCAACGGCTATATTGACGATTGCATGATGCCCCGGCTATACCGCGAAGCGCCGCTCAATTCTATTTGGGAAGGCTGCGGCAATGTTATTTCGCTCGATATTCCGCGAGCCATGAAAAAAGACCCGGCCGCGCCGCACGCGGTCCTGCACGAGGTCCTGCTGGCGCGCTCGGCGGACCGGCGATTCGACGTTTTTGTGCGCGCGCTCGAGTCGGACCTGTCGCGGGCCGATGAGTTCACCGCGCGAAGATTTGCCGAGCGGCTGGCATTGGCGTTACAGGGCTCGCTCCTGATTCGCTTTGCGAGCGCGCCCTATGCCGACGCATTTTGCGCGGCGCGTTTGGGGAACGACGGTGGACTGGCGTTCGGCACGCTACCGCCAAACATCGAGACGGATGCGCTTTTGGAGAGCGGCGCAGGGACCGCTGTGGCGCCCTAACCATTTGGGGCGCCGCGCGGTTCGGCGACGGTTCCGAGCCGCGGCCGCCCCGGAGTCGTTACGCGAAGTTGCACGACTTCGCTTAACTTAGCCTAGCCTTGAACTTGGCCTTGGCCTGTGGCGCTGCCGGATCACTTGTAAGTTAGACCGTAACGGACCGGCTCCCAGCTAACCTCGCCGTTTTGTTTCCGCCCAACGCTTCTTCTGCGCCGCTGAAATCCTGGCGCGAGCTTCCGGGCTGAGCGTACGTCTTCTGCGCCTGCGGCGTTTTCCTTGCGGCTCTTCGGCCGGCGCCGCGGAGGACTGCGGACGCCGTCCTCTGCGTCCGTCCCCTGATCCGAGCAGCGACCGGACCTGCGCTATCTGCTCGTCGATTCTCTGTTTCTGCGCTTCCAGACCTTGCAGCGCAGCATTCAATACCTCGGGATCTAAAGTACCGGTGTGTTTAGGCATTCCATTTGATTATGACGCACTCCGGCGCAAAATGCGCAACGAAGTTAGAAATTTTGTATCTATCCCGCTCCTTTGATCATCATGGCGAACCAAGTTAGCGTCAGACCGATCATGATAACTACCGAGCACCACGCGACGGCATTGTAGAAACGCGAGTTGGTCCATTCCTTCATCAGGCCGCGCCGGTTGATCAGCAGGATCATGTAAATAATCACGAAGGGCAGCAGCACTCCGTTCATTACCTGCGAGAAGACGATCATTTGAACCAGGGGAAAGCGGGGGATCAGAATGACGCCCGCTCCCAAGACGATCAGAAGAGTAAAAAGCCAATAAAAGATCTTCGCTTCGCCGAAACGCCGGTCGACTCCGGATTCAAATCCTAAGCCTTCGCATACCGTGTACGCGGTCGAGAGAGGCAGGACGCCGGCGGCGAAAAACGACGCATTGAAAAGCCCGGCGCTGAACAGCAAGTAAGCATATTTGCCAAACGGCTTCAATGCTACGGCCGCATCGGCGGCGTTCTCGATGTCCTTCGGCCCATGCGACCAGATCGCGCCGGCGCAGGCCACGATGATAAAAAAAGCGACCACGTCGGTCAAAATGCAGCCCACGATCACTTCCATGCGGGATTGGACATATTCCTTCGCCGAAATGCCTTTTTCGACAATGGCCGCCTGCAGATAGAATTGCATCCACGGCGCGATTGAGGTGCCCACCATGCCGATCAGCATATAGATGTAACCGGTATCGAAGATCAGGCTCGGCTTGACGCTATAGATCGCCGCCTGCTTCCAATCGGGGCGGACGAGGATGCCGGAAATGATGTAGGTAACGTACAGCGAACAGGCGGCAAGAAAGACCCGCTCGACGATGCGATAGCTTCCGCGCACCACCAGCAGCCATACCGCGGCGGCGGCGAGCGGAACCGAGACATACGGGCTGACATTGAAAAGTTGCAGGCTGCTCGCGATGCCCGCGAACTCCGCGACGACGTTTAGGTAGTTGGCGGCCACCAGCGCAATCATCAGGAAAAATGTCGTGCGCAGGCCGAACTCTTCGCGGATCAGGTCGGAAAGGCCTTTGCCCGTCACGGCGCCCATGCGCGAGCACATTTCCTGAGTGACGATCAGCAGGATCGTGATCGGGATCAACGTCCACAGGGGCAGATAGCCATACTTGGCGCCGGCCTGCGAATAGGTGAGAATGCCGCCGGAATCGTTATCGACGTTGGCCGTGATAAGACCCGGACCGATCACCGCCGCGAAAATCGCTATCTGATAGCGGAAGCGCTTCAGCATGGTCCGGATCTTTCATCGCTGCCTCAAAATCGAAATGATGTCGTCGGCGGTAATCACGCCCGATAGTTTGCCTTCTTCATCCACCACCGGGACGGTGAGCAAGTTGTACTTGTCGAAAATCTCGGTGACGCGGTCGCGCTGCTCCGTCTCGCGCACCTCGATCGGAGGGCCGGACGCGAGCTGCTTCAGCGGCGTGTCGCCCGAGGCGATGAACAGTTTTGCGAGCGGCACCGCGCCGGTGAGGCGGTCCGAGGCGTCCACCAGGAACAGCGTATTGAGGGTTTCGAGCAGCTCCTCGTTCGCCTTCAGCTCGCGCAGCGCGTCCGAGACCGAGGCATCGTCGCGCAGCGCCACATATTCGGTGTTCATGAGTCCGCCGGCGGTATCGCGCTCGAATTCGAGCAATTCGCTGACGTCGGTCTTCGGCTCCAGCTCCATTTCGTCCAGAATCTCGCGGCTGGTTTCCTCTTCCAGTTCCGAGAGAACGTCCGCGGCCTGATCCGGCGACATTTCTTCCACGATGTCCGCCGCCGTTTCCGTTTCGAGCGATTCGAGAATGCTGGCCTGAATGCCGGGGTCGACTTCGGAGAGCGTATCGGCGGCGGTCTCGCTGTCCAGCGTTTCGAACACCGTTTCGCGATCTTCGGGGCTGAGGTCTTCGACGATATCGGCGAGGTCGGCGGGGTGCATGGCCTCGAGCAGCTTGCCGGTGAGATTGAGGCGCAGACGGCGCTGCGGATCGGGCTCCAGAATGTTGCAGAATTCCCAGCGGATGGAGTTGGGCGCGATGGGCTGTTGCAGCCGGCGGACCCATTTTCGCGGCAGAACGCCGTGCATCAAACGCCGGAACATGCTTCGCAACCCCATGTCGACTTCGATGATGTGCAGCACGTCGCTTCCATTTTCGGAGCGGCAGTCGAATGTGGCGTCGGTTACGCGCACGACTTTGCGCCCCTGCGCGTCGATGATCTGCTGGTCGAGGAGATCCCTAACCATGCGCAGCATGTACTCGTCGGAGTGATAGGGCGTTAGATGCTCGTCTTTCAGAAAGACGCCGTCGAAGGAAATGGAACGGACCTGATCGTGGCGAACCGTGAGCCAAGCCGGACCGGCGCCCAGCAGGTAGCGATCGATGCGGGAGGGATGGACGAGCGGGACGATGGCGGCGTCTTTCAGAGATGCCGAGCTTGCGGCCCTTCAGGTCATAGACCGGAAGGCCCAGCAGTTCGCTAAGATACAGAATGGTTTCCGCCATCGGGAATTGCCTGAGCCCATAAACGTCGATGCGAGCGCGCCCGGCGATTCCCGCCTGGACAATACTGTGATCCTGCGCCCTACATGTCTCGCCTTTTCTACTATGCCGCAAGTTGTTAAGACAGGCAACAATGTGATGAAGAACGGGCTCGGAACGGCGCGGCATAACGCCGGCAGGACGAAAGTTGCGGCTTCATTTACGATTTTTGACAGTCTTTGTGTAACCCATGCGAAATTCTCTAGCGCCTTGTAATTTCATGAGATTGTTCCTCATCTTCGTAATCTCTCTGGCGGCCTTGGCGCAGCAGCCGGCGCAGAGGAAAAATATCGTCGGCTCAGTCGAAGCGATTGCGGCGGGCGGCAAACAATTGACGTTAAAATCCGACGCCGGCGTGGTCTACACGGTGGCGACGGACGACAAAACGAAATTCGAGCGCGTAACCCCGGGACCCGATTCGAAGCTGGACATGAAGCAAGCGACCGCCCTGGAGCCGTCCGAGATCGTGGCCGGCGACCGCCTTCTGGCGCGCGGCGTGGTCTCCGAAGAATCCAAGAAAATCGAGGCCACCACCATCGTGGTCTTGACCAAGGCGGACGTCGCGCAAACCCAGAAGCACGAGCTTGAGGAATGGAAGACGCGCGGGATTGCCGGGACGGTCACGGCCATCAATCCGGATACCAAGGAAGTGACCATCAAGACCGACAGCATCCCGCCCCGCACCGTCGTGGTGGATGCGTCGCACAAAGTCGAATTCATGCGCTACGCCCCCGATTCGATGAAATTCAGCGATGCCAAGCCGAGCGCTTTCGCGGACGTGAAGGTGGGAGATCGATTGCGCGCGTTGGGCGAGAAGAAGGAAGAGGGCGGCCGCTATACGGCGCAAGAGATCATTTCCGGCTCCTTCCGGACCCTGGCGGTGCAGGTGGTATCGGTCGATCCCGCAACGAACACGATCAAGGCGACGGACCTGCAGACCAAAGATAAGCAGCCCGTGACGATCCACGTAAACGCGGAAACGGTGGCGCGCCGCATGCCGGAGCAAATGGCAAGGATGATGGCGATGCGTTTGAACGCGCAGACCGGCGGCGCGGCCGGGGGTCCGGCCGGCTCCGGTGGTCCGGGCGCCGGTGGCAGACAACGCCGTCCCGGCGGCGCCGGCGAAGGCGAGGGCGCCAATCGCGGCCGTCAATCCGAACAGGGCGGCCCGGGACCGGCGGGGAATATGGCCCAGATGGGCGGCGGCCCCGGCGGCTACGGCGGAACCCACGACCTACAGCAGATTTTCGAGCGCTTGCCCGAGGTGAAGTTGGACGAGCTCAAACCGGGCGATGCGCTCATCATTTCGACGACGAGCGGAGCCGACCGATCGAACGTGACGGCCATCATGATGGTCGCGGGAGTGGAACCGTTCCTCGCGGCGGCGCCGAAACGGGCGGGCGGGGGCCTGGACCTCGGCGGGTGGAGCTTCGATGCGTCCGGTCCGGAGCAGTAAGACTATAAAAAAAGATACCAGAGAAGACAAACAACACAACGATGCTAAAAAAAATCATAGTATGTCTGTTCCTGTGCGGCCTGTCGTTTATGGCGTGTGCGCAAACCTTGGGAGTGGGAATCCTGAAAGGCCAGGTCACCGACGAATCCGGCGCCGTGATCCCCGGAGCGAAAGTGACGGCGTCCGGTCCCGGCGGGGTAGTGAAATCCGCCACCGCGATCGCGGACGGAACTTATACGCTGCCCGGCCTGGCGCCGGGCGCCTGGACGGTACAGGCCGCCTCGCCGGGAATGACGCAGCATCAACCGGCCAAGATCAATGTCAGCGCCGGAACGCAGATGCTGAACATACAACTGCAGGTCGAAGTCGAAAAGCAGGAAATCACCGTTCAGGAACAGGGCAACAACACGGTAAGCGTCGATCCCTCGAACAACGCCGGATCGCTGGTGCTAAAGGGTGAGGACCTCGACTCTTTATCGGACGATCCGGACGATCTGCAGCAGGACCTGCAGGCGCTCGCCGGGCCGGCCGCGGGACCCGACGGCGGTCAGATCTATATCGATGGGTTCACCGGAGGCCGCCTGCCTCCCAAAGAATCGATTCGCGAGATTCGCATCAACCAGAACCCCTTTTCATCGGAATACGATCGTCTCGGCTTCGGGCGCATCGAGATCTTCACCAAGCCGGGCACCGACAAATTTCACGGCTCGGCGAACTTCAACATTAGCGACGGCCAATTCAATTCCCGCAATCCTTTTCTTACTCCGGCGGCCGGCAAGGCGTTCGACATGCCGGATTTCCAGACGAAGCAGTATGAGGGATACATCAGTGGCCCGCTGAGCAAGAAAGCCAGCTTCTTCTTCGATTTCGACCGCCGCCAGATTGACGATTCGGCCGTAATTAACGCCCGCATCGTGGATCCGGCGACTTTCCTCGAAGAGCCTTACAGTACGGCTTCGCCAACCCCGCAGCGCCGCACCAGCTTCAGTCCGCGCCTCGATTACGCGCTCAGCCCGAACAATACTTTGATGGCGCGTTACACATATACGCGCAATAATATCGAAGATGCGGCAGTCGGAAACTTCAACTTGCCTTCGACGGAGTATGCGCGTCTGATAACGCAACAGACCGGCCAGCTTACGGAAACGTCCGTGATCCACTCCAAATGGATCAACGAGACAAGATTCCAGATCATGAACAACAGCGCCAACATGAACGGGAATCTCTTACCCGTCATCAATGTTGCGGGCGCGGAGGTCACGGGCGGCTCCGGCGTGGGTCTGTCTTCCTCCTTGACCAGGAATCAGGAGCTGCAGAATTACACCTCCACTACGTTCGGCACGCACAGCATCAAGTTCGGCGTCCGCGTCCGCGCCGAGGAGATATCCGATATTTCGCAGAACAACTTCGGAGGCTCCTTCTATTTCGGCGCGCCGAGCGGACTTTCAAATCCGATCAATCCCGCAACTGGGCTCCCCTACACCTCGCTCGATAACTATGCCATCACGCTCTCCGATCTGCAGCAAGGCGTTCCGATCGGAACGATTATCTCGCAAGGTTTTGGTCCCACCCAATTCAGTTTGAATGCCGGAAATCCGAAAGCCGGCGTGAACATGGTTGACGTGGGCGTGTTTTATCAAGACGACTGGCGCCTCAAACCGAATGTGACTTTGAGCCTTGGCGGCCGCTATGAAACGCAGACGAACATTCACGATTACAGCGACTTCGCGCCGCGCGTCGGAATCGCCTGGGCCCCGGGAGGGAATTCCACGGGCGGCCTGGTGCGGCCCAAGTTCGTAATTCGCGGCGGCTTTGGCGTGTTCTATAGCCGCATCAACGATTCGCTGACCTTGCAGCAAATCCGATTCACTAACGGCAATCAGCAAAGCTATCAGGTCAACATTGAACAGTGCGCGCAATTGCCGGGAACGTGTCCATTGGCTTACTTCCCGAATGTGCCGCCCATCGAGCGCTCTGGGGGGCTTTTCGCAATCGCTGGTGCGCTACCAAGTGGATCCGAACATTCATGCGCCCTATATCGCGCAGACCGCCGTCGGGATCGAGCGGCAGTTGCCGTTCAATACCAGTCTTGCGATCAATTACACGAATACGCACGGCGTGCATGAGCTTCGCACCCGCGACATCAATGCGCCGCTGCCGGGTACCTACACCCTCGGCGATCCCAGCAGCGGCGTGCGGCCATACGGCAACATCGGCGATATCTACAACTACGAATCGACGGGGGCCCTGAATCAGAATCAGGTGATGATCAACCTGAACACCCGCATCAGCAACCGCATCAGCATGTTCGGCGGATATTTCTGGAATCACGCCATGAGCAACACCGACGGAACGGGCACCTTTCCGATGTTCGACTATAACCTGGCGACGGAGTACGGGCGCTCCGCGCTCGATATAGAAAACCGCGCCGTTATTGCCGGATCGATCACCACCAAGTGGGACATTCGCCTCAGCCCGTTCATCATTCTGAATTCCGGGGCGCCGTTCAATATCGTGCTTCCCACCCCCTCCGGCAGCAGCAAATTTGTTCTTCGCCCGGCCTTTGCCGCGCCGGGAGCAACGGGTCCCAATATCGTCACAACGGAGTGGGGCACGTTCGACACTACGCCCTTCTTGCCGAATGGGGACATTAAACCCGGCGAGACGATCATTCCCCGCAATTACGGAACGAGTCCCGGGCAATTCTCGGTGAACATGCGGATCAGCAAGACGTGGGGCTTCGGACCGGAGCGTGGAGGCGGTCCCACAGGCGGCGGAGGCGGCGGATTTCACGGCGGCGGTGGCGGCGGTGATCATGGCCCCCATGGGATGGGCGGAGGCGGCGGGATGCGCATGGGCGGCGGCTTCGGCGGCGGTGGCAGCACGCGGAAGTATCAATTAACGGCCTCCATCAACGCCCGCAACGCCATTAACCATACGAACTACGGTCCAATCAATAATCTCGTGGGAACGCCCGCCTTCGGAACTTCAACGACGCTGGCCGGCGGCTTCGGCGCCGAAAGCTCGCCGCTTGAACAATCGCCGCTTGGAATGGCAGTTGCGCTTCAGTTTTTAGCTTGAAGGCGCTACCACTGTTCCCAAGCCATGGCTATCAGTAAAGACCTGCTGGACATACTTGTCTGCCCACTGTGCAAGGCCACGGTGGAGATGAAGCCCGACGGGAGCGGGCTGAAGTGCGTGCAGTGTAAGCGCGTCTATCCCATCCGCGACGACATTCCGGTTATGCTCATTGATGAGGCGAAAATAGAGGAGTAGCCTCGCTCGCCTCAAGTGACGCGACTCGTGTGACGGGATAAGATGAGCACTGTTCTGGAGCGCCTTCCCGAAGGGGCGCGCGTCGCCGTTATCCGACTGCGCTCGCTGGGCGATTGCGTTCTGACCACGCCGGCTCTCCACATTCTGAAATCGGCGCGGCCCGATCTGGCGGTTGGCATCGTTGTCGAGGACGCCTTCGCCGCCGTGTTCGAAGGCAATCCGGATGTCGAGCGCATTCTGACGGACGGCGCGGGCGAGCTGGCGCGCTGGCATCCCGATCTGATTCTAAATCTGCATGGCGGGACGCGCAGCGCTCTGTTGACCATCGCTTCCAGAGCCCGGCTGCGGGCCGGATTCGCTCACTTCCGTTTTCGGGCGATCTACAACATCATGATTCCGCGCGCGCAGGAGATCCTGGGCGTGGAACGCAAGGTCCACACGGCGGAGCACATCGCCAGCGCGGTCTTTCATTTGGGCGCGGCGCGGCGCAATATCCCGCGGGCGCGTCTATTCGCTTCTAAAAACTTCGCTTCTATAAACATGGAGCGGCGGGCGCCGTATGCGGTTTTGCATCCCGTGGCCTCGGCGCCCGAAAAGACCTGGCCGGCGGAAAACTTCCTTGCCGTGGCCGCGCATCTGCGGCGCGAAGCGGGGTTGGCGCCCGTCTTTATCGCGGGGCCGGGCGAAAGTCTGGAAGAATTCGCCGAATACGAGTGCATTTCGGCTGCGCCCTTGAGCGCGATTAAAACGCTCCTCGCCGAGGCCGCCATGTTTATAGGCAACGACAGCGGCCCCGCGCACATGGCCGCGGCGTTCGGAATTCCCGCAGGTTGTTCTGTTCGGATCTTCCGACCCCGAGATCTGGGCGCCCTGGAAGACGGAAGCCGCCGTTTTGAAGGCCGCCAATATCCGCGACATTGGCGTCGATGCCGTGCTCGGAGCCCTGGCGGGCTTGCCGGTATGAGAGAGCTGTTGCGGCTGCTCCGTTTCGTACGGCCTTACGCGCCGCAACTGCTCGGCTCGGTTTTGTTGATGGCATGCGTGGGCGCCTCGCAGGGTCTCATGGCTCTGCTGGTCGGACCGATCTTCGACCGCGTTCTGAATCCATCGTCGGTAGACGCGCCCGTCGCGCTCGTGAAAATCCCCGTTCTGAACTACACGATCTATCTGAACCAGCTCGTCCCGTCCTCCATCCACAACGTCTGGGTGATGGTCGCTGTCGGCATCCTCGGCGCATTTTTCGTCAAGGGGTTTGCGACTACTTCGGGAATTACCTGATCAACTTCGTCGGGCTCTCGGCCGTTACGGATCTGCGCCAGAACGTCTTCGAGAGAGTGCTGCGGCAGGACGCCCAGTTTTTCGAATCCACCTCCACCGGGCGGCTGATGTCGTCGATCATGAACGACATCGAGAAAATTCAGGTCGCCATGTCGCACATTCTGGCGGATTGGCTGCGGCAATCGTTCACGGTCGTATTTCTGCTCTGGGTCGTCATGCAGAAAGACTGGCGTCTGGCGGTCTTCAGCTTGACGCTGCTGCCCTTCGTGCTGGTGCCGACGCTGCGCCTGGGCAGGCGCATCCGGCGCGCCACGCGCACGGCGCAGGACGACGCCGCCGAGCTGAACCAGATTCTCCAGGAGACCATCAGCGGACATCAGGTGGTCAAATCGTTCGGGACCGAAGAGATCGAATCCAATCGTTTTCGCGTTGCAGCGCGGCGGCTCAAGGCGAGCAATCTGCGCTATGTCGCCCAGCAGGCCATCGCCTCGCCGTTGATCGAGTTCTTCGGCGCCATCACCATCGTCATGTTGTTGACCTACGCGCGGCAACAGATCCGCACGCACGCCATGACGGCCGGCGAGTTCACCAGCTTCGTCATCGCCCTGCTGATGCTGTACGAGCCGGTCAAGCGCCTCACCGGCATTCACAATATTTTCCAGCAGGCGTTCGGAGCGTCGCAGAAAGTTTTCGAGTATCTCGCCAGCACGCAAAGCGTGCGCGACAAACCAGGCGCAGCGAAGTTGCAACGGCTGCACAGATCGATTCGGCTCGATAGACGTGGGCTTCCGTTATCCCAATGCGCCGGATGGCTTTCGCTTGGAAGACATCAACATGGACGTCAAGGCCGGCGAGGTGGTGGCGCTAGTGGGGCCGAGCGGGGCGGGCAAGACGACCTTGGCGAACCTCGTTCCGCGCTTTTACGACGTGGTGGAGGGCGCGGTTCTCATCGATGGAAAGGACGTCCGGGATCTCCAACTCGCCTCCCTGCGCGGCAAGATCGCCATGGTTTCGCAGGAAACGTTCCTGTTCAACGACACGGTGACGAACAATATCCGCTATGGCAGACCAGATGCCCGCGACGAGGAGATCCGCGAGGCGGCGCGCAACGCCATGGCCGAAGAATTCATCTTGCGCATGCCCGACGGCTACAACACCATCATCGGTGAGCGCGGCCAGAGACTCAGCGGCGGACAACGGCAGAGGCTCGCAATTGCGCGGGCGCTGCTGAAAGATGCGCCGATCCTGATCCTCGACGAGGCCACCTCGCATCTCGATACGGAATCCGAGCAACTGGTGCAGCACGCTCTGCAGAACCTCATGAATCACCGCACCGTGATCGTCATCGCGCACCGCCTGTCCACCATTCGCCGCGCCGACAAAATCGTCGTTTTAGATCGCGGCCGCGTCGCCGAGACCGGCACGCATGAGGAATTGTTGAACAAGGGCGGGATCTACCGGCATTTGCACGATCTTCAATTCCAGGCCGATCCGCTCGTAGTCCGCGCGAACACATGACCGTTGTTCAAATGCCCGCCCCGGTCCGCAGCATGACCGGCTTCGCGCGCGTGCGGCGCTCCACGCCTCGCGGCGAAATCCGTATCGGCTTGCGGAGTCTCAATCACCGCGGCCTGGACCTGCATTTTCACCTCGTCCCGGAACTGGAGGCATTCGAGCAAGGGATGCGCGCGGCCGTCAAGCGCTCCGTGGTACGCGGCCATATCGATATTCGAGCATCCTTCGTCCCCACGCGCCAGAACGAGAACGGCGCGCTGAACGAGTCTCTGTTGCGGGCATGGTTGGCGGCGTTCCGCACCGGCGCCGCCGAAGCCGGGTTGACGTCGCAGCCCGATCTGAATCAGGCGCTGCGCATTCCGGGAATGTTCGGCGCGCCTCTTGAACGCGAGGAGGATGCCGCGATTGAAGACGACGTTGTAGCCGCGCTCGAAGAGGGTCTCGACGCGCTCAACCAGTTCCGCGCGCGCGAGGGTGAAGAACTGGCGGCCGTGATCCGGCTGCATAACCGCTCTATCGGCGCGTCCTGCGCCGAGTTCGATCAGATACGATCGCGCGCGTTGCCCGCTTTTCAGACCCGCTTGAACGATCGCATCCGGGAGTTGCTGCGCGGCGCGGGCGTCGATCCCCAAAGACTGGTTCAGGAAGCAGCCCTGTTGGCCGACCGCAGCGACATCGGCGAGGAAATCGCGCGCCTGAGCATCCATTCCAAGCAATTGGACGCCCTGCTCGATGCCGGCGGCGAAGTCGGCAAAAAACTGGATTTCATGTTGCAGGAAATGAACCGCGAGGTCAACACCATTCTTTCCAAGACTACTGGCATCGGCGATTTGGGGCTTCGTATCACTGAGCTTGCGATCGCCGCGAAAGCCGATATCGAGAAAATCCGCGAGCAGTCTCTCAACCTCGAATGACGGATTCCACGACGAGCGTTTTCGTCATTTCCGCGCCGTCCGGCTCGGGCAAATCGACGTTGGTGGGCCGCCTTCTCACGGACGTCGAAAACCTGGCGTTCTCGATTTCCTACACTACGAGGCCCCCGCGCCATGGGCGAGCGCGACGGCGCCGAGTATCATTTCATCGCGCGCGACGAGTTCGAGAGACGGATTGCCGCCGGGGAGTTCCTGGAGCATGCCGTCGTTTTCGGCCATCATTACGGAACCAGCCGTCTGGCGCTCGAAACGGCCATCGCGGAAGGGAAAGACCTGGTACTCGACATCGACGTGCAAGGTGCGCGACAATTAAAGAGAACGCTTCCCGAAGCAGTTACTATATTTGTGCTTCCACCATCCCGTCAGATCCTGGAGCAGCGCTTACGATCCCGCTCGCAGGATTCCGACTGCCGTAATTCAGCGGCGGCTGCGGGGCGCGGCCCGGGAGGTCGGTAATTATAAGCAGTACGATTACGTGCTGATCAACCGCGACCTGAACAAATGCGCGCAGGACCTGGAAGCGATCGTCAGAACCGAACGGCTTCGCAGGGCGCGCATGGAAGAGGCCATACGGCCGATCCTTGAGAGTTTCGAAAAAGGAAGCGGCTTTGAGGAAGGAAGCGCCGCTATTAATTCGTGAATTGAGGTTCAAATGTCCGAACGAGTGAGCAACAACGCCCAGTATGCGATTCCGGACGATCCGGAATTGAGCACGTATCGCTTTATCATCGTCGCCGCCAAGCGCGCGCGCCAGCTTCAGAACGGGGCCCGCTCGTTTCTGCCGACCACCTCGAAGAAGCCCACCGTCGCATCCATGGAAGAGGTCCGGCGCGGGCTCGTGAAGTACGACGACCCCATGCGCGACGCCACCATCGAGGAAGAGGCGCCGGAATAAATTCCCTATGAACGCCGTTCTGGGCGTGGGAGGCGGCATCGCCGCTTACAAATCCGCTGAACTGGCCCGCGCTTTGATGGAGCGCGGGTTTCGCGTTCAGGTGGTCATGACCTCCGCGGCGCAGCGCTTCGTACAACCGCTCACGTTCGCCGCGCTGACGGGAACCAAAGTCATGACCGGTCTGTTTTCTTCGGAATCGGCCGAGGAAACATTGTCGAGCGCGATTGAGCATATCGCGATCGCCCAGGACAACGACGTGCTGGTGGTCGCTCCAGCTACCGCGGACCTTCTGGCGCGATTTGCCCACGGCGTCGCGGACGATTTCTTGACTACTCTGTATCTCGCGTTCACCGGCCCGGTCGTCTTCGCGCCCGCCATGAACACGAACATGTTGAATCATCCGGCGACGCGCGAGAATCTTGCCATCCTGCGCCAACGCGGTCACGTCATTATCGACCCCGCCTCCGGCGAGTTGGCCTGCGGCGCGATCGGGCCCGGCAGGCTCGCCGAGCCGGCGCAAATCGCCGAGACCGTAGCCGCGTTGCTGCTGCGATCCCGCGACCTCGAAGGCGAAACCGTCCTGATCACCGCCGGCCCCACCGAGGAGCCGATCGACCCGGTGCGGTTCCTGTCGAACCGCTCCAGCGGCAAAATGGGCTACGCGCTCGCCTCAGCCGCGCTCGCGCGCGGAGCGCGCGTCACGCTCGTCTCTGGCCCGGTATCGCTCGATCCGCCGCCGGGAGCGGAGTTGATGCGCGTGCGCACCGCCCAGGAAATGTACGACGCGGTGCTCGCCCGCCTGTCTGGCGCGACCATGATCGTGAAGGCGGCCGCGGTCGCCGATTATCGCGTCCGCGATGCCGCCGCGCAGAAGCTCAAGAAAACTGGCGCGGCGATGCAGCTCGAGCTCGAGCGCACTCCCGACATTCTGGACGCCGTTGGACGCATCAAGGGCACCCGCGTGCTGATCGGCTTTGCGGCCGAAACGCAAAACTTAATTGAGGAGGCTCGTAAGAAGCTCGAACGCAAGAATTGCGATATGGTGGTGGCCAACATCGTTGGCGAAAGCCTCGGCTTCGGCTCGGACGACAACGAGGTCACGCTGCTGCTGCGCGGCGGCGAATCGATTCCCCTCCCGCGCATGCCCAAGCGCCAGGTTGCCGATCGCATTTTCGACCAGGCTCTCAAACTACGCCAGGCCGTTCCCATTCGAAAATGAATCAAGAACAACTCCGCCAATATCTGGAGTTCTACCAGGACCTCGGCATCACGCATCTGTATCGGCGGCCGGCCCCGGCAACGGTGCTTCCCGTCCTTCCTGCCCAGGACCCGCTCGCGCATGACCCGCTCGACCAGATCTTGCGGGATATAGGCGACTGCAAACGCTGCCGTCTGCACGAGGGCCGCAACAAGATTGTTTTCGGGACCGGCGATCCACGCGCGAAAATCGTGTTCGTGGGCGAAGGTCCGGGCGCCGACGAGGACGAGCAAGGGCTGCCGTTCGTAGGCCGCGCCGGACAACTCCTTACGCAGATGATCGAGGGAACGGCCAAAAAAGAAGGCCTCCCGCTTCTCCGCAAAGACGTTTATATCTGCAATGTCGTGAAGTGCCGGCCGCCCGGGAATCGCACGCCGTTGCCCGATGAAATGGAAATCTGCGGCGGGTTCCTGTCGCGGCAGTTGGAAACGATTCGCCCCGCCGCCATCTGCGCGCTCGGGTCCACCGCCGTCAAGGCCCTGCTCGAAACCAAGGACGGCGTCACGCGCTTGCGCGGCCAGTGGCATAAGTGGCGCGGCATTCCCCTCATGGTCACTTATCATCCATCCTATCTGCTGCGGGGTTACAACCAGAGCCAAAAACGCGAAGCGTGGGAAGATTTGAAAAAGCTCCTGCACTTCGTCTATGACTAGCGCCCGCCCGGGCGTCTTCATCACCTTCGAAGGGCCCGACGGCAGCGGCAAGAGCACGCAGATGCGCCTGCTCGGCGCGCGCCTCAAAGCCGCCGGTTTTGAAATTCTGGAGAGCGTTGAGCCGGGAGGAACACCCATCGGCCGCCACATCCGCCGCATCCTCCTCGATCCGGAAAATCGCGAAATGGCCGCGACGGCGGAGCTGCTCCTGATGTTCGCGGCCCGCGCGCAAAACGTGGAGCAATGGATTCTACCCGCGCTCGATCAAGGCAAGGTCGTGCTCTCGGACCGTTTCACCGATTCGACTATCGCCTATCAGGGAGCCGGCCGCGGACTCGGCGTGGAAACCGTGCTGGCCGTCGATCGCATCGCATGTCGCGGCTTGGTCCCGGACCTGACCGTCCTCGTGGACATCGACGTTGAAACCGGCTTGGCCCGCGCGCAAGCCCGCAATCGCGTCACGGGAGGCGCTTCGGAATCGCGAATCGACGAGCAGGATCTGGACTTCCACCGCCGCGTTCGTGCCGCCTATCGCGATCTCGCCGCACGCGAGCCGAAGCGCATTCGCCTTATCGACGGGACGCCGCCGCGGGAGGCGATCGCCGCCAACATCTGGAATGCCGTGCAACCGCTGCTAGCGCGCGCCGGCCGCTACGGTTCGTCATAAGGCCTGAGTCTCCGGATCCAGATGTTGCGGTAGCGCACCACTTGCGCGTGATCCTGTAAACTGAGCGGCTCTTCCGCCCCGTGCGGCGTGTAGGTGGCTACGCGACGGTGAATCGCTTTGCCGATAATCTCTTGGTGATTCTGGACCAGCACTCCGTTATGAACTATCGTGACGTAACCCGGTTTGGCTAACTTTTCTCCGTCGAAGCGCGGAGCTTCAAAGAAAATATCGTAGACGTTCCACTCGCCTTGCGGCAGCGATGCATTCACCAGCGGCGGCCATTGCCCATAGATGGAGGCTGCCTGTCCGTCGGCATACGTCAGGTTGTCGTGGGACTCGAGCACCTGAATCTCATAACGCATCATCAATTCCACACCGCTGTTTCCACGGCTCTGCCCGGCGCCTTCCACCTCCTTCGGAATCATCCACTCCACATGCAATTGACAATCGCCAAACTTTTCCTTGGTGATAAGACGGCCACTGCGCGGGACGATTTCCATGTAGCCGTTCTCCACCTTCCATCGCGGCTCGTGAATCGCGCCATCGCGCCCCGCCGAAACCCATTGGGCCAAGTCTTTTCCATCGAATAGCACGATGGCATCGGAAGGCGGAGCTTCGCTCAACAACGGAAGGCCCGGCGTGACCTTGCGCGGCCGCGGACGTTCCATATCGTGTACCTTCCATTTTTGGCCGGGTAACTGCGGCGTGTCGTTGTAACCTCGCTTATCGTCGCCCGCCGAAGCCGGTATTCTCTCTCTTTGCGGTACTGGCGTCTGTTGCTGCGCGGCGAGGCTCGCGGCCATGGCCGCCAGAAAAAGAAGCTTCATCGTCACTCCTTCATACCACCCCACGAAAAATATCCAGCCAGAACAAATGCCCCGCCACGCTAAGTGACGCCTGGCATGATGAAGCACGGCAGCCGCGGCGAGGCGGACAGGTTGCCGTCTCAGCTCCGCGGCATAGCGAAGCGGCTCAATCTCGGCGCCTATGAGCTGCCCTTTCCCCGGCCATCCTTCCCCTTTTCCGCCGTCACGTGTACCCGCCGCACTTCCGACAACTGCTCCCGCCGCTTATGAATCCAGATCTCTTCCTTGAGCAGGTACTTCTTCTCTACCACAAGCACCTCTTCGATTACGGGCAGCACCAGGGCATCGCCTTCCTTCCGCTCCAGCGGCATCTCATCCAGCAATCGGTCTACCCCGATCCGCTCCACCTCGTAGCTCTCGCGGAACATCGGTGCAGAATGCGGTTCAGAATGCGCTTCACCCGCAGGCTCGCCCGCCGTGCGCCGCCCCGGAATGTCTTTAGGCCCGAGATGGAGGTAAAAAGATCCGTCCGGCCGCGGCTCCAAAGCGTTGGCGGGAACTCTCAATTCCGTGCCGTTGTCCAGTTTCACGACGCGTTCGGAGTTCGGATCTAAAAATCTCGCGCTCGCGAATACGACCCCTTTCAGTCCATTATCCCCATGCACCGTAAATTGCCGTGGTTCCGCCATGCGTGTGCTCCTCCTCGATTTCCATTGCAAGGCGGATGCCGAAGCGGCCAGTACAAACTGCGCTCTCGGCATAACAAATGTGCAGTCCCGCTTAAATCCCTTGAGCTAACTCGTTAGTTCGCGCACATCGTCATCCTAGGAACTGAAATTGCCTTTCAGTTCATTAGACGATGCCACAGGTTGTCATCAACAAAGCGGAGTGGGAAGGATTTCTCGGAGATATCCTCGATTCTAAGTACCTGCTTACTGAGTTGATCTCAACGGGCAAAGGACGCGCCACTTTTACCGCGCATGAAACGCCTTCACAGCCGGTAATGCTCGTTATCACCGACGCTGAGCTCTCTGATCCGGAAATGCTCCGCCGGCGTTATCTTGAGGCTACTTTCCTCAGTCACGAGAACCTGCTCAGAATCGCGCAGCTCGGGCAAGCCAACAGCCACGGACGCAACCTGATCTATACTGTGCTCGAACCTGCCGAGATGAATCTTGAACGGGCCGCCTCCGGCCGTCGTTTCACCCCGGAAGAATTGCGGGAGTTGGTTTTGCAGGTCTCGCGAGGGCTTCATTACCTCCATTCCGAAAACTTGGTGTACTGCGCTCTCGCGCCCGCAACCATCTGGCAAATCGGGGATCTCTGGAAACTGGGCGACTATTCGCAACTCCGCCTCCCCGGCGTTGTCGATCCACGTGAAACGCGAGCGCTCTTGACTCGCGATCCCAGCATTCCCCCCGAAGCCTTTGAGGGCATCGTCACGCCGCCGTGGGATGTCTGGATGCTTGGATGGGTGCTCGGGAAAATGCCCGACCGCGACCGTTCGCTCGACCCCATTGTCGCCGGCTGCATGAAGCCCAATCCCGGCGACCGCTGGACTCTCGACCAAATCATCGAATCCGTCCAGCAGCGACCCGCGCCGGCAGAAACGCCTCTCGCCGTTCCGCCGCTCTCCTCGCCCTCGGAGCACGAAGTGCCCCCGCCGGCAGCCCTCCACCGGGCGCCCGCTTCCCCAATGCGCCAAAAACATTCCTTTAGAGCGTTCGCCGGCTTCCTTTTTGCAGTTCTTATCTTGTGTTGCGCCGCCGTGGGGATTCTGTATTTTCAGACACGGAATCCGGCCCTATCGAGCCCCCGAGTAGCCGCACAGCCAGACCGGAAGCCTATTCGGGCCGTCCCACCCACGGCAGGAGCCGCCGATCGCGAAGTCCCGCGGCAGCCCCTCGATACCACTGCGATTTCCCGCGACGTAGCGCCCCAAGACATACGCGCTCTCCTCGACCGCTGGGTAAACTCGATTCGCGACCGCAATGTTGATCAACAAGCCGCCTGCTACGCCCCGACTGTCAACCAGTTCTTCGGATGGCACAATGTCAGTTCCACTCGTATTCGCCGCGAAAAGCAGCGCCAGTTCTCTCAGATCGGGCCCGTGCGCGAGTTTCGGATTTCAAATGTTGACTTCAATGAGACAGGTCCTGGCAAGGCGGTGGTGACCTTCGATAAAACCTGGGATTTCGGTCAAACCTCCCGTTTCGCCGGGTCGGAACGCTCCCAACTGACTCTCACGAACATCGATGGCCAGTGGCTCATCACGGGCGAGCGCGAATTGAAGGTCTACTGGGTGAAGCGCCACAGAACGGAATCCGCCGGTTGACGTCCGTGAAGCCGCCAGAGCCTCGAATGCCGTAAAATGAAGGACCGCCCGAATACCGGTCAGCCGCGGCCCCCATAAGGAATCCCAGCATCCCTACAGCTAAACAAAGGACACCCCATGACGACCGCTGAGCTTCTCCTTCAGGATTTCGATTCTGAAATGTCGAACACCCGCCGCACACTCGAAAGGGTCCCGGACGATAAACCCGGCTTTAGACCGCACGAAAAGTCCATGCCTATGGGCAGACTTGCGATGCACTGCGCCACCCTGCCGCTCTTCGGCGTGTACCTCATCGAAGACGACGGTATGGACCTAGCGGCCTCCCGGCATCCCCAGTCCGACCTCAACTTTACGTCGCGCGAACAATGCCTCAAACAGTTCGACGAGAACGCCGCCAAATGCCGCGCTGCTCTCGCCGCCGCTACCGATAACCACTTGGCCACGCACTGGCGCTTCAGCTTCGGCGAGCAGCTCCTTTCCAACGATCCACGCTCGCTCAGCTTCCGTCGCATGTTCTTCAACCATCTGATTCATCACGTCGCCCAACTGGGCGTTTACCTCCGCCTCAACGGCGTTCCGGTCCCCGCGTTATATGGTCCTTCGGCTGACGAGCAGTGGTCGCCGAAATAATTCGCGAAAGGCGCGCGATCCCGATCGCGTTCGGCTTATTGGATGTGATACCGCGGATCGATGCAGTAGCCGCCAGCGTCTGGAGTGCCGTGCGACCCCTGCCCTGGCCGGCTGAGGCTGCGCCGATGATGTCGACGTCGTCGTGCTCGTCGTTGTATTCGGCGCGACCACGGGGATGGTCGTGATGTTACTCGTAAATACGTCCTGCGCGATGTACATCTGCGTCAGCGCATTCGTCGTCAGGCTCTGATCGAGCTGTAACTGCACCGCATAAACACCCACCAGACCCGGCTGCAATCCGGAATTGAGGACGTTCGCGGTGGAGCCTCCGACCTGCGCGTTATCGACCGGCGCCGCGGCCGAGTTCGGAGGACCGTCCAACGGGTACGGCACGCCGTCGCTCGCCGTATTCTTCGCGGCGTCCGGCTGCACCACGCCCAGACCCGTCGCGTATACAGTAATCACCTCGCCCGGAACGGCCGGATTATCGGGAGTGACGAGCGCGCCCGCGACGCTCGCGCAACACGTCTGATTTTGCAGCGCCGTCAATGCGATCTGCGCGCCGGCGCTGACCGTGCTGGTCTGGCTGGTCGCAACGGGTATTCCGTTGCCGTCCGGTCCGGGAACCTTCGCCGTAATAATAATGCGATCGTACTGTCCCGCCGCGGTCGCCGTCACGCGCTCGTCGGGATCGGAGTTGATCAGCGCCACCAGATTATCGCGAATGCTGTCCAGCGTATCGGTGGACTGCACGGCATAACTATAGTTGCGCCCATCGACGCTCACGGTCGCGGTATCGCCGGCCTGGATTGCTCCTTCAATGTCGACTACCGCGATCGCGTTGCTGCTGGCATGATACGCGATTGCCTGGCGCGGCTCGGGGCCGTCGTAGGCGAAAATGCCGGGGTTATCCAGCACGATCGGCACGCCAATGGCATCGGTCACGGTCACCGTTCCGTCGCTGTGCTGGATGCGGATATAAGCGCTGACGCTCGATGCATCGTAGACCTCAAACGGCATCTGGGCGTTAATCTGAGTTGGCGAAACGAAACTGAGCGGAGCCTTCATTCCGTCGAAATAAACCTCCACGCCGCCAAGCGAAGTAGGCAGACTCACCGCCTTGGGGTCCGCCGATGCGGTGATGTCGCCCAGCGTCGATCCCGGATTGGCGAACATCGTCACAATCGTTCCCGGCGCGACCTCGGCCGCGTTGCCGCCGCGCTCCAGAGTCGCCCCGGAAGCGGTCAATACGATGGTCGCGGCATTTGTAGTCGTCGATGTCGATCCCGCGCCCGTCGTGGATGTCGACAATGCGATGTTGTTGCCGCCTGCGCCCACCTGCCGCGCCGTCAAATCGATCTCGTCGATCGAGACGTCGGCGACCGCCAGAACGTTGGGATCTCCGCCATTGGCGTTGATCAGCGCCGTAAGGCTGTTGGTGATGGAATCGAGCGTGTCGGTTTTCACCACGGTGTAAGTATAGTTCGTCGTCCCGATCGTGATGGTCGCCGTATCGCCGGCTGTAATCGTGCCCGATAAATCCACCGCGCCGATCGCGTTCACCTGCTGGCTGGCCGCGTTGACGATGCCGTTCAGCGGGAGGATCGGAGTGGCGGGCGTGAATACCAGGACGCGCCGGTCATAGGCGTCCGTCGCGTACAAATTGGTTCCATCCCAGGCTAGAGATAACGGCGTGCGCACCGTATCCGCCGCCGAACGTCCGATATTGGCGTCCGGATAAAAACTATCCGTGCTGTCGGTCGTATTATCGCTGAACTCGTCCGGTTCGCCCAGCACCGCGTCGGCGCGCTGACCGCTCTGCCCCGGCAGGCTGTTGAAGATCAGAATACGGTCGTTGCCGCCGTCGGCGATGTACAGGCGCGTGCCGTCCGAAAGCGCAAAGCGTGGAAAGCTGAGCGTGGCGGCGCACCGTTGCGGAAAGGTGAGATTGCCATTGCTGTCCGTCCCGTTCGAAGGGCACAGCAAGTTGGCGTTATTGTCGGTATTGCTGACCAGGTCGGGCTGTCCGATCACCATGTCGGCAGGCTGATCGTTGCTCGTTGGAATCGTGTTCCAGATCAGCACGCGGTTATTGCCCAGATCGGTGACGAACAGACGCGTGCCGTCGCTGGTCACCGACACGGGGTTTGCCATATTCGTGGCCGTTGCCACCAGCGTCGCCTTGGTCAGGTCCTGCTGCGGCGCCGTCGTAAAATTGGGCACTCCTAAAACAACGTCCGCCGCCTTGTTGTTGCTCGTTGGAATGCTGTTCCAGATCATCACGCGATTGTTTCCAGTATCGGCGACGAAAAAGCGATTGCCCTGAAACCACACCCCCTGCGGACCGCGGAACGTCGATGCCGTGACGGCCGGCAGGTTCACGGTATTGAAATCCGGCTGGCCCAGCACGATGTCGGCGGCGATTCCGTTCTGCGCCGGGATGTTATTCCAGATCAAGACGCGGTTGTTATCCGTGTCCGCGACCGCCAGCGCCGTGCCGTTCGTCGCCACCGCCGTGGGGGTACGGAACGACTGCGAGCTGATCCCGTAATCGTTGTAGTCGGGCGTGTACGTCGCGTTTGGCGGGTACCCGCCCAGCGTGTAGGCGACCAGCGGCGTATCCGTCGTTCCGATGCACAGCGGACAACGCACAAAATTCGGTCCCGGAATGCTGATGCTCTCCGTGGGCGAGGGCAGCATGTCGGAAATGCTGGTATAGATCAGCACCCGTTGGTAGGCCGGTGTCGCCCCGACATGGTTCGCGTCGGCGACGATCAACATGTTGTTCGCATAGGCGACGCCGCCGACCGCGCCTAATTCGTACGGCGTCGCCCCGGACGTCTGTTGATCTTGGGCCGTGAAGGTCTGCTGTCCGAACACTGCGCGCGCCGCCTGACCGGTTATGAATTGCTGCGCGCTTAGAAGTGACGAGGCGAACAGAAAGGCGCCGAAATACTTCTTCATCATCAATTTGCGGGTTAGATCCTCAGTATACCAAGGTTGTCGGACGAGACCCAGCTTGGGCCGGTTTCACTGGCCGTAACGCGGGTCCAGCAACAGGTTGGGCGCCAAACTGAATCGCCGCGTCAAATTGCGATCCCCACGGCTCCTCTCGCGAAGCGCCGCGTGAATCTCGCGCCACACTGTGGCAAAAGAGGATCGGCGCGCGACTGGCCGGTCCTGCGTCTCGCGCCGGACGCCATTGATACAATAGCCAGTTGTTGCCTACCGCATCCATGCTGCGCCGCGCGGGCGACTGGTTTCTGAAATCCGGCATTCAGCGGCCCAACGGCGGCGTGGCGCGCTACTACCGCTCCGATACGGAAAACAACGCGCGCGTTTCAACTGAAATTACCGCCTATGCGATCGGCGCGTTTTTCTTTCTCGCCGATCGCACCGGCGACGATGCCTTCCGCGAAGCGGGCCTGCGCGCCGCGCGCTTTCTCACTCGTTGCGCCTGGAATCCCGCGCTCGGCACGTTTCCATTCGAGCATTCCGATAATGGCGACCGTCCTCCGGCGCTCGCCTATTTCTTCGATTGCGGCATCATCGTACGCGGTTTGCTGGCCGCCTGGCGCGCCACCGGCGAGCCCGAGTTTCTCGACATCGCAACCGCCGCCGGGCGCTCCCTCATCGCCGATTTTTGCGCTCGCCCCGCCATCCATCCCATACTCTGTCTTCCCGCCAAACAACCGCTCCCCTATGAGCCGAAATGGTCCGCCCGTCCCGGCTGTTACCAGTTGAAATCGGCCATGGCGTGGCGCGAACTATTCGAAGAAACCGGCGACGCCGCGTTCCAGTCGGCCTACGAAAACGCCGCCGAAGACGCGCTCCAGTCCGAGCATGCCTTCCTTCCCGGAGATGCCGAGCCGGAGAAGATCATGGACCGCCTGCACGCCTATTGCTATTTCCTCGAAGGCCTGCTGCCGTGCCTCGACCAGCCCAGTTGTCAACGCGCTCTGTCGCGCGGTCTCGAGAAAACGGCGGGGTATCTTCGCGAAATCGAGCCGCTCTTTGTCCGCTCCGATGTCTATGCGCAACTGCTCCGCCTGCGGCTTCATGCCATGCATGCCGGCGTCCTCCCGCTCGACGAAACCGCCGCTGCCCAGGAGGCAGCGAGCGCGGCGCAGTTTCAACTCGCCTCCGCCGACGCTCGCGTGAACGGCGGCTTTGCGTTCGGCCGCAGGAGCGGCGGCATGCTTCCTTTCGTCAATCCGGTTTCAACCGCGTTCTGCCTTCAGGCGCTCGCGCTGTGGAGCGATCGCAATAGCGGCTCGCTCAACCCCCGCCGCCAGTTCCTCATTTGAAACCTGCTGTCAAGGTTCTTTTTGCGTCCGGACAGGCTGACCTGGTCCCCCCCGCAATCGAGCGACTCAAGCAGATTTTTCCCGAGCTTCCTCTCGAGGTCGTCTCGGAATTTCCGCCCCCCGAAGGCCGCTGGACGCCCTACTATGTCAACCGCTCTTTCCGCGCCAACCTTTCTCTCTGCCGGGAGCGCTTTCGCGGAAAAACAATACGGCTCGCCGCGATTCTGCTCGATCCGCGTATGCCCTATTGGCGTCTGCGGCTGCTGGCGTTCACTCTCGCGCCGCTGCATTATCTTGCTTTCAACGAAAACCTGGGGCATTTCATGCTACGCCCGCGCTCCACGCCGGTTATCGCCCGGCATCTGGCGTGGCGCGCGCGGTCGTATTTGAAATGGGAGATTTCGCCCGGCGGCGACATATATACGCTGCTGTGGCGTCTGCGCCATCCCAGCGCATTCCGGCGTCCACTCCTGGTCTTGGCGGCGCGGCTCGGCGGCGCAATCACAGCCGCACTCAAAGCCCGGCCCTCGCCTGCGATTCGCGACTCCAATGTCCCGCCGCTCCAGCCTGGAATTTCCGTTATTATCCCATCGCGCAACGGGAAAGACCTTCTCGCCCGCGCGCTTCCGGAGATCGTACGAGAATCGCCCTCCGAGATCGTCGTCGTCGATAACGGCTCCGAAGACGGCACGGCCCAATTTCTTCGCGGCGCCTTTCCCGCCATCGTCGTCGAAGCTTATCCCGCGCCAATGTCCTTCGCCCGCGCCGTAAACGCAGGCATCCGCGCCGCGCGTTTTTCGCACGTCTGCCTGCTCAACAACGACATGGTCGTCGAGCCCGGCTTCTTTACCGCGCTTCGAGCCGCCTTCGACCACGTCCCCGATCTGTTCTGCGCCACCGCGCAAATCTTCTTCCCCGCGGGCCAGCGCCGTCAGGAAACCGGCAAGGCCATGATGCCGGCCAAGCGCAGCCTCGCTGATTTCCCGGTCCGCTGCGAGCCGCCCATCGAGGGCGAGAATCTCAGCTACGTCCTGTACGGCAGCGGCGGATGTTCGCTCTTCGACGCTCGCAAGCTACGCGACCTCGGCGGTCTCGATGAGATTTATGAACCCGCGTACGTCGAGGATCTCGATCTCGGCGTTCGCGGATGGGAACGAGGCTGGCCCAGCGTTTTTGTTTCCCAAGCTCGCGTCCTGCACTATCATCGTGCCACCACGTCGCGTTATTATTCGCCCGCTGAGCTCGACCGCGTCCTGCAGCTCAATTACCTCCGCTTCGTCGCCCGCGCCGTCAGTGGTCCCGCGAATTTCCGGCAATTGTGGAGCGAGGCCATCCGCCGCCTCAATTCCCTAGCCGCGCGCCAGGAACCCGATCCCGCCGCCCTCGCCGCTCTTGCCCAGGCCTGGAAAGCTCCGCTGTGGACGGCGCGCCGCTACGCCAATCCTGCAGCCATCGCACACGCCCTGGCGCTCGGAAACGGAGAAGTCTCGGTGACCCCCGGAGTCGCCGCTTCCTCCCGGCCGGCCGTCATGATTGTGACTCCATACCTGCCGTTCCCGCTGGCCCACGGCGGCGCCGTTCGGATGTTCAACCTCATGCGCCGCGCCGCTCGGGATTTCGACCAGATACTCGTATCCTTCATTGAAGAGCGCGAGATCGTTGCGCCCGAATTGCTCGACATCTGCGTCGAGGTCGTCACCGTAAAACGCCTGGGCTCCCATGCCCACCGGGATACCGGCCGGCCCGAGGTCGTCGAGGATTTCGATCGCCCCTCCTTTCACGCCGCCGTCCGCCAGACCGTACGCAAATGGAAACCCGCCATCGCGCAGCTCGAGTTCACGCAAATGGCCCAGTACGCCCCCGCTTGCGCCCCCGCCAAGACAGTCCTGGTCGAACACGACATCACCTTCGATCTTTATCGCCAGATGCTCGCGCAAGGCGACGATTGGGAACTCCGCCGCCAACTCCCGCGCTGGATCGCGTTTGAAACGGAAGCCTGGCGGCGCGTCGATCGCGTCGTCACCATGTCTTCCAAGGATCAGGCCATGGTCCCCGCTGCCGTTTGCCTCCCCAATGGCGTCGATCTGAAGCGCTTCCGCGCTTCGTCGTCGCAGCCGGATCCACGTCGCCTGCTGTTCATCGGCTCCTTCGCCCACCTGCCCAATGTGCTCGCCATCGATTTCTTCCTGCGCGAGTGCTGGCCGCGCCTGGCTTCCCTCGCCCCTACGCTGCACGTCGTCGCCGGCGCGCGGCACGAATATTTCCTGGGCCGCTATCGCGATCGCGTGCAGCCCGATTTCAAGCAGCCCGGCATTCAACTGGACGGCTTTGTCGCCGATGTCCGGCCAGCCTACGAGAAGGCCGCCGTTGTCATTGCCCCGCTTCTCGCATCGGCCGGAACCAACATCAAGATCATGGAAGCCATGGCCATGTCCAAAGCCGTAGTAAGCACTCCCGCCGGCGTCAACGGCCTCGATCTGACGCGCGCGAGCGGCGTCCTGGTCGTGAACGGCGGCGCCGAAATGGCCGACGTCATCCGGGACCTGTTCACAGACCCGGAGCGGCGGCGCACGCTTGAACGTCAGGCGCGCCAGACCGTGGAGCGCCGCTTCGATTGGGACGCTATCGCGCTCCAGCAGAAGCAAATGTACGAGGAATTGCGGCTGAGTTATGATAACGAAAATGGCGCACAGCCCAAGCAGACAAGGAAATGAGCAAAGAAGATTGCATTGAAGTAACCGGGACCGTCGTCGAAAAATTTCCCAGCGGCCAGTTCAGCGTGCAGCTCGATCAGGACCGCACCGTGCTCGCGCACCTCGCCGGCAGGCTCCGCCGCAATCGCATTAAGGTAATGAATGGCGACCGCGTCACGCTTGAGCTCTCGCCCTACGACCTGACTAAAGGCCGTATCACTTACCGGCACAAATAGCCGGCGTGCGCACCATCCTCTTCATTTTCGGTACCCGCCCGGAAGCCATCAAACTCTGTCCCGTTGTCCTGCGGCTGCGCGCCGGCGCCGGACTTTTTAACGTCAAAGTTTGCGTCACCGCCCAGCATCGCGAGATGCTCGACCAGGTCTTGCAAGCATTCGACGTCACGCCGGATTTCGATCTCGACCTAATGCTGCCGGGCCAGACTCTCTTTCAATCCACTTCCAGAATTCTCGCGGGACTCGAACCCATCTTTGACGCCGCCGCGCCGGACATGGCCATCGTTCAAGGCGACACGACCACAACCTTGTGCGGCGCCATCGCCGCGTTTTATAAACACGTCCCCGTGGGCCACGTCGAGGCCGGACTGCGCACCTGGGACATGCGCCAGCCCTTTCCCGAAGAGATGAATCGCGTGCTCACGTCGCGCCTTGCCGCGTTGCACTTCGCCCCTACGGATGCCGCTGCGCAAAACCTCCGCGCGGAAGGCATCTCCGGCGATGCCATTGGCGTGACTGGAAATACCGGCATCGACGCCGTTTTGTATGTCCGCGACAATCTCGCCTCCGGCAAGCTCCAAGGCAAACCGTGGAGCGAACTGGACAGCCGCAAGAAACTGATCGTAGTCACGGCCCATCGCCGCGAGAGTTTTGGCGCCGGCTTTGAAAACATCTGCCGCGCCCTGGCGCGCATCGCCCAACGACCGGACGTGCAGATCGTCTATCCCGTCCACCCCAACCCCAATGTGCAGGATCCCGTCAACCGCCTTCTCGCCGGTCTCTCCAACGTTTTCCTGATCGCGCCGCTAAGCTACGTTCCTTTCGTCGACCTCATGCGCCGCGCCCATCTCCTCATCACGGACTCCGGCGGCGTGCAGGAAGAAGGACCGTCACTGGGCAAGCCCATCCTCGTCATGCGCGATAAAACCGAGCGTCCCGAAGCAGTCGCGGCCGGCACCGTCAAGCTGGTCGGCGCCTCCGAAGACCGCATCGTCGGCGAGGCAACCGCGCTCCTCGACAACCCCGCCGCGTGGGAAGCCATGACGCGCGTTCACAATCCCTACGGCGACGGCCACGCCAGCGAACGCATCGAACGGCTAATCCGTTCCTATTTCGGTCAATAGTAAATTCCGGCCTGAGGCTGGTAACGTTCCAGTGCCGGTGCCGCCCTGCTCCCAGAATTGCCGTTCGCGGCATTTAGAGAAACGGGTGGTGGACGCTTTGACGACTGCCACCTGCCTATTGATTCCTTAGTGCTGCGTCCGCGGCTGCGCGTAACTGTTCCGTCTCGTTTGGATCGGCACCAATCCGCGCCAATTGTTCTGTGAACCTGGCCCGAGTCTCACGGTCTATCCTTCCCGCCGCATCCACGGCGGCTTCGCGAACAGGCGCATCCTTACTGTCCAGACTTTTCCCAATGAACGCCAGAGCCTCTGGATTATGTGTCCTTACCAGACCCAATTCGTGTACCACGCCATCGGTGAACGCAGTCTCGGATCGTTTATCTGCCAGCATTAGAATTCTGTGTACGGTTACCGTATCCTGGTAGGCCTGAAGGAGGGCCCCGGCTATCCCAAGTGTCTCTTCATTGGAATTGCTCTTATCCTCCAAGTGAGAGGCGAGAACGGCACTGGCTTTGGCTGAGATTGTCGGCTTAGTGATTGCGAGGATGAATATCGCACCCTGCCTGAACTGACTAGCCGGATCGGAAAGTATCCCATCCAAATCGACGATGTACGGATCCAGCAGCGTCGCGCTGTCCATCCTCAGTCCAACCGCCAACATCAGCTCCACGCCGTAACGGCGCACTTCGTTGTCTGAGGAATGAAGGCACTGTTTGCCTAACGGCAACAACGATTCTACATCGCTGGCGGGTACGGTGTCTGCGCCAGGCGAACTCAGTTCTTCAGTTAGGTCGTCCGCACGCGGCTTGGCTGACTGCGTTAGGATCGACTCATAAACTTAGCGGAGGTGGCCGACATCCGCCCATAACAACCGTACGCACAACAGCCAACAACAGAAAATCCGCCGACCACAGGAAGTGTATGTGTCAAGTCACCCACCGATTCGACCCTCACTCCGTCGACTGCAACAGAACGGCCGTAATATTATCCGGCCCCCCCGCCTCCCGCGCGGCTTTGATCAGCGATTGGCACTTGCTCTCGAGCGACCCTTCCCCGGCCAGCGTTTCCCCGATGAACGATTCATCGACAACCCCGTGCAGGCCGTCGCTGCACAGCAGCACCTGCGCCCCGCGGTGTGGCTGCAGCGCGTAGGAATGGATACGAAGCTCCGGGCTCACGCCGATCGCCATCGTAAGGACGTGCCGCATCGGATGGCTCTTCAAACTATCCTCGTCAATGCCTAAACGGCGGCCCACTTCATGCACCCAGGTCTGGTCCTCGGTGATCACCAGCAGCTTGCCATCGGCGTGGACGTAGGCGCGGCTGTCGCCGACGCTCGAGATCAAAAGGTCCGGGCCGCATTCGAGCGCCGCGACGAGCGTGGTCCCCATGCCCTCCAGCGCGGCGTCGCTCGAGGCGGCGTCCATGACGCGGCGGTTTGCTTCTTCGAAGGCCTGCGCGAGGATATCGGGGGCCTTACGGTCGTTTCGCCAAATGTACTCGGCGACCGTCTCGGCGGCGAGTTTCGAGGCATGTTCGCCCGCCTGCGCTCCCCCCATCCCGTCCGCGACCAGGTATAGCCCCCGATCGCGAAACAGGAGGTAATAGTCCTCATTATTCGTACGCACGCAGCCCGGATCGGAAATTCCGAACGCTTCGAGCATGAGATTCTCGATTATAACCGGTTCTGACGCGGTCTCCGGGCGATGGTTCCCAAAGATCCGGAAGCGCCGCGGCAGGCGGACAACGACTTTCAAGGCTTCTGAGGTTGCAGCGCCGCTTTCAACTGCCACCAGGCGCTTTCTTCGTAGTTGGTCTTGAGCCGTTCCAGACGCTCCGTCTTGGTATCGCCGGGGCGCGGTCCATTACGGGCGGCGCAGCGCGCCAGCATGGCGCCGGCCTCGGCATCGCGCGGATCGCGTTCCAGGACGGCGCGGAAACGCTCCGCCGCCTTGTCGAATTCGCCCATTTTCCAGAGCGCAAAGCCAACGTTGAATTGATAAGCCGGATCCGTCGGATCGCCGTCCAGCGCCTTTTTGAAGCTCTCGAGCGCCTCGGGCAGATTGCGGCGCGACTGCGCCGCGCCAATGTCGTTGAAGACCTCGTTCAAAGGCACGATCCTCGCGACATTCTGAAAAGCCTCTTGCGCGCCCGAAAAATCTGCCGTATTGTACAGGCAAAGTCCGAGCAGAAAATTGGCCTCGCGAAAATGAACGTCGGAGGACGTTACTTTGCGTAGCCAGTCCGCGGCTACTTTGTAATCTTTCTTCTGGAAGTGCAGACGTCCGAGCTCGAAACATGGCTGCGAAAACGACGCATCGAGCCGCACGGCCTGCGTGAAGAAACGATGCTTCTCTTCGGGCGTTGAGGCCAGCAGACCGCGAACGTAATTTTCGAGCGCATCCACCCTCGCGCCGGGGTGTCTGCGGATAAACTCGTCTTCGGAAAGCGTGGTCTTGCCGGCGAACTGCAGCGTCTGCCAGGCGAGCCGGCGTTGCAATACCGCGAGATCCTCGAGCGATCCGGTCTCCGAATATTCCGGACCCTGCCGGACGCGCTTGAGATCGATGACTCGCGCCGCGATCTTCAACGACCCGTTCGCAATTGGCTGACCGGCGGGCGGCGCGGCGAGATCGAATTGACCGTAGACTACCTGCGCGGCATCGAGCTCCGATGCGATCTTGATCACCGACGCCCGCGTCAGAAGCGTATAAGGCCGAATGGAAAGGCGATGATAGACTTCGACTCGGTCTTCGCGGTCGAGCGCGACCAGACCTTCGGAAGCCAGCGCCTCGCGAATCGATTCCGCCAGGCTCTCCCCTATCCAATCGAGGCTAGGATTTTTTGAAACATTGAAAAACGGCAACACCGCGAACGTATCGGCCCAAGCGCAGGCCGGAAAGACGCTAGCCGCCAGCGCGCACACTCCTGTCGCAAGCGTGAAGAACCGGGCCATAAATCCAGTCTAGCGTGCCTTTATCATGTAAACTTTGTCATGTAAACTTTGTGATGCAAACTTACGGACTGAGAGGACGCGTGATGAGACCTGTTTACGCCTCAGCCGCCGCGATCGCGCTTGTGTTCGGCATGACCTCACTACCTGCTCCAGCAGCCACGATCGGCTTTTCGTTCAATGCCACGCTGCTGACTGGAGCGTTTACCGGAACAAATTTTTCGGGTACTGGCAGTTATGATACTTCTGGCTCGACCGGCATGGGCCAGGAGTTTCTCACCCTCACAACTCTTGACTTCACTCTTCTCGGCGTCCCCTTCACGCGAGCCGATATCTTTCAGGGTGGCCAAGCCATTTTGCAGAATGGCGCCCTGACCTACTTCACCGCCGCCTTTTTCCCGCCACCACCGCCGAGTGCTCCCGTGAACGATATGGCATTCGGGTTCGGCGGGCCGGGTATTATCGGCTATTCGACTCCGCCAGGATCAAATTTTGGGTCGGGCATCTATACTCTGAGTCCCTCGCCGATTCCAGAACCCGCCGCGCTGAAGCTAGTCGCGCTGGGTCTTTCTGTCCTGGCGTTCCGCTGGGCCATGGGCGACGGTCGCCCTGCTAGCATGGACCAAGAAGCATGACCAGGCGAACGTTCGTACCACTCGCGGCGGGCGCGGCCGTCATCGGCGCGGCCGCCGGCGCCGCGGCTGAGCCGCACAAGGGCCGGCTGAAACAGTGCGTCACTTCAGGCGTCTTCGGGAAGGGAAAAACGCTGCAGGAAAACGCCCCTGTTGCCGCCCGGCTGGGCGCCGTTGGGTTCGACCTCATCGGTCCGGATGGCTGGCCGACGCTGAAGCAGTACGGCCTTATTCCGACCATGGTTCCCGGCTTCGGCGGAACGATTCCCGATGCCCTCAACCGGTCGGAAAATCACGCGCGCATTGAAGCGTCCATGCGCCAGGGACTCGATCTCTGCGCCAAGGAGCGCGCGCCCAACCTCATCACGTTTTCAGGCAACCGCCGCGGAATGTCCGACGAAGAAGGCATGGACAACTGCGCGTTATTTCTAAATAAGATTAAGTCGCAGGCTGAAGATAAGGGCGTGACGATTTGCATTGAGTTGCTCAACAGCAAAGTCAATCATAAGGACTATATGTGCGACCACGCCAAATGGGGCGTCGAGCTCATGAAGCGCGTAAACTCGCCGCGCGTCAAATTGCTGTACGACATTTATCACATGCAGATCATGGACGGCGACATCGTCAGAACCATTCGCGAAAACATCGAGTACCTCGCGCATTTCCATACCGGCGGCAATCCCGGGCGGCATGAAATCGATGGCACGCAAGAGTTGAACTACCACTTCATCGCGCAGGCCATCGCCGATACCGGATTTAGCGGATATATCGCGCATGAATATACTCCGGCCCCTGGCCACGATCCGATTCAATCGCTCGAATCGGCCTTGACGATTTGCGAGGTGTAGCGGGGGTGGGCGATGTCGCCGGCCTTTTTCAAGCCGTTTTTGAACACGCCCTCGACGCCGTCTTCATTGCCGACGACGAGCGGCGCTATGTGCACGTCAATCCCGCCGCCTGCGCTCTGTTGGATTTGCCGCCGGATCGAATCCTGGGCCGCCGCGTGGAAGATTTTTTCGAGATCGATGAAGCCGGCGAATCTGTACCCGGCGCCTGGGAAGCCTTCCGCGAGAGCGGCGCCCAATCTGGCGTTTGCCGCAGACGCCTGCCGGACGGCTCGGTACTCTACGCCAGCTTCCGTGCCAAGGCGAATATCCAGCCGGGTCTTCACCTCTCGATTCTCCGCGACATCACGGCCCAGCGCGCGGCGGCCAATGCGCTGCGCGAATCGAATCGCTACTTGACCTTTCTTTCGAGTACCGCCGCGCAGTTACTCGCGACGAAGGACCCCGCGGAGCTCCTTCGCCGCATACTTCCGGAAGTTGCGCGCGAATTGGGCCTCGACGTCTATTTCAATTTCGTAGTCGATGGCGGCGGCTCCAGCCTGCGTCTGGAATCTTATAGCGGCATCAGTCCCGGCGCCGCCCAATGCCTCGAACGGCTCGATTTGGAACAGGCGGCCCCCGGCCTGAATGCGCGCCGGCCCGAGGCCGCCGTGATTGAGCGCGTGCAGTGTTCGACCGATCCCGCAACCGCGCTCATCCGCGAGCTCGGACTTCAGGCTTACGTCTCAAACCCAATCACCGCCGGAACGGAACTCATCGGCGCGCTCTCGTTTGGGGCCCGTGATCGAACGGCGTTTCCGCCCCGGGAACTCGAGTTGATGCGGACCATCGCGGCCGATTTTGCCATCGCGTTCGAGCGTTCGCGCCTCATCGCCGACCTCGCGGCGAAGAACGCCCAGCTTGAGCGCGCCAACAACGAGCTGGTCCGCGCCAACGGCGAGCTGATCCATTTCGCCTACGCCGCTGGTCACGACCTTCGCACTCCTCTCCGGACCATCGCTTCCTTTGTCGAACTGCTCGGGCGGCGGCTCGGCGAAAACGACCCCGAAGGGCGCAATTACATCGCCCAAATCGGAGGCGCTATTTCCCGCATGACTGCTTTTATGGAAGATCTCCTCGCCTATTCCCAGGCGCAGACGCGCCGCGATAACATCCGCCCTATCGATTCCGGGATGGTGTTGCAGTGGGCGCTCGTCAATCTCAACTCCGCTATCGAGGAAAGCGGCGCGTCCATCACGCACGATCCTTTGCCCGAGGTTTGCGCGGACCAAATGCAGCTCGTGCAGGTGTTCCAGAATCTCATCGGCAACGCTATCAAATACCACGGGACCAGCGCGCCCCGCATACACGTCGGCGCCGAGCAGACGGATGACGCCGTTGTGTTCTGCGTCTCCGACAATGGCATGGGCATCCGGCCCGAGTATCACGATCGCATTTTCGAAGTTTTCCGCCGCTTGCACGGAAGCGAAATTCCCGGCGCCGGCCTGGGCCTCGCCCTTTGTAAGCGCATCGTCGAAAACCACGGAGGACGTATTTGGGTGGAGTCTGAACCCGGCCGCGGCTCGATCTTTCGCTTTACGCTGCCTCGCTCATAGGATCTTACTTATGCGCCGCTCGGCAGCGTTACTCTTTGAAACCAGAACGTACAAATATCGCGAATGGTTTGCAGCGTGGTTTCCAGATCCATCGGCTTGCGAATATAACAATTCGCGGATAGCTTATAGGCGCGATTGACGTCTTCGCGCGATCCCGTGGAGCTGACCACGATCACTGGAATGGTGCGCAGGCTGGAATCTTCCTTCACCCCGCGCAAGACTTCATGGCCGCTGCGTTTCGGTAAGTTCAAATCGAGAAGGATAAGCTGCGGACGTACGTATCCGGGACCGGAATTGAACAAAAGATCGAATGCCTCTTCCCCGTCCTTGGCGACAGTCAAGCGCAGTGGAGTTTTGCAATCCCGCAAGGCTTCTTTGACGAGGCGGACATCGCCGGGGTTGTCTTCCACTAGCAGATACTTCAATTGGCCCGCTGGGTCCATCCATCCTTAGTCACACCTCCTCGGTTCGAGTGCCGCAAGGCAACGGGCCGCGCCTTTCCTTTCAGTGTGAGACTCAAATCTCAACAGTTCGTTACGATAAATCAGGCTTAGGCGTACTGCTTCGCGCAGGCTCGACTCGAAGCGTAAGCCCGTCTACATAAGTAACGCGGACGGTCGCGCCGGGCTCGACGGGAGCGGACGAGATAGCGTTCCAGTATTCGCCCCGAACAAGCACCTTGCCCTCGGGCGCCAAAGCCGTTCGCGCTACGCCAATGGCGCCCAGGAAACCTGTATCGCCCGTGATTACTTTGTTCGCGCGCGCGCGAACCGCGATCGAAACGAGAAACACAGTGATCAACGCGAATGGAATCGCGACCGAGAGCGCGGTCGCAAGGTGGATGCGCATTTCGGGAGGACCCTTCACGAGCAGCACGGCGCCCAGAATCATCGCGAGCGCGCCGCCTGCACCGAGCACTCCATGCGATGTGAACTTGGCTTCGAGCACGAAAAGCGCGATCGAAAGAAGCAAGAGCGAAACACCGACCCAACTGATAGGCAGAACCGCAAGCGATGAGAGCGCCAGAAGGACCAGGATGCCCCCCGCGACTCCCGGGAAGATCGTGCCGGGGGCGGTGAACTCGACATAAATTCCGAGCGCGCCCAGGACCAGCAGAATAAATCCGATGTTGGGATCGGCAATTGCGGAAATCAAGTACTCGCGCAGCGTACGATGCGCTTCAACGACCTCCGCATCCGCAAGACGCAGTATCGTGTGCTGCCCGTTCCACAGCGTGATCTGGCGGCCGTCGATCTGCCGCAACAGCTCCCGCTCATTCGGAGCGATCAGCTCGATGAGATGTCCATCCAAAGCCTCTTTCTCAGTCCACGCTTTGGCCTGCCTCACGGCCTGCTCGGCTAGCTCGGAGTTACGGCCGCGTCGCGCCGTAAGGCTGCGCAACAACGCGGAGGCGTCATTTTCGACTTTGGAGCGCATCACCGGATCCATCTGTTGCCCCAGGAGCACCGGCGATGCCGCGCCCGTGTTGGTTCCCGGCGACATGGCCGCAAGGTCTCCGGATTCGAGCACGAAGAAGCCGGCGGATGCGGCGCGCGCTCCGCTCGGCGCGACATAGGTGATGACGGGCACCGGCGATGCCGTGATGCGCTGTACGATCTCGCGGCTGGCGTCGAGCAGTCCACCGGGGGTGTTGAGGACTACGAGTACCGCCGCAGCGCGCTCCGATCGGGCTTGTTCCAAGGCATCGCCGACGACCTCGACCGTGATGGGATGAATTACCCCGTTGAGCGAAACGGAGAGGACCTTGGTTTGAGCCTCGGCGATCTGAAGCAGCACGGCTGCCAGCAATACTATGCGCGCCACTATTTGTATTGTTGCTCTTATTTGCGCGCCCGGCGTTTCACGATGTACCGATGGGCCAAAATGTAGATGAGAAGCAACGATCCTGCGAAAATCGAGACGATAACCAGATTGTGGTGAACGATGTTGAACATGCGCTCCCAATCCTCTCCGAAGCGGTAGCCAAGGAATAGGAATGTCGTGACCCAGATGCACGCGCCGGCGTAGGCGAACAGGGCGAAAGTGCGGTATTCGAGGCAGGAAGTTCCGGCTACGATCGCGAACAGGTGGCGCACCCCGGGGATGTAATAGCCGAGAAGAAGGGCCCAGTGCCCGATATGGTCGAACCAATCGTGAACCTTTTGAATCCGTTCATCGGTAATATGCAGCCATTTACTGAAGCGGGAGTGGAGAAACCCGAGCCCGACCGTGCGCCCGATGGCATAACTTCCAGAAATGCCGCAAATGCTTCCAAGCGCGCCGCCAAGCCACGTCGTGACGGGGTTCAGCGCCCCTTTGTAGATGAGATAGCCGCAAAAAACGAGCAGGGTTTCATCGGGCACGGGCAACCCGATGATGCCGAAGATAAGAAGGACGAAAAGAGCGAGGCCCCCATAATGAGCGACCCAGTGCTCCAACTCAGCGTCCCATATTTAGGACGACAATGCCGATCAGAATCAGCCCGACCGCGCCTATTTTCGCTCTGGTCAGTGGCTCTTTGAAGAATAGACGCGCCCACAACAGCGTCCATACGGTGCTGAGAGAGACCAGCGGATAAAGGATCGAAAGCTCTCCGCGTTTCAGACCAAGAACGAAAAACACCGACGAGAGCAGGTACAGTGCGATCCCTAAGAAGAGGCGCCAATTAAAAATCAGTTTCTGGAGCCCGCCCGTCAGGTTGTTGGCTCCCGCCTTGAAGGACACCATCCCAAACGATCCGAACACCGAACCGACCATCACCAAAACCATGGAGGAAACCGGGGTGGTATTCAAGCCGGCTTGCTCCTTCCCAGAATCGCGACGCCGCAGACGATGATGGCGATGCCTAAGCCCTTGAATGGGTTCATCGGCTCGTGAAAAATAAACATGGACAACAGCGTGACCCAGACATAGGTAAGGGCAATGACGGGATAAACGAGCGAGAGCTCGCCGTCGCGCAGAGCCAGGACCATCAAAACGGTATTGAACCCGTATAGGCAATAGCCGGCGAACAGCGGCGGGTTCGTGACCATGGAAACGATTGCGCCGAGAAACCCCGGCTGCGTCACGGAGTCCGCGCCGGTCTTGATGAGCATTTGCGCGGCCGCGCCGACTATCGTGCAGAGAAACACCAGAAACAAGGCCCGGCGCCGCTTGTCAATGGCCTCATCGCGGACGGGAGAAACAGTGGCAGTGGACAACAGAACCTCGCTAACCTCGCTCAATGATAGCAATCGTCCGCGGGCCCTTGCCGCAACAGAGCTTTGGTCTTTAAACGCATGGTAGGATGGAGTTTTTCCTCCATGGTCCAGGCTGTTCCCGGCATCCTTGCCCGCATTGTCGACCAGAAAAAGGCCGCTCCGCGAAGGATCACGGCGCAGCTTGAACGGGCGGCCGAAAGGTCGCTCGCGGGGCGCCGCGATTTCGAGGGGGCGCTGGCGCCTGCCAAGACCGTGGCCATCATCGCGGAGATCAAGAAAGCATCGCCGAGTAAGGGCGTTCTGGTCGAGTTGTTCGATCCACCGGCGATCGCGCGCGCCTACGCCGAGGGCGGCGCCGCGGCGCTTTCGGTATTGACCGAAGGACCGAATTTTCAGGGCAGCCTCGACGATCTCAAGACGGCGCGGGCGAGCGTGGCGCTGCCGGCGTTGAGAAAAGACTTCACGATCGGAGAATTCGACATCATAGAAGCCGCGGCGGCCGGAGCGGATGCCATCCTGTTGATCGCCGCCATTCTCGAACAGCGGCAACTGCGGGATTTGCGGGAACTGGCCGAACGATATGGTATGGCCGCGCTGGTGGAGGTCCACAGCGCCGACGAACTGGAGATGGCGGCGGGATCGGGCGCCAAGATTATCGGCGTGAACAACCGCAACCTCCATACGTTCGAGGTCAGCCTCGATGTTGCGCTCCGTTTGGCGGACAAAATTCCCACGGGAGCGATTCACGTTGCGGAGAGTGGGATTCATAGCGCCTCCGATGTAAGGAAACTCAGAGCCGCCGGATACTCGGCGTTTCTGGTCGGCGAACGGCTGATGAAATCCGGCGATCCGGCGGCGGAAATCAGGGCGCTGCTCGCATGATGGTGAAGATTTGCGGTATTACGAATCGCGAAGACGCCATCGCCGCGGTGGAGGCGGGGGCCTCGGCGCTGGGCTTCAATTTCTATGCCGCGAGCCCGCGTTATGTCGCGCCGGAAGCGGCGGCCGAGATTGGCGCTGGAATCAATGTTACGAAAGTCGGAATTTTCGTGAACGAAGCCCCGGAATTCGTGGCCGCCGCGATGCAAACGGCGGCGCTCCAGGTCGCACAGGTCTACGGAGAGCGGCGTTACGAAGGCGTTCGGACGTGGCGGGCGTGCCCGGTGCGATCGGACGATTTTGCGCTGCCGGACGATCATGACGCCGAAGCCTTTCTACTGGATGCTTTTTCCGCCGAAGCGCCGGGGGGAACGGGGAAGACGTTTCCGTGGATCGTGGCGCGGGACTTGACGGCGCGGATCGTGCTGGCGGGCGGGCTCGATGGCGGCAACGTGCGGGAGGCGATCGAAGCGGCCAAGCCGTGGGGAGTTGACGCCTGCTCCCGCATTGAACGGACGCCCGGCCGGAAGGACCACAATAAGATGAAGCGGTTCGTCGAAGCCGCGCTTGCGAGCACTCTATGAACACCTCTCAACCGGATGCGCGGGGACATTTCGGGCCGTACGGCGGACGTTTCGTGCCGGAGGTATTGATGGCGCCGCTCGAGGAGATTGAGCGCGCGTACTTGGAGGCGCGGCACGACCCGGAATTCCAGAGCGAATTGAAGGATCTGCTGGCGAACTACGCCGGACGCCCGACGCCGTTGTACTACGCCAAGCGCTTGAGCGAGATGCTGGGCGGAGCGCGCATTTTCCTTAAACGCGAGGACCTGCTGCACACGGGCGCGCATAAGATCAACAACTGCCTGGGCCAGGCGCTGTTGACGCGGCGGCTGGGCAAGAAACGCATCGTGGCGGAGACGGGAGCGGGACAGCACGGCGTTGCGACCGCGACCGTTTGCGCGCTGTTCGGCCTCGAATGCGTTGTCTACATGGGCGAGGAGGACATGCGGCGGCAGCGGCTGAACGTCTTCCGCATGCGGCTGCTGGGGGCCAAGGTGGTAGCGGTGACGAACGGGAGCCGCACCTTGAAGGACGCTATCAGCGAAGCAATGCGGGACTGGGTGACCAATGTCGCGACGACGCATTATCTGCTGGGGTCGGCATTGGGGCCGCATCCTTATCCGCTGATGGTGCGCGACTTTCATCGAGTAATCGGCGAGGAGGCGCGCGCTCAACTGCTGGAGCGGGAGAAACGACTGCCGGATGCGGTGATTGCGTGCGTCGGCGGCGGAAGCAACGCCATTGGAATCTTTCATCCATTCATCGGCGACGAAGGCGTGAAGCTGATCGGAGTCGAGGCGGGAGGACGAGGGCCGAAAAGCGGGGAACACGCGGCGCGGTTCGCGGGCGGGTCGCCCGGTGTGCTGCATGGAGCTTTCAGTTATCTGCTGCAGGACGAGGACGGTCAAGTGTGCCCGACGCACTCGGTGTCGGCGGGTCTCGATTATGCGTTGGTGGGGCCGGAGCATGCCTGGCTTCGAGAGGGGCAGCGCGCCGAGTATGTTGCGTGCGCCGATGCGTGCGCTCTCGAAGCCGCGAAAACATTGGCTCATACGGAGGGAATCCTCCCGGCGCTCGAGTCCGCGCACGCAGTCGCGGAGGCGATGCGTCGCGCGCCTGAGGCGAACGGCGAGACTTTCGTGGTGAATCTCTCGGGACGCGGAGATAAAGACATGGACATCTACCGCGAGAACCTGAAGGAACTGGATGAGCGGGATTAGCGGTCTATTCGAACGCTTACGCGGCGAGGGGCGGCCGGCCCTGATCGCGTATATCACGGCGTGCGATCCGACGCCGGAGCGGACTCCGGCGCTCGTAACAGCGCTTGAACGCGGCGGGGCGGACTTGATCGAACTGGGCGTGCCGTTTTCAGACCCAATCGCGGACGGTCCGGTGATCCAGCGCGGAGCGGAACGGGCATTGCGAGCCGGAGCGAGCGTCCAAAAGGTTCTCGATATTGCGGCCGCCATACGGCAGCGTTCGCACATCCCCATTCTCCTTTTCACTTACATGAATCCGATTCTGCGCTACGGGTTGGCCGCGCTGGCGCGCGACGCGGCGGCGCGCGGCGTGGACGGCTGTCTGCTGACCGACTTGAGCGTCGAAGAGGCCGGCGATTACGTGAAGGCGATGCGGGAGCAGGGCCTCGACACGGTGTTTCTAGGCGCTCCGACCAGCACGCGGGAACGGCTGCGGCTCGTGGCGAAATATTCCAGCGGATTTGCGTACCTGGTCTCGCGCACCGGCGTTACCGGAGAGCGCGATTCCCTGTCGCAATCGATTGCGCCTCTGGTCGATTCCATGAGGGCGATTACGGAGTTGCCTCTGGCCGTTGGCTTCGGCATCTCGACGGCGGAACACGTGCGCTCGGTGGGAGCGCTGGCCGACGGCGTCGTGGTCGGCAGCGCGCTGGTGCGCACGATTGAACGCTACGGAGCCGGCGGCGATCTGGAGCGGAGACTGGAGGAACAGGTACGGGAACTTGCTTCCGGCCTGCCGCGTTTAACCGCGCCCATGAGGACGGCGTGACGAGCGACGATCTGGAAGACTGCCGCGAGCGCATCGACGCGGTGGATGTGAAGCTGCTGGCGCTGCTCAACGAGCGCACCGCGATTGTGGAACAGATCGGCAGAATCAAGCAAGAGCTGGGGATGCCGATCTACGAGCCGAAGCGCGAAGAGGACGTTTTCCGTAACGTGCTGGCGCACAATCGGGGACCGCTGCCGGCCGAGGCGGTGAAGCGGCTGTTTGAGCGCATTATCGACGAGATGCGTACGTTGCAGCGGATGCGCCGCGAAGCGCCGGGCGCGCGCTGACCCAAGTTCACATTGGGCCGGCGGGCGGCAAAATGAGGCGGTCGAGCAATTCGGTCCGCAGATCGAGCGATGGATTGGTCTGATCGCAATCGAAGCCGCCGGCGCCGTGGCAATCGCTGGCATATTGCCAAATGAGCACTTTGCAGGGCAGCGTCACCATCGGTGTGATTTTGTCGTCATTCCAGGGCTGAAGATCGAACGCGCCGTCGTTGCGCCAGCGCGCGACCCAGGCGCCATGACAGGCGACGCCTTGCGCGGCGGCGGCGGCGATGGCTTGCCAGGTCGTCGTGTCGCTTTGCGTGGCATAGACGCAGGGAAGAATGCGCACGGCCCCGGACGTGAGATCGGCGCTGTGGGTCGAGATGGTTATCGCCCAACCGAGGTAGTAATCGAGCGAGAGGCTGGGGGCGCTTTCGACATCGAGGAACAGATAGAACGATCCACCCTGAGCAGGCGAGATAAGCCGCGCCGAAAGTATTGACGAGATCCTCGGCGTTGGCGCGGGCGTCGGCGGCGCCCTGGTCGCGCGATCCGTTGACGTGTTTGGTTTGACGCGCGACGGGGCAGACGCGGATGCCGTTCCGCCTTAGAATGTCGTTCTCCTTGCGATGGCTATACTCGACGCCGGTTGTCGAGGAGCTGGTGAAGTAGCGGCCCCAGAAGACCGGCGGCTGGTTGAACAACTGCGTCGACAGTTGGATCAGATTTTGTCCCTGCTGCTGGGTGGTGACGATCGAGGCGCTGTCGGCGCCGGGTTTGCCTGTGGCCATGGGTGACCTCCACCCTCAGGATAGGGGCGGCGGTATTGAGATACGGGCGTGGAGGTACGCAGGTGATTAACGGGGTTGGGAATAAAAGTTTCGTGTTGCGGGGAACGCAGAGACGATACAGTGTTCGAGCACAGAACGAGCCGGTGGAAGACTTTGTCGTAGCGGCTTGAAACGGCTGTCAACCGCCACGGCGCGGCGCTAGTGTCAGCGCGCGCCGGAGCGTGACATTATCCAAATGTTGCCGGTATCCTCGGCGAGCACCATTGCAATTCGGCCGCCCGCCGCCGACCAACCTCCTTGGTGATAGGAAACGCGTCCGTGAAGATGCTGCAGGGCGAACGCCGTTCCCACGGGCTGGTGGCGCGCGTCAATTCGCTGCCCCCAGAGGCACGTGTGGCCGTCCCGCGCGGACGTGAAATAGAGCGCCTTCCCATCGGGTGACCAGTTGGCCCAGTCCTCGGCCCCTTCATCCGCGATCTTGATCCAGGCGCTCTCGGGAACCGGTTTCGGTCCATCGACAGGTGCGATCAAGATACTTGCCCGATTGGGCTGAGTCCGGGCCGTAAAACTGACCCAGCGATTGTCGGGGGAGAAGCGGGCGTAGAGCAAATTGTGTGCTGGGTGTCTCAGTAATATAGTCTGCCGGCGGGAGTCAAGGTCGAGAATATCGACATGATATGGATTGCCGCTGAATACCAACAGGGATTTCTCATCGCGCGACCAGTCTGTAGCCCGGAGACATCCTTCGCATAGCTTTTCCGGCGCGCCGCCGGGAGTGGACACGTACACCAACCTTTTGCCGTTTTCGTAGCTCGAAAATGCGATTCTGCCGCCGGATGCGTCGATCACGGGAAACCGCTGCACAAAGGATGAGCCGGCCACATGCGTCTCCTTGCCTGTCGCCAGCTCCCGCCGCCAGATGTTCAGACCGCCCGACTGGGTGGAAGCGAACGCGACATAGCGTCCATTGCTCGATAGCGAGGAGTGTTCCCGCATGGCGGGGCCCTCTGTGATCCGTTCCAGCGCGCCCATTGACTTTCCACGATCCAAATCGAACGGGTGCGACCAGATGCCATTTCGGCTTTCCACATTTGCCAGCGCTAGTTTGTCTCCCGATGCGCAGGACGGTTCCACTTCGTTCCCGGCGCCCGCCGTCAGTCTCTGGAATACGCCACTCACCTTTCCGGCGGCGGGCGATATTCCCATTTCCCAGAGGTTCCGTGTATCTCCCAGCCTGGTAGAGAAGATGATTTGGTTCGTGGCCGACAACCAACAGTCTGGCTTTGGAACGTTCGGGATGGGGATCGTGGATAACGAATCGCCGGGGGAGTCGCCTTCCATCCCGGCGCGGAGCAACGCATCGTGTGCACCAGTTCTTACCGCGTGGCCTCCATCGATGGCGACCAGCCACCAGTCGATGGAGGAGCTTTCGTACGCCCTCGCGGAGGTATATCCGATGAAGAGAAGATGCTTGCCGTCGGGAGACCAGATGGGATAGCGGGCATCCGTGAAATTTGGCCCCACCCGCCGCGGCTGCCCACCGGCTGCCGGGACCACCCAGACCGCGCCGCTCCCAGGCACCGTGGCGGCCACGTTTACCGCGCCCACCCAATACGCGATTTGCGAGCCGTCCGGCGAATACCTGGGGTTCAACCCTTCGCGCGCCAGCAATCGCGCCTCTCCGCCGAACGCCGGAATCTCGTAGATGCCGCCGCCCTCCCGGTTCGAACGAAACACGATCTTGCTGCCGTCCGGCGAAAAATCCGGAGTGGTGTTGCCTGCGCCATCGGATGTCAGGCGGATGGTCCGGCCACCGGCAACTTGTTTGACGTAGAGATCCCGATCGCCTCCCACGCCTTGATCGGAGGAGTACGCCAGCAGCTTGCCATCCGGCGACATCGCCGGAGCATCGGATAGCCCGGTATCCGTGGTGAGCCGGGTAACCTTCCAGACCGGCAGCGTTGCCGGCCCGTCATGAAATCGCAACCCCGCGGCGAACGAAATTGCTACGCATGCGGCGGTGAATGCAAGCCACCGCCAATGAACCGCGCTCGTCCTTTCAGGCTTCGCTTCGCGAATGACCGGTGCATGGTTGGAGGGAACCGGCGCGGAATGGCCAGGCTCCAGGGTTCCCACGAAGCGGTATCCGCGGCCCGGCACGGTTTCGATGTAGCGGGGATTTTCGGCCGAATCGCCCAGCGCCCGCCGGAGCTTATTCATAGCCGCGTTCAAGCCGTGCTCGAAATCGACGAAGGTCGTCGCGGTCCAGATCTCCTCGCGCAATTGCTCGCGCGTGACCACATCGCCGGGGTGCGCCAGCAGGATCAGCAAAATCTGGAATGGCTGGCCGGACAGCCGGAGAGGAACGCCCCGTTTGCGCAGTTCGCCGGCGTGGGCATTCACTTCAAACGGTCCGAAGACGAAGCGAGACGCGGAGTGGGGATGAGGCACCAACGGCAATCGCCTATATGGCTAGAGCACATTCTACTACCGAATCACTCCGGCCGATGACACTGGGATCTATTTGCCTTGTCCTCAATGGCTTGACTGATGAGGAGCATTCCTACCCCGAAATGACCGCCCATGTATCGCAATGAGGTGCGCTCCGTGTGTACTTTTGAGCCGATGCCCCAGGAGGGCTTCCTAAAATGCTCACTCGACAGACGCTCACTCGACAAAACCTGATGCGCGAAAGGAAACGCTTCTGCACGACCGCGATGTTACTTTTGTGTGCATCGCTGGTCGCGAGTGTTCCGGCCCGAGCCGGTACGATTAATATCACCTACAGCCTCACCGGCATGGGGACGGTAACGGGCATGACCAGCACTACCCTGGACCTGACCGGCGCCTTTACCGGTTCTGTCGATCAAGCGAATCCCGCTGAGAATGCCGTTTGGAATCCGGTGACCTACAATGACGTGAGCCAAGCAAATCTTTCGACTGGCTTACTCACCGGTACGTTCAGCATCACTTTCGCGAACGGCGAGATGCTGTCCGGCATGGTGGGCGAAAACGTTTCCGCGATTATTAGCTCGCCGACCGGCACAGGACCGTTCACACAGATGCTGACTTTCACAGCGGGCACCGGCGAGTTCGCCGGCGTTCGTGGGTCTGCCTCCGGCACAGGTTTTGTAGGCGAGGTTACGGGCACGGTGTCGGGGAGCGGAAGCTTAACAGCTCCGGCATTGATTACGCCGGAACCGGGATCGATCGCGTTGATGTTGGGTGGCTTGACGTTCATGGCCGTCCGATACCGCAGGGGCTCACATATGTTAGGCAAAAATCAATGCAGCGCGAAATCGCGTATGCCCACGTCTTTGATCTAATGCGCCGATGGGGGGAAGCGGCGGAGATAGGGAGGGGGAAACATTTCCGACAGGGGCTATGCGGTCCTGCAGCCGCAGGAGATCCAGCGCTTTGGGCGCCTGATCGCGGAGGCTCGCGCCGCGACCAACTCCTATCTACTCGCGCATTGGGCACGCTCGAAAGCACGGAGACGGGCCGTCTCTTCGCCCGCCGAATAGCGCAGGAGCGGAACGAAGAGAAATAAGCGGCACAGGGCGACGTTTCCCGCGAAGATTGGTCGGTAACTCCCGGATTGTGTTTCGCAAACACACCTGCGGACCCGAGTGTTCGGGTAGCCATGGGCTATCGGAAGAACGTGCTACTGATCTCCGAACAGCGGTGGACGAACCGTCTTCCGTCTGATTTGTCGAATTGGGAATGCCTGACCTATTCCAGAGGCGATTACGCCGAACTCAGGCGCAAAGTCACGAAATTCTTTCGCGACAACCACGCCCGTGTGGCCGTCAGAGGCGCAGCTCATGCCACGCATCAGCTATCGCGGACTCGATAAACCGGCTTATTTTCGCGAGCTTCTCGAACCGTTGCGATCGATACCGGGCGCGACGGCCCCAACGTTCGCACACAGCCACGTCATCGGGCTCGCGTGGAAACAGACGATCTCGCCGGCAAACATCAATGTAAATTACCATCTTGTGGCTCCCGGCTTTTTCGAGACACTTGGTATGCGGATTCTGCGCGGCCCGCGATTTCGACTTGCAGGATGACGAAAGCCGGCCCGCAGTGGCGATCGTGAGCGCGAATCTGGCGCAACTGATTTGTCCATCCGGCGATGCTATCGACAAGGGGTGAGAATAGGAGACCTGAAAGGGAAATTCGAGATTTTGTGAGCGCAGGAAGTGATTTCCCGCAGATTTCCGGAATGGCCCCTTATAACGCAGCGTGGTCGGCAGCGCGCTGGTGCGCACGATTGAACGCTACGGAGCCGGCGGCGATCTGGAGCGGAGACTGGAGGAACAGGTACGGGAACTTGCTTCCGGCCTGCCGCGTTTAACCGCGCCCATGAGGACGGCGTGACGAGCGACGATCTGGAAGACTGCCGCGAACGCATCGACGCGGTGGATGTGAAGCTGCTGGCGCTGCTCAACGAGCGCACCGCGATTGTGGAACAGATCGGCAGAATCAAGCAAGAGCTGGGGATGCCGATCTACGAGCCGAAGCGCGAAGAGGACGTTTTCCGTAACGTGCTGGCGCACAATCGGGGACCGCTGCCGGCCGAGGCGGTGAAGCGGCTGTTTGAGCGCATTATCGACGAGATGCGTACGTTGCAGCGGATGCGCCGCGAAGCACCGGGCGCGCGCTGACCCAAGTTCACATTGGGCCGGCGGGCGGCAAAATGAGGCGGTCGAGCAATTCGGTCCGCAGATCGAGCGATGGATTGGTCTGATCGCAATCGAAGCCGCCGGCGCCGTGGCAATCGCTGGCATATTGCCAAATGAGCACTTTGCAGGGCAGCGTCACCATCGGTGTGATTTTGTCGTCATTCCAGGGCTGAAGATCGAACGCGCCGTCGTTGCGCCAGCGCGCGACCCAGGCGCCATGACAGGCGACGCCTTGCGCGGCGGCGGCGGCGATGGCTTGCCAGGTCGTCGTGTCGCTTTGCGTGGCATAGACGCAGGGAAGAATGCGCACGGCCCCGGACGTGAGATCGGCGCTGTGGGTCGAGATGGTTATCGCCCAACCGAGGTAGTAATCGAGCGAGAGGCTGGGGGCGCTTTCGACATCGAGGAACAGATAGAACGATCCACCCTGAGCAGCGAGATAAGCCGCGCCGAAAGTATTGACGAGATCCTCGGCGTTGGCGCGGGCGTCGGCGGCGCCCTGGTCGCGCGATCCGTTGACGTGTTTGGTTTGACGCGCGACGGGGCAGACGCGGATGCCGTTCCGCCTTAGAATGTCGTTCTCCTTGCGATGGCAATACTCGACGCCGCTTGTCGAGGAGCTTGTGAAATAGCGGCCCCAGAAGACCGGCGGCTGGTTGAACAACTGCGTCGACAGTTGGATCAGATTTTGTCCCTGCTGCTGGGTGGTGACGATCGAGGCGCTGTCGGCGCCGGGCTTGCCTGTGGCCATGCTGGATCTCCAGGTTCAGGATCGCGTGAGGTATTGCGGCTGGGGAGGCGGCAGCGCGCAAGTGATTGCCAGGGCGAGAGATAAAAGTTTAACGTCGCGGTGAACAGGCAACCGCGATCCCTACGGATCATCTGGCCAGTAGGGCGGCGTTGTGTCCGGGCAACCGGGAGAGCGGCGGCAAGCGAGATACGCATGTAGCGGCGCTGTACCGGCGGATCCGAAGCAGGCGTGGTGAGCATAAAGCTGCGATGGCGATGGCTCACCTGTTACCGACCATCAGCTTCCACCTGATACGGGATGACGGAGTTTACCGCTAATTGGGAGCTGAGCACGCCTGGAAAGGCTCGGGTTTGTGTCACACTAGAGTCCGCCGCAACCGACGATGTGGATGTGAAATCCACCCCTGTCGGAACTGCTCCGCCGCGATGCAAACGTCGCCGGCCTGCAAGTGCGCGGAACGAGGCATTCCATGCAAGCATGGAGCAGGAATCACCTTTCGAGGAATTTCCGCCCGAGGTGACGAGGCGAATGTCTTAAAGGCTTCATCCAGAATGTCATCTCAGCAGATAGTCTTTCCGAGGAATGATGATGCCGCCGCTCTGGACGGCACCAGGGCGGATGAAAGCGTAGCCGTCAGCGAGACAGAGGCCGGTGGGCAATAAGGTCTTAAGACCCGGTTTCGCACGATGATCTGACGGCGAGCCTCGCCGCCCGCAGCGAGGCTTAGCTCAAGCTCCGATCCAATCTACTGGTACTACTTGAGAGCGGCGGATTTCCTCGTCTCCGGTGATGACGCTGGCGCCCTCGGCCTGTGCCAGCGCGATCGCGAAAGCATCGCCGAAGGCGACCGCGTAAGCAGCTTTGAAGCGCGCGGAGGCCATGATCCCGTCTTATCGGGGAGCACAAATCGGATCGGAAGGGATGGCAGACGGTCCAGGAATTCTTCGGCGATCTCCGGGCCTATTCGCTTGGCAAGAATATAGAATGTCTCGGCGACGTTGAGCCAGCTCATGAGCAATTCGATATTGCCCGCATCGGCACTCCGAAGGAAGCTTTCGACAGCGGCCGCGGAGGGTTCGTCCTGCAACCATGCGATCATCGCCCAAGAATCAACGACCTTGGTTGATTCGGGCACTATCGTGGGCCAGATCGGCGGCGCGCTCCTGGGTCTGAGCTTGGGTTAGGCTTTCGCCACTACGCGCTATTCCGCGCATGGTGCGCCAGTTGGGATAGGTCTGTGCCATCCGTCTCATCACCACGGTCTCGCCCTGCACGTCGAGCATGACCTCAGTTCCGGCCTTTAAGTTGAGGCGCTCACGGACGGCCCTTGGTATGACAATTTGTCCTTTGGGGGAAATCCTAGCCTTTATCATGTAGTCTTTCTCTTGTTACGGTAGGACGGATTTGCCTGTTCCGCAATGGTAGAGGCGGGGGAATCCGCGGGGGCGCGGCCTGCGTCACACGACTTAGTACCGTCAGTTGTTCAAGCCGCGGCGGCGCGGTGGTAACGTAGTCCTAGACTGCGGCGGGGATGTGTGCCCGCGCGCTTGCGTAGAAAGGATTTCACGAAAATGAGGCGAACGAACCGGACTAGCGGCAATGGCGGAAATGGCGGCAACCAGGGAGGCGGCGACGGTACGACGGTCGCCACGATCCCGGCCGCGCGGCGGCTGGAGCCGATCGACGTTCGCGACCTGCTGCGCGTATTGACGGCGTTCCGGCGGGGGGATTTCACTGTCCGCATGCCGGCCGAGCGCATCGGTCTCGAAGGCCGCGTCGCCGACACCTTGAACGACATCCTGCAACTCAACGAGCGCATGACCAAGGAGTTCGAGCGCATTAACCGCGTGGTCGGCAAAGAGGGCAAGATCCACGAGCGCGCCAATCTCGGTATGACCTCCGGCGGCTGGAGCGCCTGCATGGAGGCGGTCAATGGCCTGGTCGGCGACCTGGTGCAGCCCTCGACCGAAATCGCGCGCGTTATCGGCGCGGTCGCCAAGGGCGATCTGACGCAGACCATGGGCCTGGACGTAGATGGGCGGCCGCTAAAGGGCGAGTTCCTGCGCACGGCGCGCGTGGTAAACACCATGGTCGAGCAGTTGAACTCCTTCGCGTCGGAGGTGACGCGCGTGGCGCGCGAGGTCGGCACGGAGGGTAAGCTGGGCGGTCAGGCCGATGTCAAAGGCGTGGCGGGAGTCTGGAAGGATTTGACGGATTCGGTCAATTCCATGGCCGGCAACCTCACGGCGCAGGTACGCAACATCGCGGACGTGACCACCGCAGTTGCCAACGGCGATCTATCGCGCAAGATCACGGTGGACGTTCGCGGGGAGATTCTGGAATTGAAGAACACCATCAACACGATGGTCGACCAGCTCAACGCGTTCGCGTCGGAAGTGACGCGCGTGGCGCGTGAAGTGGGAACTGAAGGCAAGCTGGGCGGCCAGGCGGAGGTGCGGGGCATCGGCGGCGTCTGGAAGGACCTGACCGATTCGGTCAATTCCATGGCCGGCAACCTGACGGCGCAGGTCCGCAACATCGCCGAAGTGACCACCGCGGTGGCGAACGGCGATTTATCGCGCAAGATAACGGTTGACGTTCGCGGCGAGATTCTGGAGCTGAAGAACACCATCAACACCATGGTGGACCAGCTGAGCTCCTTTGCATCCGAGGTCACGCGCGTGGCGCGGGAGGTCGGCACGGAAGGCAAACTGGGCGGTCAGGCCGACGTGAAGGGCGTGGCGGGCGTTTGGAAGGACCTGACCGATTCGGTGAACTCCATGGGCGGCAACCTGACGGCGCAGGTCCGCAACATCGCCGAAGTGACCACGGCGGTTGCCAATGGCGATCTGTCGCGCAAGATCACGGTGGATGTTCGCGGCGAGATTCTGGAGCTGAAAAACACCATCAATACGATGGTTGATCAGCTCAGTTCTTTCGCATCGGAGGTCACGCGCGTAGCGCGCGAGGTCGGAACCGAGGGTGAGCTCGGCGGGCAGGCGGATGTGAAGGGCGTGGCGGGCGTCTGGAAAGACCTGACGGACTCGGTCAACTCCATGGCCGGCAACTTGACCGCGCAGGTCCGCAACATCGCCGAGGTAACCACGGCGGTCGCCAATGGCGATCTGTCGCGCAAGATCACGGTCGCGGTGCGCGGCGAGATCCTGGAGCTGAAAAACACCATTAATACGATGGTGGATCAGCTCAACGGCTTCGCTTCGGAAGTGACGCGCGTGGCGCGCGAGGTCGGCACGGAAGGCAAGTTGGGCGGACAGGCCGATGTGCGGGGCGTCGCGGGGACCTGGAAGGACCTGACGGACTCGGTCAACTCCATGGCCGGCAACCTCACCAACCAGGTTCGAAATATCGCGGAAGTCACCACTGCCGTCGCGCGCGGCGATCTGTCGCGCAAGATCACGGTGGACGTTCGGGGGGAGATTTTGGAGCTGAAGAACACCATTAATACGATGGTGGATCAGCTCAACGCGTTTGCCTCGGAAGTGACGCGTGTGGCGCGCGAGGTCGGCACGGAGGGCAAGCTGGGCGGCCAAGCCGATGTGAAAGGCGTCGCCGGCACCTGGAAGGACCTGACGGATTCCGTCAATTCCATGGCGAGCAATCTGACGGCGCAGGTCCGCAATATCGCGGAAGTGACGACCGCGGTTGCCAACGGCGATCTATCGCGCAAAATCACGGTGGACGTGCGCGGCGAGATACTGGAGCTGAAGAATACCATCAACACGATGGTCGATCAGCTCAACGGGTTCGCCTCGGAAGTCACGCGCGTAGCTCGGGAAGTGGGAACGGAAGGGAAACTGGGCGGCCAAGCGCAGGTAAAAGGCGTGGCGGGGACGTGGAAAGACCTGACTGACTCGGTCAATTCCATGGCGAGCAATTTGACGGCACAGGTCCGCAATATCGCAGAGGTGACCACGGCGGTCGCCAACGGCGATCTGTCGCGCAAGATCACGGTGGCTGTGCGCGGCGAGATTCTGGAGCTGAAGAACACCATCAATACGATGGTGGATCAGCTCAATGCGTTCGCCTCCGAAGTGACGCGCGTCGCGCGCGAGGTCGGAACCGAAGGCAAACTGGGCGGCCAAGCGGACGTGAAGGGCGTGGGCGGGGTCTGGAAGGACCTGACCGAGAACGTGAATTCCATGGCCGGCAACCTGACCGGGCAGGTGCGCAATATCGCCGAAGTGACGACGGCGGTCGCAAAAGGCGATTTGTCGCGCAAGATCACGGTGGATGTGCGCGGCGAGATCCTGGAACTGAAGAATACGATCAACACGATGGTCGATCAGCTCAATGGGTTTGCTTCGGAAGTGACCCGCGTGGCGCGCGAAGTTGGAACCGAAGGCAACCTGGGCGGACAGGCGGACGTAAAAGGCGTGGCCGGCGTTTGGAAGGACCTCACCGATTCGGTAAATTCCATGGCCGGAAACCTCACCGCCCAGGTCCGCAATATCGCGGAGGTGACCACCGCCGTCGCGAAAGGCGACTTATCGCGCAAGATCACCGTGGATGTGCGGGGAGAAATTTTGGAGCTGAAGAACACTATCAACACAATGGTGGACCAGCTCAACGCCTTTGCTTCGGAAGTGACGCGGGTGGCGCGCGAGGTCGGAACCGAAGGCAAGCTGGGCGGCCAAGCCGACGTGCGGGGCGTGGCGGGGACATGGAAAGATCTGACCGACTCGGTTAATTCCATGGCGAGCAATCTTACGGCGCAGGTTCGCAACATCGCGCAAGTTACCACGGCGGTGGCGAATGGCGATCTGTCGCGCAAGATCACGGTAGATGTGCGCGGCGAGATTCTGGAGCTGAAGATCACGATCAATACGATGGTGGACCAGCTCAACTCCTTCGCGTCCGAAGTCACGCGCGTGGCGCGCGAGGTCGGCACGGAGGGCAAGCTGGGCGGCCAAGCCATGGTGCGGGGCGTGGCGGGAACGTGGAAGGACCTGACCGACAACGTCAACTTCATGGCCGCCAATCTGACCACGCAGGTGCGCGGCATCGCGAAGGTTGTGACGGCGGTCGCCAATGGCGATTTGAAGCGCAAGCTGGTGCTCGAAACCAAAGGCGAAATCGCGGAATTGGCCGACACCATCAACGGCATGATCGACACGCTGGCGGTGTTCGCGGACCAAGTCACCAACGTGGCGCGCGAGGTCGGCATTGAAGGAAAGCTGGGCGGTCAGGCCCGCGTGCCGGGAGCGGCGGGTATCTGGCGCGATCTGACGAACAACGTGAATCAGCTCACCGCGACCCTGACCACGCAGGTGCGCGCGATCGCAGAAGTCGCCACGGCCGTGACCAAAGGCGATCTGACGCGCTCGATCGCTGTCGAGGCGCAGGGCGAGGTCGCCAACCTCAAGGACAACATCAACGAGATGATTCTGAACTTGCGCGAGACAACGCGCAAGAACCAGGAACAGGACTGGCTGAAGACCAATGTCGCGCGCTTCACGAACATGCTGCAAGGGCAGCGCGATCTGATCGCGGTGGCGCGGATGATTCTCTCGGAGCTGGCTCCACTGGTGCAGGCGCACCAGGGCGTCTTCTATATCAACGAGCGAAGCGACGGGGGCCACGCGCTGTTGAAACTGCTCGCGAGCTACGCCTACAAGGAGCGCAAGAATCTTTCGAACACCTTCCGCGAGGGTGAAGGCCTGGTGGGGCAGTGCGCGCTCGAGAAGGAGCGCATTCTCATAAAGAACGCGCCGGCCGATTACATCAAGATCAACTCCGGCCTGGGTGAGGCGACCCCGCTGGACATCGTGGTGCTGCCGGTGCTGTTTGAAGACGAGGTGAAGGCAGTGGTGGAGCTGGCCTCCTTCAGTCACTTCAACGACATCCACCTCGCGTTTCTCGACCAGTTGACGCAGAGCATGGGCATCGTGCTGAACACCATCGCCGCCACCATGCGGACGGAGCAATTGCTGGCGCAATCGCAGGCGCTCGCCGAAGAGCTGCAGAGCCAACAGAAGGAGCTTACCGAGGGCAACAAGCGCTTGGAAGAACAGGCGCGCACCTTGCAGGCTTCGGAAGAAATGCTGAAAAGCCAGCAGGAGCAACTGCAGCAGACCAACGCGGAGCTGCAGGAAAAGGCCCGTTTGCTGGCGCGGCAGAACGAAGAGGTCGAGAAGAAAAACGAGGAGGTCGAACTCGCCAAGCAGGCGCTCGAAGACAAGGCCGAACAACTGGCGGTCACCTCGAAATATAAGTCGGAATTTCTGGCCAACATGTCGCACGAGCTGCGCACGCCGCTAAACAGTCTGCTGATCCTGGCGCAGATGCTGGCGGAGAATTCCGAAGGCACGCTTTCGGCCAAGCAGATCAAGTTCGCGCAGACGATCTATCAGTCCGGGACGGAGTTGTTGGGCCTGATCAACGACATTCTCGACATATCGAAGATCGAGTCCGGCATGATGGCGGTGGATGTCGATCAACTGTTCCTGACGGACCTGGAGGAGTACGCCAACAGCACGTTCCGCCACATCGCGGAAGAGAAATCGCTCGAATTCGCGGTAGAGATCGCGGAGGACGCGCCCAAGACAATTTATACCGACTTGAAGCGGCTGCAGCAGGTTTTGAAGAATCTGCTGTCGAACGCGCTGAAATTTACGGACCAGGGACACGTGACCCTGCGGATGCGGCGGGCTGCCAGCGGCTGGAGCGCGGAACATCCGGTGTTGAGCCGCGCCGACGCGGTCATCGGGTTCGACGTGATCGATACGGGCATCGGCATTCCCGAGAATCAGCAGGATCTGATCTTCGAAGCGTTTCGGCAGGCCGACAGCGGCTCCAGCCGCAAATATGGCGGGACGGGTCTGGGACTTTCGATCAGCCGCGAGCTGGCGGGGCTTCTGGGCGGGGAGCTGACGCTTGAAAGCAAGCCCGGCGAGGGCAGCACGTTTACTCTGTACCTGCCGGCGAATTACGTCGCCATGCCACAAGCGCGGGAGCACCGCTCGGAGAGGCAGCGCTTCGCGGACGCTCTCCGCGCCGCAGCCGGCCAAAGCGACGGCGCCGGTTTCCGAGCCCGAGCCGGCCGCCGCGGCGCCGGCTCCACAGGCGGCGTCCGCCAGCGGCATGGCAGCGGCGCGCATCCTGCGCGGACCGAGCGAGATTTCGGACGATCGCGAACAGATCAAAAAAGGCGACAAGGTCCTGTTGATCATTGAAGACGATGCGACCTTCGGAAGGATCCTCTACGATTTGGCGCATGAAGTGGATTTGAAGGTGCTGATGGCTCTGCGCGGCGACCGCGGACTGAGCATGGCGCAGGAGCTACAGCCCGACGCGATCACGCTCGACATTCGCCTGCCCGATACCGGCGGATGGGTGGTGCTGGACCGTTTGAAAAACGATCCGCGCACGCGTCACATCCCGGTGCACGTGATATCGATCGACGTGGACCGGCGCCGTGGACTATCGCTCGGCGCCAAGAGCTACCTGGAGAAGTCCATCGACAAACATGCCCTGACCGACGTCTTCGAGAAGATACGAGCGACGATAGAGCGCAAGGAACGGAGGCTGCTGGTCATCGAGCATGATGAACATCAGCGGCAGTGGCTGGCGGAGCTGATTGCCGCGCCGGACGTGCAGACTACGTTCGTGCATTCCGGTAAGGAGGCGTTGGAGGCGATCGGCGACCGGCCTTTCGATTGCGTCGTGGTCGATCTGAAGCAGCCGGGCATGAGCGCGTTCGAGTTTGTGGCGGAGCTGCAGCAACAGCCCGGCGGGCGAGAACTCCCCGTCATCTTATTTACGGGCGAGGAACTCACTCCAGAGGACGAGCAGCGCATCAAAGAACTTGCCGAAAGGGGCTCTGGTCCGGGGCGTGAGATCTCCCGAGCGGCTGCTCGAGGAAACGGCGCTATTTCTGCACCGCGTGGAATCGAATCTACCGGCCGAGCAGCGCCGGATGATTGAAGAGGCGCGCCGGCACAAGGACAAATGGATTGCCGGGGGCGCGATACTGGTAGTGGACGACGACGTCCGCAATATTTTTGCGATCACGAGCTTGCTGGAGCGCCACAAGCTGCGCGTGCTGCACGCCGAGAGCGGCAGGCAGGCGCTCGACCTGCTTGCCAACACGCCGGCTTTGGACGCCATATTGATGGACATCATGATGCCCGAGATGGACGGCTACGAAACGATTCGCGCCATACGGCAAATCCCCGAGTACCGTAGCATTCCGATCATCGCGTTGACGGCCAAGGCGATGAAGGGCGACCGCGACAAGTGCATCGAAGCGGGCGCGTCGGACTACATTACCAAGCCGGTGAACCTGGAAGACCTCATCTGGATGCTGCGGGCGTGGCTTCCTCGCGCCGCGGAAGGAATCTAGAGGCCGTGTTTCCATCCCGAGATACCATGCGCGAGGGAACGGCTACCGGGAGCGCCCGCGACCCCGAGTTTGCCGCACAGAAGGTCAAGATCCTGATGGTGGACGACCGGCCCGCCAATCTTCTGTCGCTGGAGGCGATCCTCGAGGACCTGGGCCAGGAACTGGTCAAAGCGGGGTCCGGCAAGGAAGCGCTGCGCTATCTGTTGAACAACGATTTCGCGGTGATTCTGCTGGACGTAAAGATGCCGGATATGGATGGCTTCGAATGCGCCGCCCTGATACGGGAGCGGGAGCGCTCGCGCCATACTCCCATTCTGTTCGTGACGGCGCACAAAGACGACGAGCATTTGTTCCGCGGCTACTATGCGGGCGCGGTCGACTTTTTGTATAAGCCCATTAACCCGGAAGTGCTGCGCTCGAAGGTATCGGTCTTCGTAGAGCTCAGCCGCAAGAACGAGCAGTTGAGACAGCACGCGCAGATGCTGGAGGAACGCAATGCGGAGCTGGAACGCGCCATCGAGGAGCGCCGCAAGGCGGAGGACGAAGTACGGCGGCTGAATAGCGAACTGGAGCAGCGCGTCCGGGAGCGCACCAGCGACCTGGTGCGGGCCAACGAGGAGCTGCGTCAATTCGGCTACGCGGCTTCGCACGATTTACGCGAGCCGCTGCGGACAATTGCGAGCTACACGCAGCTTCTGAATCGCCGCTACTCGGGCGCCTTCGATCAGGAAGCGAATGAGTTTCTGACCTACATCGTCGATTCGGTGCATCGCATGGACTCGCTGTTGAGCGATCTGCTGGCATACTCGCACCAGTTAAATGCGAGCGAGCAGGCGCTTTCATTGGTTGACAGCGAGGCGGTGCTGGCGGGAGTGTTGATGAATCTGGCGAGCGCCATCCGGGACAGCGAGGCCGAAGTCACATCCGATCCGCTGCCCCGCGTGGTTTCCGACTTCGTGCAGTTGGGGCAGGTTTTTCAGAACCTGATCGGTAATTCCATTAAGTACCGCGGGGAAAAGCCGCCGCGCATTCACATCTCCGCCGAAGAGCTGGAGCACGAATGGCAGTTTTCCTTCAAGGATAACGGAATGGGCATCGACCCGCGCTATCACGAGCAGATTTTCGGTATTTTTAAGCGGCTGCACGGGCGCGAATATCCGGGCACCGGCATCGGGTTGGCGTTGGTGAAGCGCATTCTGGAGCGCCAGGGCGGACGCATCTGGTTGGAATCGCAAGCGGGCGCGGGCGCGACCTTCAAGTTCACGCTGCCTAAGTAATCGGCCCTGAACGCCTCATCGAGGCCGGCTAGAACGGAGCCTTACAATGTAGGACCCCCTACTGCAGGCGCTGGCCCAAGTCAAATGTCCTCGGTCGAGAAGCCGCCGGATGCTACACCTTAAGATAACTCCGGTAAATGCCATGCACGTGACCAATCTGCGCAAGTCGGCGGCTCGGCTGATGGCTTCGTCAACCGCGAGGGGTTGAGAGCTTGCTCGCTAACGTATCCGGTTGCGGTCCCAAGTCCGCTGTAGCAGTTATTTAGCGCTTGTCCGAATTCCTGCACCGGCCGCAGCGGTCATGGAGTTCGTCGCGCAAGCAGATCGCGGTGTCCTAGCCGAACCGAGGGACCGGGCGGATCCGCATGGCTACGACGGAGCGGCGGCGAGTCGTCGTGACGCACAGTCGAGCAGCAATGATCCAGCGCCCGCAAACTCATCAGTGACGTTGCCGATGTTCCTCCTAGCCTGCGGTATCGTCCTTAAGCTGCCACGATCGGAACGATGAGAATACATAACAAAGCAGAAAAGGCGCCCGTTATCGCCGAGCATCGGGACCAGGTTGTAGATCGAGGTTCAGGATCGCACACACCACAGCATGCAGCCAGTTCGCGCCCGGGAGCCCAGCGAGCCAGTATTCCGGCCGCTCAACAGCGAACTAACCAGCACCGGCGCGGCGATCCAGAGTTTCCATCCGATCGAGTCCGAATGAAGAGGGCGTCCGCTCGCCATCGGCTGCCCAGAAAAACGCGAGTCCATTGAGGCCGACAAAGAGCAAGTCGACCGCAATGTAGACGGCGTACTGGCCAAGGTAACGCCAACACTGTCGAGTAGCGCGCGGGCGTGTTCCGAAATGGCCAGCGCTCAAAGAAGTGACGCCGCCGTTCGTAAGACACCGGACCAGAACCAGACTCACGCCGCTGAGTCGCCGCCCCTTCCATCAGATCTCCGCACCGTGGACGCGGCGCGGTCAGGAGTGGTGACTCAGAGCAAGAATCCATTCTGCGAAGTGAACGCTATGCATACGGTCAGTCCCGGTAGTTCTGCAACTCTCAAGTAACCGCTCTGATCACGGATTGTTGTGCGCGTGTGATCGCTGCGAGACCCTTTGAGTTGAGTCGCTAAAATAGCGCTTCGCACGCCCCCCGCGCTGGGGAGTTGGATCACCCAATCGCGATGTAACCAGCCCCTTGTCGCTCCAGGCGGTCGAGAGTGGTATAAAGCGCGCCGGGCGCTGGTTCACGACGTGTACATGCGGCAATTTCCGCGCCAATCGTCATGCCATAGCGTTGTCGCCCAAACAGCAGGATTGCCAGCAGGACGACCTGCTCGGATTCTCCTAACGAATTGGCGCGCTCATTCAATCCTTAACCCGGCATAGCCGGAACAACTAGGCCTGTCACTACCGGGCAACTGCTCCGGAAAGCGTCACGGATCGAGTTTCACGGCAATTTGCCTGCGCAATTTGCCTGCTCACTGGACAGGCCGAATTTCGTCAATTGCATCCTTGGTATCAATATCCCCATGCCAATACTTGACGAGCACGTCGCGGTTTAATTCGATCCATTTGGTCAGCAGCGCCAAATCGCCGGCGTCCATTTTACCTTCCGCCGACACCCACGTTCGGGCGAATCGCTATCGAGGCCATCTGCGATGCGAGCGCCTTGGGTCCGGGCGACACCTTTACCCGAACGTCGTGTTGAGCGCCGCCCTTATACGAAATCCAAACGACGAACGGCAGGCCAGTGTGCTTTGGGAAGAGATTCGCCATTTCAAATAGGGCTTCGGAATCGTCCTGCTTACGTTCGCCAGGTTCGGTGACGGAATCACGATACCGTTTCATCTTTCGCTCATTCTAGCGAAACCCCCATGCGGTATTGCGCGCCATCTTTCCCGATCGCGGGAACCGCGCGTTGCGGGCGGCTTCGTTCCCGCCGGGGTCAGCGGTTCCGAACAGGCTACTACTCTGGTCTCACGATTGCTCTACTCAACAATGTGCCCTTGGCGTCAGCCACTCGTGTCGGTCCTTACGAGATCGTCACGACGCTCGGGAACGGCTCCATGGGCGAAGTCTACATCGCCCACGACGCGCGGCTTAATCGCAAGGTAGCGTTGAAGATCCTGCCCTCGGGCTCGCCGCAGGATGCGACCCGCAAACGGCGCTTCATCCAGGAAGCGCGGGCCGCCAGCTCGCTAAATCACCCCAACATCCTGACGATCCATGACTTCGGCACGATGGACGGCATTTCTTACATTGTGTCGGAGTTGATCGAGGGCGAGTCGCTTCGCACCATCGTGAAGAGCGGCGCGCTGCCGATGCGCAAGCTCCTGGACATTGCCGTTCAGGTGGCGGACGGCCTTGCGGCGGCGCATAAGGCGGGCATCGTTCATCGCGATTTGAAGCCTGAGAACATCATGGTGACGCCGGGAGGGCGCGCTAAGATTCTGGATTTCGGACTCGCCAAACCCATCGACCCTTCGGGCACGTGGGACAGCGATCTTTCGGGGATGGCGACCTGCGATGGAGAACGGACGCAGCCCGGATTGATTTTGGGGACCGTCGGGTACATGAGCCCGGAGCAGGCGCGCGGTCTGCCGGTGGGTCCGCCATCGGACCAGTTTTCCCTCGGCGTGATCCTGCACGAGATGGCTACGGGACAGCAGCCGTTCCTGCGCGAAACTCCGATGCAGACGCTGCTTGAGATCGCGAACTTGTCGGAGGCGCCGTTCACGCCGGGTCCGGTCGCATTTCGCCTCCTGGTGGCGCGCCTCCTGAGCCGCGATCCCGAGAAGCGCTTTGCATCCACCGCGGAGATTCACGAGCGGTTGAAGCGCATCAGCGACGAGCTGCCGGATCGCGTACAGTTTGAAGAACCGGAATTTCAGTCCCAGGCCGAGGTCCCCGTGGTGGCGGCCATCGCGAAGCGCAGACGGCGACTGTGGTCGCATCCGGCGTTTGCCGCGCTGGCGGCTATCGCGGCGTTCGCTTTGGGTCTGGTGGCGGCGCGTTTGACGGCTCCGCATACGCCGGCTGATTTTTCGAATTATAAATTTACTCCCGTGGCGCCGGTATCGGAGTTGGAAGCGCTGCCGGCGTTTTCTCCTAATGGACGGACGGTGGCGTACGCGGCGGAGTCGAATGGCGTCTTCCAGATTTTCACGCAGCCCTTGAAATCGGCGCTGGCAGCGCCGCTGACGCGCGCCGCGGACGATTGCCTGTTTCCGTTCTGGTCGCCACAGGGGACGCGCATTTATTACATTTCAGGGAACAGGCTATGGTCGGTTGGCGCCTCGGGCGGGTCGCCGGAACTGCTGTGGGATAACGTGGCGCGCGCCGCCGTTAGCGAGGACGGCCGCACGTTCGCGTTGCTCCGCGACGACAACGGAGGAGGCGTCGCATACTCCCTGTGGTTTGCGCAAGCGGGGACGGCGCCGCGGCGCTACAGCGGTGGATCGCTTCGCGATAAGCGCTTCTTCGCGACCAGCTATGTGGCTTTCGCCCCGGATGGAAAGCTGGGGTTGTGGACGTCGAATTGGAACGGGACGTCCGAATTTTGGGTGATACCGGGCATCAATGGGCAGCCGCGAAAGTATCTGGGCGGCCTTGCGCGGGAGCCGCTGGCGCGCATGTTCGCGTGGATGCCGGACTCGGCGCGCATCGTGTACGGCGAAAGGGATCATTTGTGGATCGCGGTTGCCGCAACCGGTGCGCGCCATGAGATCACGACTGGTACGGGACGGGAGCGATCGCCGGCGCTCGTCGACGTCGGCGGCGGCGAGATCGGTTTCGCGACTCCAACATTGCAATATTCGGTCCAGCAGATTGCTCTTAGCGGCGGCGCTCCCGTGAGCCTGGGCGAGGGCGTCTCGCCGACTTGGTCGCCCTTGGCGCCTGTATACGCCTACATAACCGACCGCAGCGGGGAACCGGAGATCTGGCTGAAGGACACGCGTTCGGGCTGGGAGCGCCCAGTCGTGCGGCCGAAGGACTTTCCGGATCGAACTTTGTTTCTAGGCGACCTGGCGTTCTCGCCCGACGGACAGCGCGTCGCCTACCGCCGCACGGGCGCGGGATCGGAAGCGATCTGGGTATCCACGCTCGATGGGGAAGCGCCAGTGCGCATCGCGGAAGAGCCCAACGGATTAGTGCAGCGCGGTCCTGCGTGGTCGCCGGATGGAAACTGGATCGCGTATTTTTCGGTGCGCGACGGCAGATACGCATTGCTGAAGGCCGCGGCCGATGGATCGGGAGCGCCGGTGTTGTTGCGGCGGGATGCGGGCCAGTATCCGGCATGGTCGCCGGCGGGAGATGTTATCGCAACAGTGGGAGCGAGCGGCGTGAAGCTGGTCCAAGCGGATGGGTCGGCCATGCGAGGGGCGGGGGACGGAATTTGGTTCAGCCTGGCGTGGTCGCGCGATGGCAAGACGATTTATGGAATTCGCCGCAGCCCGCAGCGCCATCTCGAGCTGGCGACGTTGAACCCGAGAGATGGCACGGAGGCGGTGCGCGTGGAACTGGGGAATACTCCCGCGGCGTTCGCGTACGGTGTCGCGGTGGGCGCAAATCCCGTATGGGGCGCGAGCGTTTCGGCGGACGGCAAGACGTTTCTGACGTCCTTGGTAGACATAAAATCGAGACTGTGGCTTCTGAGCGGCTACGCGAAGTAAAAATCACTTTGCGGCGTTCCAGTTCATCACGACCGTGATGGGCGAGGAGGCGAAACCCTCCGCCGCCGCGTCGGCGCTTTCGATCAGAAATCGCTTCCCATCCGCCGACACGTCGTAATGAAAATAAATGGGACCGCCGGCGATCCGCGCATCGAAAAGCGCCTTCGGAACTCCAGCCTCGAATTGCGGCGACGTCTTCACATCCACGGCCATCAGCTTTCCGTCCGTGGCGATATAGAAGAGTTCCTTTCCGTCCCGGCGCCATCGCGGCTGTGCGCCGCCGCCTGTCGAGACTTGAAATTTACCGGCGCCGGCCGGGAAGGATTGCACGTAGATCTGGTATTGGCCGGACTCGTCCGAAGAGTAGGCGACCCAGCGCGGCGCGCCTGATGGACCCGGCGAGAACTGGCCCTCGATCTCATTGAACGAGGTCTGGAGGTACGGCATCAATTTACGCTCACCGGCCATGCTTCCCGGGCTGGGCGACACCCACAGGTTCCAGCCGGTCTTGGGATCGCGAAGACTGTATAAAAGGTATTTTCCGTCGGGGGACCAATCCAAGGGCCGCGTGGGATTGCCGGACTTCAGCAGCAATTCTTCGTTTGCGGATCCGCTGGACTCCTTCACGTAGATGTCCCCGGCGCCGGCGCGGTCGGAAGCGAAGGCGATGCGGCTGCCATCCGGCGACCAAGTAGGATTCGCTGTGAATCGAGGGGTCGAACGTGAAGCGCATGGGGATGCCGCGCTCCACGTCGACTATCCAGAGATCGACATTCCCAGCTTGGCCCCCCAGGCTTATGGCCACTCGCTTTCCATCCGGCGAGAGCGCCAACCCGTTATCAAAAAGCGAGGGCGCCCCCAGCGCGCCCTGAGACTTGCCGGCGCGATCGAACCACGCCAGTTGAACATCGCCACCTGCGCCAGAGCGATAGGCCAGGACGCCATTCGCCGACACCGTGAAAAATCCCATTGCGAGACGGGATCCCACTTGCTCCGCCACGGGAAACGGCTCGCCCGCGAGTTCGAACCGCTTGGGGTCCATGGGTTGAGCCATCAGCGTGTCACCCCTGAGAAAGAGCAGATGGCCATTCTTCGAGCTCGTGGAAGGAGGCGCATAAGCGCCGGCTTGCGGAGCCGAAACAAGCCGTTTTCGTTCCTTGCCATCGAGCGTGGCGAGATAGATGGCCCTATCCTCCGGCCGTTTGCCACGGGTGACAAATAGAAGGTGCTGGCCGTCGGGCAGGAACCAGGGCCGCATGGGGATGATTTCGCCCCGCGAGAAATCTGGCGTGGTCAGTGGGGTAGCAACGCCACCCGCCTGAGATACTTTGAAGAGATTTCCGGAAGTGCTAAGGATAATGGTCCCAGCGCTGCTCCAGGAGCCGTCTATGAGAGAACCCGGAACCTCGCTGAGCGTTTGGGGAGGACCGCCGGACGCGTCCACTTTCTTGAGGGTTCCTTCCACGACGAACCCAATGAAGCGGCTGTCAGGCGACCAGAAAGGAAGAAAGTTGGCGCCTTCCGTTCCGGGCAGCGCCTGCGCGTCAAGCGAATCGAGCGGGCGAACCCACAGCATCGACCGGCCATCCGGGTTATTGGCAATGAAGGCCAAGCGGCGGCCGTCGGGCGAGAGCGCCATGCCGTAGTGGCCGAAGCTGGACTTCTCCGGCGCGGGAATCTGGAAGCGGATGGGGACTGCTGGCGGCGGCTTTTCGCGGAAGTGCACGGCGGCGAGGGCGAGGGCCACGAGGGCGAAGAGCGCCGCGAGCGCCGGCCACCAGCGGGAGCGATCGCGGCCTGCGGTCGTTGCAGGCGCGGCCGCATCGTCCATTTCCAGGCGCGCATCGCCGATGGCGCTCAACCGTTTCCTGGGGTCCTTGACCAAGCAGACCCGCAAAAGCCGCCGCATCTTCGCGGGCACGCCGTCGAAATCAGGCTCTTTCGTCAGCACGGCAGCCAGCGTATCGGACACCGTGGAGGTTTCAAATAGCCGCCGCCCGGTCAGCATCTCCCAGACCACCACGCCGAAGGCCCAGATATCGGCACGGCGGTCGACGTTGTGCCCGCGGGCCTGCTCCGGCGCCATATAGGCGGCCGTGCCCAGGATCGTGCCCGGTTTTGTGGCAGCGATGGTCAACGTGGGCGAGGAAGCTGAATCCGCGGTTGCCGCGGCGCCGCTCGCCAACGCCTTCGCCAATCCGAAATCCAGCACCTTAACGCGGCCTTCCGGCGTGATCTTGACGTTGGCCGGCTTCAGGTCGCGATGGACCACGCCTTTCTCATGCGCGTACTCGAGCGCGTCGATGAGCTGGTGGATCAGCGGCAACGCTCGATCGAGCGGGAGCCGCCCGCGGAGCTCCTCGCCCTCGACCAGCTCCATCACTATGGCGTTTTCTTCGACGCCATAGATGGCCGCGATGTTGGGGTGATTCAGCGACGCCAGCACGTGCGCCTCGCGGGTGAAGCGCGCCATGTGGCCGGGATCTTGCGCGAAAGATTCGGGGATAATTTTGATGGCCACCTCGCGGCCGAGCTTGGTGTCGGTGGCGCGGTAGACTTCGCCCATGCCGCCCTCGCCCAGTTTGGCGGTGATGCGGTAGTGGGCAATGGTCTGTTGCGGGATCATCTTCAATGCTTCAATCAGGCAGTGCTGAAGTGCCGATTATAACCATTTCGCCTCCCAGGCGAAGTAAAATCAGCGTTTGCTTACCAACAATGGAACGCGGACGGAAGCGGGCAGCGGCCACAACGCCGCATTACTGGCGGGCTTTCTCGGATGGACACTCGACGCCTTCGATTTTTTCCTTGTAGTGTTGACGCTCACGGCGATCGGAAAGGAGTTCGGCCGTTCGCGCGCCGAAATGGCACTGACTTTGACGGTCACGCTGGCGTTCCGGCCGGTGGGGGCCTTCATATTTGGATTGCTGGCGGACCGTTACGGGCGGCGTCTGCCTTTGATGTTGGACCTGGTGTTCTATTCCATCGTCGAAGTGCTGTGCGGCTTTGCTCCGAACTACGCGACGTTTATGGTTTTGAGAGCGCTGTTCGGCATCGGCATGGGAGCCGAATGGGGCGTGGGAGCGTCGCTGGTGATGGAGAAGGTCCCGCCGAGGCTGCGCGGCGTGCTCTCGGGTCTGCTGCAGGAGGGTTACGCGGCGGGGTATCTGCTGGCGGCGGTTTGCTACTACTTCGTGTTTCCGGTATGGGGTTGGCGGCCGCTGTTTTTCATCGGCGGATTGCCGGCGCTGCTGGCGCTGTATGTGCGCTTCCATGTGAAGGAGTCGGAGGTATGGGAGCAATCGGGCCAGCGCGATTGGGGGATGCTGGGCCGCTCCATCGCGTCCCATTGGAAGCTTTTTCTATATCTGGTGCTGCTGATGACGATGATGAATTTCGTCTCGCACGGGACGCAGGATATGTATCCGACGTTCCTCGAAACATACCGCAAGATGAAGCCCACGCAGCAGGCCGGGATCACGGCAATTTCAATGGTGGGGGCGATTCTGGGCGGCCTCTTGTTCGGTCGAATTTCCGACCAAATCGGGCGGCGCAAGGCCATCGTGATCGCGCTGTTGCTGGCGATCCTCGCGATCCCACTGTGGGCTTTCGCGCCGGGTACCGGCCTGCTGATCGTGGGGGCGTTCCTGATGCAGTTCATGGTGCAGGGGGCGTGGGGCGTGATTCCGGCGCATTTATCGGAGCTGGCGCCCAACGCAGTGCGCGGATTCCTGCCCGGCTTCGCGTATCAGTGCGGGGTGCTGATCGCGGGATCGGTGGCGTATATCGAAGCGGTGTTCGCGGCCAAGGTGAGTTTCGCGGACGCCATGGCGTTGACGGCCGTAACGGTGTGTACGCTCGCGGCGATTGCGGCGGCGGCGGGGCGCGAGCGCAAGGGAATCGCGTTTCGCGCATAGAGGGTTGGGGTAAGATATACTTTAACTGCTGAGTTTTATGTGGGCGACTAGCTCAGTTGGGAGAGCGCTGCGTTCGCAATGCAGAGGTCGGGGGTTCGACTCCCCCGTCGTCCACCATTTCAATTCCCCTGAACCCGGGCTCTATGCCATAACTGGGCAGGTCACGGCAATCGTGACACGATGACGCGGCGCGATGTGTTGCGAGATTTCGTGGTTGGCGCGGCACGAGGGCTGCATGCCGCTACGGCGCCGGACCGGACCGTCGCGCTTTCCTTTGACGATGCGGCCGTGACTCACGCGACGTTGGTGGGGCCGCTGCTCAAAAAATTCGGGTTTGGCGGCACCTTCTTCGTTTGCGAGTTCCCTCCGGATTTCGCGGATAAATCGAAGTACATGACGTGGCGGCAGATTGCTGCCTTGCACGATTTGGGCTTCGAGATCGGAAGCCATACCCGCACCCATACTCATGTTGGAAAGATGAACGCGCAGCAGTTCGGAGCCGAACTCGCTTATATCGAGAACAAATGCGCGGCGGCGGGAATCCCGAAGCCGATCAGTTTCGCCTACCCTGGCTATGAAACGAGCTCTTCGGCGCTGCCGGTTCTGAAGGAACGGGGGTACCGTTTCGCGCGCGCGGGCGGCAGCCGCGCCTACGACCCAAAGACCGACGATTCACTGCTGATCCCGAGCTTCAGCACCAGCGGCGATCGGAAAGCGCAAGTGGAGAGTGCGATGGCGCAGGCGCGGGAAGGCAAGATCGTGGTGTTCACAGTGCATGGCGTGCCGGACTTTGCGCATCCGGCGGTAACGACGCCGCCGGCGCTTTTTGAGGAGTATTTGCGTTATTTGCGGGACGGCGGATACCGCGTTATTGCGATCCGCGATTTACAACAATTCCTTTGAGGGATTTTCATGAGAAAAGCCAACACTGTTCAGTTGTTGTCTTGGGCGGCGGGAGCGTTTTTGCTCCTTGCAAGCGTGGCGAGCGCCCAGATTGGCGGCACGGGAACGATTCAGGGCGTGGTCTCGGACCCCTCGGGCGCGGTGATTCCGAACGTCAACGTTGCCGCCACGAATACCGCGACGGGAGTTAAGACGGAGCGCGCAACGACGGCGGCCGGCGTATATACTTTTTCGCCGCTGCAGCCAGGGGAATATTCAGTGACGGTGCGGGCTGCGGGCTTTGAAACGCTGACGCAGGAGCACATCACGGTCGATGCCTTGAGCACCGTGACGGTGAATCTCACGCTGCAAGTGGGCAACGCGACCCAGGAGGTCACGGTGACGGGGACGCCTCCGGCGCTGAACACCTCCGACGCAAGCATGACGCAGACGGTGCGCAATGACGTATACGACGCGCTGCCGCTGGCGATGGGCAACGCGCCCCGGGATCCGACGGCTTTCACGCAGCTTCTGCCCGGCGTGAGCGGTTTCACTCCGGGGGTTACGGCGGCGGGGAACACGGCGGGCAATGTGCTGGGGGCGCAGGAGCATTCGCAGGAGATCCACGTGGAGGGCTTGCCCATTACGAATCCGAGCGCGGAGGGGGAAAGCCGCACCCTGGGGTTGGGCATTTCGGTCGAGGCGGTGGATCAATTTCAGCTCGAGACCGCGGGCACGCCGGTGATGTACAACGGGCAAGGATCGTCGAATTACGTGCTGAAGTCGGGGACGAACCAGTTTCACGGCGCGGGGTTCGAATACTTCCGCAACACCGACCTGGACGCGCGGGGCTTTTTTGCCGGCACGACGCCCGTGGAGCACCAGAACGAATTCGGGTTCAACATCGGCGGCCCGATCAAGCGCAACCGCATTTTCTTCTTTTCGAACTATGACGGATTCCGCTTTACGCAGGGGGCGCAGCCGAGCTTTCAGACCATACCGACGGTGGGCGAGCGCGCCGGCGATTTCAGCGGGACGGGTCTGACGATTTACGATCCGGCGACGACGAATTGCGTAAGTGGAGTTTGCACTCGCCAGGCATTCCCGGGCGATATGATTCCGGCCAGCCGCATTTCCCCGATCTCGCAAAAACTCCAATCCTATCTTCCTACTCCCACTAATAACAACGTGCAGAGTAACTATTTAGCTACGGTACCGGTGGGATATCACGACAACAGCACAACCGACAAAGTGGATGTCAATCTGAATGAACGGAATACTTTTTTTGTTCTGTTCAGCCACGGCCACAGGAGCCAGACGACTCCGTACCGCGGCCAGACGCTGCCGCTGCCGTACGCCAATACGCGACTCGTGGACGAGTTACCCACGACCGCTATCGTCAAGTATACTTTCGTCGCGACGCCAAATCTGTTGAATCAATTGAGCTATGGGCTGTCGCGTTTCGCGGTTCCGATCACGAACGCGACGATTGCGGGAAACTACGCGACCAAGGCAGGTTTGACAGGGTTGCCTCCGGGAGAAGCGGCCTCGGCATTTCCGGAAATTTCCTGGAGCGGGCCGGAGCCCCCGGATGGTTGGCGGGGGACCAATTCGCGGGCGTTTAACGACGTGCAAAACACGTTCACGCTGCAGGACAACGTACAGTGGACGCATGGCAAGCACGCGGTGACCTTCGGCGCCCAAGTGCAATGGCTGCAGGCAAACGAGAAAGAGAGGACTTACGGAAGCCTGGCGACATGGAATTTCAGCAACACGGAGACGGCCGGTTTCGGTCCGACCGGGACGCTGTTATCGACAACCGGGAATGCCTACGCCAGTTATCTGTTGGGAGCGGTGAATAGCTCGGGGATCACGCAGGATTCGGTGGTGGCCACGGGAGGACGATATAGAGATTATTCCTGGTGGGTACAGGACACTTATAAAGTGACGCAGCGCTTGACTCTCAGCCTGGGACTGCGGGACGACATCTGGAGTCCTTATAGGGAAGTACTGAACCGCGAATCCTATTTCAATCCAACGGCGCCGAATCCGGCGGCGGGTGGACATCCGGGCATTCTCGAATTTTACGGGGATGGTCCGGATAGCTGCCATTGCAGCACCACGGTGGCGACCGATTATCTCAACTTCGGGCCGCGGATGGGCGCGGCATACGCGGTGGGGAGTAAGACGGTGATTCGAGCGGGTTATGCGATCATGTACACGCATCGCGGCGCGGTGGGCGGACGGGGCGGTGGACGCTACGGGACCGACATTCTGGGCTTTTCCGCCAGCCCTACCTTTACCAGCACGGACAATGGGATCAGCCCGGCGTACTATTGGGACAATGGCGTCCCCCCGTATCAACCGCCGCCATTTTTCAATCCGGCGTTCGGCACGGGCTTCAACGGAACGGGGAATCCGCCGAGCTCTCTGAATTACGGCGACCCGACGATTGGCGGAGTGCCGCCCCGTTATCAAAACTGGAACTTGGCGGTGGAGCACGCGGTCCGCGCGGATCTGATTTTGGGCGCGGCGTATGTCGGCAATAACGGGCATTTTCTGGGGATGAACTACAACGGCGCCGGACGCGGTATCTGGTCCGATCAGATCAATCCGTTGTATCTGCCGTTAGGAAATTTGTTGAATGCGCAGGCCACCTCGGCCAACATCGCGGCGGCGAATGCTATCGTGCCGGGGATCGCACTTCCTTTCGCGAGCTTTACGGGGACCATCGCGCAGATGCTGCGGCCGTTTCCGCAGTATTCGGGGATCAACGATCTCTATGGAGACGTGGGGAACTCAAATTACAACTCGCTGCAGGTTTATCTGAATAAGCGGCTGTCGCATGGGCTGACGTTCCACTTCAATTACACGTTTGCGCGCGCCTTCGACGATACCGGATCGAGCATGGTGGCGGCGCAGACGTTCACGAACCGGACGGCGTACAACAATAACATCGAGAAGGCGCGGACGGAGATTCCGGCGAACGCGATCAATTTGTTCTTTGTGTATCAACTGCCGTTTGGCAAGGGGCATCGGTGGGGAGGCAATGGGTTGGTGAATACGGTTACGGGCGGATGGCAGATTTCCGGCATCGTGACTTATCGCGACGGCGTTCCTATAGGGACAATCGGGGCAAGCTCGTGTAATGTGTCGACGGTGTCGGCGGGCGGTTGCTATGCCAACTACAACCCGAGTTTCACGGGGCCGGCGCGGATCAATGGAGGGTACGGGAGCGGCGATCTGCTGGGTCCAGTCCTCCGGCATTTCTCGACAAGAACGCGTTTTTCGCGCCGGCGGGCTATAGCTTACGGAAACACGCCGCGGTCGAGCGTGTTCGGCATCGAAGACCCGGGCACTTATGACGAGGACATCAGTCTACGCCGGGATTTCAAGATCCACGAATCGTGGAAGCTGACGTTTCAGGCGGACGCTTTCAATGCGCTGAATGTCGTAACATTCTCGCCGCCCTCGACCAACATAACTTCCTCCAGCTTCGGAAGGATTACCGGCCAGGCGAACGGTCCTCGCGTTTTGCAATTGAGCGGACGAATTACGTTTTAGGAGAGACACGATGCGCGGCTTATATTTTTTGTTACTGGGGGCGGCGGCGTTGAGCGCCGGCGAACCGCCGCGATCCTGGATCGATCCGGACACGGGGCATCGAGTCGTCCGGCTGACGAACGAGCCGGGCAGCGCGAGCCTGTACTTCAATCAGAACGGCTACACGGCGGATGGAAAGAAGATGATCTACACGACGCCGGAGGGGATTTCGGTCCTCGATCTCGAGACGCACGAAGCTAAGAGCGTGGTGACTGGAAAGGTGCGGGTGATCGTGGCGGGGCGCAAGACGCAACAGGTTTACTACCTGGAAGACGGCGCGGTGTGGGCGGCCAATGTCGATACGGGAGCCAAGCGGCAGATCGCAAAATTGCCGCCTCGCGGATCGATCGCGACGGTGAACGCGGACGAGACTCTGTTGGCGGGCACTTACATTGAGGGCGAGGGGCAAGATTACGGCGGAAATCGGACGCCGCGGACGCAGACGCAACAACTCGACCAGCCGGTTAATAAAGGACAGATGATGGAGCAGCGGCTGGCGGCGCATCTGCCCATGGCGCTGTTTGTGGTCGATACCGGGAACGGCGAAACGAGGGTGATTCATCGCGCCACCGATTGGCTGAATCATCTGGAGTTTTCGCCGACGGACCCAACGCTCTTGATGTTTTGCCATGAAGGTCCCTGGCATAAAGTGGACCGCATCTGGACCATTCGCACCGACGGCAGCCATCCCACGAAGGTACACACGCGGACAATGGAGATGGAGATTGCGGGGCACGAATTCTGGAGTCACGACGGAAAGACGATCTGGTACGATCTGCAGACGCCGCGCGGGGAGGACTTCTGGCTGGCGGGCTATAACGTCGAGACGGGCGAACGGACTCAGTACCACTTGCAGCGCAATGAATGGTCGATTCATTTCAACGTTTCGGCGGATGGGAAGCTGTTCTGCGGCGACGGCGGCGATCCTGGTCAGGTGGCGCATGCGCCGGACGGGGAGTGGCTCTATCTGTTTAAGCCGGAGTTGATTGTCAATCGAGGCGTGCAAGACAAGACGCTGATTCGTCCCGGGGTGCTTCACGCCGAGAAGCTGGTCAATATGTCGAAGCATCATTATAAGCTGGAGCCGAATGTCAGCTTTACTCCCGATATGAGGTGGATTGTGTTCCGATCGAATATGTTCGGAGAGACGTATGCGTTCGCGGTCGAGGTTGCCAAGGCGGATTAATCCATGGTCCTGTCCGACGTCGATATCAGACGCTACATTTCCGAAGGCAAGATCCGCGTTACGCCGGAGCTTCCGGCGGAGCAGTTCGGTAGCTGCTCGGTCGATTTCCGTCTGGGCAAGGAGTTCAACGTCTTCGAGCACAGCCGCTATCCCTATATCGATCTGCGCGACAAACGCGGGATCGAGGACCTGATGAAGGCGGTCGAGGTTCCGGCGGGGGAGCCGTTTATCTTGCAGCCGCGCGAATTCGTTCTGGCGATTACGGAGGAGCGGCTGGAGCTCGCCGACGACGTGCTGGGACGTCTCGAAGGGCGCTCCAGCCTGGGACGAATCGGCATCATCGTGCATGGCACGGCGGGCCTGTTCGACCCGGGATGGGCGGGCAAGGCCACCTTGGAGCTGAGCAATCTTGGACGCATGCCGGTGGCGCTGTATCCGGGAATGCGGATTTGCTCCTTCACATTCGAACAGCTTTCGACACCCTCGTCGGCGCCCTACGGCAAGAAGGCGGGAAACAAGTACGCGGGTCAGGACCGCCCGGTGGCGAGCCGTCTGGCGGGGGAGTTCAAGGGATAGTTGCGCGGCGCCCTCGGCTTGCGCCGTTTACACGTCCAGCGCCGCCTGCATCATCGCCCTCGCGTACCCGACATTGAAGGCGTAACCCGTGTACGATCCTCCGCCCGGGTAACCGGACTTAAACATGCCCGCGGTCTCGGCCGAATCCGAGCGATCGGCCTCCATCGCGCGTGGATGCTCGGGAAAGATCAGCCTCGGATACTTGCCGTTTACCAGTTCGCGCATGACGCCGAACATGTCCACCTGGCCTTCATCGATGAATACCTCGGAGTATTGCTCATAAGGCTTCCGCACGCGCACGTTCCGGTAATGGACGTGGTTGATGCAATCCTTTTTCATAAAGTAGCGGCAAACCTCCACCGGATTCTGCCCCATCTCGCGCGTCACGCCGCAATCGAACGTGATTCCGTTGTAAGGCGTCGGCACGATGTCGACCAGCTTTTTCCAGCCCTCCACCGTCCCCATGATCTGCCCCGACCCGCGGCTCAGGGGAGCGGGCGGATCGTTGGGATGAAGCGCGAGCCGCACATTCGACTCTTTCGCGACCGGTACAACCGCCTTGAGGAAATACGCGGCGTTGTTCCACATCTCCTCGAGGCTGTGCGCGCCCTCTTTCTCAAGGGGCGGCAGATCCTTCATGCGCTCGTAATCGAATGCCGTGTAGCCCGCGCCCGCCCGTCCGGTCTCGGCATAGTAGCCTTCCATGGCGCGATGCGCGTAGAAGTTGTATTCCACCACCGGCAGTCCCGCTTTGCCCGCGGCGCGAATGGATTGCTGGACATTTTCGATCTCTTCGTCCTTGCCCGGCCGCCCGTGAATCGCGTTCTCGAAACCTCCGATCATGAGATTCGCCAAGGTCAGACCCGCGGCCTTATAGGTTGCCATTATCTCCTCGAGTTGCTCCACGCGCCACGGCATTCGCGGACCGCCGCGAAGCACGTAGTTCACCCCGAGTTGCTTGATTTCGCGCAATCCGATATCGCTCGTGCGCCCGGCGCCCAGGCAAAGTTTTGGCGTCGCCGGCCCCTCCTCGAGCGGCCAGTTGCCAAACGCCGCGGCGGCACGGGGCGCCAAAGGACCGCTTAGCGCCGCGCTCGCGCCCAGCGCCTGCATCATCCGTCGTCTCGTAAACGTAAATTTCATCTCGGTTCTCCTTTTTTTGCCGCCAGCCTATTACCACATCAGACGAAGCATCAGGTTCATCAACGGCTCGCCTTGAAGATTCGCCGTCGCTACGTCGCCCGTGATCTTTCCAAACAACTGTGGATTCTTAAAATCGAGCTGCGTTGTGGGCGCGTTAAAGGCGAAGTTGTGGAATGGATTCTGGAAATCGAAGCGGAATTGCAAATTCACCCGCTCCGTGATCGGAAAGTTCTTCTTCGCCGAAAACTGCGAATAGTATGCCGCCGGCCCGGTTACGATATTGCGTCCGGCGTTTCCAGGCGTAAATGGCGGCGGCGGCGCGAAGTCGGCCGCGTTAATCAACGAGTTCTCCAAAGCCTGATTGAAGCGATTTCCTCCGATCAGGGGGCCAATCCCAAACTCCGGCATCGACGGTTTGCCGACGACATTGGGAACCCAGTTCCCTATGTTGGTCGGGTAATAGTTGTACGGGCTATTAATGAAGCTGAAGCTGAGCGGATTGCCGGTCTCGACCGTCTGAATCCAGGCGATCTCGTAACCGCCGAACAGCGCGTTCAGAAAGCCTCCCCGGTTCATAAACCTCCGGCCCTTGCCGATCGGCAGCTCGTAAATCGCGCTGCCGACGAAGCGATGCGTCATATCGTAACCCGCGCGCGCCTTGTTAAGGTTGCGGTCCGTGACTGGCTCCACGCCCGTGCAGACGCCGTAATCGGTGTCGCAATCGTCGATCGCTTTCGAAAACGTGTAGAAAGAATCAACCACTATGCCACGCGAAAACCGCTTCTGATACTGCACCGTTCCGGCGTGGAAAGTGGAGTGCCCGGTGTTGGACATATAATTAATACTTCCGAATTGCGAATAAGGCAAATAGTTTTGCGTCGCGGAAAATACAGCTTGTTGCAGCGCCGGATTGCCCTGTCCGAAATTGGTGGGAAAGGCATTGATGTTCCAGCTCTCTACCAGGTGCACGCCGGCCGAACCCTGATAGTAAATCTTGAGGAGGTTATTGGCGCTGATCTGGTATTCGATCGTGGCGTTCCAGTTCATCACGTATCCGGGATGAAGGCTGCCGTCCATCCATGTGACGTTGCGGGAACCGAAGTTAGTGCCCACGTATGGGGCGGAGCCGTTAGGCAGAATGTTGTAGGCCACCGGCGCCGGACCCTGGCTCAGTTGAAACAACGGCCGTGGATCGCCCGGAGCGCGCTGTTGTACCACCAGGGCCTGATACTCATCAAACTGTTCGAGCGCATTCGGCCAGCGGATATCGACCGTATTGATGCCGAATCCGCCGCGAAAAACCCACTTGTTCAGCGCGTGCCAGGCCAGCCCAACGCGCGGCTGAAAATTCTTGAGGTCCCGCTGGTTCAGTCCGGTGGTGGGGTGAATAATAGCGCCGATCTTGCCCGTGATCGGATCGACCGCCGTGGGATCAAAATTGCTCTCCAGTCCGTGCGCCGTGTGGTAAGGACTCTCCGTCGACCAACGCAGGCCGAGATTCAATGTCAGCGCCGGTAATACCTTCCAATCGTCCTGGACGTAAAGACTGTTAATTCGATCTCGCGGCAGCCATGTCGTCGTGTAACTTGTAAAATTCGCTTGTCTCACGGCGCCCAGCTCGAAGCCCGCGAAAGTGTTGCCGGTATTCGGTATGGGCTGTCCATTCGGTTGCAATCCCGCGGTCATGTTATCGAATTGAAAAATGCCGCTCGGCTGTCCCACCTGCAAGTAATTGGCATCGAAGTTGAGAAGCTCGTAACCAGCCTTGAACGCGTGCTTGCCGCTGATTTTCGTAAAGTCGTCTCGAAACGAGATATCTTGCCGTATGTCTCTGGAAGGCCCCGTAACGGTAAGTCCGTACAACTGGTTATAACCTGGCGCCGAGGTATAAGTGCCCATGCCGAGCGCGGTAGCGCTGAACGCCGGCATCAACGCCGGACTGATATTCGGTATTCCCAGTTGTGCGCCCCAATCCTGATTGTAAGAGGGCGTAAACGTGTCGTTTCTGGCTCTATAAAACCCGACTCGCGCGTCGTTCATGGCCGTCGGACCGAATAGGTTGGTCGAGCCTAAAGAAACGTTCTGCTGCGTAAACGGCGTGTTATAGCCGGTCGTACCGTCGAAGGCCGGAATATCGACACTGGTCGGCCGTTCCAACCCATTCTGATGATTGTACGTATAACTGGCATATATCTTGAAATTCGGGCTAAACTGATGATCCACGCGCCCGTGATAGTCCTCATAGAACGTGCGCGATGGTGGATCGTAGGTAAAATTGCTCACCGGTCCGGTACTGCTGAAGGATCCCGGCATGTTGGGCGGCCGCCAAGGCCCCATCGCGATAATCTTCGCCGCCACGGGATCGAAGCGACTCTTGGGGATCTGCGCCGTCGGGAACGGATCGCGCGTCCATGTACCGTCCACATTCTGCCTCGTAGTATAGGGATCGTAGAGCGGTTGTCCCACCCCTCCGAAAGTGAAATCTCCGTTCAGCTCGTCGGGAGTGGGCGTTTGGCTCGTATAGGCCTGGGTCTTTTTTTCGATCAGCTTCTGATACCCGAAAAAGAAAAATGTCTTGTTGCGGCCGTTGTACAGCTTTGGAATTACGATCGGCCCGCCGGCGCTCGCGTCCGGCTCCATAAACCAGGCCGGTACCCCATTCGGGTTTCCCGGCTGCGGTTGCGAGGTTGTGTACAGGTTGAAGAATTGCCGGTGCGTCATCCCCCGCGTTCGGCCGTAATCGCCGGCCGATCCATGAAACTCGTTCGTGCCGCTCTTGTTCACCGTCGTAATCACGCCGTTGGTCGAATGCCCGTACTCCGCCGGGAGCGTTCCGGTCAGAACTTTGACCTCCTCCACCGAATTCTCGATCGGCTTCACCACCGTTAACCAGCTGGCCAAGGGGTCGTTTCCAAATACGCCATCCTCAAAGACGGCCGTTCCGGTATTGCGCTGGCCGCCGACGGTGTAGGCGCTTAAGCCCGATGTTCCGCCGGTGGTTTGCACCGTCAGTCCTGGCACGAGCGACATCGAGTTGGTGATATAGCGCTGGTATAGCGGCATTTTGTAAAGCACGTCGCCTTCGGTCACCGTACCGGTGGAGGAAGTCTCCGTCCCCAACAGAGTGGCTTCCGCCGTAACCTGAACCGACTCGGAGCTGGACCCGACTTCGAGCGTCGCATCGACGGGCAGCACCGCTCCCGTCTGCAGCGCGACGTTCTCGCGAACCAGCCGCTTGAATCCGGGCGCTTCGAACGTCAACTGATACGCGCCGGGTTGCAGCGATTGCACGCGGTAGATTCCCTCGCCGTTCGTGACAGTCTGAAATCTGAAATTCGTCTCTTTTTGAACGATGGCGACTTGCGCGTTGGGGAGGGCCGCCCCGCTACTATCGGTGACTCTCCCCGTTATGGCGCCCGTGTCGACTTGCGCATAAGCGCTGGACGCAAAAAGCGCTCCAGCTACCATCCAAACAGCGCGCGATCCCAAGGCCATGGATCCCTCCAGGATGTATCTTGCAGGATGTACCTTGGAAATTCTTTCAGGTGCTTTCGCCAGTGTCAAGCCCCAGGCCGATACCTGACCGCACCTGGGCATTATGGTGGTTCGCCACCAGGCAACGACTGAAGAAGTCTGTCAGCCTGCCCGGTGAATTTACCGGCCGGACGACCCGAAGCCGCCGGCGCCCCGCGTCGATTCAGCCAAGTCCGCCTCCTCCCATTCGACGGCTTCGTAACGCGCCACGACAAGCTGCGCGATGCGATCACCCGCGTGTACCGTATAGTTCTCTTTTCCCAGATTGAGCAGGATGACGCGGATTTCGCCGCGGTAGCCGGGGTCGATCGTGGCGGGGCTGTTGGGCAGCGTGATGGAGTGCTTTAAGGCAAGGCCGCTGCGCGGGCGCACCTGCGCTTCATAGCCGGCCGGCAGCTCGATCGCGATGCCGGTCGGAACGGCGAGCGGCACATGGGGCTCGAGCACGGCGGCGGCGGTAGCGCGCAGGTCCATGCCGGCGTCTTCCGCGGGGCCATGGGCGTATTCGGGCACAGCCGCTTCCGCGACGAGCCGCTTGATCCGAATGGTCATGTTGAAGCCGCTATGATAGCTTTTCATGCCCCGGCGCGTCCTGACCGTCTCGCCCATGCCGCCCGAAAAATGCGCCTACGCGCTGGCGCGCTATAGCCGCTCGCCCGATTCGATCGCGGATTCGATCGCCTGGGTGCGCACGCACGATTCCCAAAAATTTCTCGAAAGTTTCTATTTCCAATACGGGCACGCCTCCATTGCGGACCTGGGTCATGTTGTTACGTGCTTTGAAGGAATCTCCGAGCTGGCGGCCATCGAGATCGAGGACGAGCAGCTCTGGGACGGGCAGGCGCGTTCGTCTCGTTATCAGGATTTCGGGAAAGCGGGATTCGTTACGCCGCCCGGCTTGACCGGCGCGGAGGCGCAGCTCTACGGCTCAACGGGCGAGGCGCTGATCGACGGTTATAAGCGGATCCACGCCACGATCCAGGAGCACCTCATGGAGCGCCTGCCGCGTCCGGACGCCATGAAAGAGGATGCCTACCGCCGCAACATCGCGGCGCGCGCCTTCGACGTAGCGCGGTATTTTTTGTTCTTAGGCGTGCCGACTGGCGTGGGCCAGGTCACCAGCATACGAACGCTCGAAAGGCAGATCCGGCGATTAAAAGCTTCCGAATACGTGGAGATTCGAGAGCTGGCGGACGAAATGGCGGAAGCGTGCGCCTCCGAGCCGGCTTGCAAATGGAGTCCCGAGGCGACCGAGCCGGTCGCGCCAACGCTGGCGCGCCATGTCGATGCCGACGCATATATTCTAGAGAGCCGGCGCGCGCTGCGCCAGTGGGCGGAGCAAAATCTAGCGCCTTGCGATTGCCCCGCGCCGGACGATGTCGATCTGCTGCAGCCGGCCGATTCCGCCGCCGACATCGCCGCGACGCTGCTATACGGCGTGACGGATCGGCCCTACCGCGCGCTGTACGAAATGACCTCGCAATGGAGCGCGCGCCGCCGCGCGGAGGTGATGGACGTGGCGCTGGAATCGCGGCCGGGGCGCGACGAGCTCCTGCGCGCTTTCCGCGGTGGTCCGTATGTCTTCGATATCGTAATGGATCTGGGGGCGTATCGCGATTTTCACAGGCATCGGCGCTGCCAGCAGTTCCGGCAGGCCTATGGGACCGCTCTCGGATTCGAGACTCCGCTGGCCGTCCGCGAGGCCGGTCTGACAGCGGACTTCGAGAGTACCGTCGCGCGGGCCTTCGCCGCGTCACGGCAGTTACCCCAACCGGGCGCGCAGTACATCCTGCCGTTTGCAACGCGCGCGCGCTTCCTGTTCAAGATGGATTTCGCCGAGGCGGAGTACATTGCGCGCCTGCGGTCCGGCGTGAAGGGTCATTTCAGCTATCGCGCCATCGCTTGGAACATGAAGGAAAAGATAGAGCGGTTAGATCCCGAATTGGGGCGTCTAATAGAAGCGACGCCACCATGGATCGAGGATCCTTTAAACCGTTAAGAGCCGAGGCCTATCGTAATTTGCAATACAGTGTCACCTAAAGTTTACCTTGCTGCTCTACCATCACGTAAAACTTGCAGTATTTAAAGGGCTGTTTTTAATCCAACTATTTGAAAGTAATAGATTTGATGTCTTGGCATCTAATCTGCCTTTAGGTTGGCAGGGCCGCGAAAAAAGATTGCTCGGGCCCGTCGATTAAACTGCGTTCGGTTTTAAACGCGATCGCGGTAGAGAATTGATGAGAAGGTAAGAAGGAGTCAAAATAACCATGAAGAATTTCGCTCTCACCATCGCATCGGTCGGGCTGCTCGCCGGAGTCGCTTTAGCTCCCGCCGCGCGCGCCGACGAATGGAACAAGAGAACCATCCTGACAATCAATGAACCGATCCAGGTTCCCAACAAAGTCCTGCCTGCCGGGACGTACGTCATGAAGCTGCTGGATTCCCCCTCGAACCGGCACATCGTTCAGATCTTCGACAAGAACGAGCAGCATTTGCAGACCACGGTCCTGGCCATTCCGAACTATCGCCTGGAGCCCACGGGGAAAACCCAGTTCCAGTTCTGGGAAACGCCTCCGGGACAACCCAAAGCTCTCCGCGCCTGGTTCTATCCGGGCGACAATTTCGGCCAGGAATTCGCCTATCCGAAGTCTGAAGCGATGCAAATCGCGGCAGCCGCCCACACCAACGTTCCGACCACCTATGCTCAGAACGAATCCGAGCTGACGACCGCCAAGGTTGGAACCGTAGACGAAAAGGGCACGGAACAAGAGATGCCGGCGCAGACCGCGCCGCAGCAGATGGCGCAAAATACGCCTCCTCCTGCTACTCCTGCTCCGGAACCGATGCCGCAGCAGACGACCCCGCAGCAGACTATGCCCGAACAGACACCGGCCGCGACTCCCCAGAGTCTGCCGCATACGGCCAGCCCGTATCCCTTCGTGGGCTTGATCGGCTTGCTTTCGCTCGGTGCGTTCTTCATCCTGAAGGCCGTCCGCGCGTAACATTTAGTCATTCCCAACATCGAACTGGCGCCGGGCGACTGGCGCCAGTTCTCGTTTTGGGAAGCAATTTTTGAGGAGAGCAGTATGAAAGGCAATGCGGCATTATTGGCGTTTATTGTTATCTCCTCCCTGGGCGCTCTGGCGCAAGGCGGGCAACAAAGCCCGGATCGCACCACTCCCGCCAGCACGGCCGCCAACAATTCCGAAGAGTTCACGATCCGCTCGGATGTCAAACTGGTCCTCCTGGACGTGAGCGTCAAAGATTCCAAAGGCGCCTTCGTAGGAGGCCTTACGAAGGATGATTTCAAAGTTTACGAAGACGGAAAATCACAGCCCATTACGCAGTTCGCCAATCAGGATATTCCGGTCAGCATCGGAATCGTGGTGGACGAAAGCGGCAGCATGCGCTCGAAGAGACCGGAAGTGATTACGGCGGCATTGACCTTCATTACCGCCAGCAATCCCGAGGACGAAGTTTTCGTCATCAACTTCAACGACAAGGTGTATCACGGGTTGCCGGACACGGTGCTATTCACAGGCAATATCACGATGCTGCGCTCGGCGTTGTGGGTCACGCCGGCCGAAGGACGCACCGCGCTCTACGATGCCGTTTTTGCCGCGCTTCACCAATTGGACATGGGCCGGCAGAGCAAGAAGACCCTCGTGCTTGATCAGCGATGGCGGCGACAATATCAGTACGCACACGCGCCGGGACATTGAGCGTAAAGTCGAGCAAAGCCCCGCGACCATCTATACCATTGGTATTTTCGATTCCGACGATCCGGACAGAAATCCCGATGTTTTGAAGTGGCTGGCGAATGTGAGTGGAGGCGTTTCCTACTTTCCGGAGAACTTGGAAGGGATCGTCCCCGTATGCAAACAAATCGCCAAGGACATCCGCACGCGATATACAATTGGCTATGCTCCGGCTGAGGGAAAGCCCGGCCAGTTACGGCACATTAAGGTTGTGGCCACGGCGCCGGATCGTGGAAAGTTAATTACTCGTACTCGTACGCAATATCTTTACGAGGCGGACGAAGCCGTGGAGCAAGCGACGGGACATGCGAAGACGAAGAAATAGACTGCGCTGGATCGAATATCTCTTCCTGCTGGCCGGGTTGGCCGCCGTCGATTACGTGATTTGGATCGAGGTGCAGTCGAACGTTTACCAAGTCTACGAACAATGGAAATTCGAGCGAACGTTACGCGCCGAAAATACTTCGTTCACTCACTTTATTACGGACGAGAGCGGCCTTCGCAGAATTATCGGTTTGGGCGTACCCCCACAAGAAATTCCTCACGAAGCTCCGGCGGCGAGCGCGCCACAGCAGCCGGGGTCGTTACGCCGCGCCCAACGCGACGAAGTGATCGGACGGCTTGAGATACCGCGGCTGGATATCAATGTGATGGTCCGCGAGGGCGACGACGGCGCAACGTTGAGCCATGCCGTCGGCCATATCCCGTCAACCGCCTTGCCCGGAGAATTGGGAAACGTGGCTCTCGCGGCCCATCGCGATACCTATTTCAGGCCGTTGCGTAATATACGCAAAGACGACCGCATTATCGTTTCGACGCTACAAGGGAAGTACGAGTACTCCGTGGAATCGACTAAGATCGTTGCGCCCTCCGACGTCAGCGTCCTCAAGGCTTCGGCGCCGCACGAATTGACCCTGGTGACGTGTTATCCCTTTTATTACATCGGCTCGGCTCCACGGCGTTTCGTGGTACACGCGATGCAGATCGGCGCTACAGCGCAGCCGCCGCGGCAAGAGATAGGGTCTTAAGCTTCGCCGATAAAGTTGTGCGCTTCAGGCCGAGCATTTCGGCGGCGGCCTTCTTGTTTCCCTTGGTCTTGTTGAGCGCCTGTTCGAGGAGGTTGCGCTCGATGCTGCCGACCATTTGCTCGAAGTCCAGGCCGCCGTCGGGAACGGCGATGAAAGGGTTCACGCCGGCACTGAAAGCCGGTCCCGCCAGCCGCGAAGGCAGCGGAAAATCCGCCGGAGACAGGCTGCCGCGATCACCGCTTAAGGCGATGGCCATTTCGATCGCATTCTCGAGCTGACGAACATTGCCCGGCCACTCCAGGCGGCTGAGACGGTCCAGCAGCTCCCGCGTGGTTTCTTTAGGAGGAATGCCCTCCGCGCCGCAAATCCGATTTATAAAATGAAGCGCCAGCAGCGGGATATCGCCGCGGCGTTCCCGTAGTGGCGGAAGCGGAATGGGGACGACGTTCAGACGGTAGTAAAGGTCCTCGCGGAACTTGCCCTCGCGCATGCGTTCGACCAGGTGGACATTGGTCGCGGCCACGATGCGCACGTCCACGCGAACGTTCTCGGAGCTGCCCAGGCGCTGGAACTCGCGATCCTGCAACACGCGCAAGAGCTTGGCTTGCAAACTGACCGGCATATCGCCGATCTCGTCGAGGAACAACGTGCCTCGATGGGCCTGTTCGAAACGGCCCAGGCGGTTTGCCACCGCGCCAGTAAAAGCGCCTTTAACGTGCCCGAACAGCTCGGCCTCTAGAAGCGTCTCCGGCAGCGCCCCGCAGTTCACGGCAATGAAGGGAAATTGCGCGCGATTGCCCGCCTCGTGGATGGCGCGGGCGACCACCTCCTTGCCCGTTCCCGTTTCGCCGCTGATCAGGACGGTGGAGCGCCGGTTTGCGACCAGACGAATCAGCTCCGCCACCTGCTGCATACGCGGACTAGCGCCGATCAACAATTTTCGCCAGGGTTCCGCGGACGGGCTGAGAGTTGCCCCGACGGGCTTCGACTCGGCACAGCGCATCAGAGCCGCGGGAAGGCGATCTTCGCCGGCAATATCGAAGGCCCCACGGCGGCCCAGCGCCATGGCGCGCTCCACGTTATTGTCGGGATCGCAGAAAATCACGCGAACGCCCCGCGAGAGGCGCTGAACTTCGTCTAAAAACGTCTCCGCGGCGCTGCAGCCCACAATGGGGAGTTTAGCCGCCACGGCGTCGAACGGCTCTAAACGGAGCAGGCCCAAGGCCTCGAAAGCATTGGCCGCGTAGGTGAGCGCGATATCGCCGCGCGCCCGCTCGGCCAACAGTTCGAAAACATCGCCGATGCAGATAGCTTTAAAACTCACTCCCTACCTCCGTCCTTCCATCGGCCTTGGACGGCAACTCTTTAACAAAAAATTTGCTTATTCCCGGGGTAGTACAGCCTGAGCTGCGTTATCTGGCGCGCAGTCCCGACCACTGTTCGCACACCACAATGGAGTTAGCGGGATTGCGCATGGCATATTTCACAACCACCGTAGAGCCGATCAGTTGGTCCAGACTGGCCACAATGACGCCGCGCAGTTCCGCCAGGTCCTGCGAGGTCGCATAATCGACGCCGCCCGCCGAATAGGAGTAGAAAATGACATCGCCGTTAGCTTCCGTGATGTTGCCGTCGGTCAGTCGTCCATGGGCGTTGACCGCGAGACGGCGGCGCTTTTCCCGGTCGATGGGTTTGCGGCGAATGCGAAAAAGAATCGCGGCCGCAGCCGCGGCAAGACCGGCGGCGGCCAGTAACAGAATGGCGAGCGAGACGATTTCCAGCATGGGCAGGCAAACGGCCTACTCGCCGGGCTGTTCCTGGACTACGCCGCGGTAATCCTTCAGGAAGTGCTCTAGCGGCAACCGGGCGGTAATACCTTCGCGGGTGAGCGGCAGCTTCATTGCCGGACGTGCGATATCGGGGAAGAACTTCAATTCATCACCCTTTCACGACGGTGTTCTCGAGAACGCCTACGCCGGCAATTTCAACCCGAACCGTCATTCCCGGCTGGAGCGGTCCAACGCCGGGTGGAGTACCCGTCGCGATCAAATCCCCGGGCTCCAGGGTCATAAATTCGCTTACGTACGCAATAATAACATCGACCCCGAACATCATCTCCGTTACGGGCGCTTCCTGTTTTTTATCGCCGTCGACGAACGTGCGCAAGACGAGCCGGCCCAGTTCTACATCTTCGCGCGGCATCATGGCAGGGCCGCAGGCGCAGAAGGTATCGAACCCCTTACCGCGAGTCCATTGGCCGTCTTTGCGTTGCAGGTCGCGCGCCGTGATGTCGTTCAGGCACGTGTAGCCGAGCACGCAATCCATGGCTTCGGACGCCTTGACGCGCCGCGCGCGCCGGCCGACGACGACGCCCAGCTCGCCCTCGAAATCGACGCGCTCGGAAATGCGCGGATATACGATTCGATCGCCGGAGGCGATCAGAGAGGACGGGGGCTTCAGAAAAATGAGCGGTTCTTGGGGAGGCTCGTTGCCGAGCTCACGCGCGTGCTCCGGGTAATTGCGGCCGACGCAAACAATCTTGCTGGGCGAGCAAGGGGGCAACAGGCGCGCGCCGGAAGGCAGCTCGGAGCCATATTGCACGCCGGGATGCCCGTCGGGCACGGTTGGCTCGACGTTGGGATCGAAGCTGAAGCGATAGCGTTTCATGGTGCGGTAATCTCGACCGGAGCGCTTTGCTTACTGGCGTTGCCGGCCTGGTCCGCGGCGGAAACGGCGTAGCGATAGTGTTTCCCGGATTGAATGTTGCGGTCGCTATAGCTGGGACCGGCCAAATCCCCGGCGAGCCGCTCGAAGGGCCCGCTGTCGACGGAGCGGTACACGGTATAGGCCTTGAAATCCGGTTCCGTATTGCGGTCCCAGGTCAGCTCCACGCTATTCACGCCGGGGAGCGCCGCCAGTCCGGTGGGTACGGCGGGCGGGAAGATGTCCTTGGTGGTGATGACGGCCTCGGGCGACGTCAGACTCTCGGCGGCGCCATTCACGCCCATGATCGAGTAGCGGTATGTTTTGCCGTATTCGGTATGCGGATCGATGAATTCGGAGACGTCGCTCTCGCCGATTTGCGTCGGCTGCGTCTCTCCGGGCGCTATGCGGGAGATGCGGAAATGCGGTTCCCCCGGCGCCGACCAGGTGAGTTTGACGCCTTGGGGCGCGTCCACGGCGCGCACATCGGCGGGAGGCGCGAGCGGCGGCAGGATTTTGAGCGTCACCGCGTTCGACCAATCCGAAGCGTGGCCTTTGGAGCCGATAACGCGGGCATGCGCCACCACCTCCTGTCCGATCAAAGCGGAGTGGTCCTTCAGAGATACCAGCGCCGTAACCGGGCCGGGCATGTCGCGGTCAACCGGGACGCTTTGATCGCCGATGCGCAATTCCACGCCGCGCACGTTCTTAATAGCGACGTTGTCGGTGGTGAGGGCAGGAATGGTGAAGTCGATGATAATGGCGTCCCCGCGCTCGATAGCGCGCAGATCGGTGGTGCGCACGGGTATGCCGAGCGAGGGATACAGGGGGTCGCCCATGTTGCCGCAGCCTGCCAGCGTAATGCCGGCGGCCGCGGCCAGCGGCGCCAAGCAGCGCGGCATCAGAGTATGTACCGGCTCAGATCCTGGTCCTTGATGATCTCGGCCAGTTGCTTGCGTACGTACGCGGAATCGATGCGCACGTTCTTCTTCTTCAGATCCGGTCCCGCGAAGGAGATCTCTTCGAGCAGCTTCTCCATAATGGTGTGCAGCCGCCGCGCGCCGATGTTTTCGGCCGACTGGTTCACCTGGGCGGCAAATCGCGCGATCTCCTCGATCGAATCGTCCGTGAAGTTCAGCTTGATCCCTTCGGTATCGAGCAGCGCGATGTATTGCTTGATGAGCGCATTCTTCGGCTCCTTCAGAATGCGGATGAAATCTCCCTCGGTGAGCGATTTCAGCTCCACGCGAATCGGAAAGCGTCCTTGCAGCTCCGGGATCAGATCGCTCGGTTTCGAAACATGGAACGCCCCCGCGGCGATAAACAAAATGTGGTCGGTACGGACGAAGCCGTGGCGCGTGTTGACGGTAGTTCCTTCGACGATCGGCAGAATGTCTCGCTGCACGCCTTCGCGGCTCACGTCGGGACCGTGCCCGGATTCGCGCCCCGCGATTTTGTCCACTTCGTCCAGAAAGATGATGCCGTTGCGCTCCACGCGCTCGAGCGCAACGCGCGTCACCTGGTCCATGTCGATGAGCTTCTGCTCCTCTTCCTGAACCAGATATTCGATGGCCTCGCTCACGCGCATCTTGCGTTTGCGGGTGCGTTGGCCGAAAAGGCCGGGCAGGACATCCTTTAAGTTGATGTCCATTTCCTCGACGCCGCCGGCGGTCGAGACCTCGAACGTCGGGCCACGCTCCTTGACGTCGATCTCGACCATGCGGTCGTCCAGCTTTCCGGCGCGAAGCTTCTCCCGCAGTTTCTCGCGCGTGCGCTCGACCGATTCCGAGGCTTCGGCGGGAGGCGGCATCAGGAGATCGAGAAGGCGCTCCTCGGCGTTCCGTTCGGCGCGCTCGGAGACTTCGTCCAGGCGTTCTTCGCGCACCATGTCGATGGCGATGTCCACGAGATCGCGGATCATCGCTTCGACGTCGCGGCCGACATAGCCCACTTCCGTGAACTTGCTCGCTTCCACTTTGAGGAATGGAGAATTGGCGAGCTTGGCGAGCCTCCGCGCCAACTCCGTTTTGCCTACGCCCGTGGGCCCGATCATGAGGATGTTTTTGGGCATCACCTCTTCCGCCATTTCGGGCTCCAGCTTCTGGCGGCGGATGCGGTTGCGGAGCGCGATCGCGACGGCGCGCTTAGCGTCCGACTGGCCGATCACGTACTTGTCCAGCTCCTGGCAGATTTCGCGCGGGGTCAGCTCGTCCAGCAGAGGGGCTTCGTCGTTGGCCTGACCTGGCAAATAGATGACCATTTTAGGCCAATTCCTCATAAGTCACGTTTTCATTGGTGTAAATGCAGGTGCGCCCCGCGATGGCCATGGATTTCTCAGCGACTTGGCGGGCATCGAGCTCCGTATTTTCCATCAGAGCGATGGCGGCCGATTTCGCAAACGCCCCGCCGGAGCCGATCGCGGCGATGTCGTTATCTGGCTCGATGACGTCCCCGTTGCCGGAGACGATGTAGGTGTACTGCTGGTCGGCAACCAGAAGGAGGGCTTCGAGATGACGCAGAATGCGGTCCGTGCGCCACTCCTTGGCGAGCTCGACGACGCTGCGGGGCAAGTTGCCGCTATGCTGCTCGAGCTTCGCTTCAAAGCGCGCAAAGAGCGCGAAAGCATCGGCGGTGGAACCGGCAAAACCGGCCAGGATCTTCGTGTTGTACAGCCTCCGAAGCTTGCGCGCGGAAGCCTTGAGAACCTCCTGCCCGAGAGTCACCTGACCATCGCCGGCCATCACGACTCTGCCGTTGCGTCGAACGCAAAGTATTGTAGTGGAACGAATTCGTTCTTTCATCTCATAAGCGCCGCCGCTGCGCGCCAGGAGCGCGCCGGCGGTGCTTCGCGGATCTTTCAGTGTAGCGCGGGAAGGCCTGGAGACACTGATTTCGGCGCGGGGCTTACCAGTACAGCTTTAGAGCCATCTGCATCTGCCGTGGCGGATAAGCGCTGGACTGCGAAGTAATCAAGCCGAACGAGTTGCTGTTGAGGTTCCCGTTCGGAGCGCCGAACACGGTGCGGTTAAAGACGTTGAACGCCTCGGCCCGGAAATCAAGCCGGAACCGCTCGGAGAGGTTGAACATCTTCGCGAGGCTCACATTCTCATTCAGACCCGGAAATGCTCGCAACTCCGGGTTATATCGGGTGGCATTGCCGAGCAGCCCGTTGGGTTGGGCCGGAAACACCGCCGGATTGATATAAAGATCCACGGCAGGGTCGAAGCTGCCGCCCTTGGTTGGCGGGCGCCAGCCGTTATAAGTCGTAATGTATGGGCGGTTAACACCATTGAAGATCGGAAGCGGAGCGTTGCGTGTTACCGCAATCGGGAACCCGCTCGCATAAGACTGGATAGCTCCGATCCTCCAGCCGCCGAGCGTTTGGCTAACGAACCCGTGCGTCAGCCACTTCCTTCCTTTGCCGAAAGGGAGGTCGTAAAGCGTATTGAGTTTCACAACATGCGTCTGGTCATATGCGCCGATCGATTTTTCGAGGCGGCGATTGCCGTTGTCTTCCGCGAACCCCGCGTTGGCGTAGTACGTATCGGAATCGGTGAGCAGCTTGGAGAACGTATAACTCCATTGAAACGTCAGACCCGCGGAGAAGCGGCGCTCCAATTTCAGCACCGCCGCATTGTAAGTGGAGTGGCCGCTCTTGTCGCCTCCGCTTTGGCTGGTGTCGATCGTGAGATATTGCGGAAACGGCCGCAGAGCCTGGTTCACGGTGCGAGACCGCTGCACGTTGGGATCGATGAAATTTGGATAAGGGATTGGAATATTCGCCGCGATCGCTTGCTGGCGAAGTGATGCTCGAATTCAGGAGATTGATCGCTTGGGCCGCGCCGTATTGCTGGATCAATTGGTTTACGACGGACATCGGAACCTGATTGATATTCACGATCCCGGACTGCAGGTGCACGCCGGCGGTGGCGTTGTAATCGGCTTCGAAAAGCGTGTTCTGCGAAAGCTGCCTCTGGACGGAAAAGGTCCAATAAAGCGCCTCGGGAGCCCGCGTCGCATTTTGACCCTGCCAATAGTCCACGTTTTGATTATTCGAAAATGCCGGATTGATCTGCGGCGGGAGCGGATACGGCGGCAATCCCTGGTCCCAGTTAAATGCCGGAGTAATCCCCGAGTTTGTAGAGGCGAAGTTATATTGCCCGATAAAGCCGGAGTAATGGCTGCTGCTCGCGACTACCGTAACTCGACTGAAGGAGCGGCCGAAGCCGGCGCGAATCGTGGTTTTGGGATCGACCGAATACGCAATTCCGAGGCGAGGCCCCCAACCGCCATACCAGCCGGGCACGAGGCTGTCGGTGTTTTGCCGTCCCGCTCCATAGCCCGCGAAGATCAACGCTCCGGGGTAATTGTTTACGGCGGGATTCGGCGTTACCGGAGAGAAGTCTGAATATTGATCGCCTCCCGCCACCGGCGGGTTGGTGAACTCATAACGCAGACCGAAGTTGATCATCAGTTTGCGGTTCACGCGCCAGTCATCCTGCGCGTAGAAGCCATGGTAATCGTATGTTTGCGGCAGATACCGGATCGTTTCGGTGGCGCCGCTGTCGGCATTGCCCAGCAGAAACGAGGCGAATGAACTGCCGCTGGTGGCGGAGGTCGCGCCCGGCACGGCGGTCTCAAGAAAACTGAACGTTGCCTGGCCCGAGATATTCTGCTGGCCGAATCCGTTTGCGCGCTGGCTCTCAAATGCATACCCGAATTTCATGCTGTGAGCGCCGCGGATGTAGCTCAAATCGTCCTTTAAGGACCACATCGGCTGCTCGGTACCGTTATACGCTGTGCTGCCCCAACCGGTGAACTCGGAGAACGAAATATTTGGAAAATTAACGTTGCAATCGACCGCGTTCTTAATACAGACCTTGCTCGCCCAATTCTGCCCCACGTTGGGAGAATAGCTGTTCTTACTAAATTTGTTGCCGCCGATGGAAAAATGGTTGAGGAGCCGAGGCGAGATCGTCCAATCGTGGCTCATGCGGTAATCGGACGCGTCATACTGAGAAACCTGCCCGTTCCAGAGCGGAACCGGCAACCCGGACGGGCCGCTTGGCCCGGGCTCGTTGTTATATCTCGTGCGATTGTAGAAAAACCCCAGATGATTCTTATAGCCGAGATTCTGGTCGATTTTCAGGCTGCCTTTATCGGTTGGACTCTCGCTCGATCCGCCGTTGACGACATAATTATTCCGCACCCAGTTCGGGCTCCCTGGAACAAGACCGGGGCGATTTGGAACCACTTTTTGCGCGTATGGGATGATGGCGGCGCTGATGGCGCTAAATCGGGACAGCGGAATCTGATTGTTCGGAAACTGGTCGCGGACGTAGGCGCCCGAGGCGTCCAGGCGAGTTGTTGCGGGATCGTAAATAGGTATCTGCTTGCCATTCGATCCGACCCAGTTCGAGAAGTCGCCATTGTACATTTCCGGCGTAGGAACGCTGAGGATCGTGCCGTTCGAGCCAATGCGGTTGCGGAACCCTTCATAGGAGAGGAAAAAGAAGGAACGGTTCCGGCCATTATAAAGCTTCGGCAGAACGACTGGACCGCCCACCGTGGCCCCGAAATCGTTCTGCTTGTAGATCGAGCGGGTCGGAGCGAAGAAGCCCCTGGCATCGAGATCGTCGTTGCGTAAAAAGTCGTACGCCGTGCCATGGAGCTGATTCGTGCCCGACTTGGAAACAAAAGTGATGACCCCGCCGCCCGCTTGGCCGTACTCGGCTTTAAAGCCGTTCGTATCCACGGCGAACTCGGTGAGGGACTCCACGCTGGGGGTAATGTAAGCGGTTTCCGAAGCGTCGGCGGAACGATTTGTGTTCACGGCGAGGCCATCCAGCGTGGCGCCCCAGGAAGCCGCTTGGCCGCCGCCGAGAGAGAGCGCGTTGCCGCTGCCGCGCGCCTCCGGCGCAATCGAGACCAGGTCGAAGGCACTGCGCATCGCGCCACCCACGACGAGCGGAAGCTCGTCGACAAGAATGTTTTGGACCGCCGTTGAAACCTTTGCGTTCTCGGTCTGCATTTGGACGGCCTGGGCCTGCACCTCGACGGATTCGCTGACCTGCCCAATCTGAAGGACCGCGTCCATGCGAACCGTTGCGCCGGCCGTGAGCGTGATCCCGCCCTCGAGGAAGCGCTTAAATCCCGGCGCGGCGACCTCGACCTGGTATTTCCCCGGTACGAGGTTGGGAGCGTTGTACTCGCCAGTGCTGGTGGTGTTGACGCGCTCGGAAGAACCGGTGTCCTGGTTCACGATGACGACCGGGACGCTCGCGACAGCCGCTCCGCTCGAATCCGTAACCACCCCCGTGATGTTGCCCCGCTCGGACTGGGCGAAAGCGGCCAATGCAATAAGCAGCAGCAGAAATAGCCGTAGGGACATAGACGCTCCAAATGGAATATCGGGTCTTTACGCCATATGATCGAGAGATTGGATCAGTGCCCGGATATAGCCATAACAAAACGCGAAGGATTGCAGGCCCTGCGGATCGTTGGGCGCGACCGGTACATGATCCGGCATGACCATATAGGGATAGCCGACTTCCTTGTAAACCTGAATGGCCTTCACAAAATCGATATCGCCCTCGTCGGGAAAGACTTCCTCAAAATCGTTGCGGTGGCCGCGGATGTTGCGGAAATGGACGTTGAAAATTTTCTTGCGATTGCCGAAATAACGGATCACGTCGTAGATCTCGGTCCCGGGATGATTCAACATCTCGGATACGGTGCCCTGGCAGAAGTTGAGGCCGTGGTACGGGCTCTCTTGAATCGTAATGAACTTCTTCAGACCGTCTACGGTTCCTAGGACGCGCACCACGCCCTGATAGCCTTCCGGCGGAACGCCGGGGTCGTGAGGATGGCACGCCATGCGGATCTTGTACTCGTTCGCGACGGGAATAACGCGGTCGAGGAAATATGTGATGCGCTCCCAGAACATGTCGCCGTTCACGCGGCCGGCTCGCGTCAGGGGCGGATTAGGGTGCGCTTCGCTCAGCTTCCACGTGCTGTACATGGCATCGCCGCGGCCCGGAGTGCGGCCGGTGCGCAGGACGCCAAGAATACTCATGTTGTATTTGATGGAGGGAATGCCCGCGGACGCGCAGTTCTTGATAAGCGTCTGCATGGATTCGATGTCGCGGTCGCGCTCCGGGCTTTCCGCCAGCATGATGGCGGGGTGCTTTTCCCGATCGATATGGCTGGAGGCGAGAAATGGCGGCGCGATGCAATCGATGGAAATTCCAATTTTCGCGGCGAGATCGCGCATGGCGCTCAGCTCCTCGACGGTGGCATAGAGCCGGCCATCCGAGGTCGGCGGATAGCCGCAGATATTGCGGACGCCGTAGCGTGCGAGATATTTCAAGTGCTTTTCCGTTGTCGGAGCGGTCTGGCATCCGAGCTTCATCAGGACGCGATTGCCAGGCGCGGCCGAAGCGGGCGTTGTTGCGACACCGGCGCTCAGAGCCGCCGCCGCGGCGCCGGATGAAGATAAGAATTTTCTGCGGTTCATGGTGTGCTTCCAATCGATTAACTACGCTATACTATCCGCCGCGAGGATGCAAGAAGCAGGCTTGAATTGCATTCGCTATTTTACTGGCAATGGCTCTGGCGCTGGCCGGAGATCGCCTTATGCAATCGGTATCGCCGATCAGCAGCGGACCAGGTGTCACCGAAGGAGCCCTCGCAGTCGCTACCCGCTATGCTGCTCGATCTTCGCTTCAAAGCGCGCAAGGAGCGCGAAAAGGGGTCGGCGGTGGATCCGGCAAAACCGGCCAAGATCTTCGTGTTGTACAGCCTGCGAAGCTTGGGCGCGGAGACCTTAAGAACCTCGTGCCCGAGAATCACGTGACCATCCCCGGCCATCACGACTCTGTCGTTGCGTCGAACGCAAAGAACTGAGGTGGAACGAATTCGTTCTTTCATCGTATAAGCGCGATTGATTTCCTAGACAACGGTACAAGCGTTCGGCAATTGAGCCGCGCAAGGACCTTGTGAAGAAGCTGAACCATGTCGTGGAGGACCATCGCGTGGCGATGCCCAACGTCCGGCGGGATGCCAACGAGGCCGTCAAGAGGCTGCTGAAAGACAAGTGACGACGAGGAGCGGCGCGCGTAGGACGAGATTCAGAAAATGACGGACGCGTACATCCAGAGACTCGATCAGGCGGCAAAGACGAAACATAAAGAGATTCTCGAGTTCAAGTAGCGCGTGCGTTCGCATCAATGAGAAGACGAAGCGGGAAGCCGCGAAGGCTTTGGCGGGAATGCGAATATCAGTGTTGGCGCCATCCGCATGCTGCTGGTCCGTGTGGCCCGTTCGATATGAGGATTCCAAACACCACGACCATCAAAGCCCCTGCGCGCGGCCCGGAAGGGCAGAGGTAAGCGCCTGAAATCCGTTGGCGCGCTCTTCTGATAACGGATTTCGGCGACAGGTTATCCCTTCCGATATAGCCGCTTACGGCGTCTCCTGGCATAGTCTATTGCGCACAGGAGAAAGCACCCGGCAAGTAGGCAGGAACTCCCCGCCTCCGGCGTCGTCAATGGCGTTGTCCCGCCGAACTGCAGATCGTCGAGAACGTATTGTCCAGCCACGCTGGAAATCGCGATGCTCGAAATTCCCGGCACGCTGAGCGACAGGAAACCCGATGTTCCGGTCGTTCCGTCGCTGTTCGCACTACCAAGCGTAAGACCGAGAAGGAGGCTGTTGGAATCGAAAGCGGTAAGGGTGATCGGGTTGAGGCTCGTGTACCAGATCCCGACATCGCTCTGTGGAGTAGCGAAGGAGACCGTCATCATGTCATCCGAGGCGTCCCAGATCACCACATCGCCCGAATGCGGCGGAAAGGCCGCGCTATCGTATCCTCCGAAGCGGGTGGCGCTGAGGGCGGTCACGTTCGGCTCGAAGTCGAGGCCGGCGTAATATGTGCCGATGTTTTGGCCGCCAGAGCTGAAGAAGTAGGCGTCGGGGAGATCTTCGAAGGCGACTACATCAGCATTGCAGCTAATTGCTGCGGCAATGAAGGTTAGCAGATAACGTGTTCTTAGTAACCTCAGCATTTTTCCTACCTACTTGGTCGGTTTTCCAGACATAGCCTGAGAAATCACGGCCGTGCTGTTGGCGAGCTGAATGGGTGGGCCCGCTAAGATTTCCGGAATCAATTTGCTGTTTATGACATAGTAGCCGGTATCTGGAATATTCAAGTCTAGAGATTGGTCCAGCGCGCTCTCTGATGCCTCTAACAGATCCTCCGGCGTTAGCGTTCCTTTAATTCCCTTGTAGATGAGAGTTCCCCCGGTGACTGTGTCCTTTATTCCGCTTATAATTGCCTCGCCGGTGCCACCCGTAGCAAGGGTAATTACGACAGTACCGATATCGCCTCCGACGGCAGCCTCCCCCGGCGTTAGTCCCTGTTCTTGACATGAACTTCCGATGTCGAGGACGCCTCCGCCGCAAAGGAAAAGACTTGGCACTGACTTAACACTCTGTCCGAACGCGTGCCCAACTTGCGACCAGGAATACCATAGCCCTGACCTGTCTACGAGCTGGGGCGGGGAGTCGCCGGCGTAAGCGTATGGCGACTCGCCGTAAACGAGTCGCGTCCGCAATGGATCTTCGCTTAGGAATCTTCCTGTCGCCGTATCATAATACCGAGCACGCAGGTATACTAACCCATCATTCGGATCGTTCGCTTCACCGGTGAACTTGTACTTTTCCTTCGTTCCCAACGGATCGAGGGGAAGTGTCATCTTGCCCCATGGATCATAGCTGTAATTGGCCTTCTGCGCGCCCGTTGGATCGGTAATGTTGATCGCGCTGCCGAGGCCGTCGAATTGGTAGAAGTATTCGAAGGCCGGTGATGACGCAGAAACCGTGGACAAGCCGTAGACGTAATCCACGTTTCCATCTGGTCCGTTTTCGTTCAGAACAGAAGGCAGGGCCGACGCAACGTCATTCACGTACGCATACGTCCCGGCTGGCGCCTGCTGCACAACGCGGTTGCCGTCGCCATCGTATCCATAGTTCGTATTTGTGCTGCCGCCCACGACGGATAATAACCGGTTCAAGGCATCCCAGGAGTAATTTAAAGTCGTCGAGCCAGTCGTTTTAGTTAGCTGGTTGCCGTTGCCGTCGTAGGTGAAACTCATCGCTCCCGCGGTGAGGCAGCTCGTCGGCGGCATCGTAGGCGTAGTTGGTCGTTCCAGCGGACGAACTCATCGAGGTGCGGTTGCCAACCGCATCGTATGCCCATTGCGTCGCTTGACCGGACGGCGCGGTCCAGGAAGTCAGCCGATACAAGTTGTCGAAACGCATATTGATTCACGCTGATTCCGTTGCCGATCATCTGTACGCGGTTTCCCACTTTGTCGAGGACGTACGCGAACGAGGATAACACCTTTCGCGCCGGATTGGTTCGTAATATTCAGCAATCGATTGGCAGCATCGTACTGGTACATCGAAGCCGCGCCGTTGGGATGCGTAAAGCCGGCGAGATTTCCAGCAGCGTCATAGGAATACGAGGTCGATTTCCCGGCGGAATCGGTCACCCGGATCAGGCGGTTCAAGGCGTCATAATTGTACTGAACGGTTTTGCCGTCCGGATTGGTAATCGCCGCCCGATTTCCAACGGCATCGTAGCTGTATCCGACCGTTTTGCCGTCCGGGGCACTGATGGACGCGATCCGGTTCAGCAGATCGGAGATATAAGATGTCGTCCCTCTCCAGTCCGTCATCGTCAGACGATTTCCGACCGGATCGTAGGCGTACTGAACGGTTTTGCCGTCAGACAGCAACATCGAAACGAGCCGGTTCAGCGGATCGTACCCAAATGCGTTCGTTTTGTTGTTGCCGTCCACCGTGGAGGTGACATCGCCGTCGGCATCGTAGCTGTATTGCTTCTTCCGCCCGAGCGGATCGGTAGCCATCGCGAGCCTGCGCAAAGGGTCGTAGGAATAGCTGGTGGTGTGATTGGCGGCATCCGTGACGGCGATGAGATCCGTGTTACCGTTGTATGCATATTTCGTAATCCCGCCGGCCGCATCGGTGACCACTGAAAGCTTGTTCGTTGCGTCGTACGTATACTGCGTCTTTTTCCCATTCGCGTCGGTGATCCCGGTCAGATTTCCATTCGGGTCATAGGAGAATTGGGTTGTGTTTCCCAGCGGATCGGTTACGCTCAATAGACGATTGTCCGCATCGTAGCTCCGAGTAGTGGTTTTGCCGAGCTGGTTTTTTACAGTCTGCGGACGGCCCACGGCGTCGTACGTCATCTGAACCGTTCCGCCGAGCGCATCCGTCGCCTCGATCAAATCGCCCGCGGAGTCGTACTGAAACGAAGTTGTGAAGCCGCGCGCGTTGGTCGCCGTGGAAAGTTGGCCGGCCGAATCGTAGGTAAACGCGCTGCTGTCGCCGGCCGTATCTCTCGCGTTTAGCAGGTTTCCATTTGCGTCGTAGCTAAAATGCGAGGTCCGGCCGAGGCGGTCCGTTGCGGTCAGCAAATCGTTCAGTGCGTCGTAGGTGAAGGCGCTGGTTCTTCCGGCGGGATCGGTAATGGAAAGGACGTTGCCGTGAGCGTCATAGCTGAACTGCTGGGTATGACCCAGCGGATCCGTCACCGAAGTCTTCAGATTATTAGCATCGTATGCGTTTGTCGTGATTCCACCAGCTGCATCGATCACCTGAACCAAGCGCCATGAGCTGTCATTCACGTGTCTGGTCACATTCCCGAGCGGGTCGGTAATTGTTGTGACGCCCGGCGATGGCGTGTCATAAGCAAACGTCGTTGTGAAGCCGTTAGCGTTCTTCTGCGCGATGACGCGGCCTTGCGCATCGTAGGTGTTCTGCAAATAAATGTTGCCGCGCGGATCGGTCGCCGAAATGAGCCGGTTGTAGTCGTCGTAAGCGTACGCTCGTCGTGTTACCCGCCGCATCGCGGAACGACAGTAGCCGTCCGAGAGTGTCGTATGAATATTGAACAGTTCTGCCGGCCGCGTCCGTCAGATGTCGTCAAATGCTGTTCGCCGTCGTAAGCGAGTGTGTATGACGCGAGAGCTGGAATCTGTGATCGTTGTGAGATTTCCATTGTTATCGTACCCAAGGCTTTGCGTATTGCCATTGCGATCCGTAATGGAAAGCAGTTTGCCTTGCGGCGAGAAAGCCAGCTTGTACTTGACTCGTGCGCGTTAGCGTGAAAGACTGGTCGTTGTTTTGAACGAGAGTATCGAAAACGCCGGCCGTCGCAGGAGTGTACTGGCCTCCTGCCGATCGGTGAGAGACGCGATCACGCCTCCGTCTGCCTCCTTGATGCTGAAACCGAATTGTCCGGCGTTTACTGTGAGGAGCCACGTTGAAAGAATGCGTCCATCCGATGCCGAGCGGACCACTATACGGATCGGCGCTGTTGTACGATCGTGTGAAGGATAAATGAGCAGTCCCTTACCGGGAACCGCCAAGGTCCGTGTGGCTTGAATAGTAATTGCCTGTGGCGGTGTTCACAGGCTCGGCGAAAAATGCCCTGATCGATTCCGCGGCGTTGCCGGGCTGGCCATATGAGCGACTGGCGGTGTCAGCCGCAGTTCTAGATACGGCATCTCCGTGCATCCCCGCACCATACGACTTATTGGTACGCCGTCTGTGCGCGTAGCCAAAGCCCAGTCAGCCCCAAATGTGGTTTGGGCACTGAAGTCGATTCGAGCCCCAGTGGCGGGCCTAGATCTCATTCCGGGAGATCCAGTAGAAACATGCGCAGCAGCCGGTTCAGGATCATCGTACTGAAGTCCAGGTGTTCTGTGGTAGTGAGTCGAACGTAAACTATTTGGGTTACCATTACAAACGATGCCGAGCAATATGTGCCTTCGGCCCAATTGTACCGTTAACGAGCTCAAAAACAATGGGAGCATTAAGCGCAGAAGCCCAGTTGGCCTGATCACAACTGATCAATGTTCCATTCAATATACATTTTCGAAATGTCTGTGCCATATCGTGAAGCAATGCAGCACTGATGACTCGTTCGACTTGGCTGTTACTGCCTGGTGCAAGTAACACTGAGTAGCGATATGCGTAAGTTCGCCATACCGCCGTTTTCGAAGCTGAACGTGTTTGCAAGTAGTGTTGATGTGAGTATCTAACTCGATTGCTGCCCGAACTTGGAAACACACGTAACGAGAGAGTGCAGGAGCGGCGATATTAGGACAGCGACCAAACAATTGCGAGTCGGACATTGTCTAAGACCTCTATTTCAGTTGAAGATCAAGGCGAATCTGCATTACTCGAGTCGAAAAGGACCTCGAGACATTGCAGTCTGCAGCTGAGAAATGCCAGCCAGCATACCCTGCGCAGCATGGGAACGATTCGATCCCGACCTCAAGGAACACGTAAATTGGTGATGCATTCCCTTTGTCGGTCCAGCTAGCGTTTTTCTTCAGACATTTTTCAGCCCGAGTAATGGTACACTGCCAAGCCACGGCCAGCACAGCCTGAAGATGATTCCGAAGCACGAGGAGGAGGCTTCGCTTCTCGCTCTGATCGCTCAAGGCGATCAGTCCGCCGCCGAAGTGTTTGATGCGCGCTTCCGTCCCAAATTACTTCGGTTTGTCCGAGGACGAGTTCACCGCGATCACGAAGACGACCTGGCGCAGGAGACGCTCCAGGCGGCGTTTCATGCCATCAAGAATGGAGATTTCAACGGCCGATCCGCGTTGGGAACGTGGCTGGTCGGAATTCTGAAGCACAAACTGAGCGATTATTGGGCGGCCCAGAAGCGGGAGCGAAACACGGCTGTTACCGTGTTTTCCGAGGCGGGGTCGCAGGTAGATGCCGTTGCCGATCCCGGTTCCGATCCGAACCTGCGCATTGAGGTAGACCAGCTTTTACGGGCCTTGCCGAAACTTCACCGGGCAGTGCTCCTTCTAAACGTACGAGAGGGACTGAATACGGATCAGATCGCCGCCGCTACAAAACTCCCGTCCGGCACCGTTGGGCGAATCCTCTGGGAGGCGAAGCGGATTCTTCGTAAACAGCGCGACTTGAAGAAACTCCCACCGAAAACCGACCAATGAGTGTGGCCATTGAATCCGGCGAGAAAGGAGCGCAATGCTCGTGGACGAGCCGGGACGATTCGATTACTACGTATTGTTTTGGCGGAGTGAGCGAAGAAGAGCGCTATCGTTTCGAAGCCCATCTTATCGATTGCGCATATTGCTGGGAGGAAGTGCGGCGTCTCGACTCGATTATCCGATCCATCCAGATGGAACGGGGCCTGACCCGGCAATTCGATCCGGATATCGCGAGCGTCATCGGAATCTCGGCGCGTGTTCCGCAGGCGTTTTTTGGCCATAAAGCGCACTGCCTGCTCGCGTCCACGTTGTACGCTTTGGCGCTTGCGGTTTCGCCGTTCATGGAAATTGCATACGCCTATCCTCGTTTTGCGACCATGGCCTGGACAGCGGTGCCGTTTGTATTCCTTGGCGCGTTGTTGACGACGCTCGCTGCGCTGGGGATCGACGCGAGGCTTACGCGCTCCAATCGGCAATCGGGCCTGGCGCTCGCTCTCGCCATTCTTATGGCTTCCGCCGCGGTGAATCAGGCGATCGTCGGGACGCGGCTGCCCGATTACTCCATCACGCAAGCGTCTTTTCATACCTGGACCGCTCAAGCCGCATATCTGAAAGGGATCGTCTATTGCGGCGTATTCACGGGCTTGTTCCTGTTTATTCCGTTTCATTTCGTTCTTGTCATGCAGCGCAGCTTGTGGGCAGGCAAGCACCGCCTGGTCTACGCGATACTGACGGGAGGCAGATTTGGCATACCTCCACGCGGTGTGCCGTATTTGGGCGTATGGCTTCTCTGCGCTTTGTTGATTTTGGGAATAACCAGCAGCTTTCTTAGCACCGCGCATTTATTGGAAGGTCTCGCGGCTGGGCCATACGCGAATCTTTTTATTCTGACGATTGTGGTTCGCTGGCTGCTATTTCTGTTCCTGGGTATTGAGTGCTGCTGGTGGTACTATTTGACGCTTAATGATTTGAAACGGGAGAGCGCCTTGGCCGGCGCAGGGACCGGGTGAAAATTCCGTAGTGGAACAGCTTGCCGCGGGATGCAGACACGCCGCGGGAGAGCGTCGTGGACGCTGCAGCCGTGGGATGCCTTACAAATCGCCGCGATTGAAAACGGCATTGGCATGGCGGACCTGGGCCTCAACCCGGGAAACAATGGCAAGCTGATCCGCCTTCCAATTCCCGCGCCGACGGAAGAACGGCGTCGCGAAGCTTTGCAAACCCCTTCCGGCCGAAGCTAAACGAAGCTGGTCGCCACGTTCCGGCCTTGAATATGCGGGAATTTTTTATAAAACCATCGACAGCGGCAGTCAGAACAGGGAATACGCCAGCCGATCCGAAGCGGGCGGTAATTGGATTCTTAACGGACGCTCTCGCAAGAATGGCCCAGGACGGCCGATCGTTGGCCCTGATACTTCGCGATCAACTCTCGAACTTTAGCCACAAGCTTGCGAGGAATACTCATGACCGCCTCGGAGCCTTCAATTCCAGCCTCCTCTTCCGCCGCGGACGCGGCCTCAGAATGACTCAACTTCGTTCACTTGACTAACGCGGATATCAGCGCACGATCAAGCAACACCGACGGCGCCTCTCCGCGAGCCGATCACAAAATTCTTCGACCCCTTGCTCATCAGTTTTCGACACTAAAATCAGTCACTTACGACCGCCACGCCCGAATTCGCCCGCCCGTCTCATCCGCCTCACCCCATAAACTGAAAGCACTATCAGAGTGAGTCGGCCTATCCAATCCACTCTGCCGCCCCGCAAATCCCGCTGCGTGCGCCTAAGCGCCACAATCCGATAACCCCTTTGAGACCCATTACTTGCCCTGTTTCAGATAACGACAGCATCCCCGCCGCGAGCTTCCCCTCTCGCCTTCTCGCGACTCGCAACGCCGTTCTTCAAAATCGAAGCGACCCGCCTGCGTGCGCAACGTCTGCACGTCGCGCTCGTCGGCAAATCCGCGCCGTTCGCCGATTAGCGGTCGAAGCCGCGCGCCCGCTCGCTTAAGCTTGAAGCATGAGTTAACGCCGTTGTTCAAAGAAGTTCTTGATCAATTCGAGGCATTCGGCGGCCAACACGCCTTCCACGATTTCGACTCTATGATTCAGCAGATCGGAATCGGCGATGCGAAATTTGCTGCGCACGCCGCCGAAGCGCAGATCCCGCGCGCCGAACACCAGCGTGCGGACGCGCGCGGCCACCAAAGCTCCCGCGCACATCGCGCAGGGCTCGAGGGTGGCGTAGAGGGTCGCGTTTTCTAGCCGGTAGTTGCCGAGCTTCTTGGCGGCCTGCCGCAGCGCCAGAATTTCGGCGTGCGCCGTGGGATCGGAAATGCGCACCGGGGCGTTGGAGCCGCGGCCGTGGATTTCGCCCTCGCTGACCACGACGGCGCCGACGGGCACTTCGCCTTGGGCTTCCGCCCGGCGCGCCTGGTGAAGGGCCTCGCGCATGTAGTATTCGTGGTCCACGGCTGTTTCCTAGAATAGAAGGGAACAGCCGTGGCGGAGAATTGCGTATGAGATCGAGAAGGAGCTGACTTGCTGCGATACATTCCATTGATGCTTAAAAACGGGCTGCGCAACCGCCGCCGCAGCGTGCTGACCGTCGGCAGCATCGCGGTTTCTCTCTGCGTCCTCGGTCTGCTTCTAGCGCTCTACCGCGGCATGTTCCTGGCCGGCCCCGCCACTCCCGCGCAGGCCCTGCGCCTGGTCGTCCACCACCGCGTCTCCATGACGCAGCCGATTCCCATGGCTTACGAAGAACGCGTCCGGCATATCCCCGGAGTCCGCGAAGTCCAGGAGTGGGACTGGTTCGGCGGCACATATAAGGATGCGCGCGATCAGCGCAATTTTTTCGCGCGCTTCATCATCGAGCCCGACAAGCTCTTCACCATCATGCCCGAAATGAAAATGCCCGAGGACCAGAAGCTGGCTTTTCAGCGCGAGCGCACCGGGGCGATCGCGGGTAAGGATCTCGCGGCCAAGTTCGGATGGAAGATCGGCGATCGCATTCCGCTCCAGGGCGACATTTGGCCCATCAACATAGAACTCAAGCTCGTCGGCATTTACGATAACCCCGCCGACAACGAAAGCCTCTATTTCAACGCCGCGTACCCCCGGGAAGCTCTGCGCGCCGCCGGCTCCACTCGCATGGATTCGATCGGCGCCTTGCAGGTCCTCGCCGATTCGCCCGAGGACGTCGCGCGCGTCGCCAAGGCCATCGACAAGGAGTTCGACAACTCGCCCTATCCAACCATGACGGAAACGGAGCAGTCCTTCATTCTGTCGTTCGCTTCCTTTCTGGGCAACATCAAGCTGTATCTCATGGCCATCTGCGGCGCCATTACGTTTACGATTCTGCTGGTATGCGCCAACACCATCTCGATGTCGGTGCGCGAGCGCGTGCGCGAGGTCGGCGTTTTGAAAACGCTGGGCTTCACGCGCGAGGCAATACTCGGTATCGTCCTCGGGGAATCTGTCGTCATTGCGCTCATCGGCGGCGCCATCGGCTGCGCATTGGCGGCGCTGCTGTGCAATGGCGCGCGTCATGCTCCCGGGCTTAACGGCTTCACCAACGGCATGGCAATGACGCCTCTACTCATCCTCCTATGCCTCGCCATCGCGGCCTTCATCGGCTTTGTCAGTTCCGTTTTTCCGGCCTGGTCGGCCTCGCGCACGCCGATCGTCGAGGCGCTCCGCCACACAGGATAATCCATGGCCATTCCAATTGCATACAATCTCCGCAACCTGACGGTCCGCAAAGCGACCACCATCATGACGGCGCTGGGCATCGGTCTCACGGTCGCGGTGCTCGCCGCCGTGCTGGCGCTGGTCAACGGATTGCGCATCGCGTTCCAGTCCACCGGCAATCCGCTGAACGTCATTGTGATGCGCAAAGCGGCTAATTCGGAACTGACCAGCGGAATGACGCGCGAGCAATACCAGGACCTCAAAGCCAAGCCGGGCATCGCGCGCTCCGCTTCCGGCGAGCCTCTGACCTCGCTTGAGATGGTCACGGTCATCAATCTTCCGAGCACGGATAACGCCGCGGGATTCAATATCAATCTGCGGGGCCTGGAGCCGAACGGCATCGCTTTGCGCGACCTGAAAATCTCTCAAGGACGCTGGTTTCAGCCCGGCCACCGCGAGGTCGTGGTCGGAAAATCGATCGCGGAGCGCCATCCCACGGCGCGTCTCGGACATCGCCTGCGGTTCGGCCGAGGCGAATGGGAGGTAGTCGGCGTAATGGATGGAGGCCAGTCCGCGGTCAACAGCGAAATCTACGGAGACCTGAATCAGATCAGCTCCGATTTCAACCGCTCCGACGGCCTCAGCTCCGCCATGGTGCGCGCCACGGACCGCGCCGCGGTGACGGCGCTGATCAACTCGCTGAAGGACGATCGGCGCCTCAACGTCGACGCCATTTCCGAAAAAGAATACTACGACCGGCAGACGGCGGCCGGCGTTCCTTTGCAAGTCATGGGGCTGTTCGTAGCAATCATTATGGCGGTGGGAAGCTGCTTCGCGGCGATGAACACGATGTACGCGGCCGTCGCGCGCCGCTCGAAGGAGATCGGGACTCTTCGCGTGCTCGGATTTTCGCGCGGCAGCATTCTGTTCAGCTTCTTCCTTGAATCGGTGCTGCTGGCCGTCATCGGCGGTATCGTCGGAATCTTACTGGTGTTGCCGTTGAACAATGTCACCACCGGCATCACCAGTTTTTTCACTTTCAGCGAAATTGCGTTCCAGTTCAACGTCGGAGCGCGCGTGATTGCCACCGCGTTGTTGTTTGCCCTGATTGTGGGCGCATTGGGGGGCTTTTTCCCCGCTCGCAACGCCGCGCGAAAACAGATTTTGACGGCGCTGCGGGACATCTGATAACTCCATGAGCGAAGAACTCAAAAACCTGCGCATCGATAGGACGAAGCGGCGCGACGAGGGGCCTTCCCCATGGGCCGTGCGCTGGATCGTGACGGGCGTTGTTCTGTTCCTTCTGCTCGGAGCAGGCCGCTTCATCTATGCGCGCTTGAACGCCGCGACCGAGGTCGAGACCGCCCGCGCGCGGCTGCTCGATACCGGCGCCCCGCAAGGCAGCGTCATTCTGAACGCCACCGGGTACATCGTCGCCGCGCATAAAATCGAGTTGGCCTCGAAGGTGGTCGGCAAAGTCGCCTGGATCGGCGTTGAAAAGGGCGATCGCGTCAAGCAGGGCCAAGTGCTGGTACGGCTCGAAGACGACGAATACCGGGCTCACTTGCTCGAATCGAAGGGCCAGCTCGATGCGCTCGAGGCCAAACTCGCCGAAGCGTTGCACGGCTCGCGCCCGGAAGAGATTGCCAAAGCGAAGGCGGACGTGGAAACCGCGCGCGCGGACCTGGTGAACTACCAGGTGTCCCTAAAGCGGACCAAGCAGCTCGTCGACGAGGGCGTCATGTCCAAACAATCGCTCGACGACGCACAGGCCAAGTACGACAGCCAAGCCGCCCGCGTACACTCCGCCGACCGCGCCTACGAGCTCGTCCGACTCGGCCCTCGCCAGGAGGAAATCGATGCCCTCCGCGCGCAGATCGAGCAGGCCAGAGGCACGCTCGAATACAACCAGACGCAGCTCGATAACACCGTGATCCGGGCCCCGATCACGGGAACGATTCTCGAGCGCAACGTCGAAAAAGGCGAGTTCGTCACCACCGGATTCGTGGGCGATAAGGGCGCGAAGGGCTACGTCGTCTCCATGGCGGATTTGAACGATCTGCAAGTCGAGCTCGATATTAACCAGAACGATTTCGCGAAACTCGGCCCGCGCCAGCCCGGCATCATTACGACGGACGCCTATCCGGATCGCAAATATAAAGGCGTCATTGAAGAGATTTCGCCCGAAGCGAATCGCCAGAAAGCGACCGTTCAGGTGAAGGTGAAGGTGCTCCATCCGGACGATTATCTCCGGCCGGAGATGAACGCCAGCGTGGCGTTCGTCTCGACCGACGCCGGAGCGTCCACGCGGCGCGCCAAGCCGATTGTTGTCGTGCCGTCCGGGGCCGTTCGCGACAACGCGGTATTCGCGGTTGTCGATGGCAGGGCATTGCGCAAGCAGGTGGTCGTATCCGGATCGACCTCGCAGGGGGTGCAGATCGAATCGGGCTTGATCGGCGGCGAGGACGTGATCCTGAACCCGCCGGCGGATTTGAAAGATGGGCAGAAGGTCCATGCAAAACAGGGATAAATTATGGCTGAAACGGTAATTCAGACGCGCCAACTGACGAAAGAATTCGTTCGAGACGAGTTTCACGTCATCGCGCTTAAGGACGTGGACATCGAGATTCATCGCGGCGACTCGGTGGCGTTGATGGGTCCCTCGGGATCCGGGAAATCGACGCTGCTGCATCTGATTGCCGCCATGGACCGGCCGACCGGCGGCGAGATTCTGGTGCTCGGGGAAGACCTCCGCCGCATGGGCGACCGCGCCATCGCGCACTGGCGCAACGAGCACGTCGGGTTCGTGTTTCAGTCCTTCAATCTGATTCCGGTTTTGACGGCGCTCGAAAACGTGGAGCTGCCGTTGAAATTGACGAACCTAAAGAAGAAGGAGCGCCAGGAGCACGCCGAGACGGCGCTGAAGCTGGTTGGACTGGGCGACCGGCTGGGGCATCTGCCGCGGCAGCTTTCGGGGGGTCAGGAACAGCGCGTCGCCATCGCGCGCGCTATCGTGACCGACCCTGACCTGATCCTCGCGGATGAGCCCACGGGCAACCTCGACGCCGCCTCAGCGCAAGACGTTCTGGTGCTGCTCTCCCGCCTTAATAAAGAATTCGGCAAGACTATCGTGATGGTGACGCACGACCCTCACGCGGCGAGCTTTGCGACTAAGATCCGGCACCTCGAAAAAGGTGAGTTGCTGCCCGAAGGCGACGTCCCGGCCGACTGGGCCCACGGCGTCACGGCGTGATCATGGAACGGCGCGATTGGCTGAAGGGCGCGGTGGCGGCCGGCAGTTTAATGGGCATCCGCGCGCAGGGCGCGCCGAACGATCGGCCGAATATTTTGTATCTGCATTCGCACGACACCGGACGATACATCGAGCCCTACGGAGCCGACGTGCCGGCGCCGAATCTGCGAAAGCTTGCGTCCGAGGGCGTGCTGTTTCGTCAAGCTTTCGATGCCGCTCCGACGTGCTCGCCCAGCCGCGCCAGTCTTCTTACCGGGCACTGCCCGCATAACAACGGGATGCTCGGGTCTCGCGCATCGCGGATTTTCCCTAAATAACTATAACGAGCACATTCTCCACACGCTGCGGCCGCATGGCTATCGTTCGACCCTGGTGGGCATTCAGCACATCGCGAAAGATCCGCGCGTGATCGGCTACGACGAAATCCTTCCTACTCCGGGAAACAAGATCGATCGGGTGGTTGCGGGCGGTGTCAATTTTCTCAAGAACGCTCCGAAAGAGCCGTTCCTTCTGACCGTCGGCTTCTTTGAGACGCATCGCAAATTCCATGAGCCGGGGCCGCAGGAAGACGTGCGCTTCTGCCGTCCGCCGGCGCCGATTCCGGATACTCCGGCCACGCGCGGAGACATGGCCGCGTTCCAAGCCACGGCGCGCGCGTTGGACGGCGCCATGGGCGAGATCTTGAACGCACTGGAGGCGAGCGGCCTGGCGCGCAACACGCTGGTCATTTGCACCACCGACCACGGCGTTGCGTTTCCAGCTATGAAGTGCAACCTGACGGTCCACGGAACGGGCGTTTATATGATTCTGCGCGGGCCGGGCGGGTTTAGCGGCGGCAAAACCTGTAATGCCATGGTCTCGCAAATGGACCTTTATCCCACGCTCTGCGAGTTGCTGAATATCGAGAAGCCGTCCTGGCTGCAAGGCGACGTCGCTGTTGCCGCTGATGCGCGGCGAAAAGCAGGAGCTGCACGACGAAATCTTCGCTGAGGTGAACTACCACGCCGCGTATGAGCCGAAGCGCGCCGTTCGGACGCAGCGCTTCAACTACATCCGGCATTTCGGCGATCGGGGGCGGCCCGTGCTGCCCAACTGCGACGATAGCCCGAGTAAGGATGTCTGGCTGCGGAACGGCTGGCGCGATCAGGTGGTCGCCCGCGAGATGCTCTTCGATACGATCTTCGATCCCAACGAAACGCGCAACCTGGTGGGCGATCCGGCCTACGCAAAAGCGTTGACGGAAATGCGCGGACGGCTGGATGCCTGGATGCAGCGCACCAACGACCCCCTGCTGCACGGCCCAGTCGCCGCGCCGCCCGGCGCGGTTGTGAACGATCCAGACGGCATTTCGCCGCAGGAACCAGTCCGCCCGGCGTAGCCGCGGCGCACAGCCGAGCCGTCCTCGCGGTTGCGACGTCCGAAGCGGTTTTTACGGAACCTCTTTCACCCGCGCTTTTATTTGTGCGGAAATGATACGCTTACCGGATACCGGACACGTACCGTCGGGGGAAATGCCTTGTAAACCCGCTGGCGCTTGGAGGCGTTGATGGCAATTCACATAATCCAACAAGGAGAGTGCCTGTCGAGTCTTGCGGCGCGTTACGGGCTGGCGGGCTGGGAGCAACTTCATAACGATCCTGCGAATACGGAGCTGAAAAAGAAGCGGCCCAATCCCAACATCCTTTTCCCGGGCGACGAAGTAACAGTTCCGGATTGCGCTCCGAAGAGCGTTTCAATCGCAACGGAACGCACGCACACTTTCGTGGTGAAACTCGGGAAGATTAAACTGCGCGTCGCTCTCGTCGAGCGGTCCGGGAAGCCGTACGAGGGGAAGCGGTTCATCGTGAACGCCGGCGCGCGTGAGATCGGCGGGAAAACGGCGGCCGGCGGGATCATCGAGGTAGAAGTGCCGGCGGCGTTGTCCTCGGCGCGGCTGCGCGTGTGGCTCGGCGATCAGGGCGCGGATGCGCTTCCGACTATCGATCGGGATCTTTCGATCGGTCACATCGATCCGATCGAAACGGTTTCCGGGGTCCAGGGGCGGCTGTCGAACCTCGCGTACAAGTGCGCCATTACGAACGAGATCGACGACGGGTTGCTTTCCGCGGCCCGCGCCTTCCGCGCGAACCAGGGCCTCCCGAAGGTGGATGAGCCTGAGGAGGCCACTGCGGCGTATGAGCAGCTCGTCGACGACGCCTTCCGGAAGAAGCTGCTCGCGGCCTACGAAGGGAGCGCCGCGTGACGCGAAAAGTTTCATAAGACATCCGGCCAAGCAGCCTAAACGCGCGCACAAGAAGCCGCCCCCCGCGCCCAAGAAGCCCGCAAAAGCCGCTGATCCGAAGACGCCGGTCACGCGCGTCGGCGACGGCCGGGATCATCACGACGCCATCTCGACCAAGGTCTTGTACGTGCTCGTCGATCAGCCGAAAGCGCCGGAGGACTCCGTCCGTCCTCGATCACGCGTCCGGAGCGCTGGCCGATCCTGTTCACCACGAACGCGCAGGATTTGATCGATACGATTCTGGTGTTCGCTCTCGATGTTCGAACACGTGGCCGACGGGGGCAAGTTCACGCTCAAGCTGGAGCGCGGCGCATCGCGGGCGGAGGCCGAACTCTTCGCCCAGGTGGAGTCCAAGGATCTCTTCCTCAACGACCTCGAGTTGCTCTACGACGCGCAAACCCTGGAGACCAAAGACGTCCACGGCAATAGGCGGGAGCTCGACTATACGACGGTCAAACCGCGGCCTTATTACGACGACCCGGATCTCGACCAGAAGGCGGCTCCCCATTCGTCGCTGGGAGATTAGGAGGACTCATGCCAGGGATACGCTCGAGCACGCTTATGAGGCCGCTCTCGCGGTACTGACGGCGCCGGTCAGCTTCGTGGAGTGGACGACGCTGAAGGTGAATAATAGCGCCGCGCCGGATCCCACGATGGTCGACGACTGGAGCCCGCTCGGCGTGTGGATGCACTATGGCTCCGAGGAATACCAGTGGGAGCCGACGCGCACGATCGAAGGCGAACGCTACATTTACGCGTTCTCCCGTCGGATGTGGGCGCCCAAGGACGCGCCGACGCTCGTGGAGGAGCTGCATCTCAAGGCCGACGGGCAGATCGAAGCGGCGAAGCTCGGCGCGCGGCGATTTCCCGATGCGCGCGCACTGGACGGCAAGGATTCACCGCTCCCGGAAAAACGGCAGTGGACCAAAGTTGGCGACACGATACGCTTCGCGCGCCGCTGGCGTGGATCGCGCATGCTCCACTACTTCTTCGCGAGCCGCATTCCGCTGTCGCGCCGTTTCGTCGAAGAGCTGCGGCAGAGCGTCGCGCTGTGGGTCCCGGCCACGACATTCGAGGACTACGTACGCCCGAGACGCCCACGTCGGAGCCGAACGTGACCCCTCCCTCGGTGTTCGGGGAGGGGGATCCCAACCTCGTCACCGGTAAAGGGCCGGGGGCGCTGCAGGTCCCGGTGCTCGATCCCATCACGATCGCGCTGCACCTGCACTTGCTGGCATCGTCCGCCAGCGACGATCTATTTGGCTACCTGACGGCCGACGAAGAACAGAGCGCGGAGCAGCGGGAGCATGTGGAGAAGCGGCAGCAGAAGCTGGTGCTCGCTTACGTATTGCAGCTCGTGCTGAAGAACTACGGCTCGCACGACACGGTGATTGACTACCGGGTGGACAAGTACATTCGACAGTACTGGGAACAGGTCAACCACCGCATCCAAGAGAACGAGCGCTGGTGGTTTTATCTGTCGAACTGGTATCAATCCGACCCGATCCATTTCCTCGCCCGCGCGCATTACGAAGACCCCCCAAAGCACTGGCTGAGTTTCCTCCTGCCCATGCTGCTCTGCCTTTCCGGCAGCACTCGTTCCGCGCCGGGACTGGAGTTGCAGAAGCAACTCATCGAGGATCCTGCCAAGCGTTTCGAGTGGTTCCACCGGGAGGTGCTTCCGGGATATAAGAACGTGTCCGCCGAGGACCAAGTTGCTTTCGATTATCAGGGGGGACGCAAGCCTCTGCTCGCGATTCTCGAGTCGTATCGCAGAGCTCGGGCCGATGTTCGTGGAGCTGGCGGGCACCGAGGAAATCTTTCGAGTTCTCGACGCGCACGGCAAAATGAACTGGTGGATTATGGAAGACGGCACGCAGCACATGCTGGATGCGCGCGCGGCCGCCAAGGCATACTCGCATTCCGTTAGAAAAATGGGATTCAAGGCGCCGGAGGGACACAAGCTGATCGAGGAGTGGCAAGAGATCACCTACCACCCCAAAGCAATCAAGTTTAAGAAGTTCGCTGCGATCGTAGAGCTCCTCGACTTGGCGTTGTCGCTGCGCCAGTTTGTCAAGGAACGTTCGACGGTAAACGACCTTACCATGGCGCGCTCCATGGCCGATACGTCGGCGCTGCTGCTGGAGTTCGCCCATGGTACGAAGGGCAAAGCCCTGGGGGCGTTGCTCGCGACAAGAGGCTGACATTGTCGTGGCCGCGGGCGTTCTCGAGATTATCATCGGCGGAATCGAAGCGTATCGCGCCGCGGAAAAGCACGACTACGTCGGCGAAACCTCGGCGGCAATCACGATAACCGGAGCGGCGATCTCCACGGTGGGCTTCGTCGTCGCCGCCGGCCTTGAAATTTCGGCCGGGCCCTTCATGGTTATAGGGCTGGTTGTGATGAGCATCGGCGCAATTGTCGGCCTTTTCAAGGATAAGCCCATGGACACGTATTTGAAATTTTGCGCCTTCGGTGAAAACGGCGGGGGTGGCGAGATCGTGCCTGGCCTGGAGGAGATGAAGGAAGGCGAGTACCTGCAGCAGCTCGAGGTTCTGCTGAATCTCATCTGCGCTTTTGAGATGGAGCGGGCGGACCTGGTGCGGACCGACGGCGACCCGCGCGCGGCGCGCTTCACCATGGGATGGTTCACGGAAAATTCGTACATGGACGTCGACTACGAGGACGAGTGGTACGCCGGCGCCGCAGAGGGGCGGCTTCCCCGCGCTCCACAAACGGCAGAGCTTCGACCCCGGGGGTGTTCAATTGACCCCTGAGCGCAGGTGGTTCGATCTGACGCTGACCCAGGCCCCGCCCTGGGAGACGCTCAGGAATGAGGACTCCGGGTTCAAGGCTCACTTTACGGCGCGATTGCACGTCGTCTTCGACCAATTTGAGATTGTCGTTCCACCCAAGAGCCGGGAGCTGTGGATCGAGCTGTGACAAGCGGCGGACGCTCGGTCTTAGACTGGGCGCCACAGCGGGCCGTCGATGTTTGGGAACGACACCTGACACGAGCCGGGGTCGATATCGTCCCGGCGGGCCCACCCGTTCGCGTCCAGACTGCCTTCGGCGGTTGAGCCGTCAGGCAGCACGAGACGGTATTTTTCGTTCGGCACGGGGTTGCCTTCGTCATCAATGAGCCGAATTTCGATCCACGTCTTTACAGCCCGCCGATCGGATTTCTTGCCGCCCGCGTCAGCGGTCCTTGCGGCAAGGGGTTGCCGATCCTGCGGCGGCTGCTCGGCTTCTTTGCTCGGCACGCCGCTCAGCCGGCATTCGATCGCGGTCAAGCGCCCGGCAATTAGGAGATCCAGCAGCCGTTTCCGTAGCGCATCGTCGCTCTCCGGCGCTTCTTCGCCGCCTGTAGAAACAAGCCGCCGTAGTTGCGGAACGGATTCCTGACGATCGAACAGGAATTGCACGAAATTCCTTGCTGCCGCGGGGTCGAACCACTGGCGAACTCTATGGCCCAGAGCATTTGGACATGCCGCTTGCGCCCCCATCCCAAACTGTAAATGGAACCGGGCCACGTTTAACGAGATTGCGGGCGCGGCCGAACGGTCCGAGCCTACTGGCTCGTCCGCAGACTACCGCCTTCAGCCGCCCGCGAGCCAACAGCAGGGCGGTCTGCCGCAAGACCTCATCATTGCTCAGCGTCCGGGAAAGGCCGGAGTCGTCCTCTTGAGATACCAACCGCCGCAGATCGCTCATGGATGCATCGCCGGCGCGTATCGAGCGCGCGAATTCTTCGGCGCGCCAACACTCTTTTATGTCGAGGAGAGCGTGTGAGCGGGCGTCCAGGCAAAACACGCTATCTTCCGGCGATCGGGCGTCGATCACGTGAAGCTTGCCCGTTTTGTAGAGCAGGGAAGCGCTCAAAGTCGGAATCTCCGTTACAAAAGCCTGTGGAACGGAACGCTAGAACGTATCATACAGGACGGGCGCTCCATTGCCGAGTGCCGGTCGTGTCTAATGATGCCGGGCCGCGGAATGACCTGCTCTTCGATACGGTTTCGAGCGGACGAGAAGCGCACCGGGGGGATCCGGCTTGCTCGAAATCGTTGACGGAGATGCGGCCGTCCTGATGTCTGAATGCAGCGATCAACAACCGCTGTTGCGCGAGCCGGGTGGCGGCTCCGCCCCGAGCGGTTATGAACGACCTTTCCGCACCAGAGCAACCGGTTCCGGCCTGGCTGTCGCAACGTTGTGGAGGGAGCGAAACGGTTCCTGTCTTTTCGCGGAGCGCGACCCGCGCGCTTAAACACCGGCAGCGCTTAAATATATGTTGGGGAGCACCATGGAACAAGATTCGGATGCCATCACGCGGCGGGCAGCCGTTACGCTGCTTTCAGGAGCCGCCCTTGCGCCCGCGCTGTTCGGCGCGCCGGATGGCGCGTTGCCGTGGTACGCGAGCATGCGCCGCTGCGGCCAGACGAATTTCAACGAACGCGATCCCATTGAGCTCGATATCGACTGGTGGGTCGCCTACTGGTCGAGCCTGAAACTGGACGCGCTGCTGTTGAGCGCCGGCGGGATCATGGCGTTCTATCCAACCCACATCCCTTATCATCACCGCAGCCGCTTCCTTGGCGATAAGGATTTGTTCGGCGATTTCAGCAAGGCCGCAAAAGCCAAGGGCATGCGCGTGGTGGCGCGGCTCGACTGCAATTACGTTTTCGAAGAGGCATACACGGCGCATCCCGAGTGGGTGGAGCGCAGCGCCACAGGCGAGCCCGTCCGCCACGCCGAATCGCCCTCGCTCTTCAAAACCTGCATGTACTCGACATATTTCACCGAGCAGTTCCCCGCCATTATCCGCGAATTGAATTCGCTCTACGATATCGACGGTTTCTTTACCAACGGCTGGCCCAGCACCGGCAAGCCGCCCCGCTGCCATTGCGATGCCTGCAGGAATCTCGGCGATTCCAGCACGCCCCAAGGTTACGATCAACACCTGGACCGCGTGCTCCAGATCTGGAAACTTTGGGACGATACGGCGAAAAAGAAAAAATGGGATAGCGTGTATGTCGGCAATTTGGGCGGCGGCATCCGCGCGGTCACGAACCTGAGCCGTATCGCCGCCGTTGCCGGATGGTTCAACGCCGACCACCAGGGCCGGGCGGGAAATACGCCCATCTGGGATTGCGCGCAGCAGGGCCGCGTCGCGCAGGCGGTCATGAAGGGCCGCACGATTACCAACGTCACCGGCTCCTATGCAAACTCGCATCCGCTGTGGCGGCACACTTCCAAAGCGCCGCTCGAGACCACTATGTGGATGGCGCAGACGACGGCCAGCGGCATGACGCCGTGGTTTCACTGGCTGGGAGGCAAACCCGAGGACTTGCGATGGCAGGAGACCGGTCGCAGTTTCTTTCGGTGGATCGCGGCGGAGCAACCCCACTTTATCAATCGAGAATCGATCGCCAATCTCGCGGTCGTGTTTTCAGAACGCACCAACGCCTTCTATCGAGCCGCCCGGCGGCGGCGATGTCACCGATTTTCTTCAGGGCATGTACAACGCCCTGCTGGACGGCCGGTTCTTTTTCGATTTCGTTCACGAGGACGACCTCACGCCGGCGACGCTCGCCAAATATAAAGGACTGATTCTTTCAAATGTGGCGCTGTTGAGCGACGCGCAGTGCGGTCAACTGCGCGAGTTTGCCAACGGCGGCGGCAGCCTGCTCGCCACTTTTGAAAGCGGCTGCTATGACGAGAGCGGCCGTCGCCGTCCAGATTCCGGACTCGCGGACCTGTTCGGAACCCGTTCAGCCGGGAAACTCGTCGCCCCCAATGGCAACGCCGCTTACGCCCGCATTGAGCGGGACCATGCGATTCTGGCTGGCTTCAGGAATACCAACCTGCTGCCGTTTGCCGAATATTATTTGCCGCTGCGGGCCGTTGCGAACCCCGTTCTCACCGTGCTGCCACCGTTTCCGGCTTACCCGCCGGAAATGGTTTATCCGGCTGTCACTCATACCGATCAACCGGCCGTTGTGCTCGCCGAGCGAGGTCTCAGCCGCATCGTGTATCTGCCGGGCGACATCGACCGCGCTTATTGGCGTTCGCAAAATCCCGACCTCAGCCGCTTGTTGGGTAACGCGATTCGGTGGATGCAGCACGATGCCGCCCCGATTACGGTAACGGGCGATGGCATGGCGGAATTATTCGCTTGGAAAACGCAGCCCGGCTTCGCCATTCATATCCTTAACTACAACAACCCCGCCATGCAGCGCGGATGGTTCATCCAGGCCTCGCCGCTGCCCTCTCAGAAACTTCGTTTTGAGCTGCCGCCGGGAGCTCGATTTTCAAGCGCTCGTCTGTTGCGCTCCGGGCGCGAACTCACACTGTCGCGCAACGGAAACTCAATTGAGATGACGATTCCGAGCGTCGCCGATTATGAGGTGGTGGCCCTTGTCTGAAACAACGCGCAGAACCTTTCTCGCCACGTCCGGGGCGGCGCTCGCCGCACAGGCCGAAGCTCAGGCGGCCGCGGACGAACGCATGATCGGCATCCAGATCGGCGCCGTCTCTTTCGCCGATGAAGGGGTCGAGCCGGTCCTCGAAATTCTCGAGAGCAAAGCCGCGGTGAACACTCTTTTTATCGCCGTATTCACCTACGGCCGCGGCATAGCGGGCCGGCAGCTTCCGGGCCAGCCGCTTCCGGATCATGGCAAGCAGCAATACGACACGGACACATTCCACGGCGGCAGCTACGCCGCGCTGCATTCCAAATATTACGCGAATACGCCGCTGAAGAACCTGCGCGCTCCCGATCTCGGCTCCTTCGACGTGTTCGAGCAGGTCCTCCCGGTTTCGCGCAAGCGCGGCATGAAGAACATCGCCTGGTTTGAAGACGTCTTTCGTCCGGACATCCCGGGCATCGCGGAAGTGCAGGAGAAGGACCTGCACGGGCGCAACGCGCACACGTTGTGTTTCAACAATCCGGGTTATCGAAATTTTCTCCTGGACTTGGTGGAGGACTACGCGCGCTCCTGGGACCTCGACGGCATTATGTGGGGCTCCGAGCGCCAGGGCGCGTTCGCGAACGCTCTCGGATCGAGTCATGGCGGCGCCCGCAACGATCCGGGAAGGGTTACCTGCTTCTGCGAGTTTTGCCAGAGGAAAGCCGCATCTCGCGGCATCCGCTTCGATCGCGTAAACGAAGGTTTTTTGGAGCTTGAAAAGTTTGTTCGCGCCGGGCGCGCCGGAACCCGCCCGGTGGATGGATTATAATGTGGAGCTATGGCGGCTGATGCTGCACTACCCGGAGTTACTCGCGTGGGAAAATCTGTGGCACGATAGCTTGCGCGAGACCTATGCGGCGATTTACGCGAAAGTAAAATCCATCAAGCCGTCCATGGGAGTCGGCTGGCACATCTGGCACAATAATTCCTTCAGTCCGATCTATCGCGCGGAACAGGATCTACAGCGGATCGCTCCCCACTCGGATTTCCTGAAAATCGTCATATACAATAACGTCGCGGGCGAACGCATGGCGAGCTATATCGATAGTGTCGGAGCCACTCAGTATGGCGATGTTCCCAAAGAAGAGTTGCTCGAGTATCACTACCGCATACTGAATTACAAGAACGAGGGAACGTACGAGCAAATTCCCCACACCGGCTTTTCGAGCGATTATGTACTGCGCGAAACAAAACGCGCGCACGCTGGACTGGCGGGCGCGAAGACGAAACTCTGGCCGGGCATCGACGTGGAAGTTCCAACCGCGCGCGGACACAGCAAATGCACGCGCGCGAGGAGTGCGCGACGCCGTGCTGGCCGCGTTCCACGGGGGCGCCAATGGCGTGATTCTGTCGCGCAAATACTCCGAAATGAATCTTAGTGTTCTGGCAGGCGCCGGGGATGCCATCGCGCAACTCCGCAGCGGTTAAGCTCGGGGGGGAAGCTGTCTCCGCACTCCGCTCGCCCAGTTGCTCAGAACCTCGATACAAACTCGATTGACAGACTGATTTGCTCTTGACTAAACACTTTGTGGGCTCGAGTATTCATAGCTGGAGTTCCCGACGATCCAGTTAAGACCTGACCGGCCTCAGCGATCGTGAATGTATCGCGAAATTAGAGACGCGATGGCGCTCAGAAATTTTATATGTGTCCCTTTCCGGCTCCGCTCTCCTGCAGCGCCACATCAAGCCGATGAGCTTCCTCCGGCGCCTTGACGAGACCAGTGAGAATTTGTCTCTGGGATGCCGTGCCGTACAGCGCCTCATTGTCTTCGCTGTCGGGACGTAAGGTCGATCCCTCAAGCGATATTCCGGCGAACACTCCGCGAGCTCGCGAGTAAGCGAGGATCTCAGCGTGCATCATGGCATCGGTCTGGCCCTCGGCGGTTCGTCCCACCGGCCCGGCCATGACGCTTGCATCGCCTCCGAACGTGAATTTATCGGCTAGCAGCTTCTCTTCTCCAGACTTGTTCATGACCACGAAAACCAAGTCTGTTTCGCCGGCCCCAACCTGAAGCCCGATGCTGCCGCCCTCAATTCTGACGATCGATGGCGCGCTCCAGCCCGTGTCAGTTCGGCACGTGAGAACGCCCTTGCCATACTTCGCGGCTATTATAAAACCGGCTCGCTTCAGGTTCGGAACGATCCCGACGCATTTCGCTCCAGAAAGGATATCCGTTGGAATTCCTTTGTCCGGCGTTGACATGATTTGAGTGAAAACATCCGCCGATTGTTCGATTAGCCCTGGAGTTCCGCGCGGCTTACCCTCCTTCTTCATCACTCCGGCGGTTCGGTTTGCGCTTGAACTTCCGGCCGCCATACCCTGATTGCTCATTGTCCTGGAAGTTCCGTTTACCCCTGGAGTTCCACCCGGCTTACCTGGCGTCTTTTGCACGTCTTGGGCGGCCGCCGGTCCCGTCACGAATAGCCCGGCAATCGAGACCGCAACAAACGAAACGCGTAACATCATGGAATACCTCCTTCCGCCGACGCCACGGCCGCCGCATGCGCGCGGTGTACGTCGCCTACGCCATAAAACAACCCATGCAAGATAAGAACCCAGATGGCCGTGGCGCTCACATTAATAGGATCGACATACCAACCGGAGAACACGACGACCAGCAATAGCGCTCCATATGCTAGGAGCAAAGTTATGGCGATCGCCCCAAGCGAACACGCAACGAAGATGATCTTTGACTTTTGTCCAAGCAATTCCTCGCACGCGATCAGTACGATATGGAAGAGAGAAAAAATCAACAATCCAGCAATCACGTTCCACAGCCAATATGCCGGCTCGAAATATCTCTGGTCTAAGATTGACTCAATATAGTTTGCCTGCAGCACATATCCCGGAACCTCGCCCATCTCGGTGGTGTGCTGGTCTATATCGGACCGGTATTCGCCGATCACGACGATTTTGCCCCGAAGCTTCGCTTTGCTCGCCTCGTCGGGATGGTCGATGATCGAGTGTTGCCAACCTTGCTCCGGGACAATGCGGTCGCCAAATAGTAGGGTATTAGCGGAGACCGTAGGAATTGGTTTCTCTTCGATAAAGCTTGTATAGGGATCCTCATGCCGTTGGATCAGCTTCTTGAGGCGCGGCTGTTCCTCCAACAACCCACTCTCTCGCGCAAGCGCCCCCTGCAGCGCCAAGCTGTATTTGTACTCTCCTGCTTTGGCCGCGGCGTCGTCCCAGACCTCCCATTCTAAGGGGACCTGTCTAGTGTCTTGGTCGAGCGTAATGTCGGCTTCGACTATTTTGCCGTCCTTGCCCGGAGTAAATGAAACGCTCGGAGCCCATACGACACGGTCAGGAGTTCCAATCGGTTTTTCAGTCCTTCCGACAACGATCGCTGTATTTCTGCTTATTTCGTTTACAGCTTTGAGCAGACTCTGAGTGCCTTCGCTGGTAACTGGACACGTCTTCTCCTCGAAATATTTATCGATAACGATCGCATTGGGCCGCGCTTTATCTATGGCTCTAATCAGGGCGGCGATGAATCCACGCTGCTTGCAGACACTCGTCAGACCGGCCCAACTCGGCTCGCGTCCTTCCCGGATTTCTACGATTGCCGTGTACCTCGCAATCGGCGCTCCGCGCCATCCACCCGTGACGCGCTTGCGGTAAAGATAATGTACATCGAAGATCGAGCTGTGCGATCCCTCGCTGTTTGGGCCCAACCATTGTTCAGCCAGTGGTTCCAATATGAAAGCTGGGACGCACGCCGCCACGAAGCTGAACCAGAACTGCTTTGTGCCGAAAAGCCGTTTCAGCGTGCCCATGCAGGTGCGGGATTATTTTCTCGCTTTCCGATCCCCAATGCAAGTCGAATGCCGACAAAGCCGGATCGTTCCCGGCGGGCGCCTCCTCAGACGGCCGGTAATATTGGCCGCTCTTGCTGACACCTCTGGTGCGCCAGTTGGCCCTATTAACTGCAGTCCCTAGCCGGAGTTGAGGATCTCCGAGCGGAGTTGAGCGATATCCGAGATACGGCCAACTCAAGGCGCGTTCTGAATTAGAATATTGTAGCGTCAGAAAACATGGAAGCGCACCGGATACAGCCAGCCTCGCGACTAACTCGCCTGCCCGGCCGCTCGCGGGGGCGCCATGCTCCACAGCCGGTCACCCGAGCGCTCGTGATCCCACTGCGTTGTGGGCTCGAAGTATCCCGTGCCGGGCATTAAATGTTGCCGCACAACATCCTCGTTCAGAGTCACTCCCAAGCCAGGCTTGTCCGAAACATTGATGAATCCTTTATTGATAATCGGCTTCTCGATGCCCTCAACCAGGTCTTGCCACCACGGCACGTCGAGCGAATGGTTTTCACAGGCAAGAAAGTTCTCCGTCGCCGCCGCGCAGTGAACGCTGGCCATGGCGCCGATCGGCGTTCCGGCATAATGCATCGCCATTGGGACTCCATATTCCATCGCAGCCTCGCCGATCTTGTGCGTCTCCAAAATTCCGCCGGAAGTTGAGATGTCAGGATGAATTTTGGACACGGCGTGGTTTTTGCAAAGGTTGATGAAGCCTTCTTTTAGGTAGATATCTTCGCCTGTAAGAATAGGCGTCGGGCTTTCCGCCGTGATCTGTTTTAGCAAGTCGGTGTACTGCCAGGGAATGACGTCCTCCATCCAGGAAAGATTGTATTTCTCATAAGCCTTTCCGAGGCGGATGATGGACTTCACGCCGAGATGCCCGAGGTGGTCCATGGAGAGCGGAATTTCCATACCGACAGCGTCCCTGATGGCGGCGACATATTCGCAGAGCTTGTCGATGCCCTTATCGGTCACCTCCATGGCTACGAAGGGGTGCGGCAGATTCGTCATCTCCCAACGGTCGAGACCCGATGGACGAGTCACGGTGCCCGGCGTGTCTTCGACCATGTCGATCCCGAGGTCCATCTTCAGCCATGTGATTCCCATTTCCTCCTTACGGGTTTTCATGCGCTGGGCGTAGATCTTCGGGTCCTTCGATTCCACGGTGTCGGCGTAGATGCGGATCTTGTTGCGGAATTTCCCTCCCAGCATCTGGTAAATCGGCACGCTGTACACTTTGCCCGCGATGTCCCAGAGCGCCTCTTCAACCGCGACGACGCCACCGGCCTGCCTGGCGTCGCCGCCGAATTGCTTGATCTTTTCCCATATGAAAGTGATATTCAGCGGGTTCTGGCCCACGACGCGGCTCTTGAGAAAAAGAGCATAGGTGGCGCTGGCGCCATCTCGAACTTCGCCCAGTCCGTACACGCCCTGGTTGGTATCGAGGCGAACGATGGTGCACGGGCTCGGCCCCGGCTTTACCACCGTCGCAATGCGCAGGTCCGTAATCTTCAGCGTCGACGGACTCGAGTTTGTATTCACGTTCTTGAATTGCGGCTGCGGTTCGGACTTCGCTTTTTTTCCAAGCAGCGCTCCGCCCAATACCGCGGCAGACGTCTTGAAGAGCCCTCGCCTGCCAATCCTGCCGCCTTGCCCGTTTGACATTCTGTCTGTCTCCTTTCGCCTAAAAGACTACTGTACTCTCAACGACAGATCGGCGGCGAATGGGAATCCCGATGAGGATTGTGGCTTGAGGGGAGATCCAGCGGCGCCACATCCGAGCGCTCCTGCACTCGTTCGAGGACAACACGACCGTCCAATGAAATGTCGCAATGCGAATGTCCTCCGGGAAGGAAGCTCGTGTGTCGAGCGCTGGCCACCGGTCCGGCGCGCGAGCGTTCACGCCCGCATGCACGGCAGACTCATGCGCTTTCCGAGCCAGATGGACAGTTTCGAGCAAGCAAACGGCGCCGTCTTCCGCGTCAGCCCGGATATGGCGTTCGCTGCACGGGAATTCGCACGCTTGTATGGCTGCGTTTCCACTCTTCTCCATTCGAACAAGCGCGTCTGCACACTCTCTGGCGTGCCGAGAACGTTTGGAATTTTGCCCAGCCGCGTCGCGTTTGTCATTAGCCGGGAGCACATGATCGATCAAGTTGCGTATGCTCCCTTTGAGATCGGGCGTCACGTTCGGAAGAGTCTGGAAGTGCTCCGCGCACAATCATGAACGAGCTTTACTCATCTTGCCGTGATCTTCTTCGCTCGGCCGACTACCCGCCGGATTACAACGGGCTCGCACCTTCTATTCCGAAGCGTCGAAAGAGAGAGGCGAACTCATCAGTTCGCGATTGACCTTTTCTCTCGCTTGTACGCCGAGCATCGAACAACCGCGATTATTCAGGTCTATTACGGAAGCTTTCATCTGCTCGAAGCGAGCCATACCTGGGCTTTATGGAAAAAGAACACATTATCGCGAGAGGGTATCCCCCTCACGCGCCGTTTCGGCGCAGCCCGACAATTTGGAAATTCGTTTTGTTCGCGGTGCGAGGACGTATCGTCTCCCCAGCTTCTTTCATCGTAAGCGGCAATCGAAAAAGATTCCGCCTATTTGGCCGGTTCGCGGTTGAAGCAGCGCGGCAGGCCGGCCGGACAAATCATGCCATAATGAATTGAGAATCGCACCGGGGCGCCCGCGAGCCCGCCAGCGCGTAGCGCGAAGAAAGTTGAGCGAAGCAGAGCACTGATTCAATGCCGATCCTTCGCAATCTTTGCCGAGGCGCTGTGGCTGGGCTGGCCGGTTCCGCCGCGATGCATGTGTTTCGCATCTGTTGGGAGACAGCCAATAACCGCCCAAGAGATGCGATTTTCGGCTTTGATCGCGAAGCCGATGTCAAGTCGGCACGTTTACTCTGCTCCTGGGTATTGCTCGAGCAGCCGCCGGAAAATCAGGCCGCCTATCTTGGGCTTGTCTTGCATTACATCTATGGCGCGATGCTCGGGTCCTTGTACGCCGCCGCGCATCCCCGAAATAGTTACCTCGCTAAACGCTGGGGAAGCGCACTGGGCGCCCCTCTGCTTTGGTTATGCGCCGATGAAATTCCTATCTCGCTTACGGGCATCTCAAGCCCGTTTCGAAGGAGCGCGGCCTCTCACGGGAGCGCTTTGGCTGCACACCTCTTGTTTACAACAGCCGTCGGGAACACGCTTCGAGCATTCGAAATGCGAAATGAGGAGGCGCCCAGAAGTCGAACCCAATCGAGTCCGTCGCAATGTTGAAGGGAACGAATGTCCACGGAAAAAAGGAGAATCGATGCTGGCCGGGATATGAACCGGTCAAAGGCAAGAAGGAGCACAATCAAGGCAGTAGCCGACCGGAAGCAGAATCTAAGCTCATGGCTTCTGAAACGGTTTCGCAGAAGCGCCGGCGCCAGCTAGATCAATGGCAATCGGAGCACCCGCACGCCCGGAAATCGGCGGCTCAACACCTGCGTGCGCCGGAAACGATATCGAAAAAGATTACCGCCAAACGCATCAAGACCGCCGCAACCCAAAAGCGGAAGAGAGTCTTGGGCACAAAAAAGAGTTCGAACACTTAGAGTGTCTGGCTGTTCGCCCGGTTTGCGCGCTCTGAATCGTATGGACAATTCTGCTTGTCTCGAAGCCAAGGCCGTGCGCTCTCGCAAGGTGTTGCCGATAGGTTTCGCCGGGCAACTGAAGGCTGCGACTCAAAATCCAGAGGTACCGGAGATCCGGCGTACCAACCAATGCCCATTGATAGTCGGAATCGAGTTCCAGAATCCAATGGTCTCCGTAAAAAGGCCAGAAGAAGCGGACTTTGACTTTCGACGCCGGCCCGTTCGGGTCGCGGCATCTCGCAATTTCTTTCGAATTTCTCCAATTCCCGTTTTCTTCCCGGCAGGTATTCACCACTCGCACGCAGCCATTCCTTCTCAAGGTGAATTGGGCTGTGACGTCGCCGGCCCACTCGCGCTCAAATCGGGCCGGGGGGCGCGCGATTTCAAACCATTTCCCTTCGTATCGCTTAAGATCGGCACCCGGCGCCACGGGGAACGGATTTTCCTTTTTATGAAACGCCAGTGCCGCTCGGGAAACAATACAGGCAGAACTAAACACGGTCAGAGTGGACGATCGCATACGCCTCTGGATGTTTGCTGGTCACAGGTTCTTGCGCCTCTCTGATGGGAGCCTGCACGCGTCGGATCGAGGGACGCGCACTGTGAATACTCGCCCGGTGCTCGTCTGGTTTCGGCTGGATTTACGGCTCAGCGATAACCCCGCCTTCCTTGCTGCCGCTGAAACCGGAGCGCCGGTTGTTCCGATGTTCATTTGGGCGCCCGAAGAGGAAGAACCATGGCCGCCGGGAGCGGCCTCGCGGTGGTGGCTGCATCAATCGTTACACAGCTTGGAAGAATCTTTAACCAAGGCAGGATCGCGTTTGATTATTCGACAAGGCCCCACTGAGCAAACGCTGAGGCATGTGCTTGCCGAGACAAATGCCGGAGCGATTTTTTGGAACCGGCGCTATGAACCGGCCCTCATCGCGCGGGACGGAAAGCTGAAGCAATGCCTCGCTGCAAAAGGCGTTGGCGTCCAAAGCTTCAACAGTGCGCTTCTGTTCGAGCCCTGGACAGTTCTCAACGGTGCGCGACAGCCCTTCCAAGTCTTCTCCGCATTTTGGAAGGCTTGCCTGAAGCAGCCGTCGCCTCCAGAGCCCTCCACTGCGCCGAAAATGCTGATCAGTCCTCAACGTTGGCCCGAGTCGCTGCCGCTGGCGGCATTGGAACTGGAACCGAAGATCGACTGGGCTGCGGGGATGCGCCTCACTTGGACGGCGGGAGAGAATGGCGCAAAACGGGAGCTCGCGAGATTTCTTAACGGCAACTTCGAACAATATGCGTCGGAGAGAAATCTGCCCGGCAAAACCGGCACATCGCGGTTATCGCCTCATTTGCATTTTGGCGAGATCAGCCCGCGCGAAGTCTGGCGCTCGCTGCACAAACGCCGCAACAAAGCGAATGCGGAAGCGGTGGACGTCTATCTACGGGAAATCGGATGGCGCGAGTTTGCTCATCATTTGCTGTTCCATTTTCCGTTCACGGCGAATGAGTGCCTTCGGAAAGAATTCGCGCTGTTCCCTTGGCGAACCGATCGAGACGAGCTTAAAAAGTGGCAACACGGAACAACCGGATATCCTTTGGTCGATGCCGGTATGCGTGAGCTTTGGGCCACTGGCTGGATGCACAACCGCGTGCGGCTGGTTGCTGCCTCATTTCTCACCAAACATTTGCGAATCACCTGGGAAGAGGGGGCGTACTGGTTTTGGGACACGCTCGTCGATGCCGATCTAGCCAACAATACGCTCGGCTGGCAATGGACCGCCGGATGCGGCGCCGATGCCGCACCTTACTTCCGCATTTTCAATCCCGTGCTGCAAAGCGAAAAGTTTGATCCCGATGGTAACTACATTCGCAAATGGGTCCCCGAACTCGGCCGTTTTCCGGCTCCCTGGGTTCACAAACCGTGGAAGGCTCCGGCGGCGTCGCTGCAGGAGGCTGGTGTGCGCCTCGGATCGAATTATCCGCTGCCCCTTGTCGTTCACGAAGAAGCGCGGCGCGAGGCGCTCGTGGCTTTTGACGAAATACGCAAGCAGAGCGCACGTAAACAAATCTCATGAGTTATGTCTTTAGAGAGTGCTGCGGTCGAGAGAACTTGAACGTCCAAACCTTTTGGGTACGGGCGCCTCAAGCTAGCTACTTTCCGCCCTGTAAATAGCGTTTTCTGGCGAGCTGATGCGTAACCGCGTAACCTGCGAAGGATCTCGGGTGATGCATTCCTGCGTTCCCCCCGCGTGCCGCTCCGAGCGTGGATCCACTGCGTCTTAACCGCTGAACAACCACTACAGTCGCGAAAACGCCGAAAAGGCTGTCGTTCGTAAAGTGATTTAAATGGGGTGCGGAGAGGGGGACTTGAACCCCCACGAGATTGCTCCCGCTAGCACCTCAAGCTAGTGCGTCTGCCAATTCCGCCACCTCCGCATTTATCAGGCAAACTACTTCTTTGGCGCCGGGGCGGGCTGAGCCGGCTTGTTCTGCTGCGCCGGTTGCGGCGCATTCAACGGAATGCCTTTTGACGGCGTGGCCGTTCCATTCCCCGGGTTGACGTGGATGACCGGTTGGGGCGGCGTCAACGTCCCGGGCGCCGACTGCGTAGTCACTGGCTTGGCGGTCGGCAATACGCTATGCGTCCCCGCCGCGCTGCGCGTCGTCGCCACGGACAAAAACAGCGATGTCACCATGAAAATCGCCGCCGAAATTGTGGTGGCCTTTGAGAGGACGGTTGCCGAACCTCTCGGCCCGAACGTCGTCTGCGAACCCATGCCGCCAAAGGCCCCGGCGAGATCCGCCGCCTTGCCGCTTTGCAGCAGCACCACGATAATCAGAAAAAAACAAACCAAAATATGGATAATCGTTAGCAGAATCGTCATTCTTGAAACTCACGCGATCCCAGCGCGGAAACAATGGACGGACGGGCACGGACCCTCGCTGAGATGACGCTCTCAGTATAACTCAAGCGCCTCTCGCGGCAGATCTCCCGGTCCACGCGCTTCCGATAGAACCCACATTGAATCCTAGCGCGCGGTGTCGTTGGTGGCGCGGCCAAAACTCGCGGGCAACGTTCGCGCCCGCATCCGCCGCGAGTCCGAACCCGGGGGTTGACGCTCCGTTGGCACGCCGCCTCGGCATGCCCCGAAATTCGGTCGACAGCAAGGCGTGCGCTTCCCCGACTCGTGTTCTCTTAACGACAGTGCCTACCAATGCATGGCCGCAATCGCAGTCCAAGAGGCGCGCCGCCAAACCGGGACCCGGCCGTTTGCCCAAATCCGTTCACGCCGCCCAATTTTCCGGCCACCGCCAGCGGCGCGAGCAGTCCCAATAGCGACCCAAGACACGCTATTGCCTGACGGACAGTGCACGACGCTGCGCATCACTCCAAAGAATTGCACTCCGCTGTGCGCGCGTTACTCTTGCCGCAACGCTTCAGTAGGGTCGAGCGCGGCGGCGCGGCGCGCGGGCAGCCACGACGCCAGCGCCGTAATTAAATAGAACAGTGCGGCGATCGCGGCGAATGTCATAGGATCGGTGCGCTTCACTCCCACCAGCATGCTTTCGAGAGCGCGCGTCAGCTCGAAAGCGGCGACCAGCCCGATCGCGATGCCCAGCGTGCTCATGCGCAGACCCTCCCGCACAACGAGGCTGAATATTCCGGACGGCGCCGCGCCAAGTGCCATGCGCACGCCGATTTCAGCAGTACGCTGCCGCACCAGAGTGGAGAGCACGCCATAGAGACCGACGCCCGCGAGCAACGCGGCAATGATGGCAAAAACGCCAATGAGAAGCAACGAGAAACGCGTTCCCGCCCGCGCTTTCACGAGCAGCGCATCCATGGGCTGCAAATCGTTCACGAGCAATTGCGCGCCGATTTTGCGGATCTCGTCGCGAATGCGGCCGCCATAGCTCCCCGCATCGCCGGAGGTGCGGAGGGCCCACCAAGCGGCCGCGCCGTGGTTCACGTATCCATCCGTGACGTACAACTGTTCGCGCCCCGGTTCGGCCAGCGATATGTCCCGCTGGTGCGCCACCACGCCCACGATTTCACCCCATTGCGCCTCCGGGGTCCGCACGCGAAACAGAATGCGCTTCCCCACTATCGCTTGCCCAGGGCGGACTCGGTGGGAAAGGCTTTCGAAGCGAGCGCCTGGTCGACGATCAGCATGTTGCGTTCGGCCGTGTTATCGGCATCCGTGAAGGTGCGGCCTGCAACGAGAGGCGTATGCATGGTCTCGAAATAGCCGGGCAGAACAATCTGCAGATCGGCCGCCTGGAATTTCGACTGGTCGGCGAGAGCTTCACTCGTGCCCCAGCGGACCGGACTGAAGCCGCCGGCCAATGGCATGGGCACGGACGCGGTGACGCTCTGGACGCCGGGAATCGCCGACATGCGCTCGCGGAAGTGGCGCATGAAGGCGTCGCGCGCCTGTGGCGTGTTTCCGCGATTGCCCAATAGCTGAAACGTGAGCAGGTTGCGCGGATCGAATCCGACGTCCACCTTCTGCATTGCCAGGAATGTCTGGAACATCAAGCCCGATCCAATAAGGAGGACAAAGGAAAGCGCCACTTCCGCCACCACCACGCTGTTGCGCAGCAGCCCAATGCCGCCCAGGCCGGGCGATCTTCCCGTGGTTCGCAGAATGCTCATGACGTCGGGCCGCGCCGCGCGAACCGCGGGTAGCATACCGAAAAGCGCCGCGGCCGCAAGTCCGGCCAAGGCGGAGAAACCGAGCACAAAACCGTCGATATGGATGGCGTTTAGGCGCGGCAAATTCGCGGGCGCGATGACGAGCAGTTCATGGATTCCGAGCCAGGCGAGGGCGAGACCCAGCGCCGTTCCGAAAGCGGAGATGACCAGGGCTTCGGCGAACGTTTGGCGCATCAGGCGCCACCAGCTCCCTCCCAGGGCAGTGCGCACCGCGAGCTCGCGCTCGCGTAGCGAAGCGCGCACCAGCATAAGGTTCGCCACATTGGAACACGCAATAAGCAGAAGAAACACGACCGCGCCCATGAGCGCCAGGATCGCAGGCTGTACTTCGCTCACCAAGTGATGTTGCATCGCTTCCAGGCGAATGTACTCTCCCGCGGTGCGCGAGACGGCATTAGACCGTTGTATCTGCTCGCTGATCGTGTCTACCTCCGCTTGCGCGCGCTCGATCGTCACACCCGGCTTCAATCTCCCAATCACGCGCCATGAGACGTTGTTCCGATTCTGAGGATCATAGGGGATGCGCGCCGCAAACCAGATATCGGGGAACTGTTCTATGCCGGATTGCGGCGGAAAGAGCAGCTCGAAACCGGGCGCCAACACGCCCACCACGACTGGCGCGGGGCCTCCGCCGGTTGGAAGAGTTTGGCCGAGAACCGACGTGTTGCCTCCGAAGCGCCGCTCGAAATACTCATAGCTGACGACGGCGTATACCGGAAGCCGTTGCGGCGGCGGCGCTCCCGCGGCGGTTCCGGCCGGCGGCAGGGGCGGTTGCGGCAGCCCGTCGGAAGCCTGGAAATCCCTCCCAAAGGCAACTCGCGCGCCCATTAGACGGAAAAAGTTAGTCGATACAGCGGCGAAGCGAACCTGCTCCGGAACGCCGTCGGCGCGCGGCACGGAGCCTCGGCCGGTATTGACGGCGGCGAAATCTTCGAACGTATTCCTTGCGCCGTTCCGCAGATCGAGAAAGTCGGCATTCGAGAACGGAAAATCCTTCACGTTGCGCCGCCGCATGTCGCTGCACGCCAGCACCAGCCGGCTGGGATCGCGGTAAGGCAGCGGACGCAGTAACACCGCGTTCGTGACGCTGAAGATCGCGGTGCTGGCCGCGATGCCGAGGGCAATGGTAACCACGGCGGTGATCGCGAACACGGGACTTTTCCGGAGTGTGCGGAAGGCGTAAATGAGATCTTTGGCCGGCATGGCTTGTGACTACTCTAGCCGATGCCGAGATCGTCGATCCGTTCGAGAGGGGTTCCGCAGCGGCGGCAAATGATAGAGGAGCAGTCGCCGCAAACCAGCGGGTCGGTTACGGCGCTGTTGCAATTGGGACAGTAAAATTCCGCTTGTTCGAGCGCGTCCTCTTCAGCCATTACTGTTAAACTAACAGCAGAAACGCTTCGGTCGTGACATTTGTTCGCGCGCTCCTGCTCAGCCCACTGCTGCTGCTTCTCGTCTCGTGCGAGTCGAATGAAGCCGTTCCCGGCCGCGGTCCCGCGTTAGAGCACGCCTACGCCGGTCCCACCACGCTGAACATCCGGCAGGAGCTTAATCCGAAAACGCCTACGGTGGCGACGGTCAACCACGGCGACAAGCTCGACATCGTCGAATACAAGCGGCGCTTCGTGAAGGTGCGGACCCAGAGCGGTATCGTTGGGTGGACCGATACTCGTCAATTATTGCTGCCGGACCAGATGGCGGATCTCGACCGCCTCGCCGCCAATGCGAAAAGGATGCCGCCTGAAGGAGTCGCAAACGTTTTCGAGGCGGTCAACATGCACGCCGAGCCGAATCGCACCTCGCCCGGATTCGAGCTGCTAAAGGAAGGGACCAAAGTCGAAGTTCTGGAGCACCGCCTGACGCCGCGCGTACAGCCGCCTCCGCCGCGCATTCTGGCTCCGGTTCCCAAGCCCCGGCCAATGCGGCGCAAGGAACAGGCGAAGGAGAAAGGCAAAATTCCAGTGCCGCCCATGCCCGCCGCGCCGCTGCCTCCCAGAGATTGGCTCGAGATGTCGAGAACGGTTGAGCAGCCGGCCGATCGCCCACCGCAACGCGCCAATCCCGTCGAGCAGCCGAAGCCGATACCTCTCGAAGACTGGTACTTGGTCCGCACCAAAGATGGTAAGGCCGGCTGGGTTATGGCGCGCATGGTCAGCATGGCGATTCCCGACGACGTGGCGCAGTATGCCGAGGGGCATCGAATTACGTCATATTTCTCTTTGGGCAAGGTCGACGACGACGGCGCGCAAAAAGACAACTGGCTGTGGACCACCATCGCCAAGGGCTCCGAGCCTTACGAGTTCGACAGCTTCCGAGTCTTCGTGTGGAGCCGCCGCCATCACCGCTATGAAACGGCATATGTGCAGCGCGGCGTCGTCGGGCACTATCCCGTGGAAGTGAATACATCGGGGGAGAATCCGGGCTTTTCGCTGATTCTCGAGGGCGACGATGGGGCGCTATACCGTAAGACCTACGTCTTTAACGGCTATCGGCTGAACGTGGTCTCGACAGAGCGCTATCAAACATCGAATCCTGAAGATGTTCCCATGATCGCGATCGCTCAGAACCGCCCGCCGGTTAAAGAGGTGTCCTGGTATGGGCGGGTCAAGGACCGCATTTCGAAGCTCTTCAATCGTTAGATGGGCCCGCGTGGCAGCGTGGAATACTCGAACATTTTAGTGCGTGCGACGAACTGGGTCGGCGATGCCGTCATGAGCCTGCCCGCATTGCGCGCAATCCGCGATCGTTTTCCGCGCGCGCATATAGCCGTATTGGCACGGCCCTGGGTTGCGGATCTGTACCGGCGGGAGTCCTTCGCCAACGAAGTGATGGCCCATGATGGCGCGCGCTGGCGCACCGCGCGGATCTTGCGTGCGCGCGCCTTCGATTGCGCCATTCTCTTGCCCAACTCCTTCGATGCGGCGCTACTGACATGGCTGGCGCGCATACCGGTGCGGATCGGCTACAACCGCGACGGGCGCGGCTTGCTGCTGACCCGCGCGATCACGCCGCCGCGCGCTTCCGAGATCCCGCGGCATCAGCGATTCTATTATCTCGAGCTGCTACTGCGCGCGGGCATTCTCGAGTCCCTGCCCGTTGGCGACGCGATCCGGCTGGACGCGGCGGATAAAAGGCAATCGCGGGGGACGATCGGCGTTAGTCCCGGAGCGGCCTATGGGACCGCCAAACAATGGCTTCCCGAGCGCTTCGCGGAAGCGGCCGCGCAGCTCGCCAAGGCGCGCGGAGCCGCAATCGCCCTGTTCGGGTCCGCAAGCGAGCGCGCCTTGTGCGACCGCATCGCCGATATGTTGAACGGCCATCGGGTGACGAACTACGCCGGCGCCACAAGCCTGGCCGAGTTTATCGATCTGGTCTCGGAGTGCGAGATCTTCCTGACGAACGATTCCGGGGCGATGCACATAGCGTCCGCTCTGGGCGTCCCGACGGTTGCGGTATTCGGCTCGACAGACGACATTGCAACCGGTCCCACGGGCGAATTCGCGCGCGTGGTTCGCGAGCCGGTGGAGTGCAGCCCCTGCCTGCTGCGCCAATGCCCCATCGATCATCGCTGCATGTCGCGCGTCGGCGCCGCGCGAGTGGCCGCAGAGGCGTTGGATCTCCTCGAAGGAGTGGAACGGGTATCCTGACCTGTTCTATGGTTGAGAGTTGGACACCCGGGATAAGATTGTCCCCTCTGAGCGCGCTCACGAAATAGCGCGGCAGCGGCCCGCCCGCTGGTTTCGCGGACGTTTCGATCCGTTGCTGGCCGAACATGCCCGCATTTTGCGCGAGGCGGCCTCGCCGGAACATCTGTTGATTGTCGAGATCGAGAGCGGTCGGCGCCCCTTGCTGCCGCCGCAAGCCCGCGCCGAATTAGTGGCCGCTCTCGCCGCCGTCGACTATGTCGTGCTCGCGGATGGCGCCGCGGACGGAGATGAGACCCCCGACGACGGCGTCACGCGCCGGCTCCTCGAGCATGTGCTGCGGCGCGCCAGCGGAGCGCCGGCGTGACGCGAGGCCCGCGAATTCTGGTGGTGCGCCTCGGCGCAATGGGGGACATCGTCCATACGCTGCCCGCCGTTGCCACCTTGAAGCAGGAAATGCCCGGTTCCGAAATCACCTGGGTGGTGGAGGCGAAATGGCGCCATCTGCTTGCCGGGAATCCTTTCGTCGATCGGCTCGTGACGCTCGATTCCGGCGCGATGGGGGGCATCATGCGAGCGTGGAGCGAACTGCGCCGCCGGCGCTTCGATATCGCCGTGGATTTTCAGGGCTTGATCAAATCGGCCTTGGTGGCCGCCTGCTCGCGTCCGGCGCGGCTGTATGGTTTCGATGCCGAGTGCGCCCGCGAGACCGCCGCGGCTTGGTTTTATTCCACGCGGGCGCATTCGGGATCGATTCATCGCGTCGACAAGTATCTGGATCTGGCAGCCGCGGCGGGCGCCGTCGAACCGCTGCATGAGTTTCCGCTGCCGGAGGGATCCCCGGAGGGATCGCTTCCCGATGGCGATTTCGTTCTTGCCAGCCCCTCGGCGGGCTGGGGCTCGAAGCAATGGCCGATGAAATACTACTCCGTGTTGAGCGAGCGGCTGCGGCGCGAGTGCGCTCTGCCGCTGGTGGTGAATGGTCCCGCGCCGATCCGCTGCGACGGCGCGATTTCGCACGTCTCGGGCATTCCGGGATTGATCCATGCCACGCGGCGCGCGACGGCCGTGGTCGGCGTCGACAGCGGTCCCCTCCATATTGCCGCTGCTTTGGGGAAGCCCGGCGTGGCCGTCTACGGTCCGACCGATCCGGCGCAGACAGGTCCATACGGCGGCCCTTTTTAGTGCTGCGGAATCCCGGCGCAGTGACGACGTACAAGCGTGGGGCCGCCTCTGGCCCCGACATGCACTCCATTACGCCGGACGAAGTTTTCGAGAATTTGCGCGCCGTGCTCGAGCGCCCGAAAGCGGGAGTGGCGTCTCAGGTTGACTAGCCCGTTCCCCAAGCCATACGCCGATCTTGTCGCGCGTCTGCGCGTGCCGTTTGGATTCGTGCTTGTAATCGCGTTCGCGTGGCTCTCGCGGCCCTCGCCGGCCTCGCTTGCCTACGGGCTGCCGGTGAGTGTGCTCGGGCTGATGCTGCGCGGCTGGGCCGCCGGTCACCTGGAGAAAAACATGGCGCTGGCGGAAACCGGTCCGTACTCTTATGTGCGCAATCCTCTGTATATAGGAACGCTGCTGGTGGCCGCCGGACTCGTCGCCGCATCGCGCCGCGCCGTCCTGGCCGCGATCTTCGCCGCGGTGTTTCTGCTCGTGTATCTGCCCGTGGTCGAGCTGGAGGAGCAGCATCTGCGCAAGCTCTTCCCCTCCTACGACCTCTATGCCCGCCGCGTTCCGGCATTTGTTCCACGCTTCAGCTTTGGAGGCCGCGCCGGCAAATTCCGCTGGTCGCGTTACGTTCGGAACGAGGAATACCAGGCCGTGCTCGGGTTCGCGGCCGGCGCACTATTCCTGTGGTTGAAGCTGATCTATAGCGCGCGTCGCTAACGGCACCGGTCGCGTCTGGGAAATTCCCAGCGCCACATTCGAGCGCCACACTAGAGCGGCGCGGCGCGATCTATCAACGTTTGTCCGATACTGAACTTGAATGCCGGTAGAGCCTCGCCCCTCGCATATTGCACTCGAGCCCGTGGCGCCCGACACGCGCTTCTTCGGACATCCGCGCGGACTCGCGACTCTCTTCTTCACGGAGATGTGGGAGCGCTTCAGCTTCTACGGCATGCGCGCGCTATTGATCCTGTTCATGACGGCGAGCGCCTCCAACGGTGGCCTCGGGTTCAACGATGCCAAGGCGGGTATTATTTATGGTCTGTACGCGTCGAGCGTCTATCTGTTGAGCCTGCCCGGCGGCTGGGTTGCCGACCGTCTGCTCGGCGCCCGGCGCAGCGTGCTCTGGGGGGGCATCCTGATCGCCGCCGGCCAGTTTTGTCTTGTTCCCACCGGTCTTGCGAACTTTTATACCGGACTTCTGCTGATCGTTCTTGGCACCGGCCTGTTGAAACCCAACGTCAGCACGATCGTAGGTCTGATTTATCCTCCGGGAGACAATCGCCGCGATGCCGGCTTCTCGATTTTCTATATGGGCATCAATCTCGGCGCCTTCATCTCGCCGCTGATATGCGGCTGGGTAGGACAGAAGATCAATTGGCATTTCGGGTTCGGCATCGCCGGGATCGGGATGGTTGTAGGCGTCGTGCAGTACGCACTCGGCGCGAGGCATCTCGGCGAAGCGGGTGTACGGCCCGCGCAGCCGGGCGGCAGACGACGGGCATTGCTCATTGCCATCTTGCTTACCGCGGCCGTGGCGGCGGTCATCGTCGCTGTCGTGCGTGTTTGGCGCGTCGATCTCACGCCGCAATTCATTGGCGACGCGTTCGGCTTTGGTTTGCTGGCAATCGCGGTTGGCATCTTTACATGGATGATTTTTGGTCCGCGCTGGTCGCCCCTAGAGCGTAAGCGCGCCCTCGCCATCCTGGTCTTATTCATCGCTGCCTGCGTCTTCTGGTCGGCTTTCGAGCAGGCCGGCAGTTCGCTCAACCTGTTCGCCGACCGCGGCACAAACAATGTCGTCCTCGGGTTCCACTTCCCCGCAAGCTGGTATCAGGCCTTGAACGCGCTATTCATTATCGTGTTCGCGCCCATATTCGCGTGGCTGTGGATCGCCCTGGGCAAACATGAACCCTCCAGTCCCATGAAATTCGCAATTGGTCTGCTCTTCGTCGGCTTGGGATTTACGGTGCTCGTACCCGCCGCCTTGATCGCGGGGAGGCATGGCCGCGTTAGTCCGTGGTGGCTGGTCGTAACGTATCTCTGTCACACCTTCGGCGAGCTCTCGCTCAGTCCCGTCGGCTTGAGCGCCATGACGAAACTCGCGCCGGAGCGCGTCGTGAGCCTCATGATGGGCGTCTGGTTCCTGTCGATTTCGGTGGGAGATTATCTCGGCGGACGCGCGGCCTCGCTGTATGCCTCGCTGCCCGTTCCCACGCTATTCGGCGTCGTCGCGGCATTCGCGTTCGTTGCCTCCGCCGTGATGTTTCTGCTGGTCAAGCCGACGGAGAGACTGATGTCGGGCGTGAA
>CAWITB010000044.1:0-151101 GCA_963838885.1 Bryobacterales bacterium | reverse complement strand
TCCCAGGGCAGTGCGCACCGCGAGCTCGCGCTCGCGTAGCGAAGCGCGCACCAGCATAAGGTTCGCCACATTGGAACACGCAATAAGCAGAAGAAACACGACCGCGCCGATGAGCGCCAGGATCGCAGGCTGTACTTCGCTCACCAAGTGATGTTGCATCGCTTCCAGGCGAATGTACTCTCCCGCGGTGCGCGAGATGGCATTAGACCGTTGTATCTGCTCGCTGATCGTGTCTACCTCCGCTTGCGCGCGCTCGATCATCACACCCGGCTTCAATCTTCCAATCACGCGCCATGAGACGTTGTTCCGATTCTGAGGATCATAGGGGATGCGCGCCGCAAACCAGATATCGGGGAACTGTTCTATGCCGGATTGCGGCGGAAAGAGCAGCTCGAAACCGGGCGCCAACACGCCCACCACGACTGGCGCGGGGCCTCCGCCGGTTGGAAGAGTTTGGCCGAGAACCGACGTGTTGCCTCCGAAGCGCCGCTCGAAATACTCATAGCTGACGACGGCGTATACCGGAAGCCGTTGCGGCGGCGGCGCTCCCGCGGCGGTTCCGGCCGGCGGCAGGGGCGGTTGCGGCAGCCCGTCGGAAGCCTGGAAATCCCTCCCAAAGGCAACTCGCGCGCCCATTAGACGGAAAAAGTTAGTCGATACAGCGGCGAAGCGAACCTGCTCCGGAACGCCGTCGGCGCGCGGCACGGAGCCTCGGCCGGTATTGACGGCGGCGAAATCTTCGAACGTATTCCTTGCGCCGTTCCGCAGATCGAGAAAGTCGGCATTCGAGAACGGAAAATCCTTCACGTTGCGCCGCCGCATGTCGCTGCACGCCAGCACCAGCCGGCTGGGATCGCGGTAAGGCAGCGGACGCAGTAACACCGCGTTCGTGACGCTGAAGATCGCGGTGCTGGCCGCGATGCCGAGCGCAATGGTAACCACGGCGGTGATCGCGAACACGGGACTTTTCCGGAGTGTGCGGAAGGCGTAAATGAGATCTTTGGCCGGCATGGCTTGTGACTACTCTAGCCGATGCCGAGATCGTCGATCCGTTCGAGAGGGGTTCCGCAGCGTCGGCAAATGATAGAGGAGCAGTCGCCGCAAACCAGCGGGTCGGTTACGGCGCTGTTGCAATTGGGACAGTAAAATTCCGCTTGTTCGAGCGCGTCCTCTTCAGCCATTACTGTTAAACTAACAGCAGAAACGCTTCGGTCGTGACATTTGTTCGCGCGCTCCTGCTCAGCCCACTGCTGCTGCTTCTCGTCTCGTGCGAGTCGAATGAAGCCGTTCCCGGCCGCGGTCCCGCGTTAGAGCACGCCTACGCCGGTCCCACCACGCTGAACATCCGGCAGGAGCTTAATCCGAAAACGCCTACGGTGGCGACGGTCAACCACGGCGACAAGCTCGACATCGTCGAATACAAGCGGCGCTTCGTGAAGGTGCGGACCCAGAGCGGTATCGTTGGGTGGACCGATACTCGTCAATTATTGCTGCCGGACCAGATGGCGGATCTCGACCGCCTCGCCGCCAATGCGAAAAGAATGCCGCCTGAAGGAGTCGCAAACGTTTTCGAGGCGGTCAACATGCACGCCGAGCCGAATCGCACCTCGCCCGGATTCGAGCTGCTAAAGGAAGGGACAAAAGTCGAAGTTCTGGAGCACCGCCTGACGCCGCGCGTACAGCCGCCTCCGCCGCGCATTCTGGCTCCGGTTCCCAAGCCCCGGCCAATGCGGCGCAAGGAACAGGCGAAGGAGAAAGGCAAAATTCCAGTGCCGCCCATGCCCGCCGCGCCGCTGCCTCCCAGAGATTGGCTCGAGATGTCGAGAACGGTTGAGCAGCCGGCCGATCACCCGCCGCAACGCGCCAATCCCGTCGAGCAGCCGAAGCCGATACCTCTCGAAGACTGGTACTTGGTCCGCACCAAAGATGGTAAGGCCGGCTGGGTTATGGCGCGCATGGTCAGCATGGCGATTCCCGACGACGTGGCGCAGTATGCCGAGGGGCATCGAATTACGTCATATTTCTCTTTGGGCAAGGTCGACGACGACGGCGCGCAAAAAGACAACTGGCTGTGGACCACCATCGCCAAGGGCTCCGAGCCTTACGAGTTCGACAGCTTCCGAGTCTTCGTGTGGAGCCGCCGCCATCACCGCTATGAAACGGCATATGTGCAGCGCGGCGTCGTCGGGCACTATCCCGTGGAAGTGAATACATCGGGGGAGAATCCGGGCTTTTCGCTGATTCTCGAGGGCGACGATGGGGCGCTATACCGTAAGACCTACGTCTTTAACGGCTATCGGCTGAACGTGGTCTCGACAGAGCGCTATCAAACATCGAATCCTGAAGATGTTCCCATGATCGCGATCGCTCAGAACCGCCCGCCGGTTAAAGAGGTGTCCTGGTATGGGCGGGTCAAGGACCGCATTTCGAAGCTCTTCAATCGTTAGATGGGCCCGCGGGGCAGCGTGGAATACTCGAACATTTTAGTGCGTGCGACGAACTGGGTCGGCGATGCCGTCATGAGCCTGCCCGCATTGCGCGCAATCCGCGATCGTTTTCCGCGCGCGCATATAGCCGTATTGGCACGGCCCTGGGTTGCGGATCTGTACCGGCGGGAGTCCTTCGCCAACGAAGTGATGGCCCATGATGGCGCGCGCTGGCGCACCGCGCGGATCTTGCGTGCGCGCGCCTTCGATTGCGCCATTCTCTTGCCCAACTCCTTCGATGCGGCGCTACTGACATGGCTGGCGCGCATACCGGTGCGGATCGGCTACAACCGCGACGGGCGCGGCTTGCTGCTGACCCGCGCGATCACGCCGCCGCGCGCTTCCGAGATCCCGCGGCATCAGCGATTCTATTATCTCGAGCTGCTACTGCCGCGCGGGCATTCTCGAGTCCCTGCCCGTTGGCGACGCGATCCGGCTGGACGCGGCGGATAAAAGGCAATCGCGGGGGACGATCGGCGTTAGTCCCGGAGCGGCCTATGGGACCGCCAAACAATGGCTTCCCGAGCGCTTCGCGGAAGCGGCCGCGCAGCTCGCCAAGGCGCGCGGAGCCGCAATCGCCCTGTTCGGGTCCGCAAGCGAGCGCGCCTTGTGCGACCGCATCGCCGATATGTTGAACGGCCATCGGGTGACGAACTACGCCGGCGCCACAAGCCTGGCCGAGTTTATCGATCTGGTCTCGGAGTGCGAGATCTTCCTGACGAACGATTCCGGGGCGATGCACATAGCGTCCGCTCTGGGCGTCCCGACGGTTGCGGTATTCGGCTCGACAGACGACATTGCAACCGGTCCCACGGGCGAATTCGCGCGCGTGGTTCGCGAGCCGGTGGAGTGCAGCCCCTGCCTGCTGCGCCAATGCCCCATCGATCATCGCTGCATGTCGCGCGTCGGCGCCGCGCGAGTGGCCGCAGAGGCGTTGGATCTCCTCGAAGGAGTGGAACGGGTATCCTGACCTGTTCTATGGTTGAGAGTTGGACACCCGGGATAAGATTGTCCCCTCTGAGCGCGCTCACGAAATAACGCGGCAGCGGCCCGCCCGCTGGTTTCGCGGACGTTTCGATCCGTTGCTGGCCGAACATGCCCGCATTTTGCGCGAGGCGGCCTCGCCGGAACATCTGTTGATTGTCGAGATCGAGAGCGGTCGGCGCCCCTTGCTGCCGCCGCAAGCCCGCGCCGAATTAGTGGCCGCTCTCGCCGCCGTCGACTATGTCGTGCTCGCGGATGGCGCCGCGGACGGAGATGAGACCCCCGACGACGGCGTCACGCGCCGGCTTTTCGAGCATGTGCTGCGGCGCGCCAGCGGAGCGCCGGCGTGACGCGAGGCCCGCGAATTCTGGTGGTGCGCCTCGGCGCAATGGGGGACATCGTCCATACGCTGCCCGCCGTTGCCACCTTGAAGCGGGAAATGCCCGGTTCCGAAATCACCTGGGTGGTGGAGGCGAAATGGCGCTATCTGGTTGCCGGGAATCGTTTCGTCGATCGGCTCTTGACGCTCGATTCCGGCGCGATGGGGGGCATCATGCGAGCGTGGAGCGAACTGCGCCGCCGGCGCTTCGATATCGCCGTGGATTTTCAGGGCTTGATCAAATCGGCCTTGGTGGCCGCCTGCTCGCGTCCGGCGCGGCTGTATGGTTTCGATGCCGAGTGCGCCCGCGAGACCGCCGCGGCTTGGTTTTATTCCACGCGGGCGCATTCGGGATCGATTCATCGCGTCGACAAGTATCTGGATCTGGCAGCCGCGGCGGGCGCCGTCGAACCGCTGCATGAGTTTCCGCTGCCGGAGGGATGCGCCGGAGGGATCGCTTCCCGATGGCGATTTCGTTCTTGCCAGCCCCTCGGCGGGCTGGGGCTCGAAGCAATGGCCGATGAAATACTACTCCGTGTTGAGCGAGCGGCTGCGGCGCGAGTGCGCTCTGCCGCTGGTGGTGAATGGTCCCGCGCCGATCCGCTGCGACGGCGCGATTTCGCACGTCTCGGGCATTCCGGGATTGATCCATGCCACGCGGCGAGCAACGGCCGTGGTCGGCGTCGACAGCGGTCCCCTCCATATTGCCGCTGCTTTGGGGAAGCCCGGCGTGGCCGTCTACGGTCCGACCGATCCGGCGCAGACAGGTCCATACGGCGGCTCCTTTTTAGTGCTGCGGAAGCCCGGCGCAGTGACGACGTACAAGCGTGGGGCCGCCTCTGGCCCCGACATGCACTCCATTACGCCGGACGAAGTTTTCGAGAATTTGCGCGCCGTGCTCGAGCGCCCGAAAGCGGGAGTGGCGTCTCAGGTTGACTAGTCCGTTCCCCAAGCCATACGCCGATCTTGTCGCGCGTCTGCGCGTGCCGTTTGGATTCGTGCTGGTAATCGCGTTCGCGTGGCTCTCGCGGCCCTCGCCGGCCTCGCTTGCCTACGGTCTGCCGGTGAGTGTGCTCGGGCTGCTGCTGCGCGGCTGGGCCGCCGGTCACCTGGAGAAAAACATGGCGCTGGCGGAAACCGGTCCGTACTCTTATGTGCGCAATCCTCTGTATATAGGAACGCTGCTGGTGGCCGCCGGACTCGTCGCCGCATCGCGCCGCGCCGTCCTGGCCGCGATCTTCGCCGCGGTGTTTCTGCTCGTGTATCTGCCCGTGGTCGAGCTGGAGGAGCAGCATCTGCGCAAGCTCTTCCCCTCCTACGACCTCTATGCCCGCCGCGTTCCGGCATTTGTTCCACGCTTCAGCTTTGGAGGCCGCGCCGGCAAATTCCGCTGGTCGCGTTACGTTCGGAACGAGGAATACCAGGCCGTGCTCGGGTTCGCGGCCGGCGCACTATTCCTGTGGTTGAAGCTGATCTATAGCGCGCGTCGCTAACGGCACCGGTCGCGTCTGGAAAATTCCCAGCGCCACATTCTAGCGCCACATTGAGCGGCGCAGCGCGATCCATCAACGATTATCCGATACTGAACTTGAATGCCGGTAGAGCCTCGCCCCTCGCATATCGCACTGGAGCCCGCCGCGCCCGACACGCGCTTCTTCGGACATCCGCGCGGACTGGCGACGCTCTTCTTCACGGAGATGTGGGAGCGATTCAGCTTCTACGGCATGCGCGCGCTGTTGATCCTGTTCATGACGGCGAGCGCCGCCAACGGTGGCCTCGGGTTCAACGATGCCAAGGCGGGTATTATTTATGGTCTGTACGGGTCGAGCGTCTATCTGTTGAGCCTGCCCGGCGGCTGGGTTGCCGACCGTCTGCTCGGCGCCCGTCGCACCGTACTCTGGGGGGGCATCCTGATCGCCGCCGGCCAGTTTTGTCTTGTTCCCACCGGCCTGGCGAGCTTTTATACCGGGCTGCTGCTGATCGTTCTTGGCACCGGCCTGTTGAAACCCAACGTCAGCACGATCGTAGGTCTGATTTATCCTCCGGGAGACAATCGCCGCGATGCCGGGTTCTCGATTTTCTATATGGGCATCAATCTCGGCGCCTTCATCTCGCCGCTGATATGCGGCTGGGTGGGACAGAAGATCAATTGGCATTTCGGGTTCGGCATCGCCGGGATCGGGATGGTTGTAGGCGTCGTGCAGTACGCACTCGGCGCGAGGCATCTCGGCGAAGCGGGTGTACGGCCCGCGCAGCCGGGCGGCAGACGACGGGCATTGCTCGTTGCCATCCTGCTTACCGCGGCCGTGGCGGCGGTCATCGTCGCTGTCGTGCGTGTTTGGCGCGTGGACCTTACCGCTCAAGTTATCGGCGATGCCTTCGGCTTTGGTTTGCTGGCAATCGCGGTTGGCATCTTCACATGGATGATTTTTGGTCCGCGCTGGTCGCCCCTAGAGCGTAAGCGCGCCCTCGCCATCCTGGTCTTATTCATCGCTGCCTGCGTCTTCTGGTCGGCTTTCGAGCAGGCCGGCAGTTCGCTCAACCTGTTCGCCGACCGCGGCACAAACAATGTCGTCCTCGGGTTCCACTTCCCCGCAAGCTGGTATCAGGCCTTGAACGCGCTATTCATTATCGTGTTCGCGCCCATCTTCGCGTGGCTGTGGATCGCCCTGGGCAAACATGAACCTTCCAGTCCCATGAAATTCGCAATTGGTCTGCTCTTCGTCGGCTTGGGATTTACGGTGCTCGTGCCCGCCGCCTTGATCGCGGGCAGACATGGCCGCGTGAGTCCGTGGTGGCTGGTCGTAACGTATCTCTGTCACACCTTCGGCGAGCTCTCGCTCAGCCCCGTAGGCTTGAGCGCCATGACGAAACTCGCGCCGGAGCGCGTCGTGAGCCTCATGATGGGCGTCTGGTTCCTGTCGATTTCGGTGGGAGATTATCTCGGCGGACGCGCGGCCTCGCTGTATGCCTCGCTGCCCGTTCCCACGCTATTCGGCGTCGTCGCGGCATTCGCGTTCGTTGCCTCCGCCGTGATGTTTCTGATGGTCAAGCCGACGGAGAGACTGATGTCGGGCGTGAAGTAGGAACTAGCGGGCGGCCGCCGTACACCGGATCGCCAGCTCCTTCAACTGCGCTTCCGGCACCGGCGAAGGAGCGTCGCACATCAAATCGGTCCCACGGGCCGTCTTGGGGAACGGAATCACGTCGCGGATCGAGCTTTCGCCCGCCAAGATCATCACCATGCGGTCGAGGCCGAGCGCGATGCCGCCGTGCGGAGGGGCGCCGTACTCGAGCGCCTCAAGCAGGAACCCGAAACGCCGCTTGGCTTCATCCTCGCTGAATCCCAGAGCGGAGAAAACCTTCGATTGTACGTCCCGGCGATGAATACGGATGGAGCCGGAACCCAATTCCGTCCCATTCAGCACGACGTCGTAGGATTTGGCGCGGCAGTGCGCCGGATCGCTCGTGAGCTTGTCGATATCCTCGTCGTGTACGGAGGTGAACGGATGATGCGCCGCGTTCCAGCGGTTTTCTCCCTCATCCCACTCGAACATGGGGAAGTCGACCACCCACAAAAACCTGTAATTCTCCGGATCGAGCAGCCTATGGCGCTCGTTGTACTTCTGCGCCGCGAAAAGCCGCAACTGTCCGCAGGCCTGAAAAAAGGTGTGCTCCGGCCGCTGCCCTTTCGCCTCGCCCGGCCAGCCCGCAATGATCAGCAGATCGTCTTCGACCGCGCGCGCCAACTCTCGAGCCTCATCCGCGATTGCCGTGGGCAGCCGCTTCAGGTCGTCGTAAACGCGCACCCCGCGCTCCGTCCCAAACGCCTTCAGCTCATCGCGCTCCTTGCGGCTCAATGCGCCCGTCTTAGGAATATGGATCGCCACCGGCGCGTAGGTCAGGCCCAGCGCGGAACAATCGCCCTCTAGCGCATAAAATGGCGGAATGCGCAGGTCCGGCTTGTCGCTCCCGTACGATCGCATGGCCTGCTCATAGGTCAGTCGCGGAAACGGAATCGCGACGTTGTATCCCGCCACTTTGCAGACGTTCTGCAACACCGGCTCGATGGTCTCGTAAATGCGCTCCTGCTGGGGGAACGACATTTCGAGATCGAGCTGAGTAAATTCCGGCTGCCGGTCGGCGCGCGTCTCTTCGTCGCGAAAGCAGCGCACGATCTGGAAATATTTGTCGTAGCCGCTGACCATCAGTAGTTGCTTAAAAATCTGCGGAGATTGCGGGAGCGCATAAAACGAGCACGGCTGCACGCGGCTGGGGACGAGATAATCGCGTGCTCCTTCGGGGGTGGAGCGCGTCATGAAGGGCGTTTCAATCTCAAGAAAGCCCTGCTCGGTGAGCGACTGGCGAATGGCCCAGGCAATTTGCGATCGCAAAATAATGTTGCGCTGCATGTGCGGCCGCCGCAGATCTACGTAGCGGTACTTCAGCCGCACTTCTTCCTTAACATCGACCGCCTCTTCGAGCGGGAACGGCGGCGTGCGCGATTCGTTCAGAATCCAGAGTTTTTCGACTGCGATCTCAACATCGCCCGTCGAGATCGCAGAGTTGACAGTCTCGGGCGCGCGCTTATCGACCACGCCTTCGGCCGCGATGACGTACTCGGATCCCAGCGACTCGGCTTTCTTCAATAACTCGGGATCGCGGTCGGCGCGGAACACCAGTTGCGTGACGCCATAACGATCGCGCAGATGAATGAAAATTACGCCGCCGAGATCGCGGCGGCGATGCACCCAGCCCATTAGAAGGGCGCGCCGGCCGGTGTCCTCGACGCGCAACTCGCCGCAGGTGTGCGTGCGCCGTAGTTCGCCTAGAAAGTCCAGTTGTGAGGTTTCCATTCCTATTTCGATCCGATTCGCTCGACGAGCCGCTCGCGCTCCACGGCTTCCTGCTGGCCCGTCGCCATGTCTTTCAACGCGTAGCGGCCCGACGCCATCTCGTCTTCGCCGGCAATGAGCGCAAACCGCGTGCCCATCTTGTTCGCCAGCTCCAACGAGCGTTTTAATTTGCCGTCCAGTCCGAGTTCGACCGCCAGCCCCGCGTCTCTTAATTCTCGCGCGAGTTGCGCGCAGTGCCGTTGCGCCTCCGCGCCTAATGGCGCGATGTAAACGTCAAGGCGCGGCCCAGCGCTGTCTGGATGCTCCTCCTCGACGATCGCCACCAGCCGATCTTCCCCAATTGAAAAGCCAATGCCCGGCGCGGCCACGCGCGATCCCAGAGCTTCGGCCAAGCCATCGTAGCGCCCGCCCCCGAGCACCGAATTCTGCGCTCCCAGCGCGCCGTGGACGACTTCGAAGGTCGTACGCATGTAATAATCGAGCCCCCGCACCATGCGCGGCTTAATTTCGTAATCGATACCTCGCTCCGCGAGCATCCTCGAAACCGCCTCGAAGTGCGCCCGGCAATCGGCGCATAGATGATCCTGGATCGACGGCAGCGCATCGATGAGCGGCTGGTCTTCGGGCACTTTGCAATCCAGCACGCGCAGCGGATTCGTCTCCGCGCGCCGCTGGCAATCGCCGCACAGCCGCGGCGCGATGTCCTTCAAGCGCTCCTTCAATAGCGCGATGTAGTGCGGACGGCACTTACCGTCTCCCACGGAATTGAGCAGCAGCTTGAAGCCGCTCAGTCCCGCTGCCCGCAGAATTTCCAACGTCATCTCGATGCTCTCGGCGTCCACCTGGGGCGCTTCCGACCCGATGGCCTCCGCGCCAATCTGAAAGAACTGCCGGTAGCGGCCTTTTTGCGGACGCTCCCGCCGAAACATCGGTCCGATGTAATACAACTTTTGCAGCCCCGGCCGCTGGTCCAGGCGATGTTCGATATAGGCGCGCATCACCGACGCCGTCGCTTCCGGACGCAGCGTCAGCGAACTGCCGTCGCGATCTTCAAACGTGTACATCTCCTTGCCGACGATGTCGGTCTCCTGGCCGACTCCGCGCGCGAATAGCGTCGTTTCCTCCAGAATCGGCGTACGGATCTCGTGGTAGTTGTAGCGGCGAAAGACCTCGCGGGCATCGGCTTCAACGCGGTTCCAGAGCGCGCTCGAGGGCGGGAGAATGTCCCGCGTCCCCTTGACCGCCCGGATCATCTCAACTGCTCTTCGCGATAAACTTGGGCGGCTTGAACATAATGCTGCGTATTCAGCCGGAAGCGCTCCGCCTCTTCAGGCGAGATAAGGCGGCGCACCCTTGCGGGAATGCCCATAGCCATGCTATCTGGCGGAATGACGGCGCCTTCCGGAACCAGCGCCGCCGCCGCGATCACCGCGCCTTTGCCGACGCGCGCGCCGTTCAACACCACCGCGCCGATTCCGATCAGGCATTCGTCTTCGATGGTGCAGCCGTGCAGCATCGCCTGGTGCCCCACCGTAACGCGCTTGCCGATGACAAGCGCAAACTCGCCCTCGTCGCAGTGCAATGTGGAATTGTCCTGAATATTGGTCTCATCTCCAATCGCGATGGAATTGACGTCGCCCCGAATCGTGGCGTTGGGCCACACGCTGGCGCGCTCCCCCACCGTGACGTTTCCGATCACTTGCGCGCTCGCGTCGATGTATGCGGACGCGGCGATTTTCGGCGCGGCCCCGCGGTAAGAGCGAATCAATTTTCGAGGTTAACACGCAATCCCATTCAATGCCTTTAATTGGGACTATAATCGGTCCAACGTGACACCCCTTATCCCAGGTCAATTTCTGGGACCATATCAAATCGCAAACGCGATCGGGGCCGGGGGTATGGGCGATGTCTACAAGGCTCGGGACACGCGGCTCAATCGAACCGTGGCCATCAAGGTTTCGCGGGAGCAGTTCTCGGAGCGCTTCGAGCAGGAGGCCCGCGCCATCGCCGCGCTGAATCACCCGCATATCTGCCAGATTTACGATGTCGGCCCTAATTACCTGGTGATGGAGTACATCGAAGGCAAGCCTCTTTCCGGTCCGCTGGCTATTCCAGAAGCTCTACGTCTGGCCCGCCAAATCGCCGATGCCCTCGACGCCGCGCACAGCAAAGGCATCGTGCATCGCGATCTCAAACCGGACAACATCCTTGTCACCAAATCCGGCGCGATCAAGCTGCTCGATTTCGGACTGGCCAAAGCCGCCGCGCGGGCAGCCGGAGCGTCCGCATCCGACGACACCTTGACCGTAGCTCTGACGCGGCCGGGATCGATTCTCGGAACTCCGCAATTCATTTCGCCGGAGCAGTTACACGGCAAAGAAGCCGACAACCGCAGCGACATCTTCTCCTTCGGCGCCGTTCTTTACGAAATGCTGACCGGCCGCCGCGCCTTCGAGGCCCCTAATTCGGCCGGCGCCATCGCGGCCATCCTGACGTCTCAACCGCCTTCGCTTTCCACGCTCGATCCGCTCTCGCCACCGGCTCTCGATCGGGTCCTCGGCCGCTGTCTGGCCAAGGATCCGGAAGCGCGCTGGCAGTCCGTTCGCGATCTCGGCGAGGCGCTCGATTGGGTTCGCGAAGGCGTCCCTGCCGCGGCTCCTATGCGCGTCAGCAGGCGCGCCCCCTGGATTGCCGCCGCGCTTATGGCGGTCGCGGCCGCCGCGTCGGGCGCGTATATTCTGGACCACCCTGGCCAAGGCGACAACCCGCGAGTACTGCGGCTCACCGCGCTAACTGAATCCAGTCCCTCCTGGCAGCGACCCGTGCTCTCCCCCGACGGCTCCCGCATCGCGTACGTTACCGGCGATACGCGCTCCAGCCAGCTTTGGGTTCGCGCTCTTTCCTCTTTCGAGCCGCAACGCATCGATGGAGCAGAAGACGCCTCGGAGCCGTTCTGGTCGCCGGATAGCAAGGAAATTGCCGTTTACACGCAAGGCAAGCTGAAGCGTCTGGACCTGGCCGCGCAGACTTGGCGCAGCATCTGCGACCTCCCCGGCGCCAGCCCTACTACCGGGTCCTGGAATTCATCCGGCATCATTCTCGTTTCCTATAAAGACGCCATTTACCGCGTTTCGGCGTCGGGCGGAGAGCTCACTCCAGTCACCCGCGTAGATCGGTCCCGCGGTGAAATGCTTCACATGATGCCGTACTTCCTTCCGGACGGCCGCCGGTTCCTGTTCTTGGCGATGAATCAAAAAGCGGCGGACAGCGCCATCTATGAAGGGACACTCGATTCCCCGCGCGTGCAGCGAATTCTCGTCACGCCGTTCGGCCCTTTCTACGCGATCGGTAACCGTTTAATCTTCGTTCGCGGTTCCGTTCTCATGGCCCAGCCGTTCGACTGGAAGGCGGGGCGCTTGAACGGGGCGGCGGTATCGCTTCAGGAGCGCGTTTACGCCGACTCCGCCACCTTCAATCCCATGGCGGCTTTCTCGGCGACGGCGGATACCCTGGCGTACTTACCGGAACAACTGCCCGCGACGCAACTGGTATGGTTCGATCGGCGAGGAAATCGCCTCTCTTCGGTAGGGGCGGTGGCGGAATATTCCAACCCGGCGCTGTCTCCCGATCAAAAGCGCCTCGCAGTCGGAATCACCGATCCGAGCACGAATCAGCGCGATGTCTGGGTGTTCGACGCTCTGGGCGGCGGCATGCAGCTGACCACCGATCCAAAGGACGACATCAATCCCACATGGTCTCCCGACGGAGCGCGGATGGCCTTTGCGTCCGACCGCGGAGGCGCGCGCGATCTGTTCATCAAGCCGGCTGGCGGTGTTGGGGACGAGAAACTGGTGCTGGCTTCCACCGCCGCGAAGCACCCCGAAGCTTGGTCCCCCGATGGAAAATTTCTGATCTACAACGAGAGCACGGTCATCATCAAGGCCGTACCTGTAGAAGGGGAGCACAAACCGTTCACTGTCGTGGACGGGCCGGGAGGCTGCGATCAGGCGGCCTTATCTCCCGACGGTAAGTGGATCGCCTATCGATCTCACGATCTGGGCCGGGTCGAGGTTTACGTCCAAAGCTTTCCCGCCGGAGGGGTTCGATCGCAGTTGTCGACCAACGGCGGCGGTGAGCCGTCCTGGCGCCGCGACGGCAAGGAGCTCTACTTTGCCCGTGACCAACAGCTTTTCGCGGTCGACATCAATGTCACGCCCGCGGGAATCGAACACGGCGCGCCGAGGCTCCTGTTCACGGCGCCTTTCGCCGTCGTGATCCGGCGCAACCGCTATGTGCCGGCCGCGGATGGCCAGCGTTTTCTCGTGATAACGCAGGCTGAATCCCGAGGCCGGCAGGTCCACGTCGTCCTGAACTGGGGCGCGGGGCTGAAGAGCGAATAAGTAGCGGCCCGGAGCATGGTGGCGGACCACACGTCGGCGCGCTCCCCGTGTATGCGGAAGCGGCAATTTGGGGCTTAACGCCCCGATAAGAGCGTATCAAGGGCGAATCATCCCTGGTAATTTTCGAGGTCGACACGCACCGCCATTTGTGCGGCGCTCCCCGTGCCCTCACACCCGCGCCGCGCGTAACCGAGGTTTAATCCAGACACCGGCACAACGGCCAGAAGCTTACGCGTACAGGACGACCAAACATTCATTCGAAGCGGGCAGCTCAGCAAGCAGGAACGGAGGATGACGACACGAGCGTCGGGGAGCCGGCTCAGCAGACCCTCGAAATCACCATGTGTCGACACGAGAATAAAGTTTCTTGCGGACGCGTATTCGAGAATGCTGGAATCGCCCACTCCGGCAAGGCCGTTTCGAAGCGCACTTTCCGAGTCGAGGAAAAGATCGCGCACAGTTCAACCAGCTTCGGCGAAGGGCTTTCATCGACGAGGAGCTTCATCCTCTCGAGACTTTGCGCCCCGCCGCTAATTCGTCGGCACAAGCGTACACGGCCAGGAAGTCCTCGGGTTCCAGTTGGGGGTAATCGGCCAAGATTTGCTGTTGGCGGGCGCCGCTAGAGAGCCACTCCAAAAATTCCTGAACCGTGATGCGGTGGCCGCGAATGCACCGTTTCCCGAACCGCACCTCTGGATCAGTCGTGATCCGCTCCAGGAGCAAGCCATGGGTTGACTGCATTTCAGTACCCTACCGCTATCTATAACGGGGTTGACCCGTTGATCGACAAAACGAGGGCAACTATACGACCCCTTTCGCCCCACCCCCATTGACATTCGCTCCGCGAACAAGCACAATAGATCCAACGTTTAAGTAGAGGGAGTCTTCAATGCAGCATAAGCTGTTATCGCTATTCACGGGGCTAGTTTGTCTCACCGCCCTTTCGATTTTTGGACAGGAATCCACCGCCGGCATTACCGGCCGCGTGACCGATCCCACCGGCGCGGCCATAGTGGGAGCTTCGGTCACGGCGAAGGATCTTGACCGCGGCACCGAGTGGCCCACCAAGACCAACGAAGACGGTATCTACGCCTATCCTCGCATCCCGGTCGGCCGCTACACGCTCTCAATCACCGCGCCGGGCTTCAAGACGTACGTCAATCCCAACTTCACGCTCGAAGTCGACCAGCGGGCGCGCATCGATGCCTCGCTCGAAGTGGGCGCGGTCACGGAAAACGTGCAGGTCACGGGCGAGGCTCCGTTGTTGCAGACCGATACGACGCAGGTCGGCTCCGTGATCACGTCGAACACCATCTCGAACTTGCCGCTCATCAGCGAGAACCCCATCGCGCTGACCTTGCTGACCGCCGGCGTCACCACCCCCGATCCTTCCAGCTTCAACAACGGCGTGCGCTCCACCGGCGGCGGACGGCCCTACGTGAACGGCAATCGCGAAGAGGCCAATAATTTTCTGCTCGACGGCACCGATAACAACTTCACTTCCGACAATCTGGTGTCCTACCAACCGAACCCCGATGCCCTTGAGGAATTCCGGCTGATCACCAACAATGCCTCGGCCGAGTTCGGTAATTTCCAGGGCGGCATTATTAATATGGTCATCAAGTCGGGGAGCAACGAATACCACGGCAACGCCTTCGAGGATTTCCGCAACGACAAGCTGAATTCCAACACCTGGGCTAATAATTGGAACGGCGGCGTGCCCCGTTCGCCGCTGCGCTGGAACCAGTTCGGCGCCACCTTTGGCGGCCCCGTTCGCAAGGATAAGCTATTTTTCTTCATTGACTATGAAGGCCTGCGGCAGGCTGTTCCTACTCACATCGCCGCCGCTACCGTGATGCCGCTGGCATGGCGCAACGGCGATTTCTCCTCGCTGCTCGATCCCACGCAAACCAATGGTAAGGTAATCCAGCTCTACAATCCCTACCAGGTGGATGCCAACGGGATCCGCTCTCCGTTTCCGGGCAACATCATTCCGCAGAGCCTGTTGAGTCCCGCGGCGGTAAAGCTGCTCAATAATCTGTCGCTGTATCCTGCGCCGCAGCTCAACACCTTCACGACTTCCAACTATCACTACGGCGCCGCCAGCTACATCAACACCGACCAGGGCGACGCGAAGATCGATTGGCGGCCGTCGGAGAAGGACTACGTCATGGTCCGTTACTCCCACGGACGCCAGGATCAACCAGGCGTCAACACGTTCCCGCTGTTCTATAACAACTTCAACGTCTCGCCTTTCCAGAACGGCGTGGTCGCCTGGACGCGAACGTTCAGCCCCACGCTGGTCAACGAACTGCGCGCCGGCGTCAACAACGTTATGCTCGACAACGGCGGCGCCGACAAAGGCTTGGGCAATATCGCGCAGGAAGTCGGCATCGCCAATGCCGGGAACGGTCTGCTTTCTCTGACGGGATTCAATTACTCATCCGGTTTGGGGAATGCCAACATCGGCACCCAGCAGTTATTCGCGAACACCACCTTCCAATATGCCGATAACCTCACCATCATTAAAGGGCGCCACATGATGAAGATGGGTGGCTCGGCGCTTCGGGAGCGGATCGACGTTTACTACTCCGGCAACAACGGGCGCACCGGATTCATGGACTTCTCAGGCCGTTTCACGGCTCAGAATGCGCTCAACCCCGGAGGCACGTTTATTGGCGAAGCGGATTTCCTGCTCGGCCTGCCAGATAGTTTGGGGCGTGGCCCCCAATCCGGTACCTGGGGACAACGTTCCACCATTTGGGGTTTTTATTTCCAGGACGATTGGCGCGTCTCGAACAACTTGACGCTGAACCTCGGCCTTCGTTGGGAATACCACACGCCCTGGGTTGAAGTCGAGAATCGCCAGTCGAACTTTGGCCTTATCAGCGGTACGCTATACACCGCGGGCCAGTCCGGCTGCCCCTACAACAATTGCGACGCGCTGTATAACAGCTACAAGAAAGATTTTCAGCCGCGCCTGGGATTCGCCTATACGCCCGATTTCCTGAATCGCAAAATGGTATTGCGCGGCGCCTATACCATTTCGTCCTATCTGGAAGGCACCGGCACGAATTTGCGCCTTCCGATTAATCCGCCCTTCGAAGGGAATTCGGGGCCATCTACAATATCAACGGCGCGGCAAATGAACTGCCTGGGAGCACGCTCGATCAAGGCCTTTCCGCGTTGAACCCGAAAAATCCTTACGCCGGGGCTACTCCTGCGCATCTGGGATCCCAACGTCCGGCCCGCCGAAGCGCAGCAGTGGAACTTCTCGACGGAGTTCCAGATGCCGGCAACCAATGTGCTCGACGTCGCCTACGTCGGCCAGCATGGAACGCATCTGATGGTTCCCATGGGTTACCTTCAAAATCAACTCGTCAATGGTCAGGTTGTGCAGGGGCCGTACCTCTCCGGCAATCCCGCGCTGCGCAGCGAAATCTCGCAGATTTCCGGCACTGCATCCATCGGCAAACAGCATTACGACGCGCTGCAAGCCACGCTGCGCAAGCGCTTCAGCTTCGGGTTGGAATACCAGTTTGCGTACACTTGGTCCAAGACCATGGCCGATGCCATCGGATATTACGGGCAGGGCGGTCAAGCCGGCAGCCAGTCGGCATATTGGCAGAACATCTACGATCAAGCCGCCGAAATGGGTCCGGCTTACTTTGACGATCACGCACAACTTCACCGGCTCGCTGGTCTATCAGTTGCCGTTCGGAAAGGGCAAGCATTTCGGGTCGAGTTGGAACCGCGGCGTTGACGCTCTCTTCGGCGGCTGGCAGTTGGGCAGCATCTATACCGCCCATACGGGCTTCCCGCTGACCATCAAGCTGGCCAGCGATCCTTCGGGTACGGGCGCTCGCAGCCAACGTCCGAACGTGGTTGGGACCCCGCACGATCCGCACCAGATCGGACCGGGAGCGGAGTGGCTCGATCTTTCCGCTTACGGCCAGCCGGCCCTCCACACTTTCGGCGACGCAGGCGTCGGCATCGTCGCGCGGACCCGGCATGAGCCGCGTGGATCTTTCGCTCGGAAAACAGTTCCATGTCACCGAGCGCAAGTACTTCGAGCTGCGCGGCGAGGCGTTCAACCTGACCAACACGCCGATCTTCCTCAGCCCGTCGTCGCAAACCATCACCAGTACGGTCTTCGGACAGATCCGCAGCGCCGAAGGCGAGCGCAACGTGCAGATCGTCGCGAAGTTTTACTTCTAACCGGCCCGGGGCGGACTCCTGAGCCCGCCCCTTCCCTCCCAAACCGATATAAGCCGAAACAACACACTGGAAGGTCGCGTCTAGCATTCGGAGAAATCCAGAAGGTTGCCTGAGTCCTCAGATTGACCTCTGCGGGATGCCGACCATGAAGCGTGTGTGTTTGAGCGCTTGCATGAGATGAAGCCGTTGCCATCATGAACTGCGCGTCCGTCCGCCAGATCGCCGACGCCGTGCTGTATGAAGGCTACATGCTTTATCCCTACCGCGCCTCGGCGGTGAAGAATCGCCGGCGCTGGACCTTTGGCGGCCTCTATCCGGAATCGTACGCCGCGCGCCATGGCGACGCCTCGGGCTTCCAGGCGCAATTCCTGGCCGAATCCCTTGCCGACCCCGCGCTTTCAGTTACCGTCCGCTTTCTCCATCTCTTCGAGCGCGAAGATGGCTTCGAGGAGGGCATCCCGCGCGAAATTGGGGCCGGGCGTTTCGAGTTCCCCGCCGCCGCGCGCCGGCATGGCATCGAAGGTCTCGTCGAGATCTCGACCGAGCGTGTGTCCGCCACTCTGCACCGCGTCACCCTGAGCGTGAAAAACCTGACCGCATCGGACGACCGTCTGGCCGCGCTCGCCTCCACCCATGCCATCGCGCACATCGCAAACGGCGCCTTCGTCTCCCTAACCGATCCACCGGACCCTTATCGCGAGGCCGCCTCCGAGTGCGTCAACGCCGGCGTCTGGCCGGTGCTCGCGGGCGATCCGGGTTCGCGCGAGTGCATGCTGGTCTCGCCCATCATCCTCTCCGATTACCCGCAAGTTGCGCCGCAAAGCGCGGGCGATCTGTTCGACGGCGCCGAGATCGACGAGATTCTCAGCCTTCGCATCCTGACCCTTACGGACCAGGAGAAGGACGAGATCCGCGCCACCGACCCGCGCACGCGCCGCGTCCTTGAACGCACCGAATCGCTTTCGCCCGAACAATTGATGCAGCTCCACGGCGTATTGCGCAACCCCCACGCCGAGCAGGCCCTCGCGGAACCGCCCCCTGTCGAGCCGCCCCCAGTGGATACCGTGCGCGTCTTCGGCGTCGATCTGAAGCGCGGCGACCGCGTCCGGCTGTGGCCGCAAAAGACGTCCGACATCATGGATATCGCGCTAGCCGGGCAAGTGGCTGAAATCGAATCCATCGAAGTCGATTACGAGGACCATGTCCACCTTGCCGTGATTCTCGACGACGATCCGGGCAAGGATCTCGGCGCGCTGCGTCAACCGGGCCATCGCTTTTTCTTCTCGCCGGAAGAAGTGGAGCCTCTCGCGCTAGACAGTCCAGAGGGCGCACGATGACTCCGCGCATCCTGATCGCGGGCATCGGCAACATTTTTCTCGGCGACGACGGCTTCGGCGTGGAAGTAACCGAGCGCCTGCTGCATCTCGCCTGGCCCGAAGGCGTGCGCATCGCCGATTACGGCATCCGCGGCTTCGATCTCGCTTATGCGCTTGATGGACGATTACGACGCGTTTATTCTGATCGACGCCGTGCCGCGCGGCGACACGCCCGGCACTCTGTACAGCATCGAGATCGATCTGGAGGCCATCGGCGAGGCTCCCGCGCAGGAGGCGCCGCTCGACGCGCACGCGCTCCATCCTCTGCGTGTTCTTCAGATGGTGAAGGCCATGGGCGGACGTCCCAAGCGCGTGCTGCTGGTAGGCTGTGAGCCGCAGCCGCTCGAAGAAGAGGAGCAATTCGAAGGGCGCATGGGCTTAAGCGCGCCCGTCGAAGGGGCCATCGATGAAGCGATCCGTATGGTCGGCTCGCTGGTAGATTCAATTGCAATGGAAGGCCAGACTGTCGCGGGCTTCGCGACGGCACGCCATCGTAGAGGTTGATTGCATGTGTCTCGCCATCCCGGCCAAGATCGTTCAATTGTTCCATGACGAGGAGAGCCGCGCGCTTGTCGAGGTCGCTGGGGTGCGGCGCCACATCGATACCGGTCTGCTGACGGAGGATCCGCCGCGCCTGGGCGACTGGGTGCTTGTTCACGTCGGCTTCGCGATGAGCAAGATCGGCGAAGAACAGGCCCTCGACCAGATCCGCATGCTGAAATTGCTCGGCGAAGAGGAAGCCGCCATGCAGGAAGTAAAAGGCTACGGTTTCGAAGAGCCGGAGAGGCCGGCATGAAATTCGTCGATGAGTTCCGCGATCCCGCGATCATTTCCCATACCGCCGCGGAGATTCGCCGTCTCGCCGATCCCGCGCGCCATTACCGTTTTATGGAGGTGTGCGGCGGTCACACGCACGCCATCTACCGCTTCGGTTTGAAGGACCTGCTGCCCGAGAATATCGAGCTCGTCCATGGTCCCGGCTGCCCCGTCTGCGTACTGCCGATGGGCCGCATCGACGACGCGCTCTCCATGACGCACGACCCGCGGGTCGTCTTCGCGGCTTTTGGCGACATGATGCGCGTGCCCGGAGCGCAAGGCAGCCCGCTTGCCTGGAAAGCGCGCGGCGCCGATATTCGCATCGTATATTCGCCCGCCGACGCGCTCACCCTCGCCGAAAAGAACCCCGAAAAACACGTGATGTTCTTCGCCATCGGCTTTGAGACCACGGCGCCTTCGACCGCGCTCACGCTGCTGCGCGCACGCGCCAAAGGCCTGCGCAACTTCTCGGTTTTCTCGAACCACGTCACCATCATTCCCGCCATCCGCGCCATTCTCGATTCGCCCGATATGCGCATCGACGCATTTCTTGGACCCGGCCACGTTTCGACCGTCATCGGATGCCGTCCTTATGAATGGATCGCCCGCAATGAGCGCAAGCCCATCGTCGTCACCGGCTTTGAGCCGCTCGATATTCTGCAATCCATCGTCATGCTGCTGCGGCAGCTCCAGGCCGGCGAGGCGCGCGTTGAAAACCAGTACACCCGCGTGGTTCCCTGGGAAGGCAATCGCGCGGCGTTGCGGGCCATGGCCGAGGTCTTCGAGCTGCGCCCCTACTTTGAATGGCGCGGCATGGGCTTCATTTCGCAATCGGCCCTGCGCATCAAAGATCGATTCGCCGACTGGGATGCGGAGCGCCGCTTCACAGTCCCCGGCGTGCGCGTCACCGACCCCAAGGCCGCGCAGTGCGGCGAGGTCTTGAAGGGCGTGCTCAGACCGGCGCAATGCAAACTCTTCGGCAACGAATGCACTCCGGAACGCCCGGTCGGCGCGCTGATGGTATCGTCGGAAGGCTCCTGCGCGGCGTACTACAATTACGAGCACCGCAAGGCCGCGGCGCTCACTCGCATTGCGGTCCCGGCATGAGACGGCGAATGCGATGAGCATCCCGTTTCCAGCCAGAACCCGCTTCTACGATACCCAGATTGAAATGGCTCACGGCGCCGGCGGTAAGGCCAGCCGGCGGCTTGTGGAAGGCCTCATTGCGCCCATTCTCCTCAATTCCTCCGAGCCGCTGGGCGATGCCGCTCATATCGGCGTGGACGGCGCGCGCATTGCCATCACCGCCGACAGCTTCGTCGTAAAACCCCTGCGCTTCCCGGGTGGCTCCATTGGCGATCTCGCCGTTAACGGGACCGTGAACGATCTCGCGGTGTCCGGCGCCCGCCCCGAGGCGCTGGTCGTCACCTTCGTCATCGAGGCCGGTCTGCCCGTGGCCGAGCTGGAATTCGAAATTCGCGCGATTGCGCAAGCCGCCGGGCGCGCCGGCGTCGTCGTCGCGGGCGGCGATACGAAGGTCGTCGAGCACGGAAAGGCCGATCGCCTCTACATCACCACTGCCGGTATCGGACGACCCTTGCCTGCCCTGCGGATTTCTGCTGGCTCTGTCCGTCCCGGCGATCAAGTTCTGCTCAGCGGACCGATAGGCGATCACGGCATCACGATTCTGCTCGCTCGCGGCGAGCTCGATCTCGAAGCCGATCTCGCCTCCGATACGCGCTCCGTGTTTCCCATGGTGGAGGCGCTCGTTCAGGCGGCAGCTCCGGGCCTGCGCTGGATGCGCGATCCGACGCGCGGGGGCGTCGCTACTTCACTCAACGAGCTGGCGCAGGATGCCGGTCTGAGCGTCCTTCTGAATGAGGATGCCGTGCCCGTTCGCGATACCGTCCGTGGCGCCTGTGAGCTGCTCGGCCTGGACCCCTTGCACATCGCCAATGAAGGGCAGTTCCTCGCGGTGGTTGCGCCCGAATTCGTGAACGCCGCTCTCGCGGCCATGCAGCAAACTCCCGGCGGCGAACGCGCCTGCATCATCGGCGAAGTTCGCGAGCAGCCCGCCGGCACGGTGCTCGGCATCACCGGCTACGGCGGAACCCGCGTCGTGGACATGCTGGTGGGCGATCCGCTGCCACGAATTTGTTGACGCCATGCCAGCCAACGGGACCACGCGCACGGACCGCATCGAAGAATTTCTTTTCGGACGCAAGCCGCGCTCGCGGCTATTCGCCACGGGTGCTTGATCAAGCCATGCTAGCCAACGCCACCGCACTCACCCACCGCATCGAAGAATCTCTGCTCGACCGCAACCGCCAGTTCCAGGATTTTTTCGCGGCCGAGGCGGACCGGCTCGCCATCGCCTGCCGCGATATGGCGAGGCGCTTTCTCTCAGGCGGACGCCTGCTCGCGTTCGGCCAAGGCGCTTGCTCCACGGATGCGCAGCATGTCTCGGTAGAGTTTGTGCATCCCGTCATCGTGGGCAAGCGCGCTCTGCCGGCTCTCGATCTTTCCACCGCGTTCCGTCCTTGGCTTGAGGCCATCGTTCAACCCGGCGATATCGTCATGGGTTTCGGGCCGCCCGAAGGCGACGCCGAGGTGGAGAGCGCGCTCAGCTCCGCGCGGCGGCGTCAAGCCATGACGTTCGCGCTCCCCGGCGGCTCCGGTTCCTACGCCTTCCGCGCGCCGCGCATGCACCCGTTTCTGCATCAGGAAATGGTCGAGATCCTCTACCACACGCTGTGGGAGACGGTACACGTATTTCTGGAACATCATGAACTCGGTCACGATGTAGGCGATGCGGGATTCCTCTATCCGTTTCTGGGCCAACAGAAATCGCAGAACGACGACTCGCTGCTTCACGAAGTGGCCGCATCCATCCTCATGAAAGTCGACGATGACGCCAGACTTCGCATCGAGACCGCACGGACCCAGGCCGAGCGCGTCGCCGCGGCCGCGCTCGCCATTCGAGACCGCCTCGCGCGCGGCGGCAAGCTGATTCTGTTCGGCAATGGCGGCTCCGCCACCGACGCCAACGATTGGGCGCTCGATTGTATTCTCCCGCCCGCCGGTTACCATTCCGTGCCCGCGATTTCGCTTTCGCTCGAGCCCGCCAACATCACCGCGCTCGCCAACGATGTCGGCACGGAGGTCGTCTTCCTGCGCCAGTTGATCGCTCAGGCGCGGCCCGAAGATGTCGCCATTGGCATCTCCACTAGCGGAGGCTCGCGCAATATCATCATGGCGCTTGAGGAAGGCCGCCGCCGCGGCCTGCTCACCGTGGCGCTGCTCGGCTACGATGGCGGCGAAATCGCGCGCCGCGGTCTGGCCGATCATCCTCTCATCGTGGGATCGGACTACATTCCGCGCATTCAAGAAGTGCAGGCGTCCATGTATCATGTGATCCGCGATCTTCTGGAGACGGAAGCGGCGTGACCGCGCGCTCCATTCAGGTCCGCGGAGTCGTCCAGGGCGTCGGTTTTCGCCCCTTCGTGTTTCGTCTGGCCCGCGCGAACTCCCTCGCAGGTTGGGTGCTGAACCAGGAGAACGGAGTCGACATCCGGCTCGAAGGCGCGGAGCCGGCCATCGAGACCTTTATCCGCGATCTGAGCGCCCAGCCCCCTCCCGCCGCCCGCATCGCTTCTGTCGACGTGCGCCTTTGCGAGCCTGCCGGTCTTCGCGATTTCACCATCCGCGAAACAACACGACACTCCGGCGTCCCGCTGGCCCGCATCTCGCCCGACCTCCCTGTCTGCCCGGACTGTCTCGCCGAAATGCGCGATCCCACCGATCCGCGCTACCGCTATCCCTATATCAACTGCACCAACTGCGGCCCGCGCTATACCGTTATCGAAGCTCTGCCCTACGATCGCGGCCGCACCACCATGCGCAGTTGGCCCATGGATGCGTTGTGCGACGCGCAGTATCGCGATCCCGCCGACCGCCGCTTTCACGCGCAGCCGATCGCCTGTCCGGCCTGCGGTCCGCGCTACCTGCTCGACGGCGACCCCGCTCCCGGCACGATTTCGCGCGCCGCCGATCTGCTGCGCGGCGGCCGCATCCTCGCGATCAAGGGGATTGGCGGATATCACCTTGCTTGCGATGCCCGCAATTCCACGGCAGTGGCCGCGCTGCGCCAACGCAAGTTTCGCAAGGAGAAACCCTTCGCCATTATGGCGGCGAATCTCGAGATCGCGGCATCTCTCGTGACGCTCACTCCCGAAGCCGAGGCGCTTCTCACATCGCCCGCGCGCCCCATCGTCCTTGCTACCGCGCTCGCGCCGCTCCCGCACGTTGCCCCCGAGTGTGACGAGCTTGGAGTCATGCTTCCCTACGCCCCACTGCATCATTTGCTGTTCGACGGCGGCGCGCCCGAGGTTCTCGTCGTCACCAGCGCCAATCGATCGAGTGAGCCGATCGCTTACCGCGACGATGAAGCGCGCGAGCGGCTCTCCGGCCTTGCCGACGCGTTCCTGATCGGCGAGCGTCCCATCGCGCGCCGGGTCGACGATTCGGTGGCTCGCGCCGGCGCCCTCGGCCCCGTCATTCTGCGGCGCTCGCGCGGTTATGCCCCCGGCGCCGCCGCCATTCTGCCCTCGCGCTGCCCCATCCTCGCCACCGGCGCAGATCTGAAAAATACCATTACGCTCGTGGCTGGCGGACAGGCCTTCGTCAGCCAGCATGTGGGCGACCTGGACCATTATGAGGCGCTTCAGGCGTTCAAGGAAACCATCCGCGACCTCACCGAAATGTATGGCGTCCATCCCGGCGAAATGCTGCGTCGCGCACGATGCGCATCCTCAATATGTATCTACGCTGCACGCTTTAGAGCTGCCCGCCGTGCGCCGCGTTTCCGTACAGCATCATCGCGCGCACATCGCATCCGTGCTCGCCGAGAAACAGGCCTGGGAAACGCGCGTCATCGGGGTCACCTTCGATGGAACCGGGTACGGCGACGACGGCGCAATCTGGGGCGGCGAGTTTTTCGCGGGCAGCGTCGCGGAAGGCTTCGAACGCGTCCTCCACCTGCGTTCCGCCACGCTTCCCGGAGGCGACGCCGCCGCCCGCCATCCCGTCCAGTGCGCCGCTGGATTTCTCGACGCTCTGCCCGATCTCCCCGATCTTTCAGCCCCGCCGTTCTCTTTTCCGGAGCGCTATCGCCGCTCATGCGAGCTCATCCGCAAGAACATACGCGTCTTCCGCACCACGTCCATCGGACGCCTTTTCGACGCGGCCGCCGCGCTGCTCGGCTTCACTCGCCAGACTACTTTTGAAGGGCAGGCCGCCATGTGGCTGGAACAGATCGCGCATGAATCGCAGGCCGCGGACGCTTATCCCTTCCCATGCTCTGCCTCCGAGCTGGATTACGCGCCGTTGCTCCAATGTGTGATTGAGGATCGGCTCCATGGTCGCGATCCGCGCGAGATCGCCCGAGCCTTCCAGCGCGGTATCGCGAGCGGGCTGCACCAGGCCGCCACGATTCTCTGCGAGCGGCACGGCTGCGACACCGTCGTCCTCTCCGGCGGCGTCTTTCAGAACGACCTTTTACTGCACGACCTCAAACAACTGTTCGCCGATGAACCTCTTCATCTCTGGACCAACTCCGCCGTCCCACCGAACGACGGAGGCATCAGTCTGGGACAGGCCGCGATGGCGGCATTCGCTCCGGAGGACGCCACCCGTGCATGAGCTCTCCATCGCCATGAGCATTCTCGACGGCGCCGAAGAAGAGGCCGAAAACCACGGCGGTGGACGCGTCGCGGCCATCTATGTCAAGATCGGCGCGCTCTCCGGCGTCGTGCCGGACGCTTTGCTGGCGGCGTATGAGCTGGCCCGCGAAAATACCGGCATGTCCGATTGCCGCCTGGTCATTGAGGAATCGCAAGGCCCGGACCTGCTCGTCACTGCGCTGGAGTTTGCCGCATGAGCCCCGGCGCGGCGCCTCGAATCGTCGAGGTCAGGCGCAACATCCTTAAGCGTAACGACGAGGTCGCTCGCGCTCTGCGTCAACGCTTCGAGCAAGCGGGCGTCTTCGTGGTCAGCCTGGTCTCGAGCCCCGGCTCCGGCAAAACGGCCTTCCTCGAACAGACCCTGACAATGCTTAATCGCACGCACCGTCCCGCCGCCCTGGTCGGCGATCTCGCAACCGGCAACGATGCCGCGCGACTGGCGCGCAGCGGAGCTCCCGTCCGTCAGATCACCACGGGAACGCTGTGCCACCTCGAGGCCGCCATGGTCGAAAAGGCTCTTGAAGGTTGGAGTCTGCCCGAGCTCGATTTCCTTTTCGTCGAAAACGTCGGCAACCTGGTGTGCCCCTCTTCGTTCGATCTCGGCGAAAACCTGCGCCTGGTGCTGCTCTCGGTAACGGAAGGCGAAGACAAGCCGCTGAAATATCCGCCCATCTTCAACAGCGCCGATGTCGCCGTCGTCACCAAGCTCGATCTTGCCGAAGCGGTTGAGTTCGACCGCGCCGCCGCCGAGCGCAACATCCATTCCGTCGCGCCGGAGATGCCGATCCTCTATGTGTCAGTGAAATCCGGCGCCGGCATGGCAGACTGGCTAGACCGCCTGCTCAGTTTGCGAAGAGGCTCCTGAATAATCCGAATTGCGATCCGGGCCGCGGAAAGCCCTGCAACAGCCATAAATTCGATTTGCGCACTACAACCGAATAGGTCAATGCCGCGTCGTCAGGCGTCAGGCTGAACCGTATGCCGGGGTGTTGATCCACATCGGGAGTTAAATCCGGACCGAAATCGTGTAACTCCGTCAGCTTGTTCGTCGCGATGTCGATCGTGACCAGTGTCGCCTTGTCGCCCTCCGGGACGACCGTATAGAGCCGCTTTCCGTCGCGTGAAAACGCCAGATGCTCGGATTTGATCGGCGGCAGATCCTTCGTCGTCTTTCCATCGGGTGTAATCAGATGCCAGCGCCCCTTCTCATCTTCGAAAGTGATCCACTCGCCTGTCGGGGACCATTCGGGAATAGCCGCTGAGCCGCGCGCAAGGATCTGGCGCTTCGATTCACCGACCCTTTGAACGACAATCCTGTTCTCTCCGTGGATATAATCGAGACTCACGATCGCGGCGCCGTCGGGTGACCACGATCCGCCCAACTCGTTCAACTCCGCTCCCTCGTTCAGACGCATCGGCTCGCGCGCGTCCAGAGGCATGATCCAGAGTTGCGCTTTATTCAACCTCCGATCCCCGCGAGTGAACAGGACGCGTTTGCCATCGGGGGAGAGAACCGGATCCATGAAGAATATCGTGGGAGTGCGGAAGTCATCTCTCGATACAATCCGCTGCTCCGCGCCGTCGCGCGTGCGCAGCCAGATTTCGCCCGGTCCGTCGCGATCCGTAAAGTAGACCATTTCCTTTGCGTGCGCCGCCCAGGACGGCATATCCTCGTTACGGTCGGTGGCGACGAGCTTTTGAGGAGTCCAGGGCGGCGCCAGCGGCACGGAGACAATGTCGTAGTTCTCCTGCCGGTCCTCGTACGCGATTGCCTGGCCATCCGGGGAGACCGCCGCGTCAATCTGCTTGGAAAGGCCCTGGGTGATCTGATAGGCCTCCGAAGAACGCGTGTCGGCGATCCAGAGTTGGAATGAGCCGGCATTCGGTTTCTTCACCGACAGCAGAACATGGCGTTGATCGGGCAGCCACGTGCAGTCGTAGAAATCGCCCGGAATCGGTAGGCTCAGGAGCCGCGGAGAACCCTTCGCATCCACCGGTATGTCCCAAAATTTCCATCGGCCGCCAAGGTGGATGTAGAGCAGCCGCGACCCATCTTGCGAATAGCTGAGACTCGGAGAATTCACGACTTCATCGGCGAACGGATCGGGCTGTCTGGCTTGAAGCGGAGAGCCTAACGGCGCCGAAAAAGCGACGGTCCAGCCGTGCCCCGGACTACGGACGAGGCACGCGGCGCTGGTCCCCCGCGGCGAGACGTCGCAGCTGGTCACGTCGGGAAGATCCATCACATGCTCAGGGGATCCACCAATCAAGGGAACCGATAGAATGGCCATCTTCCTGGGGGTCACATTGGAGCCAACGAAAATGCGTTTCCCGTCCGGAGACCAGCGCACCGGCATGGACGGATACGGGATGGAGAGCGGAATCTCCGCCGGTGAATTCAAGTACCGCACGAAAACGGCGCGTCTGCCGTGTACGTTTCTGTAGAACGCGATCGCTTTGCCGTCCGGCGACCACACCGGGTCATGTTGTCCGGACGCATCGACCGCGAGCGGTGTGTAGGTGATCTTCGAATTATCGATCGCGCTCCTCGGCCGCGATAGGAAAAAAACGAGAGCGCCAAAAAGGAGCAGAGAGGCGGCGCCGAAAACCGCCGTTGAGACTCGCCACCTCCGAGAAGGCCGGTGCACAAGCGCGGCGGCCGGTATGGAATCGCTCGAATACGCCTCCGAAAGATGATCGCGAATCGCGCACAGCTCGTGATACAAATCGAGCGTCGAATCGTAGCGGGCGTGCGGTTCCTTCGCCAGGCAGCGTTCCACAATCCAGCGCAGCGGCGCAGGCAGGGCGCCCGCCAGCGGCGGCGGTTCCTCGCGGATAATGGCCGCCAGCGTCTCCACGGTGCTAGATCTCGAAAACGCCTGCTTTCCCGCCGCCATCTCATACAGAATCAGACCGAACGAGAACTGGTCCGTTCGAAAATCGAGCGCATCGCCGCGAGCCTGCTCCGGGCTCATGTAGGCCGCCGTGCCCACAATCGCGCCGGGCGCCGTCCGATGCGTCGCCATGGCCAGCGTTTCGCTCGAGCCCGGCGTGGCCCGCTCGGGCATCTGGCGCGCTAATCCGAAATCGAGAATCTTTACGCGCCCCTCCGGCGTAATCATCACGTTCTCGGGTTTGAGATCGCGGTGCATAACGCCGCGCGAGTGCGCCGCGGCGAGACCGTCGGCGATCTGGGCCGCAATGTCCACTACTTTGCGAACGGGCATTGGACCGCGGCGCAGAAGCGCTCGCAGAGATTCGCCGGCAACCAGCTCGGTGACGATATATAGCGCGCCGTCCGCTTCGCCGGTATCGAAGATGCCGACGATGTTGGGGTGGTTCAGCGCCGCGATTGCTTTCGCCTCGGCTTCAAAGCGCGCGCGCCGCCCCCCATCATTCGAGACCTCTTCGTGCAGGACTTTGATCGCAACGTCCCGGTTCAGCCGCGCATCGCGGGCGCGGAAAACCTCGCCCATCCCTCCGGAGCCGAGCTCGCCAACGGCCTCGTAGGGACCGAAGCGGCTGCCTTTAACAACCGCCATTCAAGGACGCCATGCCTCTCAACAATACCCTTTATAAAATCTTGGTCCCGTAGCGTTGCAGGGCTTTTTGGTTGAACTCAATCCCGAACCCAGGCGTATCGTCGAGATACAGCACGCTCTTCTCGATTCGCGGCCTGCGATCGTATAGCTCGAAGAAGAACGGGTCCCGCTCCGGGTTGGCGAACGATTCCAAAATGTGGCCGTTTGGCACGGATGCCAGCAAGTGACCGTGCAATACGGGTTCATGATGCGGCGCCATCTGGATGTGCGACATGCTCGCCATGCCCGCGACCTTGCGCCATTCCGTGATGCCCCCGTGGGCGTTGCAATCGAACTGCATATAATCGATCGCGCCGGTTTCCATCAGGCGGCGCGCGCCCCAGCGCGTCTGCTCGTGCTCGCCCGAGGCCAGAGGGATGCGCGTGTTCAATTTCACTTGCTTGAGCGGCTCGACATCGTCATACCAACGCAGCGGCTCCTCCAACCAATGTATGTCGAGGTCGTACATCATATTCGAAGCGCGTATCGCGGTGGGCACGTCCCAGCCCTGGTTGACATCGAGCATCAGCCTCACCTTGGGGCCAACCGCCTCGCGCACCGCTTTCACGCGGTTGTAGTCGTCCTCTACTGAGTAGCCTCCGCTGATGCCGCCAACCTTGAGCTTAATGGCATTAAATCCCTTGTCGAGGTAGCCGCGGATCTCTTGCACCAGTTCCGGGATGCCCTTCCCCTCGCGGTAATATCCGCCCGTAATGTATACCGGCACCGTATCGCGATAGCCGCCGAGGAACTTATATACGGGCAGTCCGGCGGCCTTCGACATAATGTCATAAATCGCTTGATCGACCGGCGCCATTGCGGCGATTATGCCGCTTTGTCCCCATCCGCGCGTCGAAGGCTCACGGCCATAAGTCGGGGCGAACATCTTTTCCCAGATGCGCCCTACCATGTAAGGATCCTCGCCGATCAGAAGGTCTGCAAATCCTTTGCGGAACAGATCGGCGCCTCCACCGGATCCCTCGCCATGGCCGCTGACGCCGCCATCGGTGTGAATCGTGACAATCAGCCGCGAAGCCTTGGGGTGGTAACCGCCGATGGGCGAGTTGGCCATCCAAAAACGGTCCGTCAGCGGCTTTTCGAGATGCAGGACCTCTACTCGCGCGATCTTCAGAGGCTTTGCCGCTCCAGGCGCGCGCTCGCTCGCCGGCGTATCGGCCAACAATGCGGCGGGCGCTCCCAACAGGGCGGGTTTGAGGGCATCGCGGCGTGTCATGATGGTGTTCTCGGACGCCAGTTTAGCACCGTTAGCCCGTACAGCCTGTGCGGTCGAGTTCCAATCGCGAGCAGGCGGCCGACTTCTCTACTTTCATTCCGGCTGGGCTGCGGCTCACAGCAGCGCAGTCTAGGATGCTGGCGCCAATCATCGGCGCGATTTCAGATCTAAGCTCTTCGCCGGGGCAGATATCTTGCCACGACTTCTCGTACTCGGGTTCACTTGACTTCCTTGTCGTCGAAACGTGCCCCTCTTCGTTCGACCGCGCCGCAAAAAGCAATGCCCCGCCGAAGTGAAGTGCCGGAGCGTTCCGGCCGTCCGCGCTGGAACGCCTGTGATTCGCGTGCCGGAGCCGCAAATCGCCGCTCATCGCCGGCAGCAGTCGCAATCAGTTACGCGCGCCGGTCAACTGCGGCGCGGCAAGAGCAGCGGCGATGCTTTCGGCGATCTTCCTGCCATGGAAGCGGCCGTTCTCGATGAAAATCTCGTTGGTGTGCATGCCGGCCACGATCACGCCCGCCAGATAAATGCCGGCGCGATCGCTTTCGAGCGTATCGGGATTGGTGCGCGGGCGCTGCGTTTCCGGATCGAGCGCGATGCCATGGGCGGCCAGGAATTGCAGGTCCGGACGATAGCCGATCATGGCCAGCACGAAATCGTTCTTGAGCCCGACCTCGCCCTGGGGCGTTTCCAAAATCACGGAATCGGGCAGGATTTCGAGTACGCGCGAGTTGAAATAGGCGTGGATCTCGCCGTTGGCGATACGATTCTCAATATTCGGCTTGATCCAATATTTGACGCGGCTCGAAATGCCCGGCCCGCGGTGTACCAGCGTGACGCGGGCTCCGGTCCAGTACAGCTCGAGAGCGGCAATCGCGGCGGAATTTTTGGCTCCTACAATCACAACGTCGTGATCGTAATAGGGGTGCGGCTCCTTGTAATAATGAATGACTTTGTCGAGCGATTCGCCAGGCACGTTCAGCAGGTTCGGAACGTCGTAATAGCCGTTCGCGATGATAATTTTGCGGCCGTGGTAATAGCCTTTGCTGGTGGTGACCAGGAAACCGTTATCGGCGCCGCCGATGGTCAGAACGCGCTCGTACTGGCGAACATCGAGCTTGTAGTGTTCCGTCACGCGGCGATAATACTTGAGCGCTTCCGTCCTCGTCGGCTTCTCATACATCGAAGTCATCGGAATGTTGCCGATCTCCAGTAGCTCCGGCGTGGTGAAGAACGTCATGTGCGTCGGATAGTTGTAGAGCGAATTGGTCAGACAGCCCTTGTCGAACAGAACGGCGCCGAGTCCGCGAGTTTTCAGTTCGATGGCGCAGGCAAGGCCGGTAGGCCCGGCGCCGACGATGATGGCATCGTACACTTCCGTTGGAGACGCGGTCATTGCAGAAGCGCCTCGACGGTATCGTAGATGTTCGCCAGCGCGGCCGGGAGCGCGGCGGTGTTCTTGCCTCCGGCTTCCGCCATGTCGGGACGTCCGCCGCCCTTACCGCCGACAGCCTGCGCGACGGTTCCGGCGAGTTTGCCCGCGTGTACCTTACCCGAAAGCTCCTTCGTGACCGCGGCGACAATCGCAATATTCGAATCTTGCGCCGTGGCGAGCACGACGACATTGACGCGCTTGTTGCGAAGCGAATCGGCGAGAGTACGAAGCTGGGCGCGATCCATGTCCGGAACCTGCGCGGCGAGCACGCGCACGCCTTTGATGGTCCGGGCATCGCCTTCGAGCCCGCCGAGCTGCGCCCGGGCGACCTTGTCCTTCATCTGTTCGAGACGCTTCTCGAGCGACTTGCGATCTTCGACCAGTCTTTCAATCTCGTCAATAAGCTTGTTTTCGGGCGTGTTCACGACGTGCGCCGCGCGGTGAAGCGACGCGAGCGCCTGCTGGAAACGGCGCAGCGCCTCTTCTCCGCTGATCGCTTCGATGCGGCGGACACCGGCGGAAATGCTGCCCTCATAAACGATCTTGCAGACGCCGATGTCGCCGGTTCGATGCACGTGTGTGCCCCCGCACAGCTCCTTGCTGAACTGCTCGATTGAGACGACGCGCACTTTATCGCCGTACTTTTCGCCGAACAGCGCCATGGCGCCGCTATTCAGCGCCTCATCGAGATCCATGACATGCGTATGGACCTCCACGTTCTTGAGGACCTCCTCATTGACCAGCCGTTCGACTTCGCCGATTTCCGCGGGGTCAAGGGCGGCGTAATGCGTGAAATCAAAACGGAGACGGCCTGGATCGACGACGCTGCCGGCTTGTTTGACATGCGTCCCAAGTACAGTCCGCAAGGCCGCGTGCAGCAGGTGCGTGGCGGTGTGGTTGCGCATCGTCGAATTTCGCAGAGCGGGGTCGACGCGGGCGATCAGGCGCTCGCCTTCCGCCAGCGGAAGCAGCAGCCGAACCTTGTGGACGTAGGCGCCGGGGGCCGGTTTATAGGTGTCCTCGACCTCGGCCGCTTTCTCACCAGTGGAGGCAAGATACAACCCGCCGATGTCCCCGACCTGTCCGCCGGCTTCGGCATAGAAAGGAGTGTGATTGAGAGCGACCTCGGTGCGGCCATCGATATTGAGCACCGCTGTGACTTCAACCGCCGCTTCGAGCGTGTCGCGTCCGACGAACTCGGTCGGCTTGAGGGTGCGGTAAAGGGGCGAGATCTGGGCTTGGGCGGCGCCTTTCCAACTTGCGCGGGCGCGGGCACGCTGCCTCTCCATTTCGGTCGCAAACCCTTCGCGATCGATGGCGAGATCCAGCTCCCGCGCCATGTCTTCCTGCTCGTCGAGCGCCAGTCCGTACGTATCATAAAGGCGGAACGCGGCCGGCCCGGGGATGATGCGATCCGCCGCCGCAGCGGCTTCGTCGCGGAAAATCTTCTCGGCGATCTGGAACGTTGTGGCGTAGCGGTGTTCTTCGTCTTTCGCGACGCGCGCCACGCGCTGGATGCTTTCCATCATCTCGGGATAGCCGGGCCGCATCAGCTCCGCGATGAAGCCGGTCAGCTCGTAGAGATAGGGCTGCTGACGGCCAATCATGCGCGCGTTGCGGATGGCCCGGCGCATGATTTTCCGCAGCACGTAGCCGCGGCCTTCATTCGATGGCAGCACGCCGTCGTGGATCAGGAAGGCTGTGGCGCGGGCGTGGTCGGCGTTGATGCGCAACACGGTATCGGACCGTTCCGAGTCTCCGTACGACACGCCAAAAAGCTCGGCGGCGCGGTCGATAATGGGGCGCAGAAGATCGGTATCGTAAACCGAGATCTTACCCTGCATCACCGCGGCCACTCGCTCCAGCCCCATGCCAGTATCGATGGAGGGCCGCGGCAGAGGAGTCATGATCCCGTCCGAGGCGCGGTCGTACTGCATAAAGACGAGATTCCAGATTTCGACGAAACGGTCGCCGGTGTCGTCAGGAAAGCGCTCTTGCTCGCGGCCCGGCTCGGCCGCTTGCGGACCCATGTCGTAGAAGATCTCGGAACACGGACCGCATGGTCCTGTTTCACCCATCTGCCAGAAATTGTCCTCTTCGCCGAGACGGAAGATGCGATCTCCCGAGATGCCCGCGACCTCCCGCCACAAATTTTCGGCTTCGCCGTCTTCGCGAAAAACCGTGATATAAAGCTTATCTTTCGGAATGCCGAAATCTTTGCTGATGAGCTCCCAGGCAAAGGCGATGGCCTCGCGCTTGAAATAATCGCCAAAGGAAAAGTTGCCCAGCATCTGGAAAAACGTAAGATGCCGCCGCGTGTAGCCGACATTATCGAGGTCGTTGTGCTTGCCTCCCGCGCGGACGCACTTCTGTAACGTTGTTGCGCGCGAGTATTCCCGCGTTTCCACACCGGTAAACACGTCTTTGAACTGGTTCATGCCCGCGTTGGCGAACAACAGAGTCGGATCGTTCGCCGGGACCAGCGAGGAGCTTTTGACGATGCGGTGACCGCGCGCGGCGAAGTAATCGAGAAACTTCTGGCGGATGTCGTTACCGGTCATGTAGTTCTATTCTCGCGCGGCGGAGCGCGGCGCCGCCGGGAAGGGGCCGCGAGGGATAAAGTCAATCGAAGTCGAATGGGCGCTTGGGCGGGGGAGCGGTGTCGGGGCTCTCTTTCGCCTGCTTCAGAAGCTCGTCGAATTTGCGCTCCAGCACCTTCTGATGCGACTTGTGCTGCTCGAACGACTTGTCGAAAACTTCGGCCCGCCGCGCCTCCTCGCCGCGCAGCTTGCGGACCGCTTCTTCCATGTCTTGAATCGAGGGTGGTTTCTGGTGCTCCTGATGACTGATAACGGCGCCGAGCTCGGCATCGATCTGCAGCGTGGCCTCGCAACAAGGGCACTTCACTTCGATCAGGTTGCGCTTCGGCTTGGCCATATGTTTATTAGACACCTTACGCGCACTGTTGCCAAGCAAAGCCCGGCGCCAATCGGCTATTCTTGACATAATAGCGCCCGTTCCCGTTCTGGGAGACCTCATTGTGAAGTCGTGGATCGTTCTCCTGCCAATAGCGGCATGCGCATTCGCCTCAACGCACTTCAATTACACTGGCCGCGATCCCGACTCATGGATCAGGACGGCAACTCCGCAAAGCGAGTTCTTGCTCCCCACAGCGGGCTATACGACCTTCATCGGCGACGCGAATGTCTATCGCGTGGCCCAGATCGCCGTCGATGCAACGGGCAATACCTATGCGGCAGGCAGCCGCGTGATCACCGCTACCGTGGCCGACGCTTTCGTTTCCAAAATCGACGCCTCTGGAGACCTTGTATTTACGGCCACGCTCAGCGGTAAAGGAAACGACCAGGCGAATGCGGTCGCCGTCGATCCACAAGGCAACATCTACATCGCCGGAACCACTTCTTCCTCCGATTTCCCGTTGCGAAACGCACTGCAAACTCAGCCCGGCGGCTCCTTCATCGCGAAATTTACTCCAGAGGGCATTCTCCTGTATTCCACCTACTTCGGCGGTGCGAAAGGGCCAAGCTCGCTATCCGGCATCGCCGTCAATTCGAACGGCAACATGTACGTGACCGGACAAACCGGGGCTTCGGATTTCACCTCTACTCCAGGCCTCCCGACCGACAAACCATTGTTCGGCATCGCAGCGCACTTGCCGGCGCTGATCAGCGAAATTTCGGCGGCGGGCGATCGCATTCTGTGGACCGCGCTGCTGAATGGAACCCAGCACTCCTGTTATGGCGGCAGCAGTTGTTTTCTGTCGCCCTACAGCAGCACGGGCAGCGCCATTGCGCTCGACCCCGCTGGAAACGTCTATGTCGCGGGCAACACGGTCGTGCGCGATCTCCCGACCACTCCAGGCGCTTTCGTTCCTGGCGTACCGGGCCCATCGGATACCGGAGGCGTGGGCCCATTTATCGCCAAGGTCAAGGCCGATGGATCGGGCTTGAGCTATCTCACGTATATCAGCCCCAACGTCGATTTGGCGGGAATCCCGGCAAGTCGCGTCAGCGCGCTCGCCGTGGATGCGTTGGGCAATGCTTATATCGCGGGAGATACGGAAGATCCCATGTTCCCCACCACCCCCGGCGCGTTGCAAACGTCCTACTCCGGTCCGCAACCAGGACAAACCCTATTCAACTACGACGCCTTCGTTCTCAAACTCAATCCCACGGGCACGGCGCTGATTTGGTCGACCTACCTCAGCGGCTCGCAGCCCGACAATGCGCTGTCAATTGCGATCGATAAGCAAGGCAATTCCTGGGTCTCGGGGACCGTCTCATCATTGCTGCCGGGCTTTCCCGACGCCAACGGCTGGACCGCGCCCGGCAACGACTTTATCGTCGAGCTGAATCCCTCCGCATCGGCGCTTTCCTATTCGGCCCGATTCCCCACCGGAACCGCTTCGCAGTCGATCGCGGTCGATGCCGCCGGCACGGTGCACATGGCCGGAACCATAGGCATCCTCTCGACCTTCACGCCAGAGATCGCGCCCGCGCCGCGCGTTTTCGTAATCGCCAATGCCGCGTATGGCCCTCTCTCCGGCCGCATTGCGCCCGGAGAGCTCATCTCCATCTACGGGCCACACATCGGACCGGCGACACCGGCTTCATCGTCCGGACCCGCGCCCAATCCCTCGGCGGCGTTCAAGTAACCATCGGCGGCCTCGCCCGCGCCTCTGCTCTACGTTTCCGATTCGCAGATTAACGCCATCGTCCCTTTCGAGCTCCGCCCGGTGGCGCCCTCCAGCGTGACCGTAACGAACAACCTCGCGGTGTTGCCCGCCTTCTCCGTTTTTGCCATAACGGCTGACCCTGAAGTCTTCCGCAACGCCGACGGAAGCACGGCCGCCCTCAATCAGGATGGCTCCGTCAACTCCGCATCCAACCCCGCCAAGGCCGGCTCGACGGTCTCGATTTGGGCCACCGGTCTTCCCGCGCCTTACCCGCTGGGTCCCGATGGCGCAATCGCAGTGTCGGCCCTGAATACCTGCAACTGCGAAATCGCTCCAGCGACGTACAACCCGCCGCAAGTTCTCGTCACCTACGCCGGCAATGCCCCCGGAATGTTTTTCGGCATCGCCCAGATCAATTTTGTGACCCCGTATGTAGCCCCGGGCCTCTCTGGCGGAGCAGCCGGCTTTACTCTACAGGCCGGAGGCGCAACCAGCGCCGGCTTCGGCATCTTCGTCGCGCCCTAAAAGACGAACTATTTTCTCCGCTTGATACAGTGGTAGAGAGGTACGCGCTTGAGAAGCGAAACGCGCGGCAATTCCAGCGGCGGCTCGACCGGATCGACGGCATCGTTCCGGCTTCTGGGCGTACCAGTGCGTCTGCATTTCACGTTCATCCTGTTGCTTATTTTCCTGATCGTAAACGGTCTGGGAAGCGATCAATCCGGCCTAAGCTACGCTCTGTTTCTGCTGGCGCTGTTCGCGTCGGTGCTGGCTCATGAGTTCGCGCACGCCTTAATGGGCATGCGTTTTGGTATCCGGACGCTCGAAGTCGTGATGTTTCCCATTGGCGGGGTATCGCGCTACGAGCGCAATGCTAAACCGGTCGAAGAATTCTGGATCGCGGCGGCGGGACCATTGATCAATCTGCTGATCGGAGCCGGGCTATTCGGTTATTTATTCGAGAATCATCGGGCCATCGGAGCCGTGGCGGCGTTTCTCGATCCAAACGACTCGAATCTGCTCGAGAGGATCGCAGAAGCGAACCTGATTCTGTCCGCGTTCAATGTCATCCCCGCGTTTCCCATGGACGGCGGCAGGATGCTTCGCGCCGTGCTCACCCACTTCAAACCGGAGGACGAGGCCACGCGCGTCGCTGCGTGGGCCGGACGGATGCTGGCCATAAGCATGGGTTTGTATGGGCTTTTGTATTCCCATCTCCTGCTCGTTTTCGTGGCATTTTTCGTTTATCTCGGGGCGGCGCAGGAGAGCGCGGCGGCGATGGGACGCTTTCTGACCGCCGGAATTCCCGTGCGCGCGGCGATGCTGACCGAATACCACACGCTCGGTCACGGCAACACGATACGGGACGCCGCGAATCTGCTGCTGGCCACCTCGCAGCAGGATTTCCCGATCGTCCACAGCGAACAGGTCATCGGACTGCTCGGCCGCACTGCGCTCATGCGGGCCATGGCGAGCGAGGGGCCCGACGCTTATGTGGCTGGATTCATGCAACGGGACTACACCAGTCTCGGCCCGGACATGAACCTTGCCGAAGTATTGCCTATGATGACTCGCTCGGGCGCCTGCGCGCTGGTGATGGATGGGGAACGGCTGATGGGATTGTTGACGACTGAAAATTTATCGCAGTTCCTTTTGCTGCGCCGATTCGGGTGGTGAAAGGCGTCGTAGTTTTAGGTGGTTGATGTTCATGCGGCCGATTGCTTTTCGCTGTTTTCTCGTTTGGCTGATTCTCTGTATTCCGCTATGCGCCGAGGTCATAAAGCTGTATCTTCGCGACGGGTCTTACCAATTGGCTCGCGAATATAAAGTCGAGGGCGATCGCGTTAAATTCTATAGCACCGACCGGGACGATTGGGAAGAGATTCCGCTCGAATTGGCGGACCTGAAGAAGACGGAAGCGGAGATTCAGGCGCGGAAGGCCGTCATGAGCGAGGACTCCAAGGCCGACGCGGAAGAGGACAAAGCCGAGCGGGCCGCCGCCCATCAGATCCGCATGGTCCCGCCCGATCCCGGCGCTTACGCCGTGAAAGGCGAGGCTATCGTGCCCATGAAGGTCGGGGAGGTTGCGGCGGTCAACAATAAACGCCGCTCCGTGCTCAAGGTCCTGAGCCCGATTCCGATGGTGACGGGCAAGGCCACGCTCGAAATGAACGGCGCGCATTCGCAAACCACCGTCAGCGGTAACATACCCGAATTTTACCTGCGCCTATCGGAGGAGGAACGTTTCGGCATCATCAAGATGGGGGAGCATAACGGCAACCGTGTAGTCGAGAAGCTCACCATCGTTCCCGTGACGAAGGAAATTGTCGAGGAGCCCACTATCGTCCCCACGTTTCACCAGCAGGCCGGCGATATGCTCTACAAGATCTGGCCGCAGAAGCCGCTCGAACCCGGAGAGTACGCCGTTGTGGAATGGACCGAGGGCAAGGTGAATATGCAGACCTGGGATTTCGCCGTCACCGCCTCGAACTAACGCGGCCCTGTTTTCTCTGTTGTTACGCGCCGCTTTGGCCGATTAAAAAGCGTGCGCCGGAAATGGCTGACGCCCGCCCTCCTGGTTCTCGCGATAACGCCATCGGCTGCGCTCGCCTGGAGATGGAGGACGATGCCGCAGCTCGGCTTCTATCACGACGACAGCATCTATTGGGTTTCCGCGAAGGCGCTGGCAAGCGGGAGCGGTTATCGCATCGATAGCCTTCCGCGGCAGCCCTGGCAGACGAAATACCCTCCGCTGTTCCCCGCTCTGCTGGCCCTTGTTTGGAAATTAAATCCGGATTTTCCGGCGAATGTTCCGCTCGCGACATTGGCCGTGTGGCTGGCGTTTCCCGTGTACGTGCTGCTCGTAAGAGCCCTACTGAAACAGTTGGGCCTGGGCGCGATCGAATGTTGGGCCCTGACAATGGCGGCCTCCTGGAATCCCATGGGCGCGCTATTAAGCATTTCGTTGATGCCCGAAATCCTGTTCATGACGGCGTTTCTCGGGTGCATTCTGTTGGCGGAGCGCGCGTTGGATCCTCAAACATCCGGGTGGCTCGCCGTTAATGCCGGCTTGCTCGGGGCGTTCGCGTATCTTACGAAATCCGCCGCTCTGCCCTTGCTCGTTACAGTGCCTTTCTGTTTCGCACTGCGGAGGCGCTACATGCGGGCTCTTGCTTTCGCCGCGGCCATGCTGCCCGCTGTCGTCGCCTGGGAGGTCTGGGTCGTGATGCGAGTATCGAAGTCCAGCGACCTCGTCAGTCTTTATTACACGAACTATACCGGCTTTCGTGCCTATAACCTGTCCTGGGCTGATCTGCCGCGCGTGATGTGGCTCAACCTCGACGGCTTGCTGCGGTCCGCCGGCAAGCTGCTGATGTTCGATGTGCCGGTGTTTGAGGCTGCCATTTTCGAGCGCCTCATAGCCGTGACGGCCATTGCGGGGGTAATCCGTTTGGCGCTACGGTCGAGGCGTCTACAATATCCCTTTGTTGCGCTCGGCATGACCGGGTTGCTGCTGGTATGGCATTATCAGCCGGAGCAGCGCCTGATTTTCCCGCTTTACCCTTTGCTGCTTGCGGGACTTTGGATCGAGCTTCGCAACTTCGCGGCTGCGCTGCGGCGCTCCTGGGACAAGCGCGCCGTTGCCGATCGTATCGCGGCGGGAATTGGAGCCATGGCGCTTGCGTCACTCGCTCTCTTCATCGCATATACGCACTTGGCGGGAGATCTTGTCTTCTTACCGAACCTGCTTGCTCTCTACCGCTCCGATCTCGAAGCCACGCGTCCGGCCTACGCCTGGATCGCGCAACACGCTCCGGCCGAAGCTGGCGTGTACGCGTATGACGACCCTCTGATCTATCTTTATACGCAGCGCCGGGCGTGCAGTCTTCCTGTCCCACCGAAGCTGTATTATCGCGACCTTGATCGCGTGGTCCCGCGCTTCCTCCAGACCCTGCCCTCTTTTTCAAGGGAGCAGGGCCTTGATTATATGCTGTTGACCAAGCGCGATTTCTACCGTGATCTACACGATGAAGGCGCCAAACTAAGCCGGCGCGCGATCGCACGAAGCTCCGAGTTCAAGCTGGAATTTACGAGCGGGGATACGGAAATTTACCGCCGGCTCACGCCGTAGTCTGCGGCGGAGGCAGCCGGTCGAGAAGTTTCTTGATGGATTGGAGGGTCTCGTCTACCCGAAGCTGGCTGTCTATTAGGGCTTGCAGCCGTACGAGAATGACCTGGGCAGTCAGTAACTGCTTCTGAGACCGCCAGCCGTTCATGACTGTCAATAAGCGCCTCGATGGCGCGCTCAATGCGATCAATCCTCCTCAGGTAATTCGATCGAAATGTAGGCGCGGCATCGGGGGTCAGTACGAGAACGGATTGCTCTTCGGGAAGAACGATCCACACCAGCTTGCAGCCGTTCGCGAAATACTCGCGCGCTTTGTCGATGAGAAACGATACCGGGTCGTCGGGTGATTGTATTTCCACCGCTAGATCGGGCGCGCCCTCCCAATAGAGTTCGCCCGCGCCCGGTTCGTTCAAAAGAAATGCGACATCCGGCAGCCGGCAGCGCCGTTCCAATCCCACTCGCAATCGGCAATGCAGTTCCGCCGCGACCCATCCCGGACGATTCAGGCAGTATTCTCGAAGCTTATAACCGCAATTTATCTGTATTCTCGAATGCTTGTTCGTGCCTACGTTCAGCGGAACGACCTCCCCCTTCACCCATTCGCAGTGCTCGTATTCCGGATTGGTCAAATACTCGTCAATGCCGACGAACTGCGCTGGCGTGGAGATCGCCATGACCCGGGTTTATTATGAAACGGGTATGCGGCCGCGTTATGGAGCGGGCGCGAAGAGCTTTTGGATGAACAACGCGAGATCTCGCCCGTGTAAATGCGAGGCGAGGATGCGGCGATTGCCGTCGAGCACGTAAGTGCGCGTCTGGCCAGGCGCGACGTTGTACTCCCTCGCCAGGCCCTGCTTGTCCGCGACCTGCGGCCAGGAGACTCCAAGGTCGTCCATGCGGCGCAAAATATCCAAGTCGCTCGCCGTCTTTCCTATGCCGATGGCTTCGAGGCCGCGCAGATGAAATTCTCAGTAGGTGTTGCCAAGGGCCGCCAGCTCCGCGCGCGATGCGCTGCTCGAAGGAGACCAGAATGTCACCAGAATCATTTTGGCGCGCAGCGAGGAGAGACGTAGCTCCTGCCCGGAAATATCTCTGGAAGCCAAATCGCGAAAATAGACCGGCATGCCGGCGGGCTTGTCCGTTGGATGCTATGGGAGCTCCGTATTCGCCCGAAATCGCCCCCAGTGCATCCACGGGGAAACCGCGCGTTTTCGAGCTGCGCGTCTATCATTCGCCGACATATCGGCAGCTCGCGGCATTGCACGAACGCTTCGCCGGGCCTAATTTGACATAGGGTTCCATTTGATAATCTGGCCGCGCGTGAGCGGATGTTGGGCAGCATTTTAGGCCGACCCGGAATGGGTCAAGGTGCTCAGACAGTCCGTTGAAAAGTACGGCCAGATCAGCGCGTTGCAAAATATTTCACTTTGGAAGGCCGCCTCCTATTCGCCAGTGAGATAGATCACGTTGGTTTCGTCGACTTACGTACTGTAATATAAATTTGCAGTCGACATGTCACAAGGGCAGTAATCGGGGTAGAATACTCCAAGTAAGAATACTACAAAACAAACTCCGGAGGACAAAGTGACGCGCTTGACGTCAATCGCATCGTTCGTTTGCATTTTGGCCGCGCCTTGTGCGGTGATTACGCCACTACACGCGGCCCTGATCCTGACTTCAACTGGAATAAGCGACGGTTTTACGCTCAGCACCTTCGTGAGCGGATACAACGCCCAGTATGGTCCGCTGGCGCAAGGAATAGTCACCAATGGCAACGTGATCACGGGCAGCTTGCTGAATACCCATGGTGCCAGTGGGCCGACAATTATGGTTTTCAAGGACGTAGACGGCCAGACCTTGGGCAGCACCGTGGCTTCTAACCCGTACACGTGCACGACCGGCAATTGCAATTTCGCCATGGCGACCGCGGGCGGCCAGGTATACGGCGCTCAGGCTCAAGGCGGCGTCTACGAGCACTTCAACAGCGATGGTACCTTCGCCCCGATCCCCAACCTGGAGGCCGCCGGCGTTCTTGACGACCTTGGCATGTGGGGCGATCCGGTCAACGGGCACATTATCACGACAAGCAATAAAGGGTTGATCGACATCGATCCCGTGGCGGGGTCCTTCCGGGTGATCGTTGCCGGGCTCGTCGGAGACGGCGTATCGGTGTCCCCGGACGGCACTGTGGCCTATGTTGAGGTGGGAGGCGCGGTCCAGTCCTACAACATTGCTACGGGAGCATTGATCAAGACTTTCTCAACGGGGCACAGCCCGGACGGAACGGGCGTCATCAGCGGCGGCGCATTCAATGGCGACGTAGTGGTCAACGACAACGACGGAACGGTTCTCCTCCTCGATCCCACTACGGGCACATCCGTAATCATTGCCAGCGGCGGAACGCGCGGCGATTTCGTGTCGCCCGACACCAGTAACGGCACCTTGTTCCTTTCCCAGAACGAGCAGGTTGCGCGGCTGTCTTGCGGGCCCAATTGCTCCTTTTCCGGGCCGCCGACAGTGCCTGAGCCGGCGACTTTCGGCATGGCCGGCGTGGCGCTCGCCTCGCTCCTAGCGATCCGGCGGCGGCGTACGACGCAGTAAATCGCTCGCTCGCGATCGCGGTTCAGTTCCGGGGCTCGTGGCCCAGGCTCCGGAATCTTTGGCTTCGCCGCTACGGCCGCTTCAATTTCTTTACCGCGCCGGCGACGATAGGATCGTCCAATTGGATCGAGGTGCCGTTGTTCGCCGCGACGACGGGGTCAAATCGGCCTAACTAAATTCCGGAGGTGTCGTCATCGGAATGTCAGGCGGGTCTGTCGGCGCGATCATGAATACGAGTGGAATGGCGGTAAGGGGCGCGGCGGCGATGCCGGCAGGAAGCGAGCGCCGGTGGGCGTTCATACTCGAGAAGAATTCAGCATGCCAGTGGAGATATGCGGCGCCGAATACGTGAGGAAATGTGCGCGTCCTCCAGCTCCTGGAGGTAGCATGCGCGGCGCGGCGCCGAATCCGCTGAGCCTGCACGGCAGCCCGCAACGGTGGTCGGTGCGCGTTACCGGGAATTACCGGTCACGTTCATCAGGGAGGGAGTTATGAGGATGAAGAACGGACTGCCCCTCCATCCGGGCGAGATTATCAAGCAAGACATCCTGCCGTCTGACGGCATGTCCGTGACGGCCGTGGCGAAAGCTCTTGGCTGTCCCGCCATATTCTCCACGACATTCTGGCGGAGCGCAGGCCTCGGCCGTCATGTGCCTGAAGGTGTCTCGTCTCTTCGGCAGCACGCCTGAATTCTGGATGCGGCTTGCAGGCGACCTACGACCTGAAGAAGGCTGAACAGAACAAGAAGGTTATGCAACGCGTCGCGCGCATCGGCCCCGACGATGTCATTCGCCTCGGCGTCGTTCTGAAGGACGTGAACCCCACGCGAAATCCCGTTGGAATGGGGCCGAGCGCTTCGGCGCCGCCGAGACCCGACAGCAGGGAGTTCGATCGCTTTATCTCGAACTGGTCTGAAGGCGAGAGCTTCCGCAGTTATGTTGTGCGGCGCAAAATCGAGACGTTTCGGGCGATGATGGCGGATCTTGCGAAGCCGTCGGCGGCGCCTGAGATGTACCGCGACTGGGGCGATGAAGCGAGTTCTCGTTGACGCTGGGGCGCGGGGAGTTCGCGGGCTAGCTAGCTCTCCGGGTTGCGGACCGTAACCGCGCTTGCTGTTTGCAAACCATCGCAAGTTTCATTTTCACGAGGGCGACTTGCGCGATTGGCCGACGCGGTGGCGGCGGGGAATGCAGTCCCCCTGACGCCGGCAATGTCGCCCTGAACCCGCTGGAACGGCGGGCGAGCCGCATCCTAACTCTTGGGGCGCAATTATTCCAAATCAAGCTCGACGCGATCAATATAGCACCAGCCCCAGTTTTCTCCCGGCTCGAACGATCGCATGATGGGATGATTTGTCGCGTGGAAGTGCTTCGTGGCATGTTTGTTCTTCGACGAATCGCAGCAGCCCACGTGACCGCACTCCAAGCAGAGTCGCAGATGAACCCAGGAATCGCCCGTGTCGAGGCACTCTTCACAGCCTTGGGGGGTATGCGGCGCGACTGGTCGGATTTGATTGATATGCGTGCACGATTTCATATTTTTGCCTTTCGAGCGTAATTGCCGTTACGGCGCGCCGCCCACGACGCGGGCGGTTTTGATGTAATCCAGATTCGGAAATTCCTTCGCGAGATAGGCATTTCCCTCCGTCTCGAGACGCTGCTGGTCCGGGGCCTCGCCGTATTCCGCGTCCAGCCGGTCGACCACATCCATGCCCTCGATCACGCGCCCGAACGGCGCGAATCCTTGCTGGTCGAGTTGCGCGGCGTTCTCTCCAACATTGATAAAGACCTGCGTGGTGCGCGTCCCCGGACCGGCCATCGCATAGCTGATCGTACCGCGGGAGTTCGGCATCTTCACGGGATCGTCGGGCAAATTCATTGCGCGCCAATGCTCGGAGGCGCGCGGATCGCCGCTGATGCCGAACTGCACGATAAATCCTTTCACGATCCGAAAGAAGCGCGCGCCGTCGTAGAATTTCTTTTCGACCAGCTCGTAGAAGCGGTCCGCTCCGTATGGCGCCCAGGCATGGTGGACCTCGACTGCGAAGGGACCCTTGCTGGTATCAAAATTTACGCGGAACACGGCGGGCGCAGGTCCCACATCTTTTGGCGAGACCTGCTCTTTGTTGGAGCTCGGCGCCGACGAGCACGCGGAGAGTACAAGTAGAGCAAGCAATACGATCAGTCTCATTTCGCGTCTCTCCAATTCGCTCCAATACCGGTGTCCACCACCAATGGAACGTCCAGCCGGCGCACCGCCCCCATTTCGCGTTTGACCATGGCCGCGACCTCTTCGGCCTCCTCCGGCGGGGCCTCCAGCACAAGCTCATCGTGAACCTGCAACAGCATCCGCGCGCGCAGTTTTCGCTCGCGCAGCTCGCCGTCGACTTTGATCATCGCGAGCTTGATCAGGTCCGCGGCGGTGCCCTGCAGCGGCGTGTTCACGGCGGTGCGTTCGGCGAATGAACGCGCGTTGGGATTACGGCTATTCATGTCCGGAATGGGCCGCTTGCGGCCGAAAAGCGTGAGCGCGTAACCGGCCCCGCGCACTTCTTCGATAGTCTTTTCAATGAACTTTTTGACGCCCTTGTACAGCTCGAAATAGCTGCGGATGTAGGTCTCGGCTTCCTTGCGGTCGATGCCGAGACTGGTTGCCAGCCCGAATGGGGTCTGCCCGTAGACGATGCCGAAATTCACGGCCTTGGCGCGCCTCCGCATTTCCGGCGTGACCATCAGCGGGGCAACGCCGAAAACCTCAGAGGCCGTGCGCGTGTGGATGTCCTCGCCGCGCCGGAAGGAGTCGAGCAGCATCGCGTCGCCGGACATGTGCGCCAGCAAGCGCAGCTCGATCTGCGAATAATCGGCGACCACCATGCGCCAGCCTTCGTTGGGAATGAATGCGGCGCGAATCTCCCGGCCCAGCCCGGTTTTGATCGGGATATTTTGGAGGTTTGGGTTGGAGGAGGATAGCCGCCCCGTGGCCGCGCCCGCCTGATTGAAGGTGGTGTGCAAGCGGCCGGTTGCTGGGTCGATTAGCAACGGGAGAGCATCCACGTAGGTACCCTTCAGTTTCGAGAGCTGGCGATATTCGAGCACCTTGCGCGCAATTTCATGCTCCGCCGCTAGCGTTTCGAGCACGTCCGCGGCAGTTGAAATCGTCTTGCCCTTGCCATACTTCACGGGCGCCGGAAGATTCATATCCTCGAACAGCACTTTGCCTAGCTGCTGCGGCGAATTGATGTTGAACGGCTTGCCCGCGAGGTCGTAGATCTCTTTCGAGATCCTTTGCAGGTCGGCGTCCATGCGCTCCGATAAGTCTTTCAGCACCGCTGGATCGATCCGGATCCCATTGCGCTCCATGCGCGCCAGCACGTAGCTGAGCGGCAGGTCGATGGCGCCGTAGACCTCGCGGAGCTTCTGTTCGTCCACTCCGGCCGCCAGGCGCTCGGCCATGCTGAGGGAACAGTCGGCCTGCTGCTCGGCGAAGGCGGACAAACGCCGATCGAGAAACCGCTCGGCGAGCGTCTCGGGCGAACAACCGGAGGGATCGGCGGAGAGCAGGAAGGCATATAGCATGGCATCGTGCTCGAAGCCGCGCGGTTCGAGGCCGTATTTCCACAGCTCCAAGAGCACGGCCTTCACGTCGTGCGCGATTTTCTTACGCTCCTCGCTTTCAATTACCGGCTGCGCCGCGTCGATTAGCTCGGTTGAGAATGCGCGCGCTTCGCCCGGCTTCCATGCAATCCCAACCATGGTTAGAGGCAGCTCCTGCCGGCCGGCCGTCTGCACCGCGATCGCGACGGGTTTGTCGGGAGGAATCGCGTCTATATACGCAGCGACTTCCTCGCGCGTGGTGAGCGTCTTGTAATCCCGTGTGTGCGAGTCCTCGACCGGACTCAATTCGCGCAGGAGGCTGGTAAATTCGAGCTCTTTATAAATGCCGCGCAGCGCCGTGATGTCCGGCTCGGCTGTCGCGAATGCCGAGATGTCGCATTCAATCGGAACCGTGGTGTCGATCTTCGCCAGTTTCTTGCTTAACAGGATGCGATCGCGGTTGTTGAGCAGACTCTCGCGATACATCTTGCGCTCCACCTCGCCGGCATGATCGAGCGCATTCTCGACCGAGCCGAAGCGGGCAATCAGATCCCGCGCGCCCTTTTCGCCGATGCCGGGAGCGCCTGGGATATTATCGATCGAATCGCCCATAAGCGCGAGCAGATCCGCCACCTGACCCGGCTTCACGCCCATGAACACTTCGGTTTGGATGGGATCGTACCAAACGTTCTCTTTGACGGGGTTGTACATATGAACATGCTCGTTGACGAGCTGCAGCATATCCTTGTCGCTCGAGACGATGACCACGTCGAAATTTTCCGAGTAGCGGCAAGCGAGCGCGCCGATGACGTCGTCGGCTTCAAAGCCGGGGCATTCGACGATGGGAATGCGAAGAGCCTCGATCAGGCTTCGGATGTACGGAATCTGCTCCCCGAGATCGGACGGCATTTCGGCGCGATTGGCCTTGTAACCGGCGAAACTCTCTTCCCGAAATGTTTTTCCGCTCTCGAAGACCGCGGCGATGTATTCCGGTTTGTATTCGGTGCGCAGCTTCCGCAGCATGTTGTGGAAGATATAAATCGCTTCGGTGGAGAGGCCCGTGGTGGTACGCATGGGCGGGGCGCCGCTGCGCGCGCGGGCGTGATAGGCGCGAAAGATGAATCCGTAGGCGTCGATCAGGAACAGACGAGCCCGCGCCCTCGCGCCGGAACGGGGACGGCTGGTGGCGGCGGACGCGGAGCTTGCCGGTCTCATTTCTTTCATTGTGGCGTAGGCGCGCTGTTCACGCAGCTTTGAACCGGTGCGCGACCAACAATTGCAAGGAAGCTGCCGACATAGGTGGCACGTCAGATGGACACCTTCGAATCGCAAAAGCGCGGTTGTGTCACAGCCTCTTCCGCAGAGCAGTGGACTACTCTGAATCTCTTTGCATGATCCAAAGGGAAAGCTGAGAGGAGGTTCCTGCCCACTCCTTGCCTTTCCGTATGAAGCCAGATCTTCCCAACGTTGCTTTCATTCGATCATCTGAGGTCGTTGCGAATAAGGTCAACCCATGAAACCTTGACAGGAGATCTTTCACGATAAGGCCAGAGATTCCCTCCTCCCGATGCTGCGGGTTAATGACCACGTAGCCAAGCTCCGAGGTGTTTCGGTCCAACGGGAATTCGCTTCTCACGGCAATCCGCGAAGCATACTCCGGCCGCCTCCGCTTGATGGCTCCAACTCCCACTATGTCCAGTTGCTCCGTGCAGACAAGAGTCACTATCGGGCCTTAGGCAAATCCAGCGATGCGGATTCTGGGTCCACCGCTTCACCGCTCTCAATCAGACGGAGGCACGCCTTGAGCATCGTCTCGGTCAGGTCGCTGCCCGGCTGTAGCTGCGAGTAATAACTCATGTGCCGATATTACGCCGTTCTTTCCAACCTTCGCCCGTTGGGATCAGGGTCGCCCGTCGTGGTCCGGCATTTACAGCCGATGCATTCGCGCGCGGTAGCGCTTCTGGCCTCCGCGTCGTTCGCGTCGATTCCAAGGGGCATCGCGTAGTACGGCATTGGTTCCAGCGGAGTTCACCGCTGCGTGGATCTAAGCCTTGATCATCTAAAATCAGTGGAATGCGTTTGCAACCGGCGACAGCCTGTACCCTCGCCGGAGCGGCGGTGGGCTGGAAGAACTAGCGTGCCAGGAGTTCCCGGTTTTCTGGCGGGTTACGATCTCGCATCTGCTTTTGCCGCACCAACCCGCCCCAGCTGGATTCCCAGCACGAGCATACGATTCCAGGTGACAGCATGGGCTGAATCGGAATTGATACGCGAATCCCCGCATAGCGGGAATCAAACGGGCCCAAAATTCTAAGTTGAAGCCTTGCTCGGATCTCGACCTAGGGCCCATAAACATCGTCCGAAATGCCGCACCAAGAATTTCCCGCCAGAACGCGAGACGATTTCATTATAAGGGCACTAATATCGTGAAGGGGTTACTAATGCGATTGCGTCTGGGAATCTTAGGTCCAGCCTTCTCGATGGCGATGGTGGCGCTGCAAGCGCAACCGCAGATCGGCGGGGGCGTCTGCGCGAATTCCACCTTGAACGGAATTTACTACTACCTGCTCAGCGGCGACTTGCTTTCGGGGAGCCAGGTTTATCCTTACGTCGAACTAGGAAAGTTGATTGCCGATGGGCAGGGCGGCCTTTCGGGGAACTCCCATACGAGTGTCGGAGGCTCAATCGCGGCGCACACATTGACCGGAACGTATTCTGTCCAGTCAGCCTGTGCTGGCACCATGACGCTGTCAGTCGATTCCCAGCCGTCCGGCTCGCTCACTTTCCAGATCGTGAATGGAGGGCAGGGAGCAATAGTTGCCTTTTCGATGCCCACCGGAGTCGTTGCGGGGCGGGCATATCGTCAGACGGCGGCCACGGCACCCATCCAATGCGGCACAGCCTCTCTGAGTGGCAGCTATGCCTACCTGCTTACGGGCGTGGCCTTCGTGTCAGGGAGCGGCTACTATTATTCGCAGGCTGGAAGCGCAAGTGGCGATGGCCGCGGTAATGTGAGCGCTACCGGTATGGCAAATGTCAATGGGACCGCGATCACCGCAACCGGTCAGGGGCCATATTCCGTTTCAAGCGATTGCTCAGGTACGGCCAGCATCAAAAACCAGAACGGTACGGCGGATTATTTCATAGCCGTGGCCGAAGATGGACAGGCTGTTCTGTTCATGGAGAGCGATGCTGGATATTCTGTCGCAGGCGTCGCTCAGCCCTTATTCGGCACTCCCCAAGACGCGGCCGTCAATGCCGCGAGTTTTGACCCACGGGCACTTTCTCCAGGTGCGATCTTCTCGATCTTTGGACGAAATCTGCCGCTATCGACGGCATCGGCTCAGGTGCTTGTGAACGGCGAAACCGCACCCGTATTCTTCTCCAGCGGGAGCCAAATCAATGCGCAAATGCCGTTCGATGTGCCCACGGACCAACCCGTCTCCCTCAGTTTGAGCAGCGCCGGGACACCGAGTAATTCCGTCCTGTTGAGCATCCGCCAAACGGCTCCGGGAATTTTCACGTATTCCGGCAACCGAGCCGCTGTACTGAACCAAGATTATTCGGCTAACTCGCCGAGCAGTCCTGCCCATGTGGGCGACACGGTAATTGCATATCTGACAGGCCCTGGCGCGGTCAGTCCAGCCGTAATGACTGGATCGACGGCCCCTTCAGCCCCGTTTTCGATAGTTGCGGCCGCGTACTCGTTTACGATTGGAGAGCTCCCAGCCCAGGTTTCCTATTTCGGCCTCGCGCCCGGATTTGTTGGACTGTATCAAGCAAATGTTAGGGTGCCGGCCCTGGCGCCTGGCGATTACCCTATCGTCGCGACCGTTGCGGGCGCCCACAGTAATGGGCCCCTCATTTCGATCCGGTGAACCGGGCAACCCGTTGACGATCCGGATTCTCGGCTTTTGTAGAGGTCGCTAGACTTTTGTGTCCCGCACCCCCTTTGGAACCCACGCCGCTCCGAAGCAGTCCAAAGTGAAGGATAATAAAGACAAGCACCAAACAGTGCAGTTCCTCAGAGATTCAAGGAAGGTCCCATGTTCAAAACAGCGGCGCTGTCGGCCGTAGTGCTCTGCTCCTCTCTCTTCGCCCAGACCCCCGATCCGCCACCGGCGCGGCCCAAGATTGGAAAACCTCAGATCTTTAAGGAGTCCGACCTCAAGCCGGGCATGAAAGGGTATGCCTGGACCGTGTTGGCCGGCTCCGATCCCGAGGCGATTCCGGTCGAGATCATCGGGATTTTGAAAAATCAGTGGGGTCCCGGTCAGGACATCATCATCGGCAAGATGGGCGGCAAGGCCATTCGCACCAATGTCGCGGGAGGGATGAGCGGCAGCCCCGTTTATATCGACGGTAAACTCGTCGGAGCCGTGGCGCTGCGACTCAGCGTGTTTTCGCCCGATGCGATCTGCGGCATCACGCCGATCGAGCTGATGCTGGAGGTCAACGACTTCGATCAGAGCCGCCCCACGGACGCTCGCGTGCCGGGCAGCGCGGGCCCGCAGCGCGCCGCGGTGAACCTCCCGAGCGGCATGCTCTCGCAGGTCGTTTCGGCGGGAGGCTCCGGCAGCCTGCAGACATCCCCAACCATGATCCCGATCGAAACGCCGCTCAGCTTCGCGGGTTTCAATGAGGGCGTGCTGCGTGAATTCGCGCCGTTCTTCGAGCAGACCGGCATGGCGGTTGCCGCCGGGGGCGCCTCCAGCGCGCTACGCGACAACAAGCCCGCGGCGGGGTGGGAACATGCTCTCGTTCCGGGCGATGCCGTCAGCGGCGTGCTGGTCTCAGGGGACATGAGCGTGAGCGGCATGTGCACCGTCACCTACAACGACGGCAAGAACATGCTGGCGTGCGGTCACTCGTTCTTCAATCTCGGTCCCGTCAACATGCCCATGGCGAAAAGCGACGTGCTGATGACGCTCGCTTCGCAGTTCCAGCCGAACAAATTCGGTAACGCCACCGAGATCGTCGGTGCTCTCCACCAGGACCGGCACAGCGCCATTCAAGGCGTCATGGGCGCCACGGCAGACATGGTCCCGGTTACGCTGAAGGTCCGCTCCTTCGACGATTCGAACGCGGTTCGGCGCGAGAAGAGTTTCCACTTCAGCGTTTTCGTGCAGCAGAAGTGGACGCCCTACCTGATGATGCTGACGATGTTCAATTCCCTCTCCGGCCTCAATGATTTCGCCGAGGAAGCGACCTACCGTCTGAGCGGCAACGTGCAGCTCGATGGCGGCGAGAAGCTGGCGCTTTCGACCATGCTGGCGCCGGGCGAGCTGCCGGTTCCCACCCCCATGGTGCTGGCCGGCTGGTGGGGTGATAAATTCAATCGCCTGTTTCTGAATTCCGTCCACACGCCCAAACTTCAGAGCGTGGACGCTACCATCGATCTGCTTCCCGACCGCCGCGTCGCAACGATCGAGAATGCCTGGGTGCCGAGCGCGGAAGTCGATGCCGGTTCCGTTGTCCCGATCAAGGTTTTCCTGCGGCCCTATCGCGGCGACCGCATCGAGCGCGATTTCAGCCTGAAGATTCCGGCGGGGCTGGCCCGAGGCGAGCACCGCATTATGTTGAGCGATGCCGAAACTCTCAATCGCATGCAGAGCCTGGCGGCCTCCACCGATCACTTCATGGATATTCCGCAGGAAGTCTCGCTGATCAATCAGGAGCGCACCAACAACAAGCTTTACGTCTCTCTCGTGGAGGCCCGGCCGACGGTTTACTACGAAGACAAATCGCTTCCGGCTTTGCCCGCGTCCGTCATGAACGTGATGCAGACGGGCCGCACGGCGAGCCGCCACTTCGCGAGCTCGCCCGAAAGCGCCGTCGAACAGGGCAGCATCCCGTTCGACCTCGCCATCAACGGCAGCTACACGCTCAAGATCACGGTGAAATAACTTCTTGATGAACAAACTCGCTCTCTCGGGCGTCCTGCTGGCGGCGCTTGCGCTGGATCTTTTTGCCGTTGAAACTAAGTTCTGGGAACAAAGCGATCAGAGCGATTTCGAAAAGGGAAGCTTTGAAAATCTTTCGCTGCGCAGCGACGGACGCATCTTCCTGGCCCCCTCGACGCGCGAGATTTTCGATTCTTCGGTCACCTATCTATGGGCCATTGCCTCGGATTCGAAGGGCAATCTCTACGCCGGCGGCGGAGGTTCAGGGAGCGGCCGCTCGAAACTCTTCGAGATTTCGCGCGACGGAAGGACCCGCGCTCTGGCGGAATTGGACGGCCTTGAAATCCACGCCATCGCCGTGGACAAAAAGGACCGCGTCTACGCCGCCACCGACCCCGACGGCAAGGTCTATCGTGTCGCGCCGGACGGAACGTGCCAGGTTTTTTACGATCCCAAGGCGAAATACATCTGGGCGATGGCGTTTGATGGTTCCGGCAATCTCTTCATCGCCACGGGCGACCAGGGCGAAGTGCATCGCGTTGGCCAGGACGGCAAAGGCGCAGTTTTCTTCCGAACGGAGGAAACACACGCGCGCTCGTTGGCCATCGATGCCAAAGGCAATTTGATCGTCGGCACCGAACCCGGCGGGCTGGTTCTCCGTATTTCTCCGTCGGCGAAGGGTTTCGTCCTGTATCAAGCCCCGAAGCGCGAGATCACCTCCGTGGCGGTGGGTCCCAACGGGGCCATCTACGCCGCTGGAGTCGGCACTCGCCCGTCGACGTCCACGCCTCCGATCACGCCGCCCACCCCGATCCCGAGCGCGCCGCCATCGGCATCCTCGTCCAGTTCCACTGTTATTACAGTGCAACCGTCCGGCCGCCCCGCAGCCGCGCCTAATGTTCCCGTTTCGTTCACGCCGACTTCGGTATCCGGCGGCTCCGATGTTTATCGCATCGATGCGGAGGGCTCCCCGCGCAAGATCTGGAGCAATTCGCAGGATATTGCCTACGCCATCACGTTCGATTCCAGCGGCCGGCCGCTCGTTGGAACCGGAAATCGCGGACGCGTCTATCGCATCGATTCCGATGTCCTGAGCACGCAATTGCTAAACTTCGCCCCCACGCAGGTCACCAATTTTGTCACGACGCCCGATAGCGGCATTTACGCCATCAGCGGCAACGTCGGCAAGGTGTATCGCATCGGGCCCAGTTTGGCCCAGAGTGGAAAATTTGAAAGCGAAGCCTTGGATGCCGGCTCATTTTCTTACTGGGGCCGCATTACGGTGCGCGGATCGAACTCCGGCATCGCACTCCGTACGCGCACGGGGAACCTGAATCGCCCTGTGAACAACTGGAGTTCGTGGTCGACGGTTCCTCTGACCGAAACCGGCGGCGATTGGAGCGGCCGCATCGCGTCCACCTCGGCGCGGTTCCTGCAGTACGAACTCGCTCTCACGGGTTCCGGTCCTCTTCCGACGGAGGTGTCTTCGGTCGAGATCGCCTATCTGACCAAGAACGTGGCGCCCGACGTCCAGGAGATCGAGATGACGCCGCCGAATTACAAATTCCCGTCGCAATCGCTCACGATGACGCCGTCGACCAGCATCACGCTGCCGTCATTAGGCCAGAAGCGATCCTCGTCGTCGACGCCTGCGCTCGAGCTGGGCGCGTCATCGCTGATGAACTACGCCAAAGGATATATTGGCGCACGCTGGCGCGCTCACGACGAAAACGGCGACACCCTCGTGTACAAGCTCGAAATCCGCGGCCGCGGCGAGAGCGAATGGAAGCTACTCAAGGACCGCCTGAAAGACACGGAATACAGTTGGGACAGCAGCGCCTTCCCCGATGGCGAATACGAATTGCGCGTGACGGCCAGCGATGAGCCGAGCAACCCGCCGGGCCAGGCCCTCACGGCAAGCCTGGTGGGCGATTCCTTCCTCATCGACAACACGCCGCCGGAGATTACCGGCTTGACCGCGGCCGCGCAAGGTTCCCAAATCGACATCCGCTGGCATGCCCGCGATGCGCGCAGCATCATCGATCACGCCGAATATTCCATCAACGGCTCGCCATGGTCCATGGCGCAACCCGTGAGCCTGCTCTCCGATTCATTGCAGGAAGATTATCTGTTGGACGTGCCGCGGACCACGCCTGGCGAGCAAACTATCGCCGTTCGCGTGACGGATTATTACGATAACCAGTCTGCCGCCAAGATCGTTGTTAAGTGAAGATCGCGTCAACCGGCATGGACCAGCCCGGCAGCAGCTCCGGCGCATCCATCATCTCGCCCACATGACGGACCGTGGATGTACCGTCGGCGCGAAACACGCGCACGCGCCGCTCTTCCGGCATAACCACCCACACCAGGACACCGCCGTAGGAAAGGTACTGCTCCACTTTGCGGTCCACCTTGCCGATAGCGTCCGAAGGAGAAAGAATCTCTATCGCGAGTTCGGGGGCTCTTGTGAAGTACTCGTTGGCCACCCCTCCTTCCCAGTGCTCCCGGCTCAACATGGCGACATCCGGCTGCCGCACAATCGGCGGATTCCGCGAAAGCAGGAAACCGGCCTCCATGGTGAGCCGGTGGCCTTGGGCCGTCGCGTGCGCCAGCAGCGCGCCGAAAATATTCGATGCGATTTTGCTGTGGAGCGACCTAGGAGGCGGCATCGTGGCTAGCTCTCCTTCATCGAGCTCGTGCTGCATGTCGTCATCCGGCAGCCGTTCGAATTCTTCGATGCTCAGCAGCGTCTTAGTCGCCATAAGCTCATCTTACCCGCTATCAAATGAAGATCGCGTCCACCGCCATCGACCACCCCGGCAGCAGCTCCGGCGCATCGAGCGTCTCGCCGGCGTGCCGGACTGTGGATGTACCGTCGGCGCGAAAGACGCGGACGCGCTTCTGTTCCGGCATGACAACCCAAACGAGGGTGCTGCCGTATGCAAGGTACTGCTTAACTTTCCTGTCCATTCCGCCCGGAGTATCGGAAGGAGAGACGACCTCAATCGCGAGATCGGGGGCGCCCTTCGAAGTACCCGTCTTCGCAGACATTCAGCGCTCGTTCCGGCGCAATATATGCGACATCGGGCTGTCGCACTATGTCCGGGCCGCGCTTGAGGACAAATCCCGCCTCCGCCAGAACTTCGCCGCCGGCGGCTTTGAACAACTGTTTCAGTATACGCGAGGCGGTTCGGCTGTGACGGAATTTTGGTGGCGGCATCGTGACTAGCTCTCCTTCATCGAGCTCGTGCCGCATGCCGTCATCCGGCAACCGTTCGAATTCTGCAACGGTCAGCAGCGTCTTTATCGCCATAACTTCATCTTACCCGGACGCCTCAGCGCCGCTTGGTCTTCAGCATAATCGGAGTGCCCTTAAACCCAAAGCGCTTGCGGAGCTGGTTGACAATATACCGCTCGGTGGAAAAGTGCATGTTGCGCCCCTTGTCCGTGAACACGACAAAAGTGGGCGGCCGCACCGAGGCCTGCGTCATATAGAAAATTTTCACATCCTGATCGAACGGAATCGCCTCCACGAAACGGTTCAGCTCGCCGGTCCCGATGCGCTTGGTCGCGGATTCGAAGGCTTCGCGGATCAGCCCGAAAAGCCGCTTGACGCCGGAGCCGGTCTTCGCGGAGACGAATGCGGTGGGCGCGTATTCGAGAAATTTCAACTCGTCGCGAACCTGCTGCGTGAACGCATTCTTGCTCGCCTGCGAGGTAATATCCCACTTATTCACGCACAGGATCACGGCGCGCCCTTCCTCGTGGGCGTAGCCGGCGATGGTGGCGTCGAGTCCCACCACGCCTTCACTGGCGTCGAGAACCAACAGGACTACATTGGCCATGCGGATATGGCGGCGCGCCATAACGACGCTGAGCTTTTCCGCCATCATTTTGGTCTTGCCCTTGCGGCGGATGCCGGCGGTGTCGACGAAAACGAACTCGGTTCCGTCGCGCAACACGGTCTCGTCCACGGCATCGCGCGTGGTGCCCGCGACAGGCGAGACGATAGCGCGCTCCTCGCCCACGAGCGCGTTCAGCAGAGTGGATTTCCCGACGTTCGGGCGGCCGATGATCGCGATTTTGATCGCCTCGGTCGGGCGCGGCTGGGCGGTCTCTTCCTGGGCCGCAGGAAAATCCCTCGTCACATGGTCAAGCAGTTCGTCGAAGCCGAGCCGATGCTCCGCGGAGATGGGAAAAATATCCGAAAAGCCGAGAGAATAGAAATCATGGGCGAGCGAATCGCGCGAAGGCGCGTCCACTTTGTTGATAGCAACAGTAACAGGCTTGCCGAGCTGCCGCAGCATTTTCGCGAGGTCCCTGTCCCCGGCCGTAATCTCCGCGCGCCCATCGATCAAATAAATGATTTGCGCCGCGCGCTCGAAGGCCCATTGCGCCTGCTTCAGGATTTCGCCCGGAATCAGTTCGGCGTCGTTGGGGATAATGCCGCCGGTATCGATCAGTTCAAAAGGCCGGCCGCAATACTCCGCTTCGCCGTGAATGCGATCGCGCGTGATGCCGGGCTCGTTTCCGACAATCGACCGCCGCTGCCGCAAAATGGCGTTGAACAGGGTCGATTTCCCGACGTTCGGCCGCCCCACGATCACGACCACGGGCAGACTTCGCTCACCGCTCATCGAACATCATGGTAACCCTACAACCTGAAAGAGCCTCCCGCGCCGAAGCCGCGAACGCGAATACGCGCAACATCGCGATCATCGCGCACGTGGACCACGGCAAGACCACGCTGGTGGACGCCATGCTCAAACAGAGCGGCATTTTCCGCGCTAACGAGCAGGTGGCCGACCGCGTGATGGATTCGAACGAGCTCGAGCGCGAGCGCGGCATTACGATTCTGGCGAAGACGACCGGCGTCCGTTATCACGGCGTCAAAATAAACATCGTGGACACGCCCGGCCACAGCGATTTCGGCGGCGAGGTGGAGCGCGCGCTCAAGATCGTGGACGGCGTGATGCTGTTGGTCGATGCCAGCGAAGGGCCGCTGCCGCAAACCCGCTACGTGCTGATGAAGGCCCTCGAAGCCAAGCTGCCGCCCATCGTCGTGATCAACAAAATCGATCGTCCCGATGCTCGCATCCCGGAAGTCTTGAACGAAATCTACGATCTGTTTATCGATCTGGACGCCGAGGAGGATCAGCTCGATTTTCCCGTTATCTATACGAATGCCCGGGCTGGGTTCGCGAAGCTCTCGCCCGACGACGATTCGCAAGATCTGCGCCCGCTCTTCGAGACCATCGTGAACAGCATTCCAGCGCCCGCCGGCGATCCCGATGCGGAGCTGCAGCTTCTGGTCGCGAATTTGGATTACAGCGACTATCTGGGACGTCTGGCCATTGGGCGCGTATTCTCGGGCGTGCTGCGCTCCGGCGACGAGGTCGCGATCGCGAAACTCGACGGCTCTTTTCAGACCACCAGAATTACCAAGCTGTACTCGTTTGAAGGCCTCAAGCGCGTGGACGAAACCATTGGACGCACGGGCGACATTCTGGCCATCGCGGGCGTGGAAGGCATCACGATCGGGGAAACGGTCACCAACGCAGAAAATCCCAAACCTCTCCCGCACATCCAGATCGACGAGCCGACGATCGCGATGACGCTGACCATCAATACGTCGCCGTTCTCGGGCCGCGAAGGCCAGTTCGTCACCTCGCGCAATCTTACGCGACCGGCTCGATAAAGAGCTGCTTACAAATGTTTCCATCCGCGTCGAAGAGGCCGGCGGACCCGACACGTTCAAGGTGATGGGACGCGGCGAGCTGCAGCTCGCGATCCTGATTGAGATGATGCGGCGCGAAGGGTACGAGCTGATGGCCGGAAAGCCTGAGATCCTGACGCGAGAGATCGGCGGCAAGCTGCACGAACCGCTCGAGCTGCTGGTAATCGACTGCCCCGAGAATTTTGTTGGCGTGGTGATCGAGAAGCTGGGCTCGCGTAAGGGCAAGATGATGAAAATGGTCAATCACGGATCGGGCCGCGTGCGCTTGGAATTTCACGTTCCGTCGCGGGGGTTGATCGGGCTGCGCAGCGAGATGTTGACCGATACCAAAGGGACGGCGATCATGAACTCGCTCTTCCACGGCTACATCGAGTGGCAGGGCGATATCCCCACGCGCCCCACAGGCTCGCTCGTCGCCGACCGGGCGGGCAAGACCACTGGTCACGCCATTTTCAATCTTCAGGAGCGGGGGGAAATTTTCGTGACGCCGGGCACGGAGGTGTATGAAGGCATGGTGGTCGGCGAGAACTCCCGCGATGCCGACCTCAACGTCAATATCGTGAAGGAGAAGAAGCTCACGAACATGCGCGCGTCCACGGCGGATGAAGCCATTCGCCTGGTGCCGCCGCGCGTCTTGAACCTGGAGCAGGCGATCGAATTTATTCGCGATGATGAGTGGGTCGAAATTACGCCCCATTCGATCCGGCTGCGCAAGAAAATCCTGAAAGCGAATCAGCGCTGAAGGCGTACCCAAGCCGCGACCGGTAAACAGTCCCTCGCGGTTGCGTCTAAGGCCCTGGCCGAGCCGCGCGCGCCGGCAAGCGGTCTGGGTCTGCGCCTTCCCAATTCTTTCAAGTTGGTACTACTTCAGTTTTTCGCGCAGGAGCTCGTTGACGGCAGTTGGATTGGCTTGGCCCTTGGTCGCTTTCATGACCTGGCCGACGAAGAAACCCAGCACAGTGGTTTTACCGGCGCGGTATTGCTCGAGCTGTTTCGGATTGGCCGCGACGACATCGTCGATAATTTTCGACAATGCATCGGAATCGCCGATCTGACGCAGCCCTTCGCGCTCCATGATGACGGGCGCGGAGTCGCCGGTTGCGATCATTTTGGCGAAGATCTCTTTGGCCAGCTTGCCGGAGATTTCGCCTTTAGCGACGAGACCGACGAGTTCGCCGAGGCGCTCGGCTCCGACCGGAGCGGAATCAATGCCGCCGCCTTTCAACGACCCCAGCAGGTCGCCGGTCACCCAGTTCGCCGCCGCGCGCGGGTCGTTTGAGACCTTTGCGACGGTTTCGAAGTAGTCCGCCAGCGGGAGCGTCGCGGTCAGGACTTCGGCGTCGTACTCGCGCAGTCCATATTGCTCGACAAAGCGCTTCCGCTTCACTGCCGGGAGCTCCGGCAGGGCGTCTGAGATGCGGTCTAACCACTCCGCGCCGATGCGCAGCGGCATGAGATCCGGCTCGGGGAAATAGCGGTAGTCGTGGGCCTCTTCCTTGCTGCGCATTCCCACGGTTTCGCCGCTTGAGACATTGTACAGTCGAGTCTCCTGGACGACCTTACCGCCGCTTTCGACGACAGCGACCTGGCGGGCGATCTCGAAATCGAGCGCCATTTTGGCAAACCGGAAGGAGTTCAGATTCTTGACCTCGGCCTTAGTCCCGAACGCCTCCGCGCCCTTCGGCCTCACCGAGACGTTCGCATCGCAGCGAAGCTGGCCTTTCTCCATGTCGCACTCGGAGACTGCAAGGTATTGCATGATCTGTTTCAACTCGGTCAGAAACGCGTGCGCTTCGGTCGAGGACCGTATGTCGGGATCGGTCACGATTTCGATCAGCGGCGCGCCGCAGCGGTTCAGATCGACATAAGTAAAGCGGTCCGAATCAGCAAAGCCGTCGTGGATGCTCTTGCCGGCATCGTCTTCCATGTGAACGCGCGTGATGCCGACGCGGTGGCCGGCTATCTCGATCGCGCCGCCTTCGGCGAGAGGCAAATCGTACTGCGAGATCTGATAGCCTTTTGGCAAATCGGGGTAAAAGTAATTCTTGCGGGCGAAGCGGGAGAAGGGGTTGACGCGGCAGCCGAGCCCCAAGGCGGCCGCAATGGCCAGCTCCACGGCGCGGCGGTTCAGTAACGGCAAAGCTCCGGGCAGGCCCAGACAAACGGGACAGACATTGGAGTTCGGCTCCGCTCCGAAACCGGCAGGGCAGGCGCAAAAGATTTTCGAGCGGGTGGCGAGCTGAACGTGAACTTCGAGACCGATTACGGGTTCGTACTTACCGATTTCTTCGGGAGCGGCGAGAGACGCCGTTGACATGCTTCGATTATGTCAATTCCGGCGCTGTTATTTGGCTGCTCCGAAATAGCCGGCCGCCAGCTCCGGCATAAGCTGCGCGGCGGCCTGCCAGTACTCGGCCGCCTTGCCTTCACGGCCCAGCGCTTTCATGGCGTGTCCAAGGTTGAGTAGCGCTTCTCCGAAGTCCGGCCTGTTTTCGAGCGCGCGTTCGAAGGCTTGGGCGGCATCCTCGTGCTTTCCGGCGTCTCGCAGCAGCACGCCGACGTTATAGGAGAGCTCCGGCGCGCGCTCGCCGAGTTCGGACAGTTGGCCCTCGATTATGGTCGCTTGCGCCGCGTTCTTCTCGTCTATTGCGATGGCGGCGAGAAGGCGCAGGAACTCGACGGCGTTGGGACGATCCTTAAGGCCGCCCTGGAGGACGGTTTTGGCGGGTTCGACGCGGCCGGATTTCCAGTATGCGATCGCCAGGTTCACGCGCGCCTCCGATGGCGCGCCGGGCTTAGAGGCGATTTTTTCGAGATTCTGAATCGCGCCGGCATAATCGCCCCGCTCGAGACGCAGATATCCCAAACGCATCCAGGCCTCTTCTCTATTCGGCTGGAGTTTTATGAGTTTGGTCAAGCACTTTTCCGCTCCATCGCGATTTCCGGAATCGTAGTGCAGCAACGCGAGATTCCAAAGCGTCGCGGCGTCTTGGGGGGTCAATTCGAGGACGCGCTCGTAGGCTTGCCGGGCGCGCGGCAGATCGTCGTTTTCGTGCAGGATAATGCCAAAATTTCCGAGCGCCTCGGCGCCATTCGGACGGATCTTGATGGCCTGCTGGTAAGCATTGGCCGCTTCCTGAATTTTTCCGGTCTTCCGCAGAGCGACGCCGAAATTGAACCAGCCCTCGTAGGAATCGGGAACCGTCTTTACATACTGCGCGCCATAGTGCGCGGCGACATCGTGATTGCCGCGCAACAGTGCGGCGGCTATCAGGCCCTCCAAGGCAGTCCGATCGCCGGGCTGGAGATGCAGCAGCTTGTCGGCGAACTCGCGCAAGCGCGGTTCGTCTTTGCGCGCGGCCGCGACCGCGACCAGGTTCGCCAGCAAGGCGGAGTCGTCGGGCTTGGAGCGAAGCAGCTTGCGGTAAATCTCGAAAGCTTCGTCCTGCTTGCCGAGCCCGTGCAGAGCGGCGGCGCGGCCGGCGAGAGCCCGTTCCTGCCCTGGGTTTTTCGCGAGACAGGCATCGAATTCCTGGAGCGCGGCCGCAGGTTCATCAAGCGCTAGAAGCCGCCCACCGAGTCCCAATCGCGCCGCCCACAATTCCGGATCGAGTTTGGCCGCCTCGCGATAACAGCCGGCGGCGTCCGCGGAGCGGCCCAGTTTCTCATGACATAGGCCAGTATTGAAAAGAGCGGCCTTGTCGTTGGGGCGCGCGTCGAGAACGAGTTGGTATGATTTCAGACTATCTTCGAAGCGGCCGAGCTCGAATGCAAGCTGCGCCTGGGCCCAGTGCAGCTCCGGCTTCTCGCCGCCTGCGTCGGCGGCGGACTCGATTTCCTCGAGCGCGGCGGCGGTCTTCCCCGCCTCATTCAGACGCACGGCGCGGGCGACGGCCGGCAGCTCCAGGCCGCGTTTGTTCTCCCCTTCGTCCAGCTCGTCCGCGCCCAGCGGCGATTGTACGTACTGGCCGTCTACGATCCACAGCCAGGAGTCGCTGAAATCCGCGATTTTTTCTCTATCTACGTCAGGCAAAATCCACTCCGCGTATTAACCATTCTTCTGCCGTTTTCCGAACAATCCTCCGAGTTTTCCAAGTAGGGAACCGCCTTCGAGGTCCTCGGGCATATCCTGGCGCGCATCGGCCTCGAGTTGGAGCATGGAGCGCGGCGAGATTCTGGAGTTTCCAGTCTGGTCCTTGCGGGTCCTCAACGGGGCCGCGCCGATCGCCATTTTGGGACGGAATGGCACGGTGTTCCAGTCGAGAAGAGCCGCGTGGGAACGCCATCGCACGGATTCGAAGCCGGCTGCCAGCGCTCCCGGGCCAGGGGCAGCCGCAGTTGCCGCGAGAGGCCGCAATGTGCTCGGTTCGGGGGCGGTCTGAGCAGCGCCTTTCGTTTCCACCTGCATATGGACTTGCGCATGCGACAAGGCGGCAAGCACAACGCTCGGGGTCAGATCCGCCGAGGTTGACGGGGATGACTCGGCAGGGTCGTCGATTAGCTGCAAGGCGCTATCGAACGCCGGACGGAGCGCCGCGAGCCAGGGAAAGTCGAGCATCGCGGTCATACCCGGGGCTCCGGCGGGCGGCGGCGCCAATGCCATCTCTATATTGAGTGATCCCGCGATGGGCAGCTCCCTGGCGCTGACGGGAGCCAGGGTGGAGCGAAGCAGAGGCTTGGGGGCAGCGATTTCGTTGGCATGGACGCCCGCCTCGAGCGGCTTGACCGCCACGGCGCGCGGAGCCGGCCGGATTTCGACTGCAACCGCGCGGGCGGCTGGAAGCTTGATCTGACGCCCGAAAGCCGGAATAGCGGGCGAAGACGGCGCCGTCGCCGCTGCCATGACCGGATCGGCCGCCTGGTGCGGAGCGAATGCCACGGATCGCGCGACGGAACGGCTGACGAGGTAACCCGCGGCTTGCGGCGGCGCGAATGCGCCGGTGGCGCAGGAAGCCACGGCCTGGCTCGAAGGATGGACAAGAACGGGCGCTGCGGGCAGTACGGGGGAAAGCTCGAGGGCGGAATCGCTCGGCCTTTCCAAACGCCGAGGCTGCAGCTCAATGGGCGCGAACTCGTCCACATAGGAGCTTGGCGGCGCTTCCAGTTCCACGCGTGCGGCCGTCACTTTTTGTGTCGCAGGGAGTTCGGCAAGCGGCTGCGGCGCGGAGCTGCCGGGGGCGCCGCTTAATGAGGATGTTACGGGTGGCGCCGCCGATCCCGTGTGGCGCGTCGGCGCTGCCGCCACAACCTCGGAAACGCGCGCTTGCTTGCTTGGCTTGTCGTTGGCGGCGGCCTGTGGGGGAAGTCTTTGGGCGCCGGAAGTTGCGTTCGGCTTGGCCTCTTCGGGCTTGGCGCGCGCGTCAACGAGCCTGCTTACGGCCAGCCGATTGTATTGTTCGTGGTATTCGTCTCTGTGCGCGTCCGAACAGAACTCTCCCCCGCCGGTGAGCTTTCGAAGGAGGGGCAAGTGCTTGCCGCAATGCAGGCAGCGCATAGTTGTGTAATCGGCTCTCTAGTACGAATTGTGAAGGGCCTTAGAATAATTTATTTTCAACTTGCCCGGAGGCCGCCCAGACCGTAGGCGAAAGGCTTTAGACGAGGCGTCCGCCGAAGTCCAAGTGGGCCTCTGTGCGAGATTTAGAAATGCCCCTCGCGAAGCCCTAAAGTTGCGCGCTCCTCAGACGATCCTATTAGCGACGGCCACTGCACAAGACGAGGTAAAGACTATGGCAAAGCATGACGCGCTGAAAACCCACATCGAGACGCTCCGCAATTCCATTCCGGAACTTCGCGGCGTGTTATTGGCCTCGAACGAAGGTCTTCCAGTGGCGCACTCATTATCTAATGGAACCGATCCCAACCGCGTCGCGGCGATGGCGGCGGCGGCCTCGAGCCTGGGGCGGCGCATCAGCGAGAGCCTTGCCACGGGAGCGCTTTCCGAGGTGAGCATTCGCAGCGACGACGGCACGCTCTTCATCTACTCCGCCGGGGCCAAGGCGGTGCTGGCCGTGATGGGTCCGATGGGATCGAATGCCGGGCTGATCCACCTGGAAGCGCGCGATGTGGCGAAGCAGATCGGCGATCTGTTCTAGCAAAGCCGGCCCCGTTTGAGACCGGCCGCGGTTACTTGATCTTTTCGTCCCTTTCGACTTTTCCGTCGCGGATATGAATCACGCGGTGGGCATGCAGCGCGATGTCGTGCTCGTGCGTGACCAGGACGATCGTATTGCCTTGCTGGTAGAGGCGCTCGAAAAGCGCCATGATTTCGTTTCCGGTGGCGGTATCGAGAGCGCCCGTAGGCTCGTCGGCGAGCAAAATCGAGGGGTTGTTGACAAGCGCGCGCGCCACGGCCACACGCTGGCGTTGTCCGCCCGAAAGCTCGTTCGGCTTATGAAACATGCGCTGCTCGAGGTCAACCGCCCGCAAGGCTCCGCGGGCGCGCTCGGCGCGGGCCTCCGCCGGGACGCCGGCGTAGATCAACGGCAATTCGACGTTATGTAGCGCCGTCGCGCGAGCCAACAAGTTGAATGTCTGGAAGATGAATCCGATCTCTTTATTGCGAATGCGGGCCAGCTCGTCGTCGTTCATGTCGCTGACCAGCTTTCCATTCAGATAATAAAGGCCCTTGCTCGCCGTATCCAGGCATCCGATCATATTCATCAGCGTGGATTTTCCGGAGCCCGAAGGACCCATGATGGCGACATACTCGCCACGCCGGATCTCGATGTCCACTCCCGACACGGCATGGATCTCCTGGTCGCCCATTACATACGTCTTCCACAGGTCGTAGGTGCGGATGACGATGCCGTCGCGCTTAAGTTGCTCGCCGCGATCGACCAGCTCGTGAGTTGCCAATGCCGTCGCCATGATTGGTTCAGGCGGCTTCAGGCTTCAGGGGAGCCTTGTTGTCGATTTTGACCTTGGCCGCATTACGAAGCGTGCGGATGACCTTATAACTGCCGGTGACGATCTCGTCTCCGTCCTTCAGGCCGCTGAGCACCTCGATATCGGTCGCGCCGGTGATGCCGGTGTCCACCTTACGGAACTCGGCCTTGCCATTCGCAAGTACGAATACGCCCTGGATCTCCTGCTTATTGGCTTTTTCGGTGGCCGCGTCGGCCTGCGAGGCGGCAAGGACTCCGGTCTTGGGAGGCGCCAGCTCTCCCTTCTGCCGCACCGTGAGGGCCTGGATCGGGATGGTCAGTACATTGTGGCGCGTCGCGGTAACGATCTTGCCGGTGCAGGAGAGTCCCGGGCGGATCTCGTTGGGCGGATTATCGAGCGCAATAACGACCTTGAAGTCTTTGGCTTCCTGGCTCGATACGGCGCTTTGGGAGGCGGCGAGCCCGGTGGAGCGCAGGATGGCAGTGTTGCCGATCTCGGTCACGCGGCCCTTAAAGGTCTTGTTGGGAATGGCATCGATGGTGACGTCGGCGGGCTGATCCAGTTTGACGTTGACGATGTCGGTTTCATCCACCTTAAGCTCCGCCGTAATGACGGACATATCGGCGATGGTCATGACGGTACTGGCGGTGGAACTTTCAATGCCCGGAACCACGGTCTCCCCGACCCGCACGGGGAGGTTGGTCACGATTCCATCGAGCGGCGCTATCACCGAATATTTCTGCAAAGCGTCGTCGTAGTGCGCCAGGTTGGCTTGGGCCTGCGCCACCTTGCGCTGCGCGGAAGCTTCCTGGGCAAGGGCCTGGGCCTTCATGGCCTTGGCTTGCGCGACGCGAGTTTCCGCATCCTCGATGCCGGCTTGGGCGGTGTCGTATTCGGCTTTTTTCTGATCGTAATCTTGCTTGGCGAGGAGCTTTTCCTTATAGAGCTCGTCGGCGCGGGCGATGTTGAGTTTAGTGCGCTCCATTTCGGCTTTGGCCTTATTTACGCCCGCAACAGCGGTCTGAATGGCATCGTCGGAGGCCTTGGCGAAGGCTTCGGCGGCCGCGGAATCGGCCATGGCGGCGTTAATGCCCGCTTTCTGGGCGTCCACGTCGGCGGTGGCCTGCGTGTTTTCGATTTGGGCGACAACCTGGCCTTTGCGTACCCGGTCGCCTTCCTTGACGGAAATTTCGGTTAACGGGCCCTGTTGGTTGGCGCCCAGATTAATATAATTCTTGGGCTTAATTTCTCCCGACGCAGTGACAATGGCTGTCAGGTCCTGCCGCACCACGTGGCCGGTCTGCACGGTCACGATGCCGCGCTGATTCATCTTGATGCTGGCGAAGATGCCGCCAGTGACGAGCAACGCCAGACATACGATCAGGAGAATCTTCCACTTACGTTTCACTTTGCGCACATCTCCCTGTCAGTGCTAGACGAGGAGTCCTTTTAGTTTGTTCCCGAGATATCTTTATTGTCGCGCAGTTGGCCGCCGGGATGCTACCTAAAGCCGCTCTAAGCGAAGACGGCGCCGGAGCTTAGTTATTACTTCCATTCGACCGATTTGGGGGTGGAGTGCTCGCAGGCGATGGTGTCCGTGACTCCCCCAGCGATGTCGGCGCAGGCGTTCGCAGCGGCGGTTTGGAGCACGTGCTGGCGGTCGTCGCCCGAAACCGTCTTGCAGGAGGTGCGACCGTTGAATTCCATGCAGACATAGGCGCGTACGCCGTGATGCGCCAAGCTATAGCTCATGTAGGCAAGAATGCCCACGATCGCCAGGATAAAGAGAATACCGACTACGGCTGGCCTGCTCATTCAGACTCGCGGCTACTGTCCCGCCGTCGCCGCGCCTTGGGCGAAACAGTTGCCCATGCGCCGGAATTTCTCGTAGCGATCTTCGATTAACTGCTGCGCCGTCATGCCCTGCAGCTCCTCGAGCGCCGCGCGGAGGCGTGTTTTTAGCATTTCGGCCGCGCCATCGTGGTCCGCCTGGGCGCCTTCGGCCGGCTCCGGGATCACATCGTCCACCAGCGCCAGCTCCTTAAGATCGGAAGCGGTGAGGCGCAGGGCTTCGGCGGCCTGCGCCGCTTTACCGGAATCGCGATAAATAATGGCCGCGCAGCTTTCCGGAGTAATGACGCTGTAGTAGGAATTTTCGAGCATGTAGACGCGGTTCGCAATGCCCAGCCCGAGGGCCCCGCCGCTGCCGCCTTCCCCGATCACGACGGTAACGATCGGCACGCGCAGACGCGCCATTTCCCGCAGATTGACGGCGATTGCTTCGGCCTGCCCGCGTTCTTCGGCGTCGATGCCGGGGTAAGCTCCGGGAGTGTCCACAAAGGTCACAATGGGGCGGCCGAACTTATCGGCGAGGCGCATCAGGCGCATGCCCTTGCGATAGCCTTCGGGCTTGGGCATACCGAAGTTGCGGTGCAGCTTCTGCTTGGTATCACGGCCTTTTTGCTGGCCTATGATCATGAGTGGCTTGCCGTCGAGGAAGGCCATACCGGCGACGACGGCGGGATCGTCCGCAAAGGCGCGGTCGCCATGGAGTTCGTGGAACTCCGTGAAGATGCGCTGGATATAGTCGAGCGAGTGCGGGCGCTTGGGATGCCGCGCGAGCTGTACTCTCTCCCAGGACGGGTTCGTAACGGGCGTCTCAGGGGTATCCCCCGGTTGTTGTTCTGGCTCGTCCGGCATGGGAATTTTGTCCGGTCTAGAGCGCTGGCCGGACACGGAGTGTCTGTTTACAGGATAACGGAAATAGCCTCGCCCAGTTCGCGCGGACCGTGGGCGGGGGCGGTTCGTTCGTTAGAACAGCTTTGGACAGGACGGCTGCCCCAACGGCGGGTGGATCCCACCGGCACACGGTTTACGCTCCGTCTGACAGCCCTCGGATAACGGAAATGGCCCCGCCCACGTATGGGACTCGGCGCCTGAGACTCGCTTCGTACCCTTGCCAGCGGCGCTGGGCCCTCTCGCGCCATAATCTACCTATGGACCTTTCCCGCCGCAACCTGGTCAGGCTTTTCGCCGCCGCTCCGCTCACCGCCGCCTTTGGAAGAATCAATTCCAAAATCGACGGCGTCATGATTGGGGCGCAAACGTACAGCTTCCGCGACCGCGATCTGGACGCCTGCATCGCCGCCATGAAGCAAATCGGTCTCGGGTACGCCGAAGTGTGGCAAGGTCACCTCGAGCCCAAGGGCAACGACGCCGCGAAAGCTTGGCGCGAGAATCCGCCGTTTGACGATATCAAAGCCGCCAAAAGGAAATTCGACGACGCCGGCATCGATGTCTACGCGCTCAACTACAGTTTCCGCACCAACATGAGCGACCAGGAGATCGAGAACGGGTTCAAGATCGCGCAGGCGCTCGGGACGAATAAGATCACCGCGTCCGCCAATGTCGACACCGCCGCTCGCATTTATCCCTTTGCCGAAAAATATCGGATCTATGTCGGCATGCACAACCACGACAGCATGAAGCCCAACGAATTCTCGACTCCGGACGATTTCGCGAAGGCTATGGAGGGGCGCTCCCGCTATATCAAAATCAATCTCGACATCGGTCATTTCACCGCGGCCGGTTTCGATCCCGTTCAATTTCTCGAGCAGCATCACGCCGACATCCTGACGCTGCATTTTAAAGATCGCAAGAAGGACCACGGCGACAACATGCCTTTCGGCCAAGGCGACACCAAAATTAAAGAGGTCCTGCAAGTCCTCAAAACGAAGAAATATCCGATACCGGCCATGATCGAGTACGAATACGGCAAGCCCGGCATGGACACGGTGGCCGAAGTCCGCAAGGCCTTCGACTACATGAAGCAGGCCCTTGCGTAGCGCTATCGGATTGCCGCCGCGGGCTGAATCGCGCGGCCGCTCTTTGTCATCGAACAATTTGAATCCGGGAGCCACGCCTAAGAAACCCGCGTCCCAACGTCTGCGCGATGTGTGGCCGGATATTCGCGAGATGATTTATCCGCGGCGCGGAATCCTGGCCGCCGGATTTCTCCTGATGATCGTCAATCGCGTGTGTGGCCTCGTGCTGCCCGGCTCGACCAAGTTCCTGGTCGATAATATCATTGGCAAAAAGCAGTTTCAGCTCCTGCCGCCGCTCGTTCTCGCGGTCGCGGCCGCCACCATCATTCAGGGCGTTACGTCCTTCTCGCTTACGCAGCTCGTCTCGAAAGCCGCGCAACGCCTCATCGCGGAGCTTCGCCGCAAGGTCCAGGCGCACGTCGGCCGCCTGCCCGTCGCGTATTACGACTCGAACAAAACGGGTACGCTCGTCTCGCGGATCATGACCGACGTCGAAGGCGTGCGCAATCTCCTCGGCACCGGTCTGATCGAGTTCGTGGGCGGCATTCTAACGGCCGTGTTCTCGTTCGTCATTCTGATCCGCATCAGCGCGCTGATGACCGGGATTGCGCTCGCCGTAATTGTCCTTTTCAGCCTGGTCCTGCGGAAAGCGTTCGGCGCCATCCGCCCCATTTTCCGCGAGCGTGGCAAGATCAACGCCGAGGTGACCGGCCGTCTGACGGAATCTTTGGGCGGCGTCCGCGTCATCAAGGGCTATCATGCCGAAGATCGCGAGGCCGAGGTCTTCAGCGGCGGCGTGCAGCGCCTGCTCGACAATGTGATCAAATCTCTGACGGCGATGTCTCTGATGAGCATGTCGGCGACGGTGCTGATGGGCGTGGTTGGCGCCACCATCATGTATGTCGGCGCGCGCCAGATACAGGCCGGCACGCTTACGCTCGGCGGTTTCGTCACCTTCACCGCGTTCATGGCCTTTATGATCGCGCCGGTTTTCCAGGTGGTGGGCATCGGAACGCAGCTCACCGAAGCGCTCGCCGGCCTCGATCGAACACACGAAGTATTAAGCGAAAAGCCCGAACACAAGGACCCTCGCCGGACGATCGTTATCCCGCCAATTGAGGGCCACGTCGTATTCGACAATGTTACGTTCGCCTACGACGCCGGCAAGACCGTGCTCCACGGCATCTCGTTCGAATCGGCGCCCGGAACGGTAACGGCTCTGGTCGGCCCTTCCGGTTCCGGCAAATCGACCATTATCGGCCTGATCTCCGCATTCAGCACGCCGGAAGAAGGGACGGTTTCAGTCGACGGTTACGATCTCTCGACGGTGCGGCTCGAATCCTACCGCACGCAGCTTGGCGTTGTTCTGCAGGATACTTTCTTATTTGACGGGACCATTCGCGAGAACGTCGCATTCGGAAGACCTTACGCCGCTGAAGAAGAGATCATGCGCGCTTGCCGCATCGCGCGAGTGGACGAATTCGCCGAACATTTTCTCGAGGGCTACGACACCATCGTCGGCGAGCGCGGCGTAAAGCTGTCGGGCGGGCAGAAGCAACGGGTCTCGATTGCCCGCGCGATCCTGGCCGACCCGCGCATTTTAATCCTCGACGAAGCGACCTCCAGTCTCGATTCGGAATCCGAAGCGTTGATCCAGGAGGGTCTGAGATACCTGATGCAAGGCCGCACGACCTTCGTCATCGCTCACCGCTTGTCGACCATCCGGCGCGCCGACGAGATTCTGGTGGTCGAGAACGGCCGCATTGTCGAACGCGGCACGCACGAGGCGCTTTATGCGCTGCACGGCCGCTACTACGATCTGTATACGAAGCAGCACGGCGTGGAGATGAATCTGTTTCTCGCTCCCGGCGAAGGCGACCAGCAGCAGAACCAACTCTCCGGCGCCGTTGCCGCGGCGCGCGCCCCTGGTTTGGGCGATCTTCTGTCGGGCCGCCCGGCTTGAATCAGTCGTTACTGGCTCTGCACGGCGGTGAAGAGCGCCTGCGTTCCGCTCACGCCGTTTAACGTGAAGGTCAGGGGCATGGCGTCGTCCGGCGAGACTTGCGGCACGACCACGTTCAACTGGTACACCCCCACTTCGTCCGGCGCCAAGCCCTGATACTGCAGCGTCGCCGGGGTCTGACCAAAGAAGACCTGCAGCGGCGAAGCGAGAGTATTGTTCTGCGTCACAATTTGACCCGCCGGTATGTTTGGCGTCACCGGGCCAAAGCCCACGCCGTAGATCGTGATGATGTCGCCCGGTTTCGCCTCGCGCGACGCGATGCCCGGAATGGAATTGGGTGGAAGAACGTAGGTTGTGCCGTCGCTGAAATAGGCCGCCACGTATTGCTTTCCGCCGATGTTGAACGATGCCGGAGCGTATATTCCAGGTTCGGTCGAGTTCACTGTGATGGGGAACGTCGTGCTTGTCCCCGCCGCGTTCGTAACGGTGATCGACTGCGCGCCTGGCGCCGCTCCGGACGGCACTTGCGCATTCACCTGTCCGCCGCTGATGTAGGAAATAAACGCCGATTGTCCGCCAATCGTGACCGTGGTACCGCTCAATGAAATCGGGGCGTTTCCATTTTTAAAATCGGTGCTTCCCCAGGAGCGAGTGGTGGTGGCGAGATTCGATCCATAAATCTCCATCCAGGAACCTGGCGCAACGGACGGCATCGCGCCGAACGCGCTGGCCTGAACCACGCCGCCGATAGCAGGAGCGCCATTATTGGCCGCGGCGGCAGGCGCCAGCATCCGAATGACGTTGTTCTGATTGTCGGCGACATATACGTTGCCCGAAGAATCGACGGCCACACCGGTCGGGAAATAGAGAGACGCACTGGTCCCCGGGCCTCCATCGCCTGAATATGCGAAGCGGCCGTTGCCGGCGATCGTTTCAATCGCGCCGCTAGCGACGACTTTGCGGATGCGGCTATTCCTCTTATCGGCGATGTAGATGTTGTTGTTCGAATCGACGGCGACCGCCTCCGGCACGTTTAATTCGGCGTTAAGCGCCGGGCCCCCGTCGCCCAAAAACCCGGGGATGCCATTCCCCGCCACCGTCGTGATGATTCCGTTCGACACCATGCGGACGCGATTGTTACCCGTGTCGGCGATGTAGAGATTTCCGGCGGCGTCCACCGCCACGCCTTGGGGAGCGTTCAGAGCCGCGGACGTAGCCGGGCCGCCGTCGCCGGAATAACTCGCGCCGAAATTCGTGTTACCGGCGAAGGTCGAGATAGTCCCGCTCGCGGCGACCATGCGGATGACGTTATTCCCGGTATCGGCGATGTAGAGGTTTCCCGAGTTGTCGATCGCAAGTCCCGAAGGAGTATTGAGCTGCGCGTTAATCGCGGTCCCACCGTCACCGGTATATCCCGGTCCATTGGCGTAATTGCCGGCGTATGTCGAGATGGTATCGCTCGACGTAACTTTGCGCACCACGGAATTTACGCTGTCGCCGATGTAGAAGTTGCCGGAGGAATCCACCGCGACGCCGAAGGGATTGTAGAGTTCGGCGTTGGTCGCGACTTTTCCGTCGCCGGAGTAACCGGCCGTGCCATTTCCGGCCGCTGTCGAAATTGTCCCGGAGCTCGGGACTTGACGAAGGCGGTGATTGTACTGGTCGGTGATATAAAGCGTTCGCGCCTTGTCTAAGGCAATGCCGGTGGGTCCGGCTAGCTCGGCGCTGGTGGCCTGCGATCCGTCTCCGGAGAAGCCCTGCGTGCCATTGCCCGCTATGGTCGAAATGGTGTAGCCCGAGCTGGCCTGTCCCGAGCAGAGCGCGGGCGCGATCGTGAACACCATCCCGCCGAGCAGCGCGATCGCGTTGCGGTTCAATTTTTTGCGCAAAGGCTTAAGACGCGCGCGATTGTGGCGGGGTTACGGCTGCGATAGCTTCGACCGGACTTTATCGCTGAGAGCTTTCCCGTCCACGCGCTTACCGGCCAACTTGGCCTGCGCGGCTTTCACAACGACGCCCATCTGCTTCGAGGAAGTGACTCCGCTTTCGGAGATGGCCGCCGAAATGGCTGCGTCGACTTCTTCGTCCGTCGGGGCGGCGGGCATATACGTCTCGATCAACTTCAGCTCGGCTTCCTCCTTGCCGGCGAGATCGGGACGGTTGCCTTTCTGGAACATCTCAATCGAGTCGCGGCGCTGTTTGACAAGCGTCTTGAGAATCTGCAGTTCGGTGGCCTCGTCGAGGGGCTTCATCGAATCGACCTCATGCTTCTTGAGCGCGGTCTTTATCATGCGCAGGGCGCCGAGCCGCGCTTCCTCTTTCGACTTCATGGCGGCGACCATGTCGGACTGGATGCGGTCGAGTAAAGGCATCGGCAACTCTATTGTAGAATCGTTCTAAAGTGTTCCGCATTACGTCCGTTCTTTTGCTTGCAGCCTCTTTGTGGGCTGCCGATAAGCTCCCTCCGCAACGCCTGATCGAGATCGCGCGATCTTCCGACGCCACTCCATTGCGGGCGGCGATTGTGGACTCCATCCCGTCGGCGGACCTTACGAAGGGGACGGCGGTGGTCGAATACGGCCCGGATTTTCTGTGGGCCATTGAATCCGCCGCGCAGCCCGCCCTGTTCGTCGATGGGGGGCAATGGCCGCAGCCGATGCGCAAACTGGATGGCGAGGGGCCGGCGATCTGGTACCAGACGGGCCAGCTTCGCGCCGGGACTTCGCATGGTTTCTATTACATGATTGGCGGCATCAGCGTGGGCGGGAAGACCGACATGCCCGCGTATCTGCCCGACTGTTACGAGCAGACGGGAGTGCCACAAGGCAAGCTGTCGGACAAGATCGTACATCGCAGCGAGATATATCCCGGCATGGAATCCAATTACTGGATTTATGTCCCGGCGGAATACGATCCGAACACCCCGGCCGCGCTGATGGTGTATCAGGACGGGCAGGGGCACATCCATCGCGACGGTGGATCGAAGACGCTGAACGTGCTCGATAATCTTATTTACAAGAAGCGCATGCCCGTGACGATCGCGGTATTCGTGCAGCCGGGAATGGTTGGTAATAAAGCCATGCGCAGTATCGAATACGATACGGTCGACGATAAGTACGCGCGATTTTTGCGGGACGAGATTCTGGCGGACGTGCGCAAGCGGTATAACATCCGCGAGGATGCGTATAGCCGTGGAATCACCGGCAGCTCTTCCGGAGGGATCTGCGCCTTTAACGCCGCCTGGTTTCATCCCGAGATGTTCAGCCGTGTGGCGTCGCGAGTTGGTAGTTTTACCAGCATACAGTGGCATCCGGGCGAGATCGAGGGCGGCAACGTCTATCCTTTCAAAATTCGCAAAGAGGAAAAGCGAAACATGCGCGTCTGGCTGCAGGACGGCGCGAACGATCTCGAGAATAACCACGGGAGTTGGCCGCTGCAGAACCTGCAAATGGCGAACTCTCTCAAGATGATGGACTACGACTTCCGGCTGACGTTCGGGACCGGCACGCATAACGGCGCGCAGTGGAACGCGCAGGAGCCCGAAGCGATGACGTGGCTGTGGCGGGATTACGATCCCGCTAAAACGGAGCAGACGTACGAGCAGGATCCGGCCGAAAAAGCCCAGCCAATGTATCGCGTCGCCATTGAAAATCGCGGGGTGGGAGTGCCCGTCGGCGTAAATTTCTGGGGTCCGGACACGCTGGCGCAGGCCGCCGTGCCGCAGGGTAAGCTGACCGAAAAGCGCGTGCATACCAGCAAGATTTACGACGGCATGAAAAGCGATTATTGGATCTACGCGCCGGCCGGTTACGATCCGAAGGTTCCGGCGGCGCTTATGGTGTGGCAAGACGGGGAAGTGAACATAGATCGGGACCGCGGTTCGCACACGTTGAACGTCATCGATAACCTCACGGCGCAGAAACGCATTCCGGTGATCGTGCATGTGTTCATTTCGCCCGGCGCGATCGGCGAGAAGAAGATGCGCAGTATCGAGTACGATACCGTGGACGATACCTACGCGCGATTCCTGCGCGATGAAGTTCTGCCGGACATCGCGAAAGAGTACAACATCCGGACGGACGCGTACAGCCGCGCGATCATCGGCGAATCGTCGGGCGGTATCTGCGCTTTCAATGCCGCGTGGTTTCACCCCGAGATGTTCAGCCGCGTCGTTTCGCGCGTGGGAAGCTTCACCAGCCTGCAATGGCATCCGGGTCAAATTGAGGGCGGGAACGTGTATCCCTTCAAGGTTCGCAAGGAACCGAAGCGTAACATCCGCGTGTGGCTGCAGGACGGCGCCGACGACCTGGAAAACAAGTTTGGGAGCTGGCCGCTGCAAAATCTCGACATGGCGAACTCGCTGAAGCTGATGGGTTATGACTTTCACCTGAGCTTCGGTCCGGGCAAGCACGGGCGCGTGGACGGTCAGATGGAGGCTCCCGAGGAGCTGACCTGGATTTGGCGCGATTACGATCCCGCCAAAACGGAGCAGACGTATGAAATGGAGCCGCGGGAGCGATCGAAGCCGTTTTTCCGCGTCGAGATCGCGAATCGGAATTAAACATGAATCGACGGGAAGCTCTTTGCGCTATCGCCGCGATGCCGGTCCTGGCGGCGCAGGATCGCCACGCGGCCTTTTTCAATGCCGCCGAGTTTGCGCTGCTGACCGCTGTCGTTGACGCGATTATTCCCCGCACGGACACGCCCGGCGCCTCCGATGCCGGCGTTCCATTCTATGTGGATGATAAGGCCGCGGCGGATCCCAAGCTCGGCGCTCTTCTGCGCGCCGGCCTCGCGAGGCTCGACGCGAACGACGTAGCGGCATCGTTGGCAAAAATGAGCGAGATCTCCGATCCGCTCTTCACCACGATCAAGAATCTTTCGATCGACGGATATTATTCGAGCAAGGAAGGACTCGTGACGGAGCTGGGCTGGCACGGGAACACCTACGTTCACGAATTCATCGGCTGCACGCATCCCGAACATCAAGTGAACGGCGGCCATGCAGATTAAGCGCACCCCGGAGACGCATGACGTCGTCGTGATCGGCAGCGGAGCCGCGGGCGGAATGGCGGCATGGAATCTGACGCGGCAAGGCGTGAACGTGCTCGTGCTCGATGCCGGGGAGAAGTTCGACGCCGCCAAATACTGGACGCACGTGAAGCCCTGGGAAGCGCGGGCGCGGATTGCTCGCGGTCAGATTCCGCCGCGGTTCTACGTAGACGATAAGGACGCGCCGTATGCGTGGAAGGGCGGCCAGTATTTCGAGTTGATCCGAGTATGGGGTCGCGGCGGCAAAACCAATGTGTGGGGGCGCGTGGCTTTGCGTTACTCCGATTTGAATCTTACCGAGCCCGCGCGCGATGGCTGGGAGATTCCCTGGCCGATCCGCTACCCGGACATAGCGCCTTATTACGACCGCGTCGAGCAACTGGTCGGCGTGAACGGAGGCGACGACAATAACGATTGGCTGCCGGGGAGCAAGTATCATCTGCCGCCGCCCGCTCCGCGCTGTGGCGAGCGGCTGATGCAGAAGGCCGCCGCGGGCATTGGAATCGAGTTCGTGGCGGGCCGGCGCGCCGTGGTCACGCGCGAGTTCAACGGTCATGCGCCGTGCCACTATTGCGGATCGTGCGGAAGGGGCTGCGATATTGCGGCGTTCTTCAATGCCTCGGATTATCTGATTGAGCCGGCGTTGAAGACGGGACGGCTCCAAGTGATCGACAACGCGGTGGTAGCGCGAGTTCTGGTGGGCGGCGATGGGTTGGCTAACGGGGTCCAATACTTCGATAGGCTGACGGGGCAAGAGCGCACCGTGCGCGCGCGCCGCGTGGTCGTGGGAGCGTCGTGCATCGATTCCACGCGCATTCTGCTTAATTCGAAATCGACGATCTATCCCAATGGAATCGGCAACGGCAGCGACACCATCGGCCGCTACCTCGCCGAGCAGATCCGCTTTCACATGTTCGGCTTCGTGCCGGAACTTATGGGAGGCAAGGTTTATAACGACGACGGTATTAGCGGCGGTCATATCTACATGCCGCGGTTCCGGGCGACTGGTTCGAAAGACTATCTGCGCGGCTTCGGCATGCAATTCTGGGGCTGCGGCGCGCAGGACAATGCCGCATTTGCGAAGCGCGTGCCGGGCTTTGGCGCCGCTTTCAAGCAGAGCGTAAAAGAGCGTTACCCCGCGCTGGTCGCAATGCATCCATACGGCGAAGTGCTGCCGCGCCGGACCAACCGGGTTACGGTCGAGAACACGCCGCTCGACCGCTTCGGCGTCCCGATCGCACGCATCGAATACGAGACGGGCGAGAACGAGCGCAAGATGGCCGCGGACATGTACGATACGGCGGAAGCGGTGCTGCGCGCAGCAAAAGCCGAGATCCTGCCGTTTGAACGGGGCCGGCTCGATGTCAACGGCGGGGCCATCCATGAGCATGGAACGTGCCGCATGGGCGCCGACCCGAAGCGCTCGGCGCTGAACCGCTTTTGCCAGATGCACGAGGTGAAGAACGTGTTCGTAGTGGATGGCTCGGCGTTTACGACGGCGACGGAGAAGAATCCAACGCTGACGATATTGGCGCTAGCGTGGCGGGCGACGGATTACATGGCCACGGAGATGAAAGCCGGCCGCGTCTGAGTTATAATAGGCGCGCTACGCCGGGCTGCGCTTAATTACGTAGTCGAGCACTTCCTGGGGAACCTCGAACTTCGCTACGGCCGTGTTGCCCGTGTATTCCAGGTCCTTCACTCCCGCCTTGCTCGAATAGAACGCATCGACCACCATCAAGCGGGCCCAATTGAAAAACGTGATTCCGGGGAGCAGCTCCGGCACTTGGGCGCCGTTCTTGCGAAACGCGATCAGGTCGAGCATGGCTGTGCGCTGTGCCGGTTCGGCGTTGAGAAATGTCGGCGTTATAGCGGGTCAGCATCTGGCGGTCGAGCCAAGCCAGGCCGCCGGTATAGATGGACGCAAGCTCTACGTTGTTGCTCGCTAGCAGATCGATGAACTCGCCCGCGCCGCACTCGAGCGCGCTGGGCGAATGCTCGTCCGCGGGCACGATCAGCTCCGCCAGTTTTAACAATGTCGCGTATTCATGATCGGTGAACGCCTTCGGTTTGTATACGCCGGCGTTCGCGACGCGCTCGTCCTCGGCCGCTTCGTGGACATGCTGCGCGGACGCGGCATCCATCGCTCCGCCCGCGGCCGTTACGGCCATCGCAATCTGGACCAGTTCTCTGCGGGAGATCTTAGACATTGCCTTGCCTCAATTGTTCCGCCAGATACTCCGCCGTGCGCCAGGCCAGCGCGATGATGGTGAGCGTCGGATTCTTGTCGGGGTTGCTGACGAACGGCGCCGCATCGGCGACGAACAGGTTCTTCACCTCGTGCGCCTGGCAGTAGCCGTTGAGCGCCGATTCACGCGGATCGCTTCCCATGCGAACCGTTCCCAGCTCGTGGATAATCTCCCCGCCGATCGAAATACCTTTCCCGTTTGCGAAATCCGGCGACGGCGTCCTCACCGTTCCTCCCATGGTCTCGAGAATCGCCTTGAAGGTATCGTGCTGGTGCTGCGCCTGTTTCAGTTCGTTATCGCTCCATTTGAAATGGAAGCGCAGCACCGGGATGCCATAGCGGTCGACCACCGCGGGATCGATCTCGCAAAAGGTGTCGTTATTGGGAATCATCTCGCCGCGGCCGGCAAGGTGAACGTAGGTGCCGTAATCCTCGCGAATCGCCTTTTTCAGGCCCTCGCCATAGCCTTCGCTTCGGTAACAGACGCCGTGGAACTCGCCCGCTTCGGGCATGCCGAATCCACCGCCGACTTCGATGTGGTAGCCGCGCGGAAACGCCTTGTCCTTCTTGTCCCATAGCCACCATGGCACGAACACGTGCATGCCGCCCATGCCGTCGGAGTTGTATTTCGGCATGCCGATGAGCGCCGGGATCTGCGCGCTTAGACCGTAGCCCACAGTATCGGTCAGATAGTGGCCAACCGCGCCGGAACCGTTCGCGACGCCGTTGGGGAAGCGCGAGGACTTGGAGTTAAGCAGCAGCCGCGCCGATTCGCAAGCGCCGCCGGCGATCACCACGCTGCGGCAGCGGATCTGCCGCTCCGTGCGCGTGTTCTTGTCGATGTAGGACACGGCCGCGACTTTGCCGTTCGAGTCCATGATCAGCTCGCGCGCCATTGAATCCGTGAACAGCTTGACGCGGCCGGTCTTCATGGCCGGAAAGACTTGCACCTGACTCGAGGAATAATTCGACGATGTGACGCAGCCGCGGCCGCACTGACCGCAGTAATGGCACGGTGGGCGGCCGTTCAGGGGAGTCGTGATGACGGCCATGCGATTCGCGACGCACGGGATGTTGAGCTTCCCGCAGGCGCGCTGCACCAGCACTTCGTGCGCCCGAGGGGGAGGCGCCGGCTGGAAGATGCCGTCGGGAGTGCTGCGGATGTGGTCGATCGTTCCGGTGACGCCGATGAAGCGCTCCGCCTTGTCGTAGTATGGCGCGACGTCGTCGTAGGTGATGGGCCAGTCCGTGCCCAGCCCGTCGCGCGTGTGGGGGTGAAAATCGTAATCCGAGAAGCGGAACGAGAAGCGGCCGTAGTGATTGGTGCGGCCTCCCACCACGCGCGACCGGAACCACTCGAACTTCGAGCCCGGCGCTACGGTGTAGGGCTCGCCTTCGAGCTTCCAGCCTCCAAACGATGCCGCGAAGTAGCCGAAGGGCCAAGGGCCGCGTCCGAAATACGCTTCACCATCGGCGCCCACCCCGCGATGAGGCACTTGATAGGGCCACATGTGCTCTTTGAAATCCTTTGCCGGATTCAGCATGGGGCCGGCCTCGATGAGCGCGACATTGACGCCAAGGTCGGCGAGAACTTTGGTCACCGTGCCCCCGCCCGCGCCGGAGCCGACGATCACGACATCGTAAACGGGCGCGCTACGGATTACTTGCATGGTTATCTTAATTCTACAGCCGCATCAAAGCGCGCGGACAGCATCCTCGATTTTCTTCGCATTTGCGGCGTAATCCGCGCCGCTGAGCCGCAGGGGTTTTCCGAACGCAACTTCGACGCGGCCGGGTTTCGCGAGCTTCCACGACTTGTGCAGCACCTTCTCGAGACCACGAATGCGAATGGGGATCACCGGGATGTCGAGTTTCGATGCGATCATGCCGACGCCGGGCTGAAAGCGCGAGATTTCGCCCTTATCGGTCATCTCGCCTTCCGGAAAAATGAGCACGCACCAGCCTTCACTCGCCATGTCGCCCATGTAGCGCAGCGTTTCGAGCGCGCCGGCTTCGTGTTGCGGGATGGGAAAGGCACTAAAGAACAGCGTGGATAAGTAGTAATTCAGGCCGTTGGTGAAGCGCTCGCGAAGCGTGTGGCGTTGAGGATGAAAGTGAGAGTCGAAAAACTCTTTGCGCATCGCCGGCGTGGCGCGATAACGGAAACGCGCGGGCAACGCGGCAAGGATCGTCGGCACATCGAGAAAACTTTGATGATTCGGCGCCAGAATTACGGGCGGGTTGACGCCCCGAAGATTTTCGACTCCTTCGCGATGTATCCAGGCGAAAATGCGCGTCAGCGGCAGCAGCCAGAACGGCAGCGCGATGCGCCGGATGGCGCGCGCCCACCAGCTACGATTCCACTCCGGGAAATGGATCTCGGCCGCTTGCGAAATCGCCGAGCTCGGCGCGCCGGGCGCGCCAGGGGCGCCCGTCATGTCCGATTCGTCGATGTTCAGCGCGACCATGCGCTCCACGCGCTCGAGTGACGTGAGTTGATCGAGAGGAACGCTCAGATCGAGTTTCGCTTCGTGCTTCGGAGGCGGCGAGCCTTTCGCGATCTCGTGGCGTTTCAGCTTCCCGGTGCCTTCAGTGCGAGGGAAGCGGTCGTAGGGCCAAATCGATGACGTGCGAATCTTCTGATAATCCGCCAGCTCGTCGTTCGCGCGGCGGACGACCTCGTCTTTGTCCACGCCGGGATCGAGAATAAGAACCGCGTGGACGCGGTCGCTCCCGATAACGGCGGAGTCGCGGACTCCGGGCAGGCGGTTGAGAACGCGCTCAACATCGTCGGGGAAGACGTTCAGTCCTTCCGGCGTGACGATCATTTCTTTCTTACGCCCGAGAATTGTAAGCCGGCCCTCTTCGTCGAGCTTGCCGATGTCGCCGGTGTGAAACCAGCCGCCCTCAAAGGCGTGCGCGGTTTCCTCGGGTGCGTTGTAGTAGCCGCTAGTGACGTTGGGCCCTCGGACGAGGATCTCGCCGTCATCCGCGATTTTCACCTCGACTCCCGCGATGGGCGATCCGACGCTGCCCTGGCGCGCGTGGAAGGGATGATTGAGAGCAACGATGGGCGCCGTCTCGGTCAGGCCGTAACCTTGGATGACGAGAAATCCGAGATCCGACCAGAACCGCTCCAGATCGGGAGAAAGCGGAGCCGCGCCGACAATGAAGCTCCAAAACTTGAATCCGAACAGCCGATGAACCTTGCGGTACCGCCACCAAAGGATCGGCCAGCGCGATTTCGTTTCGCGCCGGACGCTCCAGCTCGGGGAAGCGGCGGACGACGTATTCGCGGAGAATCTCCAGGACCTTCGGCACGGAGACCAGGACCGAGATGCGGCGCGAATGAATCTGATGAACGATCTCGGCGGGATTATAGCCGCGCATGAACACGACAACGCCGGGCAGCATGGGCGGAATGTGTGTCGCCATCGCTTGGCCGAACATATGGCTGAGCGGCAGCAGATTCAGGAAACGGATGGGCGCGAATGGCTTCGCGTATTTGCGGTACTTCAGGATCTCGCGCTCGACCGGGACGATGTTCGCGAGGATGTTGCCGTGCGTCAGCACCACGCCTTTGGGCTCGGCTGTCGCGCCCGAGGTGAAGATGATTTCGGCGGTGGTACCGGATGTCGCCGGGAACGCCGCTTCCGCGGTGTGTTCGCCTTGGAACGGTTCACCCGTATAAACCAGCCGGGCGTTAACAATTTGTTTAATGCGTTCCACGAAATCGGGCGCCGAGCGGTAGTCAATTGGAACCACGATGACGCCCGCGAGGATTGCGCCCCACAACGCGAACAACCATTCCGGGCGATTCTCGGCGTAGATGATTATCTTTTCGCCGGGACCGATGCCGCTCGCCTTCAGGTATGCCGAAAAAGCGCGCGCCTGGGATGCCGTTTCCGAGTAACGGTAACGTTCGACGCGGAAGCCGTCGTCATAGACGAGAAATGGATTGTGGAGTCCGGCAAAGTCGTTGAAAAAATCAATCAGCGTTTGCCGTCGCATCCCTGATCTCATTATGGTTACAGTTGCCGCCGGGATCGCGTCTATGGAGTGGATTCATCATTTAAGGAGGTGTTGATTATGGCAACGAACCAACCATCCCAACGTGGCGGTTCTCAGACGCAACAAGCAGAGCAAGGGCAACAAGGCCGACAGGGCCAACAAGGCCAGCAAAGCAGATCGATCGCCCGGCGCGGGGATTACTTCCCGAATTTCAGCGGTGATCTTTTCAGCCTGAGTCCATTTGCGCTTTTGCGTGAAATGACGGATTGGATGGATCGGTCGTACGCCGGACCGGCGGCTGGCGCGGCATCCTCGGGCCAAGGGTCGCCGCGCGGCTTGAGCACTTGGGCGCCGGCGGTCGAGGTTCGAGAAAAGGATAATAACCTGGTGGTTTGCGCCGACCTTCCGGGAATCGAGCCGAACGACGTCAAGGTCGAGGTTGAAAACGATATGCTCGTGATCCAGGGTGAGCGTAAGCGCGAGCAACACGAAGAGCACGAGGGCTGGCGCCACTCGGAGCGCAGTTACGGGAGCTTCTACCGGACCATAGCGCTACCCGAGGGCGCGAAGACTGAGAACGCCAAGGCCGATTTTCACAATGGCGTGCTAGAGATAACCGTACCGATCGAGCAGCCCAAATCGAACCGGCGCCAGATCCAGGTCGCGGGCGGCGGCGCGGGTACGTCGGGCAGCGTTGCATCGGGCGGCGGCAAGACCGCCACGGGATCCTCGCAGAGCGGAGCCGGGACGAGCGGCACGACGCAGCAGAAGTAGTGACTTAGTCATCCAATGCGGACAGTGCGGGACTTACCCGCGCTGCCCGCAGATTCACCTTTAATACCCCCGTTCTAATCCGCGTTCGGTTCGCTGACAGCGGTGAGCGCGTTTGGTAGACCGCGGACTCCGGCGCGACATGCTACGCTGGCATCGCGGGCGGATGTATCCATGAACCTTGAACCCGCGGAAAAGGAGCATTTATGGAGAAACAAGCAGAGGCCGGCCTTATCTTAAAGCTGTACGAGCTGCGTCGCGAAGAGGTGATGCGCAAGGCGCGTGACTGGTACTTCCGGGACTTCAATCCGCAATCGATGGCGGACTTCAAAGACGCCATGTTTAGCGAGCACAGCGGCCATCTGCGGATGGTCATAACCTATTGGGACATGGCGGCGGGCCTGGTCAACAATGGAGCGATCAGTCTGGAGCTCTTCAACGACACGAACGGCGAGCATCTCGGCGTTTTTTCGAAAATCGAGTTGTTGCTGGGCGAAATTCGCGCCGCCGTTGGACCGCAGTTTGCCGCCAACCTGGAAAAGCTCATTGACGCGACTCCGAACGGACGCGAGAGAGTTGCGGGGATGCGTGAACGCTTTAAGTCGATTCGCGCCGAGCTGGCGGCGAAGGAACGGCATTCGGCGCAGCACGGCTAATCGCCACTCGCGCGAGCAAGAGATCAGAACACGAGTTTCGCCGCCAATTGCATAATTCGGGCCGGCAGAGTGCTGCCGATCACGCCGGCCGAGGGCGTACCGATAGTCGCGTTCGGGGCATTGAAGTTTGCGCGATTGAAGGCGTTGAACGCCTCGGCGCGGAAATTTAAGCGCAGGCGTTCGGTGATCGGGAACACGCGTACGATGCCGAGATCCACGTCGAAGTAGCCGGGGCCGGTGAGAATGCCGGTCCCGGAATTACCGAAGGAATACAAGGGCGGAGCGACGAACGCGGTGGTATCGAACCAGTCGTAAATCGTCCGCTGGCCGGAGGGCAAAGCGCCGCTTGCGATGCGGTTGGGACGCTGCGTGCCTCCACCGGAGGAATTGGATACGTTTGTCCCGAGTACTGGCGTGAAATGCGGCCCGCTATGCGCGCTCCAGATGCCGTTCACATCCCAGTTGCCCAGAAGGTACGACCAGAAGCCGCTCGTGAGATACGCGCGATGGGGACCGAACGGAAGTTGATATACGTGATTGATGGAGAGCACGTGCTTGTAATCGTCGGGGACGGGTCCCCAATTGCACGCGACGCAAAAGTGATTCTGTATGTCTGAATTGCCGCCGCCATTGACCAGCCCGACATCGGAGAGATAACTGGCGTAAGTGTAGGAGACGCCAAATAACAGACCTTTCGAGAAGCGTTTATCGAGGCGAACCTGGAGCGATTCGTATTTAGAGTCGCCGGCATTGGTTCTGTAACTGACATTCACCAGGTTGGGGTTGATGTTGTAGTAAGGGCGGCGCGGTCCTTGAGCGCCCGGTCCCGGCAGCGATTGGTTCAGGTTCAGGGAATTGACCAGCAACCGCAGGCCGCGCGTGCCGACATAACTTACATCCAGCACCATGTTCTTGGGAAGCTCGCGCTGCAGCCCGAAACTCCACTGAATGATTTCGCTCTCGCGCAGGCTCTGATCCCAGACATTGAAGCTGCCCGTGGATAATGCCACGGGATCGCTAAGGCTGGGCTGGACAGGAGTTGGCAGCCCTTGGCTAATAGTCCCTGGCGGCGTGCCGTTGATGTTCGTCGAAATTACCTGATTGAAGAAGTACGGCGGATTCTTATAGAGTTGGGCGCCGCCGGCGTCCATGTCCACATAAGAGACGCCGAAGCCGGAGCGAAGCACGGTCTTGCGGTCCTTTGTGATCGCGTAGGCGAGTCCGACGCGCGGCGAGGGCGTATTTAAGTCGAAGTTGCGCAAGCGGCGGCTGTTGCCATTGATCCCGGCGACTTCTAATAATCCGGTATTGATGTTCAGGTTTGACCAATGATTATGGACGTCATAAGGCGGCGCGTCCACCTCCCAGCGGAACCCAAGTTCGGCGGTGAGGCGGTCCGTGACGCGCCAGAGGTCCTGGACATAGGGCGCCAGAGTCCAGATTCGCATGCCAAAACCGCCCTCAAGGATATTGCGGCTGGAGCTATCGTAGGCGCCGAGAGCGAAATCGGCAAGAGCGCTCGTTGAAGCCGTGCCGCCGATCTGGCGCGTAAACTGTCCATTGAAATCGAATGTTCCGCGGGTCGGGAAGGCGGAATACCCGTTGAAGTCGTGTCGGAGAAACATGCCTCCGATCTTGATGGTGTGCGATCCGCGAATCATAGTAAGGGCCGAATCCAACTGATAGGTTGCCATGTGGCTGTCCTCGGGATAAGTCGAGTTATCGCCGATTTCCTGGAACCCGGATATTGTGAAGGCTGGAAGTCCGCCGGACTTGTCGTTGATGTTAATGCCCGGAATGCCCAGTAGAGTAGCCGAGTTATAGGGCGCGCCCAACGGCGTAATGTTCGCGTTCCAGCGGACCACCCCGAAATGCGTTTCGCTGACCGTATTCGGTCCGATCACCTTGGTATAGCCGAGCGTTGCCGATTGATTAAGGAGTGGCGTTGTGATGCCATTTGACGCCGTCGAGAGATACGGTCCGATGCCGGCGCCCGCCGGCGCGGGAATGACGCCCGGTACGACCTGGTTACTGTTGTCGTAACCGTAGCGGAAGAAGAGCCGGTCGGAACTGCGGACATTCTGGTCGACGCGAATGTCGAATTGATCCGTCTGCTGCGTCAGGGCCGGGTTAAAAATGAAATTGTTGACGGCGCGGGAAGAGGTCGGGTTAGGGAGCAGTTGGAATAATTTGACCGCGGCGGGATCGAGTAGGCTCGCGGGAATCTGGTTATTCGGGAAAGGGTTGCGAACGACGGTTCCATCGGCCAGGGTTGTCGTCGAGTAAGGGTTGTAAATGGGAACGCCTAACGCGCTGAAGTCGCCGCTTTCAACCATATGCTGTTGCGCGAGCGTGGGAATAGTGGATGTCGCGGTCTGCGGCTGCGCTAGCCTTATGCCCTGATAATCGCCAAAGACGAAGGTTTTGTTGCGAACGATCGGGCCGCCTATCGTGCCCCCAAACTCGTTACGGCGGAAGGGAGGGCGGGCAAGCCCGCCGAGGTTGTTGAAGAAGGTATTGGCATTCAGCCGATCGTTACGGAAAAACTCCCAGGCATCGCCGTGGAATTCGTTCGATCCCGATTTGGTGTTCACCTCCGTAACGGCGCCGGCGGATTCGCCATACTCGGCCGAGTAGTTGCTCGTCATGACGCGATACTCCTGAATCGCGTCGACGACGGGAACCATGATCAAGGTGTTCAGCCACAAATTGCGGTTGTAGATTCCGTCGATCAGATAGCTGTTGCCTTGAGGAAGCGAACCATTGACGCTGTAATTGGCTCCGGCGCGCATGGCATAGGGGCTTCCGCCTTCGGCAAGATTGGAGGCCGAGCCGGCGTGTGCTCCCGGGGTCAGCAGGACAAGATCGGTAAAGTCGCGGCTAACGAGCGGGAGATCGACCATCTGTTGCGTTGTGACCAGACCGGAAACGGCGGCGCTTTGGTCTTGGACAAGCGGAGCGCTGGCCGTAACCGATACGCTCTGGGCTTCACTACCGACGGTGAGTTGGAGATCGACTGTCACCGTGCTGGCCGTCGTTAATTGAATTCCGGAGCGGTCCAATTTCTGGAACCCCGGTTTTAGAACCGAGATGGAATACTCACCTGTCGGGATGGCCGACGCCACATACTGGCCCGACGCGTTAGTGTCCACGACGCGAGTGAACTGCGTGGCGACGTTGACAAGAGTCACCTTCGCATCGGGAATGGCGGCGCCGGTGGGATCGGAGACCGTGCCGACTATTGTCGCGGTATCTTGAGCCCAAGTTAGCCAAGCCGGCGTTATCGAAACCGCAAGGGCGATGTAAAGCGAAAATTTTAAGAAGCGAGACATGAGGCGCTTACTCCTTTGTCAACCGGCGGCTATCTCGGGTGGCGTGTACCATGCAAACAGATCCGTCTTGAGCCGCTCCACCGTGCTCTTATGGCTCGAATTCAAGGCGAGATTGGTCATTTCCTTGGGGTCCGCCGCGAGATCGTACAATTCGGGCATGTCGTGCGTCCAGAATGTGTATTTGTATGCGCCTTCGCGGATCATGTATTTCGCGTTTCTGGTACGAAGATTGTATTCCGCGAAGACCGGCGCGTGGCGAGCTGTTGCGGGCCGGCGAATCTGAGGGACGAGACTGGTTTCGTCCAGAGGAGCTGAGACGGGCACATCGCAAAGCTCCGCGAGGGTGGGCAGCAGGGAAACCTGACTCACCGGAATGTCGCAAATACCGCGGCTTGAAACGGCGGGCGCGCGCACGATTAACGGAACGCCGCAAGAGGACTCATAGAACTGGAACTTCTGCCACAAGCCATGCTCGCCGAGCATCTCACCGTGGTCCGACGTATACACCACGATCGTGTCGTCCTCTAAACGCATGTCCCGAAGCGCGCGCAGCACTTGGCCGGCGCAGTCGTCCATTTGGGCGAGATTGGCGTAATAAAATGCGATACGCTGGCGCGCCTCTACTGGGTCGCGCAGCTCGGGCGTGGGCTTATTATTTTCGATGGATCGGCGTACTTCGGCGGGAACCCGCGCCAGATCGACTTTGCCCCAGGTGTCCGGAAGCCTCATGCGGTCCGCGCGGAACATGTCGGCGAACCTCTGCGCCGGCATAAACGGATCGTGCGGCTTTAAGAAGGAGCTGATCAGAAAGAACGGCTGCTTGCCGGCATAGTTGCGCAAGAAGCGGATCGTCTCTCTCGCGACGAAGCTCTCGAAGTGATCGGCTTCGGGGATTTTGGAAGGACGGCCCACCGCAACCGGCCCCTGCCGGTCATCGAGGTCTCGCGCGCCTTTCCAGGGGTCGCCCGCATCGCGCCACAGATCGTCGATTTGCGGCATTCCGGCGCCGGAGTTGGCGCGGCTAAGCTCATCGGCGTAGAGCTTGGTCTTGGGACCGAGGTACTGAAACCAGTCGTTGAAATCGAGATGATAATCGAAACCATGCGTCTGGGCATCGACGAAGTGCATCTTGCCGATCAGCGCCGTCATATACCCGGCCCGCCCAAAATGATGCGCGACGGTTTTGTGCTCGGAAGGCCACGGCGTGGCGTTGTTCCAGGTCTGGTGATGGTGCGTATACAGACCGGTTAACAGCGAGGCGCGCGAGGGCGTACACACCGGATTAGAGCAGTAAGCGTTCGTGAACCTCAGGCCCGTGCGCGAGAAGGCGTCGAGGTTGGGGGTGCGCGCGACGGCATCTCCGGCGCGCTCCTAGACAGTCGCGTTTATGCTGATCGGACATGATGATCAGCACATTTTTCGCGGCCGGTTTTGCGGCCTGACCGGCCCGGGCGGCACGATGCGAAATCGCGCCGCTTCCCGCTAGCGTTAGTAATTGTCTGCGCGTCATCTCACAACACGAAATTGTAAGGGTATCAGACGCGGCTCAATCAGGCCGAAAGTCGGCTACTGCACCGTGAAGGTCGCGGGAGCGCTGGCAACGCCACCCACTGTGACAACGATATTCTGCGGGCCCACAGGCGCCGCCTGCGGAACCGTGAAGTTGATCTGCGTGACGCCGACCAGCCCAGGGGGAACGCCGATATATTGGATCGAAGCGGTCGCGTCCACGCCGCCGATGGTCAGAGTATAGGGAAGGACCGGTTTGGGCGTACCGGTTCGCGGCGTCGGGGCGCTGCCGGTCGTAATGGATGGCGAAACATGACCCTCGCCGGTGATGAACATGGTATAGGTCTGGCCGCGGCTTCCAGACCTGCTGGGGTTCACGCTGCCGTCGGGCAACGTGAAAATTCCTGGACCGGCTTGGGCGACGTGAAATGTCCTGGTGACGTTCTGATACGGCGTATCCACTTCAAGCGTTGCGGTTCCCGTCTGCGTCTCATACGGAATCTGAATATTCAACTGCGTGGGCGAGACGTAATAGAGAGGCGCGGAAATACCGTTGACTTCGGCGGTTATTCCGGCCAGAAAATCCGGAAGCGGGATCGCGGTGGCGAGCGCCGGGTAGAGGCCCATTTGTATGCCGTAGACGCTCATGATCATGCCAGGCGCGAAGACCTGCTGACCCGAGGCCGCATTGCTCAGGCCGAGGACGAGCTGCGCGGGCTGCGCCGCCTGAAATGGCACGGATAGCTGCGTGGACCAGGTTCTGCCGCTGGCATCGATGCCGCTGAATCCGAAAACGACGGTCGTGGGAACGGTGAGGGTGGAAAAGCCGAGTCCGCTGGATTTGATCGAGCCGCCGGCCGGAATAACCGCCGTTCCAAAAATGCTGGAGATTTGCGATGCCTGACTCTGGCCGTTGATGGTGAAATCAGTCAGCGTGGTGGCGACGCCGCCTTCCTCGGTGAGCGTGATCTGGTAGGTCCACGGCTGCGTTCCTGAGGCGGCCGGCTGCTGGTAGACCGGGTTCTGGTCAACGGATGGGACCACGGCGGAATCGATGGGCGGCTTGCTGCTCCATTGATGCGCGAGATTGGTCAGATCGACGGACCCCAGGCCGGTGGCCCGATCGTAGCCCGAAACCGCCCCGTAACCTAAGGAGCCGTTCGAACAATTCGGCGAGCCTTGCACGCAGGGAACGCTATTGTCTCCGGTCGCGACGTCGTGAAAGAGGCCCGAAGTATTCGCCGCCAAGCGGTATAGCGCGGGATTGATATTGCCGAGCCCAGCCTGTTTTTCAATTCCGGTGGACACGAGATAGTGGTTGAGCAGCGCGACCATGCCGGCGAAAACCGGAGCGGCGACCGAAGTGCCGCCATAATAGGCTCCCCCTCCGCCGCTGTAAACGTACACATTGTCGTGCGCCGGCGAGGCGGGAAACGCAACGTCGGGCACGTCGCGAAAGCCGTCGGCCGGAACGCCCGGGCCGCTCTGCCACGATGGTTTCGGAAAATACATGCTGACGCCTCCGCCGCCGGCCGCGAGGCCGTTCGAAGCGCTGGTGTCGTTCCACGCTTTTTCCGGGATGTAAGATAGCGCCGAGCCGCCATCCTTAGCATCCAGTCCGCGGAACCCCAGTAGGAGCCGCCGCCCTCGTTGAATTCCGTACCGCCGACGGAGGTGACCTCGGGAATCGCGCCGGGAACGTCGATGGCCAGACCGGCTTGCGCGACATCGGCGCTCTGGGATTCGCAATCGGCGGCCCCGGCGTCTCCGGCAGCCGACATCCACGTTATCCCCTGAGCGTTGGCCTGCTGCGCCCAACCCTGGAAAGTTGGCAGATCGATCAGGTCCATGGCTTCGCAAAAGCCGTAGCTGATGGTCATCACCGGCGCGAGGTTCTGATCGATGGCATAGCTTGCAGCATCGAAGGTGTTATCGGAATAGACATATATGATGCTGGCATTTCTTGCGACGGCCCCGGCCCACTCGAGGTCGAGGTCCGCCTCGGGAAGATCGTTCTCGCTCATCCCCGGATCGCTTTGGGTAGTATCGCGGACCACCTGGGGATCGTTTGCCGGTAGGTTCCACTTGGTGCGAAAGGCTTCAATGTCGGAGAGATTGATGCTGGTTTGACCTAATACGACGATCTTCTGTCCCGTACCGTCGATGCCGGCGCCATAGAGCGGTGTCACGTCATAAATGGTGGCGATATCGCCGGGCGCGATGTGGTGCACGCTGCCCAGAGTGTAGTCGGGGTGTTCTTTCATCAACATCGGCCTGGGGCGGAAATCGTTAAGCCCGCGAATGCTGGCGACGATGCCCGCCAGAGCGGCCGGGATGGACGGCTCCGTCGCGTTCGCGAAATGAATTTCGCCGTTCACGTTATAGCGGTGCAGCTCGGTTTGGAACGCAGTCCTGACTTGTCCCGCAGTTCCGCTGAACTTGATCCAATTGCGGCCGCGCGCCACGCGCGTAACCGTGAATCCCTGAGATTGGAGCCAGGCGTTAATCTTGTCGAGATCGCTTTGGCTAGCTCCGTAGCGCTCGCCGAACTGTTCCGGCGTGAGCCATTTATGAAAATTTGGCGAGGATGGGTCGCGCTGCTGTTCGAGCAATTGCTGCAGCGCGGTCTGCTGGGCGGGCGATTGTTTCAGCGTCAGCATCATGCCATGAGCAATGAAAGAGGATTCGAGCGCGCCCCGATCGAACTCCGGCCGCGCCTGCGGATGAGTATTTCCCCTTAGTACTAATCGACGGGAGTTATCTATCTCGGCTGAGATACGGTCTTGTGCGGTATCCCTCTGGGCATACAGCGGACCAAAACTGAGCAGAATTGCGGGGACAGCGGGGGCGATTCGCCGGAATGCGGTGCTCATAGCGAGGTGAGGTTGTCAACTTTGGGACGGTTGCGATTCGGCCTGGGTTTCCCGCCACGTGGAACTACTCGCCGGGCGCGAGCCGCTCTTCGGCCACCGTAACCGCGGATGCTTTGCGGCGGCCGAATCGTTTTTTAACAAGAAAGCCAAGATTATAAAAACCGTCGCGCCAGGGATTTAACTTTACTTCTCCTAAGCGGGAGGAATACATGATGGAAAGCTCGGCGAAACGGATACGGGAATTGCGCAGCGCCTCGATCTTGATCTCTTCGGAGAAGGCCATGCCGTCCGATTCGAGCACCATTTCTTTGAGAATGGAGCGGCGAAACACCCACATGCCCGATTGCGAGTCGCGCACCCAGCGGAAGAACAGGATGGACGTCGCGAACGACAAAATCCAGTTTCCGAATTTGTGCTTAAAGCTCATGGCATGGCGATCGCGCACTGGGAAGCGCGAGGCGTTGAGGAAATCCACTTCAAGGTGCAGGAAGGCTTCGAGAAGATAGGAGATGGCGTCCGGCGGATAACTGTGGTCGCCATCAAGCGTGATAATGATGTCGCCAGTCGCCCAGGAAAAGCCCCTTTTATAACTGCGGCCATAGCCTCGGACGGGCTCGCGGATGACATGTGCGCCGAGCGATCGCGCCACATCCGAGGTGCCGTCGGTCGAGCCGTTGTCCACCACGACGACCTGATCGACGAACTCCGGTATGCGCCGCAACACTCGCTCGATGCCCTGCTCCTCGTTCAGACAGGGAATGATGACCGTAATGGTGTTCGACTTATACACAATTCCCTATCCACGTTATCATGTGGGCATGAAGCTGTTCCCGCTCGCGGCATTGCTGTGCGCTTGGGCCGGCGCCGTTACGAATCCGCAATTGCAACAGGTGCGATCCGTTTATATTCTACCGATGAGCGGGGGCATGGACCAGTATCTGGCGAACAAGATTTCGCGTCAGGGACTGTTCCTGGTGGTCACCGATCCGCTGAAGGCAGACGCGATTCTGACGGAGCAGATAGGCGAGCCGTTCGAACGGAAGCTCGACGAACTGTACCCGCCGCCGAAGCCGGTCAAGCCCGCCAAGACCGTGGGTGATAAAGCCGTGGGCTGATAAAGCCCCGGCCGGCAAGGCAACGGCCGACAAGACTACGGAGAACGACAAATCGCCACAAGCGGACACCGAGGCGCCCTCGAACGGATTGATCGAGGCAGGGCCGCCTGTTGAGAACCCCAGCACTTTCAGCCGCGCGAAGGGCACATTGTTTTTAGTGAGTCGCGGCTCCCGAGCGGTGATCTGGTCGACGTACGCTCGCCCCCGCGACAGGTCGGCCGATACGTTGGACAAGACGGCCGACGAGATCGTGAACCGGCTCAAACGGGACCTGCTCAAACCCGACCTGAAAGACACAAAGTAGGTTCGCCTCGCTTGAGGCCGCCCCGCTTTTGCGCCACTGCGTCGCGATAGGACTGCTCCAGGAGGCGCGTCATCGCAGTCATGTCGCGATGGGCGACCACCTCCTCGCGCGCGCGTCGAGCCATTTCGCTGGCCTGCGATTCATCTTCGAACAGGTCGAGGATGCGCTGGGCGAACGCCGCGGGGTCGTCGGCAAGCGCGCAAAATCGCCCGTCCTCGGTCGCCAAACCTTCGGCGCCGATGCGCGTTGAAACCACGGGAATGCCCGAGGCGAAAGCTTCGAGTAGCTTTACGCGCATGCCCGAGCCGCTCAGCACGGGACATACGAACACGGCGTAGCGGCCGAGCGGATCGCGTATGTCCTCGACGAATCCGCGGATCTCGATATTCGCTCCGAAAGCCGGAAGGGAATGGCGGGGCGGGGGATCGGAACCGACGATGACGAGGCGCGCATCGGGACAGCGTTCCAGAACTTTTGGAAGCGCCTGGTTTATGAACCACGTGAGGGCGTGTTGATTGGGCAAATGCCGGAAGCTGCCGAGGAACAGCATGGTGCGCGGCTCGCGACCGTGGAGTTGAAACTCATATGCCGAGGTGTCGATTCCGGCGCGCAGGCCGTCGTCGATGCGGTCTTTTAAGGGCGGCGCAAAGGAGGCGAGGCAATCCTTATTTGCGGAACTGCACACCTGTATGCGATCGAAGCGCCGCAGCGTTGTCAGCTCATAGCGCAGCGCGCGAAGGTATTCAAACGCGGCTTTGAGCTTGGTGACGGCGCCGCGCATCTGCGGAAGCGTGCGCGCGATGGACTGAAAATAGACGTCGTGCTCGAACAGCGCGCAGGCGATGCGGTGAAACGCGCAGCCATATTGCGCGAGCGCGGTGTACTCCAATTGAACGACATCGATCTTGCGGATGTAAATCTGCCGGTGCAGCAGCCATTCGAGGTCGCGATTCGAGAACTCGCGTACGGCAAACGGCACAATCGACGCGTACTCCTTGCGCTTGGCTTCGATTCGCACGATGTATTCGGTTGACGCCGCGATGCGATCGAGTTCTTCGTGCGCGGCGCGTTCGTGCGGATAATCGAGCAGAACGATGAGGTGCAGCGCGCATAGCCGCGCCAGTTCTCGAGTGGTCTGGTACATGAATACTGCGCCGCCGTGTACCGGCGGACAGATCGGATAAGGCGACACGAAAAGGACGTTCAGCCTTTCGGGATCGGGGGACAGGGTTTCAAAGCGGTCGCGAAAATAGCCGCCGAGGGGGCGGCGAAACGCTTCTGTATCGCCGATGACCGCGAGCTGCCGGGCGCGCCTTCGCGAGCGCATGGCCGCAGGGATCTGGCGCGCTGCGCGTATGAGGGCGGCGAAATTGGCGCGCTCCGGCGAGTCGCCGGCGAATGCGGAGACCAGGGCGGCGGCGTAGATGGAACACAAATGGGACAAGAGGCGCGGCCAATCGTGGATGTTTTTCCAGCAGAACAGCAGGATATTCTTCTGGACGATGACGTCGATCGTCCGTTTGTTGTAATGCTTGCCGATGGTGCCGCGGTGCTCGTGATAGACGACGCTGCGAGGCTGGTATAACACTTTCCAGCCGCGTTTCCAGGCGAGGTAGCCCAGGTCGGTATCTTCCAAATAAAATGGCGCGAGCAGTTCGTCGAAGCCGCCCAGCTCGAGAAACTTCCTGCGGTCGAAGGCGCACGATCCACCGCCGCCGTAGAAGCAGGGATAAAGGTCAACGATGGCGGGATCGTCGCGATGCCTGACGCGCAGCGTGCCGCTTTCCCACCAGCCTTGCGTCAGACCGGTCTCCTCGCGAATTTTTTCGGGATCGGTGAAGAAAATCTGGCACGCAACGGCGAAGACTTTCTCGTCCGTGAAGCCATCGAGGAGGGCCTTCAAAAAATCGGGCCGCGGCCGCATGTCGCTGTTGAGCAGAACGACGATGTCGTTCTTTGCGGCTCGAAAGCCTGCGTTGGAGCCGCCGCCGAATCCTAAATTCTTGGGGAGCTGAAGCACGCGAACCGAGGGAAAACGCTCGCGCAGCAATTCGGCGCTGCCGTCGGTTGAGCCGTTCTCGACGACAATGATTTCATTCGCGGGATTGCCGCTCATTGCCGCGATAACGTGCGGTAGATATTTGGCGAGAAGGTCTCGGCCGTTCCAGTTGGGGATGACGACGCTGGCCGCTCTAGTCGAGGGACGCGCGTCATTGGAAGCGCGCTTGCGCTTTCCGGTCAGTAGCCAAAGAAGGTCGGAAAGCGCGAGACCTGCCAGCGTGAAAATCGCGAGAAATGGCGAGAGCAGTAACAACGGGAGTGCCCGCGCGATTCGCAGCAAAAGGCTGGTAAACGCGTTCACTGCAGCGCCGGTCCAACGCCGAGTTTCCGCCCCGCTCGGACCCAGCGCGAGGATCGGACGGCATTGAGTTGCGTTTCGAGAATGGATTTCTGGCCTTCGAGATCTTGGGCCCAGCGCGTGCGATCGATGATGGTTTGCTCGGCGGCCGTGAGCAGCCGTACGCACTCACTGAGTTCTGAGTTCAAGCGCGCGATTTCAGCGCTGAGCTCTTGCGCCCATGCTGCCTTTGCCGCATTTTCCGTGTCGAGCTCGCGGACCTTTCCTTCGTAAGCGGCGGTGACCTCGGCGGCGGCCCGCTGCTCCGTTTCCAGCTCGCGCTGGAGTTGGTCAATTCTCTGGGATTTGGACTTCAGTTCGACCGTCAGGCTTTCGGCCCAGCGGTTGCGCTCTTCAATTTCGGTCTTTTGGCGCGCGGCGATTTCGATCAACTGGTCGCGCTCGCCGCGCGCTTCGCGAAGCTGATCCGTGAGTAGCTCAATGTGCCGTTCCCGTTCCCGCAGCAGGTTGGCGCTCTTAGGCACGTATATAAAGGATGGGGCTTGGGGACGCGGCGACTGGGAGCACAGGGCGATAAAAAAATGCGCCTCCGATTGCGGACCAGGATCGCCATCCATGCGCGCTTCGACATTGCCGCCGCCGGATGGAAAGGCAAAACATTCGACGCGATTCTGGACAAGCTGGTTCACGTGCGCGAATGCGCGGGATAGCTCTTCTCGAAACTCGGCGGCTTCGAATTCGTGTTGGTGGAATGGATTGGGACCGCTCGCGGCGCGCGATTCGGCATAGTAACTCTTGTTGGGAGTGGAGACGATAAACAGGCCGGCGGGGGCGAGCACGCGAGCGCATTCTTCGAGGAAAGGGCGGAATTCGGAGAGGTGCTCGATCAGTTCAAACGCCACGACGACATCGAACGATGCGGCGGGGAAGGGGAGAGCGAGGCCGGACCCGATCGCGTAACGTATGTTCGGACGCGAATAAGTCTTGGCTGCGAATTCGACGGCCTCAGGCGCTATATCAAAGGCCGTGACTTGCTTCGCCACCGCGGCGAGCTCCGCGCAGCCGTATCCGGCGCCGCAGGCGCAGTCGAGCACCCGCTTGCCGTGCGCGAAGCGCGACGCGAAGGCATATCGGGCGACGTGCTCGCTCCAGAGATCATCCTCCACGCGGCCGGGGATAACGCGCTCACCGGTGAATTCAACCAACGCGGGACTCCGCGGCGTAGACCATTTCGTTTGTCGCGGGGATGCCCAGGCGGCGGTTCAGCTCGATGCGGCAGGGCAGCCGAAGATATCCGTAAATCTGGCCCCCCGCGGAGATCGTTTGCAGCGTGACGGCGTTGTCGATCCAGTCGCACATGACGTAGCTATGCAAAGTGCCATCGGCAATCGCGGGCGAAAACGAAAATGCGGAAGGGTAAAGCTCCGGCAGCTGAACATGAAAATCGACGGTGAAGATGTCGCCGGGGCGCATCGCGGGCAGCTCGAAATCCTCGCGCGACGTGTTGGTTCCGGAGAAGTCCAGGCCCATGTGGTTGCGCAGCATGAATCCGACGATGGGCAGCGTGATATTCGCGTTGGCGCGGACGCTGATGCGCACGACGATTGTCGAAGACGGCTCGAGCACCGGGAGGGGCGAACCATGCGCATCGAGGACCGCGATGCCGATCACTTCGGCGCGGCGATCGCCATGGCGGTGGTCGATGTTAGGGATGTGCTCGACGATTTCAGGAGCGGTAGTAGGACCGTCCATGTCGCGCGCGGACGCTGGACCATGCTTCGCGGTAAGGTAACGCGAGTCCTTTTCAACCATAGCCGCCATATACTTGGTCGTAACCCGATCCGTCTCGCCGATATCGCGAATGCGGCCGGCGTCGAGCCACATAGCGCGGTCGCCGATGGACTTCACATCGCTGAGAGCGTGCGAAACGAAAACGATGGTGGTCTCCCGCTCGCGCAATTCATGCACCTTGCGCATGCAGCGCTGGCGAAAATAAATGTCGCCTACCGCGAGAGCTTCGTCCACGAGCAATATTTCGGGATCGACGTGAATTGCGACGGCGAACGCAAGCCGCACCGCCATGCCGCTCGAGTAGGTTTTCACGGGCTGATCCATGAAATCTCCGATCTCGGCGAATTGCGCGATGGCGGGGAATTTCGCGTCCATCTCCTTACGCGAGAGACCCAGAATGGCGCCGTTCAGATAAACGTTATCGCGGCCGCTGAATTCGGGGTTGAAGCCGGAGCCAAGTTCGAGGAGCGCGGCAACGCGGCCATTCACGTTGGCATGGCCGCTGGTGGGCCGCAGGATGCCCGCGACGATTTGCAGCAGCGTACTTTTACCGGATCCGTTTTCGCCGACGATGCAGAAGGTTTCGCCGCGGCGGATCTCGAACGAGATGTCGCGCAATGCCCAGAAATCGCGGTGGAAGGACCTGCGGTTGAAGAAAAAGAGTTCTTTGAGGCGATCGCTGGGCGACGAGTAGATGGGGTAACTCTTGGAGACGCCTCGAAACTCGGCGACCGTACGCGACACTAGAACGAATCTATCGGAGAGGTGAAGAGAGTGTCAAATGAAAGAAAGGATGGTGAAATGAAGATATGGGGCGACCGCCGACGACCAGCTCGCGATGCGCCGACTTTAGCTAACGGCTAAACGTTGCCGAGCGCGATGTCGCGGTCGGCTTTGAGTCACGTTCGCCGGCGTCGTAAAGACAGGGAAGCCGGTAGTCGTCCCACGTGCTGGTCGTTATCTATAGAGCCTCCTATCAATAAGTAGCGCCGATGCTCAGTTAACCGGCGCCTGCAATTAAGATAATCTAATCTCCAGTTTATGTCAATAGACATGTCGCGGGAATCAGAGGCGCATTGACAACAGCTGTGGAACGGCACATAATATTGAGAAGGAAGCTACTTGTGCCGGTGTAGCTCAGGTGGTTAGAGCGACGGTCTCATAATCCGTAGGTCGAAGGTTCAACTCCTTCCGCCGGCACCACCCCTCTAAATGTAATCGATCTTACTATCGCAGCCCGACAATGCGCTCGTACATTCGCTGCAAATCATCTTGGGAATAATATTCGATTTCGATGCGGCCGCGCTGGTCCGTTTTCTCAATAATGCGAACGCGCGTTCCCAACGTGTTCTCCAGCTCCAGAACTGCAGCTTTTATATTGGCATCCTGCTTCGGCTCTGCTTTCTCTTCCGCGCCAGACTCCCGCTTCTCGGTGGCCTGCTGCACCATCCGTTCAACCTGCCGAACGGAATATCCCTGCGCGGCAGTTTTGTTGGCCAATGCCAGTTGCGACGCCTCGTCAGGCAACCCCAGAAGGGCGCGCGCATGGCCCATGGAAAGCCGACGCTCCGCAATTAGCAGTTGAATATCGGCTGGGAGCCTGAGGAGGCGCAGCAGGTTCGTAATGGTGGTTCGATCTTTGCCGGTGCGCCGACCGATCTCCTCGTGGCTAAGATTCAACTCGCGGGCCAAGCGCTCCAGGGCTTGCGCGGTCTCGACCGGATTCAAGTCTTCGCGCTGGATGTTCTCAATCAGCGCAACTTCGAGGACGCGGTCGTCGGCATAGTCTTGAACAATCGCGGGGACGGCGGCGAGACCGGCCAGCTTGGCGGCTCGCAGACGCCGTTCCCCCGCGACCAGCTCGTAGCGGTCGCCTTTGCGGCGCAGAATAAGCGGCTGAATCAGGCCGTTCGTCTCGATCGACTGCGCCAGCTCCTGGAGGCGCGCTGGATCGAAGATCGTGCGGGGCTGCATGGGGTTGGGATCGATTTGATCGAGCGGGATGGATGAGATGCCGCCCCCCGTGCTTTCATCGCCCATGGGACGATGCTCGTCCGCGCTCTCGGGCACTGCGGTCCGGGGTGCGGGAAGAAGAGAAGAGAGACCTCTACCGAGAACCTTGCGCGGTTTTTCTACGACCTTGTTCACTGGCTAGGATCTCCTTTGCAAGCTGAATATAGCTCTCGGCTCCGCGCGAGCGCACATCGTACGAGATAATCGGTTTGCCAAAGCTGGGGGCTTCAGCAAGACGGATGCTGCGCGGGATGACGGTTTCGAAGACTTCGTCCTCGAAGAACTCGCGCAAGTCTTCGGCGACTTGACGGGTCAGGTTCATGCGGTCGTCGTACATCGTGAGAAGCACGCCCTCGACCTTGAGATTGTGCTCAAAAGAGGCATTCACGCGATCGATGGTGTCGAGCAATTGAGAGATCCCTTCGAGCGCAAAGAATTCGCATTGGATGGGAATGAGTACGGAATCCGCCGCGACCAATGCATTCAGGGTCAGTAAATCGAGGGCTGGAGGGCAATCGATCAGGGTAAATTGAAACAGATCGCGAACGCTCGAGAGACGCTGGCGTAATTGGGCAGCACGCTTATCGGTGTCAACCAGCTCGATATTGGCAGCCACGAGGTTTTTATCCGCTGGCAACACGCTGAGGCCCTCAAATTCGGTGGTCTGGATGGCTTCTTTGATCTCTGTTTGCCCGAGCAGGACATTGTAAGTGGTCGGGCGGCTTTCATCTTTTTTCAAACCAAGTCCGGTGGTGGCGTTCCCTTGCGGGTCAGAATCAATCAGCAGGACCTTAAGATCGTTCGCGGCCAGAGACGCAGCCAAGTTGATAGCAGTGGTGGTTTTGCCGACGCCGCCTTTCTGGTTGGCGATGGCGATTACTCTTCCCAAGGGCTGGGCTCCATTGGAAAGAGCGTAGCACACGAATGTTTCACGTGGAACGTTCCCCGTAGACGCATAGCGTGCGCTCACCCCAGGGAACCGGCACTGGCGCACCCCATACAATCCCGGCGATCTTCTGGATCTTCTGCCAATCCTTTTCGCCAATCAACAACCCCACGCGCGTCGACAATCTCGGGGTGAGTGCGATGATATCCAAAGGATTTACTGCCCGTGACACGATCCAGCTATAGCGACCGGAGAGGTCTTCACCTCGGCCTCCAATCACGCTGATATTCCCGATCTCACGCGTACTCTCCCGCAGAAACACGGCCTTCCGAGTGTTTGATTCGACTAACGTAATCTCGCAATCCGGTCGAATGACTGATAGGGGAACTCCCGGAAATCCAGCACCGGAGCCGACATCCACGACGGTACTTCGAGGCGCCATAGCAGGAATGTGAATGCCGAAAAACAGCGATTCGCAGTAATGCCGCACTAAAATTTCTTCAGGCAATCGGATCGAAGTGAGGTTCATCTTCGAATTCCACCGCAGCAGTGCTTGGTAATGGCTATATAGAAGCCGAACTTGGTCGTCTTTTAGAGACAGGTAATTACTGAGCCGTGCGCGGAGACCACGCGAAAACCACGAGAGATCTTCGCCCACCGCAACCTCAAACGCGCGCAGCCAAGTTCAAGTAAACGTCCAAGACCGCGATCGCGGCCGGCGTCACGCCCGGAATCCGCGAGGCCTGCCCGAGCGTCTCCGGCCGCACTCGTTCAAGCTTCTGTCTGACTTCCGTCGACAAGCCCGGGATGCCGCCAAAGGCAAGGCCTACGGGAATCCTACGCCGCTCGGAATCCTTCAGCCGCTCCATCTGACGTTCCTGCTGACCGATGTAGCCGGCATACTTTGCCTCCGTTTCGATGGTCGTCAGGACTCCCTCGGACGGGATCTCTCCAGTCCGCGCGAGCAGCCAATCGCGAAGCATGTCGATCCGTGCTTCCGGACGGCGGAGCCACTGCATCAACGTAGGACGATCCTCGGCCGCCAAGCCTAAGAATCCGAATGCCTGCGGATGCGAGCGGGTTTCCTCAAGAAGGCCCGTGTATATTACCTTCTGCTTCTGTTTATTCAGATACCTATTCCAGCGCCGGTCGTCAACAAGCCCGACCCTGCGCCCGGCCGGCGTGAGCCGCTCATCTGCGTTATCTATCCTGAGATGGAGGCGAAACTCCGCACGCGAAGTGAACATCCGGTAGGGCTCGTCGGCACCCTTGCTGATTAAATCGTCGACCAAAATGCCGATGTAACCCTGGGTGCGCTGAACAATCAGCGGCTCGCCTCCCGTCAACTTCAAAGCGGCGTTAATCCCGGCAACCAAGCCTTGGCAGCCCGCCTCCTCATAACCCGAGGTGCCGTTAATCTGGCCGGCGAGAAACAGCCCCGGAATCGATTTCACCTCTAAGGTATGCTTTAGTTCCCGAGGATCCACCGCATCGTATTCGATCGCATACCCAGGCCGGATCATTTCCGCATTTTCCAAGCCCGGAATGGACGCCACCATCGCCGTCTGCACATCGATGGGCATGCTCGTCGACATCCCATTCACGTAAACCTCGTAGGTGTCCAGGCCCTCGGGTTCCAGAAAGAGCTGGTGCCGCGCCTTATCCGGAAATTTGACGACTTTGTCCTCAATTGAAGGACAATATCGCGGCCCTACACCCTCAATTTGCCCGCTATAAAGAGGAGAACGAGGAATCGCGTCACGCAAGATCCGCAATGTAGCATCAGAAGTGTATGCTATATAACATTTTACCTGCTCCCGTTCGATCTTATCGGTGAGAAATGAAAAGGGAGTGGGAGCGGGGTCGCCACTTTGCGGCTCAAAGCGCGACCAGTCGATCGTGCGGCCGTCGAGACGCGGGGGCGTCCCGGTCTTCAGGCGCGTCCAGCCTAGACCGAGCCGCCGCAATTGATCGCCCAGCAAGTTCGAAGGCGCTTCGCCGTTCCGCCCGCAACTGTACTTCATTTCGCCGACGTGAGCGAGCCCGTTCAAGAACGTACCGGTCGTGATAATGACGGCATCGCTTGCGATTGTACGGCCATCGCGCAGCAAAACGCCGGTAACGCGGCGGCGCTCGCCCTCTTCGATCGCCAGCTCGGCTACTTCAGCCTGAAGAATACGCAGGTTCTGCTCTTGTTCGAGAACCTGCCGCATCCTGATGCGGTATTGCTTTTTGTCGCACTGCGCTCGCGGCGACCACACTGCCGGGCCGCGGCTGGTATTTAGCAGCCGGAACTGGATCCCAACGGCATCGGTCACTTCCCCCATCACGCCCCCGAGGGCATCGATCTCACGCACCAGATGTCCTTTGGCAATACCTCCTATTGCCGGATTGCAGGACATTTGAGCGATGAGATCCAGGTTCATCGTGATCATGGCGGTCCGTAGACCCATGCGAGCGCACGCGCGCGCCGCTTCACAGCCGGCATGTCCAGCGCCGACCACAACCACGTCGTACTTCGCCGTCTTGAGCACTTCTTCTATTCTATTAGCTGGAGCAGAACTCGCTGAAAATACTTGTAATCGGCGGCGGCGGGCGGGAGCATGCCCTGGCATGGAAGCTCGCGCAACACCCCGGGGCCGAGATCTATGCAGCGCCCGGCAACCCTGGAATCGCGCAAGTCGCCACCTGCTTCGATACAACGGACTATCTCGCCGCGGCGGAAGCGATCCATGCGGATCTGACCGTCGTCGGACCCGAAGCGCCACTCGCTGCCGGCATTGTCGATCGGTTTCGCGCGACTCGCCACCCGATCGTTGGACCAACGGCGGCGGCCGCCCGTCTCGAAAGCAGCAAGGCCTTCGCTAAGGCTTTCATGCAGCGCGCCCGCATCCCTACGGCTCGCTTCGCTACGGCGGCAACAACGGAGGAGGCGCGCGAGTCGCTGCGGCATTTCGCCCTTCCGGTCGTAATCAAAGGCGACGGTCTCATGGCGGGCAAAGGCGTCGTCATCGCGCATACCAGCAAGGACGCGGAACAGGCCATCGTAGAATTACTCTCGCCCGGCTCGACCGTTGTAATCGAAGAATTCCTCGCTGGCGAAGAAGTGAGCTTCATCGTCCTCAGCGACGGCGATCGCGTAGTAGCGCTCGAGCCATCTCAGGACCATAAGTCCGTGAACGACGGCGATACAGGTCCCAACACCGGAGGCATGGGCGCTTACTCGGACGGGCGCATACTGTGCGAACGCGAGATACGCCGCGTGATGGAAACCATAGTCATTCCGGCCGTGGAGCGAATGCGCTACGAAGGCGCCCCGTTCACGGGATTCCTTTATGCCGGCCTGATGATGACCGCGGACGGTCCCAAGGTCCTCGAGTTCAATGCCCGCCTGGGCGATCCCGAAACGCAGGCGCTGATGCACCGCATGCGATCCGATTTCGTTCCTTATCTGGAGGCCGCCGCACATGGAGCCCTCCCGGACGAGGCATTGGAGTGGGCAGCGGAGCCGTCAGTTTGCGTGGTTGCGGCTGCGGCGGGCTATCCGGCACAACCCCGCACTGGAGACGCGATAACAGGATTCGACCAGGTGCGTGACGCCATCGTCTTTCAGGCCGGAACAAAACTTCAAGATCATGTACTGACCACCGCCGGCGGGCGCGTGCTGGGCGTGACCGCGTCCGGCGTGGACCTCGCCGCGGCCATCGGCAACGCTTACGAGGGTATGAGCAAGATTCACTTCGCGGGCATGCATTACCGCACAGACATCGGCCGGAAAGGGCTGAAGCGCTGGTAAGATCGGTGTAGTCGGGGACGTAGCTCAGATGGATAGAGCGGTCGCCTCCTAAGCGACAGGTCGGCAGTTCGAATCTGCCCGTCCCTACCAAGGCAATAAAAACTATGACAAGAATTTCGCGGCGTGAACTGGGGTTAGCAGCGGTGGCCGGGGCGGCGTTAAGCGCCCAGGACAATACGGCCAAGTCAGACCCGCAATACAGCGGCGCGCTGGAGGGTTTTACATCCAAGGTGAACGCGCAAGAATTCGATCCTGTCGCTTGGACGCTGCAGCGGCGCGCGTCCGCTCCGCTGAAGCTCACCTTCACGGCCACGACGCGCAAGCAGGCCGAAGCCTGGCAGCGGCAGCTTCGAGCCAAGGTGATCGATCTGGTGGGAGGGTTTCCCTCCTCGCGCTCTCCACTGAATCCACAGACGCTGGAAATCCGTGCATTTCCCGGCTATAAGCGCGAGAAGTTTGTTTTTGAGAGCCGGCCCGGCGTTGGCGTGCTTGGCTATCTTCTGACGCCCACGGCAACTGCTGCGCCGCACGCGGCCGTAGTCTGCATCCCGGGCCATGGGCGCGGCGTCGACGACATCGTGGGCATCGACGAACATGGCAACGACAGGACGGACAAGCCCGCCTATCAGCGCGATTTTGCGATCCAGGCGGTCGAGCACGGATTGGCCGCCGTGGCGATCGAACCGATGGCGTTCGGCTGCCGCCGCGATGCCCGGACCGCGGCGCACGGACTGAAGGCCACGGCCTGCCAACCCACCGCCGGATCGGCGTTGCTGCTCGGGGAGACCATGATCGGATGGCGCGTTTACGACACCATGCGGACCATCGACTGGATCGCAACGCGGCCGGAGCTCGACGCGCAGCGCGTCGGCTGCATGGGCATCTCCGGAGGCGGCACGTGCACACTTTTCTCAGCCGCCCTCGAGCCGCGTATTAAAGCGGCCTTCGTCAGCGGCTATCTGAACACCTTTCGCGACAGCATCATGAGCTTGTCGCACTGCATAGACAACTACGTGCCGGGAATTCTCAATTGGGCCGAGCAGTACGACGTCGCGGGTTTGATTGCGCCGCGGCCGCTATTTTCCGAAGGCGGCGATCGCGATCCGATCTTTCCCGTTGCCGCCACGCGCGAGAGCTATGGCCGCGTCAAAAAGGTCTATGAGGTTTTCGGGGCTCCGGACAGCGTACAGCAGGAGATCTTCTCCGGCGTACACGAGTTCCATGGCGTTCGCGGGCTGCCGTTCCTTGTTAGCGCACTAGGCTTAGCGCCCTGAAGGCCTGATTACAGACCGCGGAGGTGAAAGCCTCCATCGACATCGATCACCTGACCGGTCGAATAATCGAGCAGTCCATCGGCGATGGCGCGCACGGCGCGAGCCACATCGTCCGGCTCGCCCATGCGCGGCTGCGGCAGCAGGCCATGGGCGATGCGCTCCTGGTAGGCGCTCTCGACCGCCGCCGTCATGTCGGTGCGAATGATGCCGGGGCGTATTTCGAACACCTGGATATTGTGCCTGGCCAGGCGCTGCGCGTAGAGCGCCACGCTCATGCTCAGTCCGGCTTTGGAGATGCAATACTCGGCGCGGTTCACAGACGCCGCATAGCTTGAGATGGATGTCACGAAGACGATGCGGCCGCATGCCTGCTGGAGCATCCAGCGCGCGGCTTCTTGAGTGAGGAAATGGGGTCCCTTGAGATTCGTCGCGATCAGCTCGTCGAAGCTTTCTTCGCTCGCTTCGAGCACGTCGCGGCGTTCGCGAGGAGCGATTCCGGCGTTGTTGACCAAAAGGTCCAGGCGGCGATAGCGGCTTTGCAAGGTCTCGAGCAGCGCGCGCCGATCGGCAGCGGACGAAACATCGCTCTGAAACATTTCGGCGCCCGTTTCAGATGCTAACGATTCCGCTGCATCGCGCCGCCCGCGAAACGTGCCGGCCACTTGATGCGTTTTCGACAACTCGACAGCGATCGCGCGGCCAATTCCGCGGCTCGCGCCCGTTACGAGCGCAACGGGCCTATTTGTTTGCGGCAAGCTCGGCGTCAATCGCTTGGGCCACTTCTTCGTAGGTGAAGTGTTCGACGAAAGCTCGGCCGTTGACGAGCACCGTGGGGGTGTGCGCAATTCCGCGAGCCACCCCTTCTTCAAAGTCCGCCTGCACCGCTGCCGCCAGCTTCGGGTCGTCCTCGGACGCCACAACTTTGGCCGCATCCATGCCGTGTTCGCGGGCGTAGCGTTCCAGCACGCCGTTGAAATTGGCGGCCGTGATTTCGTCCTGGCGCGCCATCGCGAAGCGGCGGTAATCGCTCGCCAGCGCCGGCTTTATCTCCGCGATGTAGCGGCCCGCAATGGCGGCTCTACGCGCCCAGGCGTGCTTGGCAAGCGGGAAATCGCGATGCTCGAACGTCACCTTCGATTGATATTTCGGGAGCAGCTTCTCGTCCAGCACATGCCGGAAATCGGCGCAGTCGGGACACTGCAGGTCCTCGTAAATGATTACGCGGACGGGGCTCTCCGCGATCCCTTCGGTGACGTGCTGCGAAGCGGCAAAGAGCAATGCGGATGTAAAGGCGCCGGCCATTATGATTCTCCTCATGGGTGCAGCGGCTGGCTCAGAGTGAAGGTCAGGCGTGTTTCGGCGGGCACTTCCACGCGTGAACCCTTTGTGAGCTGCCGCACTACCCGCCACACTACCCGCCACGTCTAACGGCCGCCCATTCACTTGAACCTGCGCCAGGTCCACCCGGGGCGCCGCTCCATCGTTGACCAGCCTGGCCACGATCTGGGCGCCGCGAGGAATCACGGTCTGGCCATCCACAACCACCGCCTCTTCGACGCTGCCGCGGTAATTCTGCCCCGCACGATCGTTCTCCGAATTCACGGGATCGATCATTTTCACGATCAGCGCCGTTCCGGCGGGTATAACGGGGCCAGCCGTCGACCGCCGCTCCAGGCCATCGGGCGCGCGAGTAGACGTCTGTTTCGGCGGCGCGTCGTGGCGAAACTGAATGGTCGAAATCTCGCTGACCGGATAAGAGTCGACGCGATCGCCCACGGCGACCCGAACGTTGCGGGCATCGCCGCCGAGGTAGGTGCCCTCCACGATGCCGCCGCTCTTCAACGTTATCGTGTCGGCGGAGCAGAGAGCGCAAATGCTCAGAAAAGCCAGGGTAACGCGCATAGATACGCCGTACCCTGAGTGTACTACTTAGATTCGCGCCGGATTGCGTTTGAAGCCGGAAAGAATGGCATTCGCCACGGTTTTGCCGCGCTCGAGGGCCTGTTCGTAGGCCGTCTTGCGCTCCTCGCGCGTGTAGCCGTAGCCGATGCGGTAATACCGCTCCATCGACATTCCTACCACGCGCGTCGCGGCGTATGCGACGGCGGCCTTCGGGAGCAACCCGCCGCCAAGCGGGATTTTTCCAACCAACTCGCGGGCGAGCGCTCGCCATCCGAACGCGCTCAGGACAACGCTTCCGATTTCACTTTTTTGTTCGCGATATCCGATGGGGCGATCGCTCGCGCCGGCCAGAAAGAATGCCATACGGATCTGGTTGGCTGTGATGAACGCCGTATCGGAGGCGAACTCGCCAATCGCCCAGGGAAGCGACAACAGCGGAACGACGTCGGGGAGGGCCGTCGCGAGCGCAAATAGCGCGTTCTCCGTTGAGATTTTTGTAATGATGCGTTTCACCACCGCGGGCCGGAACGGACAGATGTAGCGCGCCAATGGCAACGCCATCTCCGGCCGCCGTTGGAGAACCTCGCGCACGGTCCGTTCCGGATTAACCGGCGAAAAGTAGAAACCGTGCGGCGGCGTGCTCAGCTCCTGACTGTAGATGTCGAGGTCATGATGCTCGAGATTCGACGCATCCACCAGGACCGCGCCCAGCTCGATGCGGCGGCGATCCGACACCTGCGCCGGCGCGAAGAAACGCTGCATCTCCTGGTACGCCGCCGGGCTTCCGGCATGCAGTCCGATGCGTAAGGGCCGCTCCGCCAAGTCCCGAACCTCTTGGGGATCCAAGCTCGCGATGGCCTGCTTGACGTTATGGTAGATATCCAAAGACATTGGGTCACATCCGGAACATGATTTTAATTTCGCGCCGCCAGTCGGCCGCGACGCCCACGCGCTCGACTTCGATCCGCGGGGAGAAATAGCGCAGCACCGTTTCATTGGACGGATGAAAATCGAGCGCCGGTGCAAGCAATATCATCTTGGGAGGCTCGCGGCGCAGCCGCATGTCTGGAAAATAGCCCGCCGGCTCGAACTCGCCGCGATCCAAATGCCACTGCACGCGGATCCAGTAATCGAGCGCTTGCAACGGAAGATGGATATCTTGAGAGGCCTTCAGTTCGAGGATGGAGAGGCGTCCGTCGCGCCCGGCGGCCAGAAGATCGACAATTCCGCGATCCCCCGCGGCGAGCGTCGGCGCCTGCCCGTAAAGGGGCGCCGGCAACAAGTTGGCGTCAATTTGTTCCAGAGATTTGCGCACGCGCGACTCCAGCCAGAGTTCACGGCCTTGCACATAGAGAGGATTCAGCTTGTCTTGCGCATCCGCGCTGCGAACGCGCGCTAATTCCTCCGCCAGGCGCTCGATTTCCGGCCCGCTCCGCCCGACATTGGACGCGCTGCTAACTCTATGTGTTTCGATTCCGTAGACGATCGATTGACCCGCCGTTCGAGCGAACTCCATGCCGTTGACGCGCAGGCTGATTTCTCCGGCCGGACGATCCACGGCTTCGACATGTGGCTTGTCGAGCAAGCCGGCCATTATCTCGTCCACGGCGCCGGGCATATGGCGGCAAACAGGCTCCAGGCGCGTGTCGACGTTACCGTAATCGCCCAAGTCCAAGGCGCACTCCATCCCCTCCGGCGTATACGCAAATACCCGAAACTCGGCGACGCCGGCGTTCAAATGACGCAATCGCAGGCATGTCGTCCTCTCGCGTCCGGCGGGCAGCAGCAGGATGAGGCCGCGCACGGTAAGCCCTCGTTCGCGCCGCCGCAGGGAATCGAGCCAGATCAGGCCGAAGCTGAGGACGCCATCGATATTCAGGCAATCCGGTCCCGCTCCCATCGCCGCCCATGCCGAGGCGCCGTCGCGCAACAGCGCCCGCGCGTAGGCGGGAGAAAGGCTGTCCTCGAGATTCGCCTCGGTCGAAAGCTCCGCGATCCTACAAGCGGGGAACTGCCGGCGTAAAAAGCGGCGCATCTGTTCGCGAAATTCGAGGCGCGAGCCGCGTAGCTCGAGCCGTTCCCGGGCGCCGCGCTCCAGATCGATCAGCGTCAACGTGGCGAACTTCTTGCCGAAGCGCTCCGCGCGCAGTTCCAGGCGGCCGCGCCCCTCCGATTCGATTTCCGCCACCCTCCGCACCAAATTGCGCCGCTCGTCCCAGGCTTGCAGGAGCAGCGTCGGCCCGCGGTCTTCGAGAACGAGGTTGTGGCTCGAGAGCGCAATCGATTCTTCGCCCGCTTCAAGCAACGCGGGCTGCTTAGCGGCCTGCAGAAAACGATCGATCGCCTGGCGGATTTCGGCGGGACCGCCGCGACGGCCGCTGCGGACGTTAGATTGCACTGAACCCTTATCATGGTAATCGCCGGTCTTGGCACAAACATTAGTGTTGGCGCAAACATTAGCCGAAAGACTTCAAGCCGTCCAAAGCGGGATTGAAAACGCCGCCGCGCGCGCGGGCCGCTCCGCGGGCGAAATTACTTTATTGGCCGTGACCAAGAAGTTTCCGGCCGCTGTAATGCGCGAGGCCTACGAGGCCGGAATACGCAATTTTGGCGAGAATTATGTCCAGGAGTTTGAGGGCAAACATGCGGAGTTAGGCGCCTTGGCGGAAGCCCGCTTTCACCTCATCGGCCATCTGCAATCGAACAAAACGCGCCGCGCCGCCGAGCTTTTTGCGGTCGTGCAGACGCTCGACACCGCGAAGCTGGCGCGGCGGCTCGATGCGGAAGGCAAGCGCCTCGATGTGATGCTCGAAGTAAAGCTCTCCGCCGAACAGTCGAAAGCCGGCGCGGAGCCGCGCGAGCTCGACGAGCTGGTCACGGCCGTGCGCCAGTGCCGCAACCTGAATCTCACGGGTCTGATGACCATGCCGCCGTGGAGCGACGAAGCGGAGCCCTCCCGGCCTTATTTCGCACGCTTGCGGGAGCTGGCTGCAAGGTATTCGCTGCCGCAACTGTCGATGGGCATGTCGCACGATTTCGAGGTTGCGATCGAGGAGGGCTCGACGTGCGTGCGCGTCGGGACGGCGCTATTTGGGCCGCGGCGGAAAGAGTAGTTGACGGTTGGTTTTCATTCCCCGCTGCCTCCCGCGCCAACGGGCGTTGCGGACTATTCCGCCGCGTTACTGGCCGCGTTGCGCAAGGTCGGCGCGGTCGAGCCCGGAGCCGCGCGGGCGGACGTTCACCTTTATCATCTCGGCAACAATCGTCTGCACGACGCCATCTACGGCCGCGCCCTCGCTGAACCGGGCGTAATCGTGCTGCACGACGCCGTGCTTCACCATTTCTTTCTGGGCAGCCTCGGCGAGGCCCGTTATGTCGATGAATTCGTCTTCAACTACGGCGCCTGGCACGGCGGCCTAGCCCGTTCCCTGTGGCGTGAGCGCGCTCGATCTTCCGGCGATCCACGCTATTTCGAATACCCCATGCTGAAGCGCGTCGCGGAACGCTCGCGGGCGGTGATCGTGCACAATCCCGGGGCGGCGGCGATGGTGAAGGCGCACGCCCCGCACGCGGCCGTTCACGAGATTCCGCATTTGTTCGCGCCGCCGGAGTCGCCGCCCGCATACGAAATGGAGCGACTGCGCGCCAAGCTCGGCATCCGGGGCTCGACATTTCTGTTCGGGGTCTTCGGACACCTCCGCGAGTCGAAGCGGCTGCTGCCGATTATCCGCGCATTTGAAGCCGCGCGCCGCTGCCGCGATATGGCGCTGCTGATTGCCGGCGAATTTGCCTCGAGCGACCTCGAACGCGCCATCGAACCGCTGCTGCGTAATCCGGGAATCGTTCGCGTGGGCTATCTGAGTGAAGCGGAGTTCTGGCTGCACGCCGCCGCTGTCGACGCCTGTGTCAATCTCCGCTACCCCGCCGCGGGCGAAACATCCGGCATCGCGATCCGGCTTATGGGAATTGGTAAACCGGTTCTGCTGAGCGCCGGCCGGGAGACCGCGCCATTCCCGGACGATTCGTGCGTGCGCATCGATACCGGGGCGATGGAAGAATCGACATTAGCAGCCGCGATGGCTTGGCTCGCGGGCTCGCCCTGCGACGCGCGCGAGATCGGCGCGCGGGCCGCTCAATATATCGCCGCGCATCACGGGACGGAAATGGTTGCCAGGCGTTATTGGGCCGTGCTTGAGGAGGCGCGCCGCCGGTGAAATTGACCGCGGCCGCCGGCTCGCGGTATCGTTTGTAGGGAAGCCCTCACGGCGTTGGCGCGGTAGCCAAGTGGTAAGGCCAAGGTCTGCAAAACCTTTATTCGTCGGTTCAATTCCGACCCGCGCCTCCATACAAGTTCAAGAAGCCGCGAGTCGCGAACCCCAAATGCCGTTTGTGCTGGATGCATCTGTAGCAGGCTGCTGGGCATTTCGATGAGAGACATGGCGCAGCACTATTTGCGGCAGGTCTCGCTCGAATTGAACGAAACAGCATATCTGCTTGGATATGAGGATCCCAACTCATTTATCCGAGCCTTTCACAAGTGCGCGAAGGAACTCCCTTGTACTCGCCAGCACTTTCTCTTGCATCGCGCGTTCGGGCAACACACGCGCAATCGCAACTGCCCCGACCATTGCTGAAAAGATCATAAAGAAGGCGCGCTCTTTGTCGGCAGTTCGCCGTCCGGGCATAAAGGGAAGCATTCGATCCCTATAATTGACCATTTCGCTGAATACGCGGGGTCTCATCGTCTCGTCCACCCGCGCCAGTTCGGGGGCAAGCGCCGTCAGCGGGCAACCGCGCTCGGGATGAGCGCAGTATTCCACGCTGAGGTAGGCCCTGACAATGGCCTTCCACGCCGGTTCTGAGTGCGACTGTTCGGCCGCGCGAACCAACTGGCCGGTGATATCCCGGAAGGCATCCCGCAGCGACTCCATCAGTAGCTCATGCTTGCTGCTGAAGTGCTTGTAGAAGCCGCCATGCGTCAAACCAGCGTCACGCATTACCGCGGCAACTGCTGCGCCGTTTAAGCCCTCCGCTCGTACGCGCTGCGAGGCGTCCTTGACAATCTTCTCGTGGACTTCCGCCTTGTGCTCGCGCCGCGTAACGCATGGCTCATTATAGGAAGCTCACCATCATCCCACCACCCAGCAGCCGAATCTGCGCAAGGAAGTCGAATCTATAAGATGATGTTAATCATCCCATGACCAGAAAAGGAGGACTTCTCATGTCCCAGCCCATTCTCATTACAGGCGCGGCGGGCGGCTCACAAGGTTCAACCGGGCGCGTCGTCGCCGGTCTCCTGCTCAAGCAGGGAATTTCCGTACGTGCCTTTGTCCACAAACTGGACGTCCGGTCTGATCGAACTCCGCAAGCAAGGCGCCGAGATCGTCGCGGGCGATCTCCTCGATCCGGCGTCAGTTCAGACGGCGATGCGAGGCGTGAAGCGCGCGTTCTTCACGTATCCGGTTACCGACGGGTTGCTGGAGGCTGCCGCCATCTTCGCCGCCGCCGCCCGCGACACAAAACTCGAGTTGGTGGTGAACAACTCGCAGTTTCAGGGTACGCCCCATGACGCCGCCTTTCGCGATCTCCAACACGCACCCTCATTCCGCAATCTGCAGCACCGGTTGGCGGATCACATCTTTGATTGGGCAGAGATCGGAGCTGTTCATATCCAAGCGCCGCCTTACTACGAAAACGTCCGCGCGCTTATCAGCGGCAGCGTGGCTGAGCACAACACCGCCTTTCTCCCATGGGGCGCCGACACAACGGTGATTCCACTCGCCGGCGCGGAAGACGTATGCCGCGTAGCCGCAACTCTTCTGGCTAAGCCGGGTTTCCCGACACAGACTGTGTATCCTCTCGTGAGCGAAACACTCTCCGTGAAGGAGATGATCGAAACTCTCGGCCTGGCGATCGGACGAACCGTCCGCTACGTACCAATCACGGACGAACAGTGGGCTGACGCGGTGAAGGAGCGAATCAACCCTCATGCGCTTGCCCATCTGAGCCACCTTTGGCAGTACTACCGAACGAATCGGCAAACTTACCACAGCACCGACACCGTGCAACTCGTAACCGGCCGCAATCCAAGAACGCTGGAGGAGTTCTTCCGGGCGAACATCGACTCCATGACCGGGGGAGGCCAATAATGTCGCCCCAAATCATCTTCCTGCTTCATCTGGTCTTGGGTTATGGCGCTTGGCTGCTTTGCTTTCGTGTTTACGGGATGCCGAAGCTCCGGGCGATGGACCGGGTTGCTGCGCACCGTGCAATCGCGACACTACACAGCTTTCGGTTCTTCGGGCTTGTCTTCCTGCTCCCAGGAATTGTGGGCCCCAATCTGCCCGCCCGCTTCGCGGTGTTCGCCGCTTACGGGGACTTCGCAACCGGAATACTGGCCATACTGGCGCTGATGACCGTAAGAATACGTACCCTATTTTGGTCCTTCGTCGTAGCCTTCAATCTCGTCGGAACAACCGACATCCTCGTAGCTTACTATCACGGCATTCAAGCGGGTCTTCCCGCGCTAGCAGGACAGTTAGGCGCCACCTATGCGATCCCGATCATCTATGTGCCATTGCTGATGATCACGCACGCGATGGCCCTGTACTTGCTGGTGCGTCCTCAGCCTAGCTCGATTCGCGCCGTTGCTCATGACGCAATTGCGTCCTAAGTTACCCACGCGGAGAAAGGAAAGCAACGCCGGCCCTCGAAAGGCCGTAAGTTAACGCATATGGGGCTCCGCTCTTGGTATCCCACAAAGCGGAATGAGACAGTGATTCCATAGAGGCGTCCATGGCGTTATGCTCCTGGTATCTGACCACGCAGGAGGTAACACCATGAACGCTTTTTCCGAGCACCATCAGAATAGCATCCGGCTGCATTATCGGTGCTTTGATCGGCTGTTGTTGAACGGGCTCATCTAACCGTTTCAACAGCCCGAGAGAGTCATGAGATTCTTCAACACGTATCGCGATGGCAAGCGTGTGACTCGCAATGAACTGAACGGCATTGCCGAGCAGTACAAGAACTGGGTAACGAACCGTTCACAAAAATGGGACGTGCCCGTGTTGGAGCCGCCCGATGGGCGTCGCGATGATTTCCTTGATCCCTACTTCATGCAGGCAGAGGCCGGCCAGGTCGTAGCCATCCTCCGAGCCCGAGAGCCAGGGCGTATCCTGGTCGCCAATGCCATTGGCGACGCTGGAGGCTGGCCGACACGGCCTAACGTCTGAAACGAGCGCTCAGGGGATCGGTCGAACAATCCACCTTCGCGAGGCGGCATAGAAAACCCGAACCGCAATTCAACAATTTCATCCACAGCCTAAGCGCCTGCTTCAGAAACGATTTCTATCTTTATACACGGGAACCCCTCGAAAATTTGGTTGCTTCCTGTGCATCGCTAGTCGCAAGGCATTTTTGCCACCGCGCGTAGCGTCGAATCCACAGATGCGCTTTCATGGAACTCTAATCGCTTCCGCCGCTTACCCGGAAATCCACATTTCCACAAGCCCTACTAATCCTGTTTTCTTATATACTATTTACTTTTATCGTATGAAGAGATTAGCGTGGGTGTTCGCCGCCGCGGCGCTTACCATCGGTTCGAACGCGCAAGATCGCTGGCGCGACGCTTCAAACGGCGATCCTGAAGCCGACGGCGTGCGGTTGGCGCGCGAACAGTGGTTCTACAGTCAACGTTCCTATCCGCTCGGCCGTATTCCTACGGGTGCGCGACTTAAGGCGATAAACGCGCTCCATGTCCTCGAACGCTCTCACGCCGCCCAGCGCGCGCCCGGCGCACTCGCCGCAGGGGCGAGCGCCTGGACGCTCATCGGTCCGCAACCCACCGATCAGAATCTGCCGTACGTATCGTCGGGCCGGGTCAATGCCGTCGCCGTGGACCCTCGCGATAACAATACCGTCTATATCGGAGCCGCGGAGGGGGGCGTCTGGAAGACCTCCGATGGTGGCGCGACGTGGACGCCTCTCACGGATCAGCAAGCGTCCCTGGCCACTGGCGCGATCGCGCTCGATCCCTCCAACCCCGATACGGTCTATGTAGGAACCGGCGAGGACAATTCATCGGGAGACAGCTATTACGGCGCCGGCATCCTCAAATCCGCCGACGGCGGCAATACGTGGACCAACATCGTGGGCCCCTTTTTGAGAGATCGCATCGCCGCCATCGCGGTCCACCCGAGCGACGGTAAGACCGTGCTGTGCGCCAGCTTCGCGGGTTTGTGGCGTTCAACCGATGCGGGCGCGACCTGGAGCCGCGTTCTACCAACCCCGGCCAGCGCGACTGGCGCGGCCACGGAGGTTTTCTTCGATCCTGCCGATGGCTCCGTCGCTTACGCGGGAGTCAATTTCGGAACGGGAAAAGGGAACGGCGTTTACAAGTCTGTCGATAGCGGCGCGACATGGAAGCAACTGACCGGATCCGGCGCGAACTCGCTGCCCGGCTCCAACGTGGGCCGCGTCGAGATCGCAATTGCGCCCTCGACGCCCTCCACTCTTTACGCCATGATCGGGGACAGCTCTACCGCCAATGGCCAAGCGCTGCTGGGGATTTGGAAGTCGCTCGATAGCGGGGACACGTGGAATCAACTCACTTCCGTTCCAGCCGCGGCATTCGGCAAGCAACTTTGGTACACGAATGTGCTTGGCGTCGACCCCACCAACGCCGACGTGGTAATCGCCGGCGCGCTGCTGCTTTATCGCACCCTGGATGGCGGGAACACGTGGCAGGCGCTCCCGCAAACCGGACCGAACGGCATCGAACTGCATGTCGATGAGCACGCCCTGACATTCACGCCCGACGGTTCGAAGCTTTATATCGGCAACGACGGCGGCATGTACAGCGCCACGGCGGTGGACGGCGCGCGCGTGAGCTGGACGGCGTTGAACGACACGCTGGCGTTGACGCAGTTCTATCCGGGCATGTCGCTCGACCCGCAAGACGCTCAGTTCAGCCTCATTGGAACGCAAGATAACGAGACCCAGATCTATGCGGGCGCATTGAGTTGGTCTACTTTCACCTGCGGAGATGGAGCGGGCGCGGCGGTAGACCGTCTCACATCGCAGATTCTCTACACTGCGTGCGCCAGCGGCACCATCGGCGGTTATCCCATCGCGATATTAAAATCGCCCGACGGCGGAAACAGCAATTTCCTGGCGCAATATGGAATCGACGAATCCGACCGCGAGCAGTTCATCCCACCCCTGGTACTCGATAATGCCAACCCACGAACTCTCTACTACGGAACTGTTCGCGTCTGGCAGAGCGTCGATGGCGCGGGGCGCTGGAATGCCATTTCGCCCGACTTGACCAACGGCTCTTACACGATCAAATCCATGGCCATCGCTCCGAGCGATTCGAGCACCGTCTACGCCGCGACGGGAACCACCAACTCCGCCACGGACCCCTCGTTTACGACGCCCCGCCGGGGTTTGTTGCAGGTGACCAGGAACGCGCTAGCCGGTTCCGGCGCGGTCTGGACGCAGGCCGCCGCCGCGGGGCTGCCCATCCGCAGCATCACGCGCGTGGCCGTCGATCCAATCGACCCGCAGACGGTTTACGTGGTGGTTTCCGGATTCGGTACGGGTCACGTTTTTCGCAGCGCCGATGCCGGCGCCAGTTTCTCCGATATCAGCTCGGATCTTCCCGATCTTCCGGTGAACGACATCGTGGTCGACCCCGACCTACCCGATACTCTTTACATCGCGACGGACGCGGGAGTGATGGTTACGTCGAACGCGGGCGGAGCGTGGCTGCCGCTCGGCTCGGGATTGCCACAGGTGGTGGTACAAGGCATCGCCTTACATCGCGGCGCCCGCATTTTGCGCGCCGCCACGCACGGACGCAGCGCCTGGGATATCCCGGTTCCGCTCGTCTCGGCATCGTTACAGCCGCACATCGCGTCTTTATCGCCCAACCTCGTCAATGCCGGCTCGGGGGATTTGACTTTGCTCGTAAACGGATCGAATCTTGTCGCCGGGGATATCGTGCGCTGCAACGGGGAAAATCTCGCGACGACGTTTTTGAGTCCGGGTCAGCTTCGGGCGCAGGTCCCCGCCGCGGATCTGGCGCTTCCCGGCAGAGCGACCATCACCGTCTTTCTCCCGTCCACGGGCGGCGGAGCGTCGAACCAACTCGACTTAAGCATTGGACCCGCGCCCGCCGCGACCAACCAAAGCGCCGTAAGCGACGCGAATCCCGCGGGTGGCGGCGTTCTGGCGCAACGAAGCATTGCCTCGGTATACGGTCTGAATCTCGCCGCTGAAACGAGCCTGGCGGACGCCGCGCCGCCGCTACCGTGGACCCTCGGCGATACCACCCTGACACTGGGCGGCAATGGCGTTCCCCTGTTCTTCATCTCGCCCACGCAGATCAATTTTCAGGTCCCCTTCCTTTCGGTGTCGAGAAACACGCCGGAGCCGCTTGTGATCAAACACGGCGATCTCAGCGTCACAATCACGGTTACTCTGGGACAGTATGCGCCCGCTCTTTTCACGACCAACTCGCAAGGGAGCGGTCAAGGTTCGATACTGATCTCGGGAACAAGCTCGCTGGCGGCGCCCGACGGGGCCTTCCCGGGTTCGCGTCCGGCCAGCGCGGGTGAATTCATATCGATTTATTGCACGGGCCTTGGCGACGTCAGCAGCCGGCCGGGGCTGGGCTCTCCGTCTCCGGCCAACCCGCTGTCGCGCACCCTGACCTCGCCAACGGTGACCATTGGCGGAATGAATGCGCCCGTTACGTTCTCCGGGCTTGCGCCGGGTTATGTGGGTCTGTATCAGGTGAACGCGCAAATTCCGGCGGGGGCGCCGTCCGGTGATGCCGTCGCGGTCGTGCTGTCGATTGCCGGGCTCACCTCCAACACGGCGACCATCGCGATCCAGTAGCTTATTCCGGAACCAGCCGAGGGGCAGTCGCAAGCGGTTGGACAGGCGCGCCGCCGCGTTTGCCCGTTTCGGGTACGAGCAGGGTGAATACCAGAGCGCCCACAACAGCCATTCCGGCGAAGACGTAAAAGGTCGGGCTGAATCCCAGGCGCTGGACTAATGCTCCGGAAATGAGTGGTCCGGCGACGCCGCCGGTCGCGAGCGCGGTGGCGAACAGGCCCATCAGCGTATTAAAACGCCCTTTGCCGCGCGTCAGGTCGGCGCTGAGCGCCACGACGGCGACGCCATAGATGCCGGCTCCAATGCCATCGAGCGCCTGCAGTCCGACTATCGCCCCGGGGCCGCGCACCAGCGAATAGGAGAAGATCCGCAGCGGCAGCACCCAGAACGCGATGGCCATGACAGGTTTGCGTCCCCAGGAATCGCAGAAGCGTCCGGCTAACAGAGCGACCGGGACCATGACGATTTGCGCCGTGAGAACGGTTGCCGTCATGAGGTCGTCGGAGCCGCCAAGCTTCTTCACGTACAGCGCGACCGTCGGCAGGATGGGAGCGTTGGCGAGATGGAAGAGGAAGATGGACAGAAGAAGAGCGAGGACGACGCGATCCTTAAGCAGGGTGGCGATGCCGACTGGTTCGCCCTCGTCCGCGGTGAGCCCGGTTGCGACGCGCTCGTCGAGATCGTCCTCGCGGATTATGAGAACTGAAAGCGCGGCCAGCAGCGAACAGCCGCCCACGGCATAGAAGACGGACTTCAACCCCATCGCCGACACCAAAGCCATGGCCACGACGGCGGCCGCGATATTGCCCGCATGGTTCCAGCTTTGATTGCTCCCGATCACGCGGTTCAGCAGTTTGTGGCCGGCAAGGGCCAGCGCCAGAGCGCCCAGCAGCGGGGCGAAGAAGCTCTGCGCCGCGCCGGCCGTGAAGAGAAGCGAATCGATCCACATCCAAGTGCGCGGAGCGAAGGGAATCGCGAAGAAGCACAGGCCCGTGAGGACCGCCATGGCCGCGAACAGCATGCGGCGGCGGGAAATGCGATCCGTCAGCCAACCGGCGGGAGATTGAAACAGCAGCGTTCCCAAGCCGCCGGCCGCGGTCGCCATGCCGATCGCGTCGTAGCGCCAGTGGGCTTCTCTCAGGAATACGTTGAGAATGGGCAGGATCACGCCGACCATTTCGGCCTGCAAGAAATTGCACGCGTTCAACCCAAACAGGCTCCTCCTGGGAAGTTTGGTTCTCGCTTCTGCCTGCGCGGCTCTCACGCCTGGTGGACGCCGGATGAGAATAAAGGAAACATGCCGCGAGTAAAAGAGATCGACCCCAATACCGCTGACCCCTATGTAAAGCGCGTTCTTGAAGCGCAGACCAGGAAGTGGGGCGCCCCGCTGCGGAATCACCTCCTTTATGCCCGCCGCTTGCCTATCTTCCGCGCCGTGCGGGGCATGTGGAGCGGGATCGAGGAGTCCGGGCTCATCGACCCCCGCTTGCAGGCTCTCGTCAATCGCCGAATCGCCGCGCTGAATGGCTGTGTGTTCTGACAGGACATCAACGCCGCGGTCGGCGGCGAGCTGGGCATCGCGGAAGAAAAGATCCTGGCGCTTGAACATTACGCGACGAGTCCGCTGTTCGATCCGAAGGAACGCGCCGCGCTCGCCTACGCCGATGCCATGACCATCACGGACGCCGATGTCACGGATGACATCTTCGCGCGCGTCCGGGAATTTTTCGATGAAGATGAAATCGTGGAGCTGACCATGATCGCCGCGTGGGAGAATTCCTCGAGCAAGTTCAACCGCGCCCTGCGCGTCCCCTCCCAAGAGTTGTGGAAACGATCAAGCCGACGATGACCGCTTCTTCGTCGAACTCGCCAGCGTCGCGCTGCCGCTGGTTCGGGAGCCGTTCGCGCATGGCGAAGCATCACGAGAATTGTGCCCGAGATGGATCGAAGGCAAGAAGAGATCGACAAAGCGATCGCAAACATCAAGGAAATTGAATGCGAACGGCGAAGATCACAATGGATGAATTGCGATCGCCCGTGAAGAGGGCCTTAAACCTTACGGTCGTTCGTGCTCGATGCATCGACCGCGGCGCGCTGGGTATTTCGAGATGAGCAACATCCCAACGCCGATACGGTTTTGAGCAGTATTAAAAGGGACGAAACAATCGTTCCGAGCCTTTGGTGGTTTAAGATTCGCAATATCCTCATTGTGAACGAGCGGCGAAAACGGATATCCGAGTCCGACGCCAGCAGCTTTCTTGGCGACCTTTCGCGGCTTCCGATCAGGGTGGATCGCTTCCCCGATGAAGCTGGAGTGCCGGCTTGCGCGGACCCATCGGCGCGGGCCGAGCAAACACGATCATTCGGCGAGCCTTCAAGAATCTGAACTCGATGCGCTTACGCATCAGACTGCTTTTTCATACAGGGTCGAAGCGTTCCCGGAAACGGTCAACTACCGCGGACAAGCGCGTGTCCAGCATCGCTCTGACCGGCACTGCCAGCTCCGCGGGCGTTCCACCATAATAAGCCTCATAAGCCTGGCGGCAATCCCGCCCTGTGAACCGCCATAATGGCCTAGGCAATCCCGCCGGCGATACACGCCAGCGTGATCGGCATCGCGCCCAGCGAGATGGCATTGCGAATTGCATCCTCGTAGCTGGTCGACTCAAAGAAAGCGGCCAGGGCCCGCGGAACTGTCCCCTGACACGTCTCGTCGAAGCCATACGTAGGGCGGTCGTGCGAGGCGCTCCGCTTGGACCACGCCAGCACTTTCTGCATGATTTGGAACGCGAATCCGACTGGGCTGACCCGCATAGCGGCGCCAAGGCGCTGGCCCACTGATTAAAATGAAAGCCGGATCCACGCCCGGAGTGGGCGCCGGTGTACGTGTGCAGCAAGTCGACCAGATTCTGACCCGTGAGGATCCACTCTGCGATAGCGACGGTGGAACGGTGTCGTCCGCGAAGGTGGAGTGTCAGGATAAAGGAGGGAAAATCCTTCGTCTTCGGCGCCTGCAAATTCATGCACCGAACCGATAGCATCTCCGATATTCGCGCCGAGCCTGACGATGGCTGTACTCACCCACCGCAGTCGAGCGCCAGTAACCTGCACGCCCGTTGTGACCCCTTTTTTCCCGGAATGGCGCGTATATAGACGTGCGAGGGAACGAGATGAAAAGAGGGACGGACGCGAATAGAACAGTAAGCGCACTTACTGTTGGGGTTGACACCAGTCCACGGGCTGGCTATACTCAACCACTGCCTGTCTAGGTCTGGATCCGAAGCGGCAAGCGGAAGCCCTCCGTTTGTTTCGGCGGATTGTGATACATTCAGCAGTGCTCCGACACAGTATAAAAGCGAGGCTATAGAAATGGCGAGAGCTAGTACACAGCATAAACTCGATCGCGTACGTCCCCCGAGAGTTCACGTCACCTACGATGTTGAAATCGGGGATGCCATCGAAATGAAAGAACTCCCCTTTGTGATGGGCGTTCTCGGCGATTTTACCGGTAAGCCTACCGAACCGCTCCCGCAGTTGCGGGACCGCAAGTTCACGGAGGTAAACCCCGACAACTTCGACGCCGTTCTGGCGGGCATGAAGCCGCACGTGCAATTTTCGGTTGCGGACAAACTGACCAACGACCCGAACTCCAAGATCAACGTCGACCTGCATTTCAAGAGCATGGACGATTTCGAACCGGACGCCGTCGCGCGTCAGGTGCCGGCGCTGAACAAACTGCTCGAACTGAGGACAAAGCTTTCCGACCTGCGGGGTTCTCTGCAGGGCAACGACGCGCTCGAGAAGGCGCTGCTCGACGCAGTCGCCGACGAGAATAAAATGAGCGCGCTACGAGGGGAGCTCGGCGTGCCCAAGCCAGAGGCGAAGTTGAAGCCGGAGGAAGACAACAATGGCTGAGCAACAACAGGCAGGGGCGGCGGCGGCCGCCACGACGCAAACCGTCGAGCAGACGGGCCTCCTCGACCAGATCGTCGAGCAGGGGCGCATGACGACCAGCAAGGAGCGCGGCAAGGATCTCGTCAAAGAGTTCGTCTCGCAGGTGTTGAGCGACAAGATGATGATCTCGGCGGACGCGGAGCTGATGATCAATCAGCGCATCGCGGACATCGACCGGCTGCTTTCGGCGCAGTTGAACGAGATCCTGCATCATCGCCGATTTCCAGAAGATCGAAGGCACCTGGCGCGGTCTGAAGTATCTGATGGATCAGACCGAGACGGGCACGCAGTGCAAGATCAAGATCCTGAACGTCACCAAGCGGGAGCTGCTGCGCGATCTGAAGAAGGCGCCGGAATTCGACCAAAGCGCCCTGTGGAAGCAGGTTTACGAGCAGGAATTCGGGCAGTTCGGCGGATCGCCGTTCGGTTGGCTGGTGGGCGATTACGAGTTCGGTAAGGGTCCGGAAGACATGGAGCTGCTGGAGCGCGTTTCGCAGGTTGCGGCCGCGGCGCACGCTCCCTTCCTTTCAGGAACCGACCCGAGCTTCCTCAATCTGGAGAGCTACTCGCAGCTCAACATGCCGCGCGACATCGCCAAGATCTTCGATACCACGGAATACGCCAAGTGGAAGTCGTTCCGGCAGAGCGAGGATTCGCGCTACGTCGGCCTGTGCCTGCCGCGCATGCTGATCCGCCTGCCTTATGGCCAGGACGGCACGCAGATCGAAGCGTTCAATTACGAAGAGAACGTGGACGGGACCGATTACCACAAGTATTGCTGGTCGAACGCGGCCTTCGCGCTCGGCGCGCGCATCACGACGGCGTTCAACCTGTACGGCTGGTGCGCGGCGATCCGCGGCGTGGAAGGCGGAGGGCTGGTGGAAGGGCTGCCGGTGCACAACTTCAAGACCGATGCCGGCGAAATCGCGATGAAATGCCCGACCGAAGTGCCCATCCCGGACCGGCGCGAGAAGGAATTGTCGGACCAGGGATTCATTCCGCTGGTGCACTGCAAAGATACCGATTACGCGGCGTTCTTCGGCGTGCAGTCGGCGCAAAAGCCGAAGGTGTACGACAAGGACGCGGCCAACGCCAACGCGCGGCTCTCGGCGCAGCTGCCGTACATCATGGCGTGCTCGCGGTTCGCGCACTATCTGAAGGCCATGATGCGCGACAAGATCGGAAGCTTTATGTCGCGCGACCAGTGCGAGCGCTGGCTCAACCAGTGGATCACCAACTACGTGACGCCGGACGACTCGGCCGCTCCTTCGATCAAGGCGCAACGGCCGCTGCGCGACGCCCGGATCGACGTTTCCGAAGTTCCCGGCAAGCCCGGAGTATACCGTGCCGTCGCGTTTCTGCGGCCGCACTTCCAGTTGGACGAATTGAACATGTCGCTGCGCCTGGTGGCGGAGCTGCCGGCCTCGGTGCGCAAGTAATAACCCGGATTTAGGAGAGCATAAAGGAGAAGGAGATATGGCTGTTGTAGATTATTTTCTGAAAATCGATGGGATTGACGGCGAAGCCCAGGATAAAACACACAAAAACGAAATCCAATTGGAATCGTGGTCCTTCGGCGAAACCAACGCCGGAACCGCTTCCTCGGGAGAAGGCATGGGGGCGGGCAAGGTCCAAATGGGCGATTTCCATTTCGTCATGCGGTCGAACAAGGCCACGCCCAAACTGTTTCTGGCCTGCGCCAACGGCCAGCACATCAAAACGGCCGTGCTGACCTGCCGCAAGGCGGGCACGGACCAGCAGGAATACCTGAAGTGGTCGTTTACCGACCTGCTGATCTCGTCCTACCAGACGGGCGGCTCGGCCGGTTCCGACGTGGTTCCGCTGGACCAGATTTCGTTCAACTTCACGCAAGGCCAGTGCGACTATAAGGAGCAGAAAGCGGACGGTACCTTGGGCGGCGCGGTCACGACCAAGTACAACGTCAAAACTCAGAGCGCCAGCTAGAGCGGCTCGTGTTTCCGGAGGCGTTGCGGATCTTCCCCACCGGGCTCCGCAACGCCTCGTTTTTTCGAGGGCACGTAAATGACTACCTCTCTGGATTTGTTTTTAAAAATCGATGGAATGGAAGGCGAGTCGAAGGACCTGAAGCACGGGGCGGAGTTGCAGCTCCTCAGTTTTGTAAAAGACGTCACGAACGCGAACGCCTGGGGAGCGGCCGCCGCGAGCGGCCCCGGAGCGTCGCAGTGGGACGACGCCAATTTTACGATGCGAATCGACAAATCCGCGGTGAAGCTGTACCAGGCGTGCATTTCCGGAGAGCGCATTAAGAAAGCGGTTTTGACCTTTCGCAAACAAGGTAAGGAACAGCAGGATTTTTTGAAGATCACGTTTTCCGACGTCCTGATTTCGAGTTTCCGTTTGGAAGGCTCTCAGGACGCGGACGCGACGCCGATCGCTTGCTTTTCGTTCAATTTCGCCCAGATCGAAGAGGAGTACCGCGCCCAGAAAGCGGATGGCAGCGCGGGCGGCGCGATCAAGTATTCTTACGCCATTCCCAAGGGAGCGAAAGCGTCATCGAGCGCGTAGGGAGCGCGTAGGCGGAAATGGCTTCAGATCCCGATTATTTTTTGAAGATCGACGGCATTGACGGCGAGTCCGCCGATGCGAAGCACGCCGCCGAAATCCAGCTCAATCATTTTACGATGGGCGCCGTCAATCGCGGAAGGCAGGGAGATTATAAGGTCGGCAAAGCGGTGTTCGACGACGCGCGCTTTCGCGCCATGGTGGACGCCTCCTATCCCAAGCTGAAACAGGCTTGCGCGACGGGAGAAAAGCTCGCTAAAGCGGTGCTGACGTGCCGCAAGGCCGGCCGGAATCAGCAGGATTACCTTCGCGTCACGTTTAGCGAAGTGCAGGTCACGCGGTGCAGGCTCGATGCCGGCGGGGAATCCTACCCAATGATGGAGTTTACGCTGAGTTTTTCGAAGAAGCAGATCGAATACAAGGAACAGAAGCAGGACGGAACGCTGGGCGGGTCGATCATGGCGTCGTTCGACCTGCGCACGGCGCGGCCGGGGAGCTGAACATGACACCGAAGCAACTTTTTGACGACGGTAAGCTGAACGAAGCCATCGCGGCGCTGGGAGCGGAGCTGCGCGACAATCCTACCGACCCCAAGCGGCGGACGTTCCTGTTCGAGCTGCTGTGCTTCGCCGGCGAATACGATCGCGCCGAAAAGCATCTCAACGTTCTCGCGGAGCATAGCCCGCCGGCGCAGCTCGGCGCCATCCTGTATTTCTCCTCGCTGCACGCCGAGCGCATGCGGCAGGAGATGTTCCGCACCCGCGATCTACCGTCCACGCGCGACGTGGTGGCGGCGGAAGCAATCCACGGATCGCTGAATGGCGAGGCATTTGAATCGTTCGAGGATGCGGACCCGCGCATCGGAACGCGACTCGAAATGTTCGCCGCCGGCGCCTACCTGTGGGTCCCGATGCAACACATCGTTTCGATTGAGATGGAGGCGCCCAAGCGCTTGCGCGATCTGCTGTGGATTCCCGCGCTGGTACGGACCGGGCCGGCCTTCAAGGACAAAGAGCTGGGAGAGGTGCTGATTCCGGCCATCTCGCCGCTCTCCTATCTCGACGCGGACACCAACGTGAAGCTCGGCCGCGCCACGGAATGGCGCGAGACCGAAGACGGGGCCGTGCCGGTGGGGCTCAAGACTTTCCTGGCCGATGGCGAAGATATCGCGATTCTCGAGATTCGCAAAATCGAGTTTCAGGCCATTGATCAAGCGCGGACGTCGGCGCAGACGGGCGGCGATTAGCAAGAGATCTTCCGGATGCCATTACGCGACGATATTTTGACGCCGATTCCGGGCGACAACCCGAGCGGCGAAAACCTGGAGTACGCGCCGGTTTACGACCAGATCCGCGAGGCGCGCAGGGAAGAAGACGACGCGCCTCAGGGGGAGTGGCAGCGGGCCCGCAAGGTCGCCGACTGGAAGCTGGTGATGAAGCTCGCGGGCGACGCGCTGGCGACGCAATCGAAAGATTTGCAGCTTGCCGCGTGGCTGACCGAGGCGCTTCTTAAGCGCGAATCTTTCGCGGGCTTGCGAGCCGGGCTCGATCTATTGAAGGCCCTGATCGAGAACTTCTGGGACACGCTGTATCCGCCCATCGAGGATGGCGATCTCGAATTTCGCGTCACGCCGCTCGATTGGGTCGGCTCGTATCTGGCTGCGGCGCCGAAATGGACGCCGCTGACCAAGGCCGGTTACGGCCTTCTGAAGCACCGCGAATCGCGGGAGGTTGGCTACGAAGAGGACGAGTCCAAGGCGGCGAATCGCCAGACCGCGATCGACGAGGGCAAGCTTACGGCCGAGGCATTCGACAAAGCGGTCAAGGAGACATCCAAGGACTTCTACCAGCAACTGGTCGAGAATCTCGACGGCTCGCTCGAATCGCTGGCGGCGCTGGGCGTGGTGTGCGACGAGAAATTCGGGTCCAACGGCCCGAGCTTTTCGAAGCTGCGGGAGGCCCTCGAGGAGGTGCGCCGCCTGTCCGATCAGTTCTATCAGAAAAAGCGCGAGGAAGCGGGGGAGTTGAATCAGCCGGAAACCGGACCGGCGGAGGAGGAGCCGTCCGGGGCGGCGGAAGCGGTGGCAGTGGGTCCTTCGGGGGCTGCCGCCGCTCCCGCGCGCGCGCCTATCAAGAAAGCGGTCGCGGGGCTGGTTCCGGCCGATAAGGATGAAGTGGCTCCGCGGCTGGGGGCGGTCGCAAAATTTTTGCGCGAACAAGACGGCTACGACCCGGCGCCGTATCTGATGTTGCGCGGATATCGCTGGGGCGAGTTGCGGCGCGCCGGCGCCAGTCCCGACAAAACTTTGTTTGAAGCGCCCTCGACGGAGGTTCGCACGCAGCTCAAGAAGGCCATTCTCGATAGCGATTGGACTACCGCCATCGAGCTTGCCGAAGCGGCCATGGCGCAACCGTGCGGACGCGCCTGGCTGGACCTGCAGCGCTATGCCGTCACGGCGCTCGAGACATACGGTTACCCGGAGATCGCCGCCGCCATTAAATCCGAGGTGCGCGCGCTGCTGCGGGATATTCCGGATCTTCGCAATGCCATGCTGATGGACGATACGCAGACTGCCAACGCGGAAACGCAAGCGTGGCTCGATGCGGCTGTCGTTGAGGCTCGCGAGGCTAGCGCTTCAAGCGCTTCCGGCGCGAGCGCCGCGCCGGCAACAGCCATGAACGAGGAAGAAGCGGAAGCGGCGCCCGACGGCGAGCCCGCGCCGCCCGACACCTACGATCTCGCCGTGGCGGCAATACGAAAGGGACGTTCCCGCGAGGCCCTTGAGCTTCTGGCCGGAGAGATTGCCCGGCAAACTTCCGGGCGCGGCCGTTTTCGCCGTAAACAGCAGCTTGCCGAGCTGTGTTTGAAATCGGGGCAGGCGATCATCGCGCAACCGATTCTGGAAGAATTGGCGGCCGAGATCGACGAGCACCATTTAGAGGATTGGGAGTCGTCCGACGCCGTCGCCTACCCTCTGACGATGCTCCTCGAATGCCTTCATAAGCTGGACGGCGAGGCCGAGCTGCGGCATAAGATCTACCGCCGCATCTGCCGGCTCGATCCGGTCCAGGCGCTGAGTTGCAAGCCTTAACTTTATGACGCAGCGGCCCGACAACGACTTCAAGATCACGCAGTGCCTCTTCGACAGGCTGGTGCAGGAAGATGCGAGGACGACGCCCGAACGGCAGCTCAAGGCGGCGCTGAGGCGCGATCTGGAACATCTGCTGAACACGCGCCGTGTGGTCGAGCCCCCGCCGGAGTCGTTGGCCGAAGTGAACCGCTCGCTCTATAATTACGGACTGCCGGACTTCTCCTCATACAGTCTCACTTCGCCCAGGGACCGCAACCGGCTGCTGCGCGCGCTGGAGACGACCATCGCATTGTTCGAGCCGCGGCTGGCGGGCGTGAAAGTCTCCGTCGTGGACGCGCCCATCGGCACGTCGCGCACCCTGCGCTTTCAGATCGAGGGCCTGCTGCTCAAGGATCCGGCGCCGGAGCAGGTTTCCTTCGACACCGTTCTGCAATTGTCGAGCGGCGAATATCAAGTGAAGGGAGAGCGCGGTGCGGGATGAGCTGCTGCTCTATTACGAGCGCGAATTGGCGTTCCTGCGCCAGATGGGGGCGGATTTCGCAGAAAAATATCCGACCATCGCGCAGCGCCTCGTGCTCGAGCCGACGCGCTGTCACGACCCGCACGTGGAGCGTATTCTGGAGGGCTTCGCGTTCCTGGCCGCGCGCGTGCACCTCAAGATCGAAGACGAATTTCCGGAGATCACCGAAGCGATGCTCGGCATCGTTTATCCGCACTATATCCGGCCGATTCCATCCATGTCGATCGTGGAGTTTTTCGCCGAACCCGGCCAGAATGTCGCGGCCGGCCTGAAGGTTCCCAAGGACACGGTTCTTTATTCCCGCAAGGTCGGCGGCTTCGAATGTAATTTCCGGACCTGTTACGACACCACGCTGTGGCCCATTTCCGTGACCGCCGCGGAATGGAAAACGCCGGACCGGCTGACGCCGCCCATCAAGACCAACGACGCCGTCGCGGCGGTGCGGGTAGAGTTGCGCGCTCTAGGGGATACGCCGTTCAGCAAGCTGCCCACGGCATCGCTGCGTTTCTTCCTGAATGGTGAATACAATCTGGTGAATGCTCTCTATGAGCTGCTGAGCCGCAACTGCGTGCAGATCGTGGTGCGCGATCCCACGCCCGGCACGCGCGTGCGGCCGGTGAATATCCCCCCCAATTCTTTGCGCGCCGTCGGCTTCGGAGAGGACGAAGATACCATTCCCTATCCGCGCCGATCCTTCACCGGCTACCGGCTGCTGGCGGAGTACTTCACTTTTCCGGAGAAGTTTTTCTTCCTCGACGTGGAGAATCTGCGGCCCGCGCTGGCGGGCTTCAAAGATCGCGCGGAAATCGTATTTCTGCTCTCGGAATTCGAGATGGCGGAGCGCCGCCAGATCCTCGAAGTGGGCGTTTCGGCCAAGACCTTCCGGCTGGGCTGCGCGCCCATCGTGAACCTGTTCCAGCAGACGGCGGAGCCGATTCTGCTCGATCAGCGGCGTTTCGAATATCAAATCGTTCCCGACATCCGGCGGCCGAACGCGACGGAAGTATTCTCCGTCGATCAGGTGCTCAGCATCAATCCGCAAACGCAGGCCGTACTCCACTACGATCCTTTCTACTCCTTCCGCCACGGGGGTGGGCGCGATAAGGGACAGGTCTTCTGGATCGCCAATCGCCGGGCTTCGACCAAACGCGGCGACGAGGGCACGGACATGTTCCTGACCCTGGTAGATAAATCGTCGCGCCAGGTTTTTCCGGACGCCGATACGCTGACGGCGCGCATCACGTGCACCAATCGCGATCTGCCTTCGCGTTTGCCCTTCGGCAACGAAGACGGAGACTTCTGGATCAAAGAGGGCGGGGCGGCGGTCAAAAAGATCGTCTGCCTGAAAAAGCCGACCAATTCCTTGCGTCCGCCGGTGGGCCGCAGCGCTCTGTGGCGGCTCATCTCGCAGCTTTCGCTGAATTATCTTTCGCTGGTCGAAGAAGGCAAGGAAGCCCTTCAGGAAATACTCAAGCTATATAATTTCACCGATTCGGCATACTCCGAGCAGCAGATTAAAGGCATCGCCGGCGTCAGCAGCCGCAAGCATTTCGCGCGGGTCATTTCGGAGAACGGCATCACGTTCGCGCGCGGCGTGCGGGTCGAAATGGAGCTCGACGAAGAGCAGTTCGTGGGCGGCGGCTCGTACCTTTTCGGAAGCGTCCTGGAGCATTTTCTGGGACTGTACACCTCGCTGAACAGCTTTAGCCAATTAGTCGCAAAATCGAGACAAAGGAGGGGGTTGATTCACGAATGGCCGCCCCGGGCGGGTCGCAAGATCCTAATGTAATGGCCGCCAACCCGCGCTATGCGGAAGTCCGCAAGCTGCTCGAGACGTTCCCGCAGCAGTTCGACTTCTTTCAAGCCGTACGGATGTTCGAGCGGATCTATCCGGACCGCGAGCCGGTGGGCCGTTTCGTCGCGCCGTCGCGCGAAGTGGCGCGCTTCGGCGCGCACGCGTCCATGGTCTTCCCGGCGAGCGCCATCCAGCGCGTCGATTGGAGCGAATCGGGCGCGCCGGCCGTGATCGTGAATTTCATGGGCCTGACCGGTCCCCTTGGCGTCCTGCCGCTGTTCTACACGCAGTTCATCGTCGAGCGCGTGCGCGCCAAGGACACCGCGATGCTGGCGTTCTTCGATATTTTCAACCACCGCATGATCTCGCTGCTTCATCGCGCGTGGGAGAAATACCGCTTTGGAATCGCCTACGAGCGCGGGGAGCGCGATCGCATGACGCACGTGCTGCTGCATCTGGTGGGTCTCGGCAGCGGTGGGCTGGAGAGGCGCCAGGCGGCCCCCGATCAGAGCTTGCTGTACTATTCCGGGCTGTTGTCGCTGCAGGCGCGCTCGAGCGCGGCGCTCAAGAACCTGCTATGGGATTACTTCGACGTTCCCGTGGAGATCGAGCAGTTCGTGGGCGCGTGGTACCGGCTGGAGGAGCCCATGCAGTGCCGCTTCGAGAAGGCCGGCGCCTATTCCGAGCAGGTGGGCGTGGGAGCGCTGGTGGGCGACGAAATCTGGGACCAGCAGGCGGGTGTGCGCATCCGCCTCGGTCCGCTGACGTTGCGACAATATATCGATTTTCTTCCCAACGGCTCGGCGTACCGGCCGCTGCAGGCGCTGGTGCGCTTCTTCGGGGGCGATCAATTCGATTTTGAAGTGCAGTTGGTATTGAAGCGGGGCGAGACGCCGGGTTGTGAGCTGGGAGCGCGGTTGGGCGGGGACGCCGACGGCGCGCCGTGGCTGGGATGGCTGACCTGGGCCAAAACGCGGCCGATGGATCGCGACCCGAGTGATACAATTCTACGAATCTGAAAGTTGTTATGAGCGTAAATCTGAAATCGTTAATAGGGAAGTTGAACGACGCCACGCGAGGCGCGTTGGAGGCCGCCGCTGGGCTGTGCCTCTCCCGGACGCACTACGACATCGAGATAGAGCATTACCTCATGAAGGCGCTCGACGCCAGCGATACCGACGCCGCCAAAATATTTCCACCATTTTGGCGTGAACACGTCGCGTATGTCGGCGGAGCTGACGCGCAGTCTGGACCGTATGCGCTCCGGTAACGGCCGCACGCCGTCCATCAGCCCCTACGTGCTGAAGATGTTGACTGAGGCCTGGACCATCGGATCGATCGATTTCGGCGCGCCGCGCGTGCGCACGGGTCACACCATCCTGGCGCTTGCTTCAAACGAAGAGCTGTCGCGCATGGTGAACGAGATCAGCAAGGAATTTCAGAAGATCCAGCCGGAAGCTCTGAAGAAGGATTTTCTAACTATCGCGGGTGGCTCCTCGGAAGACGCCATGGCGTCCGCGGCTGCCGATACCGCTTCCGCTCAGCCGGGTCCCGCGCGCGGCGGCAAGACGCCCAACATCGATCAGTTCACGGTCAACCTCACGGAGAACGCCCGAAGCGGAAAAATAGACCCCGTGCTGGGGCGCGACTTCGAAATCCGGCAGGTGATCGATATCCTGACGCGCCGCCGTCAGAACAACCCCATTCTCACCGGTGAGGCGGGCGTCGGCAAAACGGCCGTCGTCGAAGGGTTGGCATTGCGGATCGCGCAGGGCGACGTTCCGCCGCCGCTGAAAAACGTTACGCTGCGGACGCTCGATCTCGCGCTACTGCAGGCGGGCGCCGGAATTAAGGGCGAATTTGAGAACAGGCTGAAAGGTTTGATCGAGGAAGTGAAATCCTCGCCGTCGCCGATAATTTTATTTATCGACGAAGCCCATACCATGATCGGCGCCGGAGGACAGGCCGGCCAGAACGACGCCGCGAACCTGCTGAAGCCGGCGCTGGCGCGAGGCGAATTGCGGACCATCGCGGCGACCACCTGGTCCGAGTACAAGAAGTATTTCGAAAAGGACCCGGCGCTGGCCCGCCGTTTCCAGGTCGTAAAGGTCGAGGAGCCGACCGAAATCCAATGCATGGTGATGATGCGCGGCATCGTATCGTCGCTCGAAAAGCATCATAAGGTCCGGGTTCTCGACGAGGGCGTGAACGCGGCCGTGCGTCTTTCGCACCGCTACATCGCCGGCCGCCAGTTGCCGGACAAGGCTGTCAGCGTGCTCGATACCGCCTGCGCCCGTTTGGCGCTGGGGCAGAGCGCCATCCCGGCGGCGATTGAAGATGCGCGCCGTCAGCTCGACGATCTGGCGGTGCAGGAGCGCGTCCTCGGTCAGGAATCGAAAGCCGGCGCCGATCATCGCGAGCGTCTCGGCACGATCGCCCAGGTCCGCGAAGAGACCAGCTCGCGGTTGAAGGATCTCGAGGAGCGGTTCAAGAAAGAGAGCGAGCTGGTCTCGAAGATTCGCGAAGTGCGCTCGCACCTTGAAAGCGATGGCGCTGCGCCCGCCGCGGCCGGGGTTTCGGGCGATGGTGGAACGGCCACTCAGACCGCCGCCGCATCCACCAGCCGCGGAACGGCCACGCAAACCGCCGCCGCCTCTTCCGGCGATGGTGGAACGGCAACAAAGACCGCCGCCGCCGATCCCGAAGAGCTGCGCAAAGAGCTGGCCGGGCTGGATGCGCAATTGTCCGCGCTGCAGGGCGAAACGCCGTTAATGCGCGTTTGCGTCGACGGCCACATCGTCGGCGAAGTCGTCTCCGGCTGGACCGGCATTCCCATCGGCAAAATGCTGAAGGACGAGATCGCGTCGGTCCTGAATCTCGAAAAGCATCTGGGAAGCCGCGTGATCGGCCAGAACCAGGCGCTCGAAGTGATCAGCCAGCGTATCCGCACCTCTAAAGCGAGCCTGGAAGATCCCAACAAACCCATTGGCGTGTTCCTGCTGGTCGGCCCCAGCGGCGTCGGCAAGACGGAAACGGCGCTGGCCCTCGCCGACCTGATGTACGGCGGCGAGCGCAACATGATCACCATCAACATGTCGGAGTTTCAGGAGGCGCACACGGTCTCGACGCTGAAGGGCTCGCCTCCCGGATACGTCGGCTATGGGGAGGGCGGCGTTCTCACGGAGGCGGTGCGGCGGCGGCCCTACTCGGTGGTACTGCTTGATGAAGTCGAGAAGGCGCATCCCGACGTCCTGGAGCTTTTCTTTCAGGTCTTCGACAAAGGCCAGATGGAGGACGGCGAAGGCCGCGAGATCGACTTCAAGAACACTATCATCATTCTGACCTCGAACGCGGGCACGGACACGCTGATGAAGCTGACGGCGGACCCGGAGACGGCGCCAGGGCCGGCGGGACTGGTAAAGGCGCTGAAGCCCGAGCTCGACAAGGTTTTCAAGCCCGCCTTTCTGGGCCGTCTCGTTATCATCCCGTATTTCCCCATACGCGACGAGACGATGAAGAGGATCATCACGCTGAAACTGGGCAAAATCCAGCGGCGCATCAAGGAAAATCACAAACTCGACCTCAGCTACGAGGAGACCTTAATCGATGAAGTCGCGCGGCGCTGCACGGAAGTCGAGAGCGGCGCCCGCAACGTCGATAACATTTTGACCAACACGCTTCTGCCCGAGATCTCGAAACAGATCCTCGGCAGGATGGCCGAAGGCGAGAGACTCAGCTCCATGCATGTGAGCGTCGCGCCTGACGGATCTTTTGTTTACGCGTGAAATCGTGACCCGGCTCTGATCGCGCCATGCCCGCATATACGCAGGAAAATCGAATTATCGCCATTCAGACGCCGCTCGGCGACAACGTCCTGCTGCTGCAGAGACTCACGGGCGTCGAAGGCATCTCGCGTCTATTTGCCTTTCATGCGGACCTTCTGTCCGAGAATTCCTCCATCTCTTTTAACGACATTGTGGGCGAGCGCGTCACCATTACCATTCACTTGGCTAGCGGCGAGAACCGCTTTATCAACGGCTTCGTCAGCCGCTTCATCCAGACCGGCCGCGACAACCGCTTCACGCATTATGAGGCCGAGATCGTACCCTGGTTGTGGTTCCTGACGCGCAACGCGAATTGCCGCATTTTCCAGAACAAGTCCGTCAAGGACATCGTCACCAAGATATTTTCGGACCTCGGGTTTCAAGACTTCAAGGACAAGACCCAGGGCAGTTACGACCCGCGCGAATATTGCGTTCAATATCGCGAGACCGATTTCAATTTCGTCTCGCGCCTCATGGAACAGTACGGAATTTTCTACTATTTCGAGCACGAGGAGAGCAAGCACACGCTGGTATTCGCCGACGCTACGAGCGCGCACCAGCCCTGCCCCAACCAGCCCAAGGCGATTTTCGACAGCACCGCGCGGGTGCTCGAGGAAGAGAGAGTTACGGAATTTCAGATCGGGCAGGAATTGAAGACCGGCGCCAGCTCGATGAACGACTATAACTTTCTCACGCCCTTGACCGATCTGGACGTGAGCGAGCCGACGGTCCACAATGTCGCCAATAACGGCACCTTCGAGATGTACGATTATCCCGGCATTTACCTCAATAAGTCGGGCGGCGAGCAGATCGCCAAGGTGCGCATGCAGGAGCAGGAGGCGTCGTACATGATCGGCCGCGGCGTGAGCGCCTGCGCGGCGTTCACCCCAGGCTACCGCTTCGATCTTCAGGAACATTATCGCCGCGACCTCAACGAGAGTTATTTGCTGACCGAAGTCCAGCACGAGGCGAATTGCGGCTCTTCTTATTACACCGGACAGGAGGAGGTGGAAGAGACCTACTCAAACAGTTTCTCCGTGATTCCGTACACGGTACCTTACCGGCCCGCGCGCGTCTCGCCGCGGCCCTTTGTGCAGGGTCCGCAGACCGCTGTCGTGGTGGGTCCGAGCGGCGAAGAGATCTATGTCGACGAGCACGGCCGCGTGAAGGTGCAGTTTTTCTGGGATCGCGAGGGCAAGAGCGACGAGAACAGCTCCTGCTATGTGCGCGTTTCGCAGCTCTGGGCGGGCAAACAGTGGGGCGCGATGTTTATCCCGCGCATCGGTCAGGAAGTGGTGGTGGACTTCCTCGAAGGCGATCCCGACCGGCCGCTCATCACCGGCCGCGTCTATAACGCCGACCAGACGCCTCCCTACGCGTTGCCGGATGAAAAAACGAAGAGCACGATCAAGACGTATTCTTCAAAAGGCGGCGGCGGCTTCAACGAGCTCCGTTTCGAAGACAAGAAGGGCAGCGAGCAGATCTTCATTCACGGCGAAAAGGACCAGGACATTCGCCTGAAGAACGATCTGCGGGAATGGATCGGCGAAGACACTAGCCTGATCGTCGTCAACGATCAACGGGAACAGATCAAGAACGACAAACACCTCAACGTGACCGGCGACCACAATCAAAAAATCGGCGGCACGGAATCCCTGACTGTCAAGAATATGCAGGAGAAGGTCAGCCAGAATTACGCGCTGGATGCTGGGACGGAGATTTACCTCAAATCAGGCGTGAATCTGGTGATCGAGTCGGGCACGAACCTGACGCTCAAAGTAGGCGGGAATTTCATCAACCTCAATCCGGCGGGCGTTTTCATCACGGGCACGATGGTATTCATCAACAGCGGAGGCTCGGCCGGATCGGGTTCAGGCTGTTCGCCCGACACGCCAAAGGATCCGGACGAAGCCGATAAGGCCGATCCCGGACAGGCCTCCGGGCCGCCCATGAAGATGCAGACGAAGAAAACGGTGGCGCCGCCAAGCTCTTACAGCCCGGCGGCGCTGGTGTTGAAGGCGGCGGCGCAATCCGGGGCGCCCTTCTGCGAATCATGACAGTAGGAAATTTACCGGCCCGTGAGGCCGGAGGAAAAATTGGGGACCGGGTTGACGCGCTGCGCGAAAAGATATACCGCGAAGAGGGCGGCGCCGTCTATGCGATTTTGGACGGGGCATCGATCCCCGGCCTGCTAAAGCAACTCGCGGACCAGTCGCCGGAGCACGTCTGCCTCTATCGCGGCGAGCTGCAGCCCGACATGGCGGAGGTGGCGCCGTATTTGGTAAAGCTGGAGAACGACGCGCTGTTTACTGAATGGATCCTGGGGCGCGGCTGGGGCAATCATTGGGGCATCTTAGCGGAAAGCGAGGCCGATCTCGCAACCCTCCGCCGCCACTTCCGCGCCTTCCTGACGGTGCACGATGAAAAAGGCAAACCGCTGCTGTTCCGTTATTACGACCCCCGCGTTCTTCGCGTTTACCTGCCCGCTTGCAATAACGAAGAACTGCGAACGATATTCGGCCCCGTCGAGTCATTCATGATGGAGGATGAAAGCGCGGCCGCCATGCTGCGCTTCCGCCTGAAGAATGGCGAGCTGGCGAAACAGTTGGAACAACTATGAATCGAGACTGGTAGCGAGCGCAATGCAGGCAGCTCTTGAAGTCACCGCGGGCCCCCATGCAGGGCGCAAAATCGTCCTCACTCCGGGCGTTCCCGTCCGCATCGGACGCACGGCGAAATCGGATTACGTGGTCGCCGAAGATACTTTTCTTTCGAGCGCTCATTTCGCGGTGGAATGGTCCGGCGACAAGTGCGTGGTCCGCGATCTGACCAGCAGCAACGGCACGTTTTTGAATGGAACGCGCGTGAGCGAAGGCCCGGTACGGGAGGGCGACACCATTACCGCGGGCCAATCGAGTTTCGCGCTGCGCCTCGACGCTTTTGACGGCGAGCCCGCGCATGGCCCCGCGATACCGCTCGACCAGACGCGCCATTTCCGGCCGGCGCCGGCGCGCGAGCCCCCGCCGCCCGCACCGCCCCAGCAATTTGATGCCGCCGCCGAGCCTTCGCTGCTTCCGTCCGGCGCGCCGCCGCTGCCGTCCATGTCGCGGGGGGCCAGCGCTCCGTCGCCCTTTGATTCTCCGCCCCCGACCGGTCCGGCTCCGGGGTTCGTTCGGCCGCCGGCAGTCAGCCCTCCGCCGCCCCCGCCGCGATCCTTTGAGCGGTCCTTTGCGGGTTCCAATGATACGCCCCTGCCCCGGGGCGCTCCACCGCCTCCCTTTGTGATGCCGCCCGCGCCCGCGCCAGAGCCGGCCGCGCCCCCTCCCGAGCCCGGCGAATCCACCTTGCTCGACATCCTGCGCGGTCTGGCCGATCCCATCTACGCCGTTCTCGACGGCTCGCTCGCGGCCGCCGTTCTAGATTCCATCCGCGCCGCCGGCGGCACAGTCGAGACTATTTCGGAAAACATCTGCCTGACGGCCGTAAACGCCGATTCACCCCTGGCGGCCCAACTCGCCTCCGCGGGATGGGGAAATAGTTGGGGCGTCTACATCGCCTCGCGTCAGCCGCCCGTGATCCTGCGCAATCACCTGCGCCGCTTTCAAACCTTGATGACGTCCGACGGAGCCGAGTTCCGCTTCCGCTTGTCCAATCCGGCGCTGCTTCGCGCCTTCGTCCCCATGCTGAACGCCGAGGAAGCGAAAACGTTTTTCGGCCCCTTGGCCTGCATTTTGGCGGAGGGCCACGATCCCGGCGAACTGCTCCTGTTCATGCCCGGACCTGCGGGAACTCTGCGCAAGACCGTCCCGCTCGGCCGCACGCCCGCATCGGCGTAGACAGGGTCCGATTTCTTCGTAATCGAAAGACAAAGGAGTGGCTACGCTACTTTGTCCATATCGAAGCAAATAGACACAATTCGATTTCTCCTAAGCTTAATGGCACTCCCGAAGACGTTCTATGTTCTTGGTGCGGGGACCTCCGCAGGTCTGGTTCCGCTGACCGCTGAAACGCGCAGCTTCATCCGTGACCGGTACGCGGGAATCGGCATGTATCCGGCCACACAGCTGCTTGCATTGTACGAGTCTGCGTTAACGGAGGGCCGACGCCGCCTTTCCTGAGGCAGGTCGCGCTTAATGAGTCAGCCCGCACGGGGTCGAGCGAGCCACGGCACCTAAGATCGCGCGGATTCCAAAAACAGCTTCAACCGCGCCATCGCCTCTTCCAGGATCTCGCGGTCGGCGGCATAGCAGATTCGAATCGATCCCTCGCCGCCGGCCCCGAATGCCACGCCTGGCGCCAGGCCGACATTGGCCTCCAGCAGCAGACGTTTGCAGAATGCGAACGAGTCCGTTACGCCCTCGATGCGCGGAAAAAGATAGAACGCGCCGTCCGGACTCGGCAGCGTGACGCGAGGCATTTTCCGCAGCGCCGCCAAACAGAAATCGCGATTTTCGCGCAGGCGCCCCAGCATCCCGGCAAGCACGGTCTCGCCCCACACTAGCGCCGTCTCGGCCGCTCGTTGCGTGAAGCTGGGGGCGTGCGAGACGATGAACTCGTTCAATTGGCCGGCCCGCAATGCCAGATCGCGCCGCGCCACTAGCCAGCCCAGCCGCCAGCCGGTCATGCAATATGTCTTCGAAAACGACTGCACTACCGCGACCGCATCGTCGCGCGTTGCCTGACGCAGAATCGAAGGCACGGGATCGGTCAGCTTCGCTCCCGTATAATTCAATCGCTCATAAACCTCGTCGGCCAGCAGCCAAATGTCATGCCGGCGCGCAAAATCGAGCAGCTTGCGCTGTTCCTCGACGGTGGCGACCCAGCCGAGCGGATTCGATGGCGAGGTGTACAGCAACAAGCGCGTGCGCGGCGTGACGGCGGCCTCGATCGCCTTGAAGTCGATCGCGTAACGCTCGCCGATGAGCGGATGCGGGATCTCCACCGGCGTGGCGTTCGATAGCATCACGTTCGCCGAGCCGTTGGGCCACGCGGGAGTCAGCACGATGGCTTCGTCGCCGGGATCGAGCAGGCAACGGATGGCGACATTCAGCGCCTGAACGCCCGATGCCGTCACCACGATCTCGCCCGCGGGGTCTAGCGCGACCGCGTGCCGCTCCTCGTAGTAACGCGCCAGAGCCTTGCGAAGCGAAGGCAGGCCGGCATTCTCGGTATAAAACGTGAACCCGTCCGCCATCGCCTTTTGCGCCGCGCGCTTGATGTACTCCGGGGTCGGGACGTTCGATTCACCGAAGTACAACTTCAAAACGTTGTCCATCGACATCGCCATTTCCGCCAGCTCGCGGATGCGCGAGTACGGTACGCGGGCCGCGGACGGCGCGATGGCCGCTTTCAGTAGAGGCTGGGCTTGCGTCATCTTTTTTGAGGTGTTCTTATCATTGTAGGAAGTTTCCACCGCAATCCAAATGAACAATCACACGTCCGAGCAGACGGCCGGAGCGACACGGCGGGATTTGTTGAAGGCGACGCCGCTCGCCATGAGCGCCGCGGCCGCCCAGACGAATGAGGGGCAGCCGGGCGCGACGAACCGCGAGCGCCCCAATATTGTGCTCATCATCTCCGATCAGTTCCGCTGGGACTGCATTGGGGCCGCCGGCATCAACCCCATGCATCTCACGCCGAACCTCGACGAGATGGCGGCCGGTGGAACCATGTTTAAGGCCGCTTTCTCCAATCAGCCGGTCTGCGCGCCGGCGCGGGCCAGCATTTTTACCGGCCAGTATCCCAGCCGCCATGGCGTCTGGCGCAACGGCATCGCGCTGGAGCCCAATTCCACAACTCTCGCCGGTACGCTGCGGCAAAGCGGTTATACCGCGAACTACATCGGCAAATGGCACCTCGGAGGAAACGCCGGCCGCGCGGATACGGAGCGGCACGGACCGGTAGCGCCGGAGTTTCGCGGCGGGTTCCTGGACCTGTGGCAAGCATCGAACGAGCTGGAGTTGACGTCCCACCCTTACGAGGGGGACATGTACGACAACAACGGCAAACCGCTGCATTTCAGCGGCATCTACCGCACCGATTTCCTCACCGACCTCGCGCGAAAATTCCTGCAGTCGGCGAAATCGCCGTTTTTTCTCACCCTGTCGTATCTCGAAGTCCATCATCAAAACGATATCGATGCCTTCGTCCCGCCAAAAGAATACGCGGGACGTTATAAGAATGCGTGGGTTCCTCAAGATTTGAGGCCGCTGCCCGGCTCCTGGCCCAGTCAATTAGCCGATTATTATGGTTGCGTCGCGAAAATGGACGAGACCGTCGGGACCGTTCGAAAAATACTCGCCGATACCGGACATGACCGCAATACGATTGTCGCCTTCATGAGCGATCACGCCTGCCATTTCAAAACGCGCAATTCAGAGTACAAGCGCAGCCCGCACGAGAGCTCCATCCATGTGCCGCTCATCGTTATGGGGCCGGGATTCAACCGCCGCCTCCAAATTCCGGAATTGGTCAGCGACGTGGACATCGCGCCGTCGCTGCTGGCTGCCGCGGGCCTGCCGGTCCCGGCCTCGATGCAAGGTCATAGCTTCTTGCCGCTGCTCGAGCGGCAAACCAGCGGATGGCGCAATGAAGTCTACTTCGAGATGAGCGAATATGTGACCGGCCGCGGTCTTCGCACGCCGCAATATACGTACGCGGCCGCGGCTCCGAAGGCGCCCGGCTGGAAACCCGTCTCGCGAGCCGATCGGTATGACGAGTACATCGTGTACGACCTCTACGCCGATCCCTATCAACACACCAACCTCGCCGGACGCGTGCCCTATCGCGACATTTGCGAGCAACTGCGTGGACGGCTCACGGAGCGCATAACGGAAGCGGGCGGCGAGCACGCGACCATCGAACCCTGTCTGTTCCCGTATTCATAGCGCGAGTTGCCCGGCGGCAAATCACCAAGCCTGTAATGAGGGCCACTCGTCGCGGTGGGCTGACGATGCTTTCAGGGCTGCCTCGAAGTCGCGATCCGCCTCATGTGCGCCCTTCTACAGGCCTCCGCACATGGCCATTTGGGTCTTCGCCCTTGTGCCGAGATCCAGCAGAACGGAGCCGTTGCCGCAGGCGCACGGAGAAAGCTGAATCGGCGGCCCGCTATACTCCGGGGCGGCGTGCAGGCCGGCATGCGCCTCGCACTCCCAGGCCAGGAGATTGTTGGCGGGCCCGAGAAGCTGCTGGAACACCGGAACTCCAAACGAGGACCACAGGGATTCCCGCTGCGCCGGGGTCAGGAGATCGTCCACATCCCACGATAGGCAAATCGCGGCATGAGTTATGGCAACGTTTCCTTCCGCCAGATCTCGAAGCTGAGCGAAAGAGCCCGCGACCGCGGCGGGGCGGTAGCGGACGGCGGCGGCATTCCAACCCTGCGGAAAAACGCGAACCGAGCGCGAGTTGCGAAACCCCGGCGCCAAAACGGCCGTCCTGGGAGCGGGCTGCAGGGGATGAACGAACCCGGCGAGAGCCCCGCGGAACAATTGAATAGACATAAAATTGCCACACGGCGTTTCCCGCCGCACAACATGTCAGTCGCGCGGAAGAGATCTTTTTCTCAGAAAAAATTATCTAAAAGCGCCAGTTTTAGCGGAATTATTCTTGCGAATTTCCCGATAATATCTGTTTATCGCTTGCGGCCAAGCTCCACGCTCCATTACAGGCCGGAATTGGCTAATCCGAACGCTCAAGAGTTTCGCGGGTTTTCGCCGTGGTCGGTAAACGACCAGCTCTGGGGTCGATGCGGCGCGCTCCTGATCGTCCAATTCTCAGCCAACCTTGTGGGATCTCACCGACCGCACGCATCACGGCCACCGGATGCGAGAAATGTGACCGCATCTTCGATACAGTTTTCTCCGTTTTGGGCGGCGCGAATATAGAGTGCCGGCTATTCGGAAAACTGCTTGATCTTGCAGCACGCCCATTAGGGAAGAGTCGCGCGAATTCGCTCGCCGCCTTTGCTTCGGCGGACATCCTCGCCGGGAGCTCCGGAAAGTTCTTAGCCATTTTCCGCTATCCCTTCAATCGCCTTCAAATCAAGGTCGAACAATGGATCTCCTATAGGCGCATTCGTCTATACCAACGATCGTCGCCAGCTTTGCCGCCGCCGAGCTTAAAATGTCGCGCTTCGCTGAGATGCGGGAACTGATGAGATTGAACCGAAGCGTCCACCGTCGCTTCTTCATGGAATTCGCGTTCGAGACCGAGGTCGCCCTTCCGATGCCTGCTTCGGGTCACTCGAAACACTTTGGACTTGGCGCGTTTGTGCAGGCTGAACTTACGGCAAGGCGGATTCGCCGATCGTTCCGCTTTACTTGCGGCCGATAGCGCGCCGGGCGGCTGCGGCGACGTCGCGGGCGATTAATCCGTACTTATCGAGCAGCGCCTCGGGCGTCCCCGACTCCGCATAAGTGTTCTGGATTCCGACGAATTCCATGGGGCAGGGATTGGTCTCGGCCACCACTTGAGCGACGCGAACGCCCAGGCCGGAGTCGACCAGGTGTTCTTCGGCGACCACCACGGCGCGCGTTTCCGCCGCCGCGCGCGCAATGCAATCGCGATCGAGCGGCTTAATCGTATGGACGTCCACCACGCGCGCGGAAATTCCCTCGTTCTCGAGCGTCTCCTGGGCGCGAATCGCCTCCGCCACCAGAAGACCCGTGGCGAAGATCGCAACATCGTTGCCCTCCGTCAGCTCTATTGCTTTGCCGATCTCGAACCTCTGGCCGGGCTGATAAATGATGGGAGCCTTGGCGCGGCCGGCGCGAATGAACACGGGACCAAACATTTCGACGGCGGCGTGCACCAGGGCCGTCATGGCGACCTCGTCGGAGGGCGAAAGAACGGTGAAGCCGGGGAGCGAGCAGGCCAGGCTAAGGTCCTCTATGCTCATCTGCGAGGGGCCGTCCTCGCCGATGGAGATGCCGCTGTGCGTGCCGACTACTTTCAAATTGACGTGGGGAAAGGCGGCCGTGACGCGAAGCTGCTCAAATCCTTTATTCAGGACGAAAACGGAAAAGCTCGAAACAAAAGCAATTTTTCCGGAGGCGGTGAGACCGGAACCGATCCCCACCATGTTGGCCTCCGCGATACCGCATTCGAAGAAGCGCTCCGGAAACTCTTTGGCGAAAAGGTTCGTGTATGTAGACTTGGACAGATCGGCATCGCACACGACAATGTCTCGATTCGCGCGTCCCGCTTCCACCAGCGCTTTGCCGAAGGCCTCGCGAGTGGCCATACCGGTCTTGAGTTCGAATTTGGTCTTAGTAGGCATTTAAAAAGCCCTCCACTTTACGCCAGTTCTTTGAGCGCCAGTTCCATTTCCTGTTGAGTGGGGGCTGTGCCATGGAATTTGGGATTGTTTTCCATAAACGAGACCCCCTTCCCTTTGATGGTGTGGGCAATCAAGACAGTGGGCGCGTCCTTGGTATCGGCCGCTTCGGCAAACCCTTTCTGAAGAGAAGCAATATCGTTGCCTTCCACTTCAATGGCATGCCAATTGAAGCTGCGCCATTTTTCCGGAAGCGGATCGAGCGGCATGATGTCATTGACGAAACCGTCCAGTTGAATGTGGTTGTAATCGACAATGGCGCATATATTGTCGACCTTCTTATCACCCGCGAACATGGCGGCTTCCCATATCTGGCCTTCCTGGATTTCGCCGTCGCCGAGAACGACATAGGCGCGCGAGGGACTGTTATCGAGCTTCGCCGCCAAGCCCATGCCGATCGCCAGCGAGAGGCCCTCGCCCAGAGAGCCGGTATCGGCTTCGAGCGCCGGTATGAAGCGTACATCGGGGTGGCCCTGATAGATCGATCCCATCTTGCGGAGATTATTGAGCTCGGATTTCGGCGTATAGCCGCACTCCGCCATGACGGCATAGAGGACGGGACAGGCGTGGCCCTTCGAGAGAATGAAACGGTCGCGGCCGGGCCATTTGGGATTGCCGGGGTCGTGCCGCAGGACATCGAAGAAAAGCGTCACCAGGATCTCGACCGCGGAAAGCGACCCTCCGGGGTGGCCGGACTTGGCCGCCGTGATCATTTCAACAATGTCGCGGCGAACCTGTTTGGCGATCGCCTCAAGCTCCTGCACATTGTCCGTCTGGCGCATACCTGCACTCCAATTTAGCAGGAGCGCAAGGACTTGCGCCGGAAGCCGGCTCCTCCGCCTGTTGCGCTAACGAATCGCCTTAGTTCCGCCGATAAATGACATGTATGTTTCGTACCGTGGTGCTCGCGCCCGACCGGGATTTCGGGAAGGCCGTGGAGCGGCTCGCCTTGGAATCGCGGCAATTGTTTGTAGCCAAATCGCTTTCTGAATTGCCCGGCAATGGTTATGAGCTTGGCCGACTGATCGGCAACTACGATCCGGAAATCGTGATCCTCGAAATCACCACGCCCGAAACCGGGCTGGAATTTGCCGAGCAATTGCGGTCCATAGCCCCCAAAGTCGCCTGTCTGGCCCTCGGCGGGCGCATCAGCCCGGCCCTGGAGCGGCAGTTTCACGCTGCCGGCGCGGCGATGCTGAATGGAGCGTTCAGCCACGGGCAATTCCAAATGGCGGTTAAGGAGGCCATTCACGCCGCGCGCAGCGCTATCATTGAGCCGCTTTTCGCGTTCCTGCCGGCCAAGGCGGGCAGCGGCGCCACCACCGTGGCCTTTAATCTCGCAACGGCCATGGCCCAGACGCTCCAGAAGAAAACCTTCCTTTTGGAAGCCGATTTGCACTCCGGGGTTATCTCGACGCTGCTCGACGTCAAGCCGAAGCTGCCTTTAATCGATGCGCTCGAAAACTCCGCCAATCTCGATTATTCTTCCTGGAGCAGCTATGTGATTACCGCGCACTCCACGGATTTTCTGCTGACCGACCGGGTCAAGAAGACCCCCCTGCCGACCTGGGTGCAGTATCACCAACTGCTGCGCTTTGCCGCCGGCCGCTACGATGCCGTGTTCGTGGACCTCCCCGAGGTGGTGAACGAGGCCACCGAGGAGGTCGTGCAGTTGGCCCAGTTTACATTCGTGGTCTGCACGCCGGAGCTGACTTCGCTCAAGCTTGCCGAGCAGCGCTTGCAGGAACTCAAAGCGCGCGCGGCGCCGCCGGAACGTTTACGTCTAATTTTGAACCGCTGGCATAAGAGCGACATGGGACCGGACCAGGTCGCCTCCATGCTAGGGCATCCCGTTGCGGCCGTGTTTAAGAACGACTACCGCTCCATCAGCAAAGCCATTGCATCGTGCCATCCGGTTGGAGTGGGCGCGGAGCTGGGGCGCAGCTTCGTGGAGTTTGGCAGGACGCTACTGCAGGGAAAGCAGGAATGCCACAGTAACGGTGCTGTCTCGCGGGCGAGGTTTTCGTTTTTCTAAGCGCTGGCGATAATTTCATCCCGCAGTGAAGAGACAATCAATAAAAGACAGCCCTCTTCAGTCGATTGCGCGCCGTGAACGCTGCCTTCCGGCAGACATTGGTAATCGCCGCGGCGGATGACCTTCTCCCCATCGCGAAGATCGCCCTCCAGCACATAACACTGCTCCGGTCCGGCGTGGCGGTGCGGTAGATAGGAAACTCCAGGGGCCATGCGGATCAGCATCGTGACCTCCTCGCGCGTGGCATCCACATGAAGCCGTTTCGCCCAGATCCCGGCGTGGACCTCTTCCCACACGCCCTGATCTTTCAGCACCACCTCGCTCGCCGCCGGCGGAGGCGTCCACTTCTTCCAGACCTGCGGCTCGTTCACCGCTTTCTCGCCGGCCGCCAGCGCCAGCACCCGTTGCCGTAGACGTAGCGGTGGTTCGACCGGCGGAGCGGCCAGCGCCATCGTCGCGATCATTTCGCGCAACTCCGTTACTTCGCGCTGGCACGCCGGACAGTTTCCGGCCAGATGAGCTTCGACGCGGGCGGCCGCATCCCCTTCAAGCATGTTGAGCGCATAGAGGGCCAGCGTTTCCTTGAGATCGTCGGTAAGCGTGTCGTGGCGCGGGCTCATGCGTGCGCTTCCATGATCTGCCGCAAGCGCGCCAGCGTCAGCCGGATGCGGCTTTTCACCGTACCGAGCGGCGTCTGCAAGTGCTCGGCAAGCTCCTGGTGAGATAGACCCGAATAAAACGCCAGTTCGATCAGTTTTCGTTCCCCCGGCGACAGGCGCGCCAAGGCCCCGTCGATCATGACCCGCCTCTCCTGGCACACGGGCGAAACATAGAGCCCGGCGTCGGGCGCGGCGTTGCGTTCGAGGGCGTGCGCCGCCCCATTTGTCAATAGAGCGCGGCGGCGGTCGATGGCGCGGCTGCGCGCCAGCATGATTAGCCAAGCCAAAACCGTACCCCTGCGGGCGTCGAACAAGCTGCTGGATCGCCAAACGTAAGAGTAAACGTCCAATGCCACTTCTTCGGCATCGGCGGAATTGCCTAGAATGTTCCAGGCGATGCTGTAAACAACGACGTGTGTCCCATCATACAACAAAGCGAGGGCACTGGAATCTCCTGCGGTAATCCTTGGCAGACAATCCCTCCAAACGTCTTCGCGCCCAACGGTTTCCCGGCACTTTATCATTCAGTCAGGCATTCGTCCAGGTACGTATTGCCACGAACCATTCCACAGTAAGGCGGACTACATGAAGGATACGATTGCAGGCCGCAATCGGATGCTGCCTATTGGAAGGATCGACTACGGCGCTCACCGCTCCACCTTTGGCACCTCCACCCAGGCCCGCTTTTTCCACGACTCCAGCCCCTTCTCCGCCAACTGTACGCCCTTGGCCCCTTCAAGCAGGTCCCATGGAAACGGCTCCCCCTTCACCACGTGCAGCAAAAACAGCTCCCATTGCCGCTTAAAAGCGTTATCGAAATCCATCTGCTCCGGCATCTTCTGCCATTGCTCGAAATAATCGAGCGGGCTCGCGACGTCCGGGTTCCACACCGGCCGCGGCGTCGCCCCATACGGCTGCATCCAGCAATCCCGCAGCCCAGCCACCGCCGATCCTTTCGTCCCATCCACTTGTATGGTCAACAGATCGTCCCGCCTCACCCGCACGCACCACGACGAATTGAAATGCGCGATCACGCCGCCTTCGATCTCAAACGTCGCATAGGCCGCATCCTCGGCCGTCGCCTCATACGGCCGCCCCGCTTCGTCCCAGCGTCGCGGAATGTGTATGGCGCCGAAGCATGAGACCGCCTTCACGGCGCCGAATAAATTATCGAGCACGTAGCGCCAATGGCACAGCATGTCGAGAATGAGGCCGCCGCCCTCTTCGCTTTTGTAATTCCAGGACGGCCGCTGCGATGGAATCACGTCGCCCTCGAACACCCAATAACCGAACTCCCCCCGGACCGCGAAGATCCGCCCGAAAAATCCGAGGTCCCGCAGCGCCTTCAATTTAAGCAGACCCGGCAGCCACAGCTTGTCCTGCACCACCCCATGCTTCACCCCGGCATCCTCGGCCGCGCGATACAGCTCGTACGCCGTCTCAAACGTATTCGCGATCGGTTTCTCGCAATAAACGTGCTTCCCCGCGCGTATCGCCCGCCGCACCGCCTCCGCACGCCGCTCCGTAGTCTGCGCGTCGAAGTAAATCGAATAGGCCGCATCCCCTAACGCGCCGTCGAGGTCCGTGGTCCACGGCAGCCCGCCAAATTCGCGCGCAATTGCTTCCAGCTTGGCCTTGTTCCGCCCTACCAGCAGCGGCCGCGGCACAATCGCGTCTCCATCGGCGGCGCGCACTCCGCCCTGCTCGACAATGGCGTGAATCGAGCGGCGCAGGTGCTGGTTCAACCCCATGCGCCCCGTCACGCCGTTCATGATGACGCCCGCGTGATGGACCGTTGTCTCGGTCATCTCTTTAATCGTCCGCCTTCCGGGCGCACTGCGGGCGCGCCCCCTCGGGCAGCGGCGGAGCCTCCTCGCCCGCGCGCGGCAATGTCCCGTCCAGCTCCTGCCGCCAATGCGCCACATCGCCGGCCGGCCCATAACAGTACAACATGCGGCACGGCGTCTCGCCGATGTTCGTCAATTGATGAAATACGCACGGCGGAATGTATACCGCCTGGCCGCCCCGCAGCACCGTTCGCTCCTCCCCCAAACACATCTCGGCGGCGCCCTCCAGGATGAAATAAATCTCCTCCTGCTCCTGGTTATGCCACGGTACCTGGCCGCCATCCGGATCGAGCGTCACATGCCCCATCGAAAAATTGCGCGCCTGAATCGCGCTGGCGCTGCCGACCAGGTTCTGCGTGCGCCGCCGCGCCGGATAGGTACGTCCCGCGATCTCGGCAAGGTCCGCAATGATCATATTTATAAACCTCTCACAGTTGATCGATGGCTCCAAGTTGCGACGCGTGACCTAACTCATCCAGGGCGATCGCCTGGATGCGCTCTATATTGATGTGCTCTAATTGGAACCGCAGCCACTGTTTGAGGAGGTCCACATGCCCACGGTTGCCACCACGGACGGCACGGAGATCTTCTACAAGGACTGGGGTTCGGGCCAGCCGATCATGTTCAGCCACGGCTGGCCGCTCTCGGCCGACGACTGGGACGCGCAGATGCTGTTTTTCCTGCATCATGGTTATCGCGTTATAGCCCATGACCGCCGTGGCCATGGCCGTTCAACGCAGACCGGCCATGGCCACGATATGGATCATTATGCCGACGACTTGGCGGCTCTTGCGGCGCATCTCGACCTGAAAAACGCCATCCACGTCGGCCATTCCACCGGCGGCGGCGAGGTGGCGCACTATCTGGGCCGGCATGGCGAAGGCCGGGTCTCCAAGGCCGCGCTGATCAGCGCGGTGCCGCCGCTCATGGTGAAGACGCCGGCGAACCCGCTCGGCCTTCCCAAGGAAGTGTTTGATGGCCTGCAGGCGCAACTGGCAGCTAACCGTTCGCAATTCTATCGCGACCTGCCGGCCGGGCCATTCTACGGCTACAATCGGCGGGGCGCGAAAGCCTCGGAGGGCGTCATTCAAAATTGGTGGCGCCAAGGCATGATGGGGGGCGCCAAGGCGCATTACGACGGCATAGTAGCCTTTTCCCAAACCGATTTCACGGAAGACCTCAAGAAAATTACTGTCCCCGTGTTGGTCATGCATAGCGAAGACGACCAGATCGTGCCCTATGCCGCCGCCGGGCCGCTGTCCGCTAAGCTGCTGAAGAACGGAATCCTGAAAACCTACAAGGGCTTCCCGCACGGTATGCCCACTACGGAAGCGGACACCATCAATTCCGACCTGTTGGCGTTCATCAAGAGCTAGCCACGACGGCTTCAAGGCACCAGGCGCACCCAATTCCGTCCAATGAGGGATGAGAAGCTTCCTTCAGTCCTGGCGATCGCTCGCGCGGCGTCCCGGATTTCTCGCCATCTCGGTCGCAGTCCTCGCTCTTGGAATCGGAGCCAATACCGCCATTTTCTCGATGGTCGACGCCGTTCTGCTGAAGCCCCTCCCATTCCCCCACGCCGATCGCCTCGTAAGCGTCATGGAGGCCAGCCCTGCGAAAAATCAAAAGGAAAGCCTCATCGCGCCCGCGCGCCTCGCCGACTGGGGCCGCAGGAACCGCACTTTCGAGGGCATCGCAGGAAGCTATTCCGATAGTCTGACTGACACCAGCGGCTCGGAACCGGAACGCCTCAGTGCGCGCCGCGTTTCCCCGGGTTATTTCACGGTTTTCGGAGCCGCTCCGCTGTTCGGCCGCACGTTCACGCCGCAGGAGGATCTCTATGGCGGACCGCAAGCGGCCATTTTGAGCCAAAAATTCTGGGCCAGCCGCTTTCACTCCGATCCCACCGTGATCGGCCGCCGCCTCATCCTCGGCGGCAAGCCGTTTTTCATCGTAGGGGTCATGCCCGGCAATTTCACCAGCTCCAAAGTAGATATCTGGATTCCGGCGCAACTCGCGCCCTCCCTGATGCGCTACCGCGAAGCACGCTTTTATTCCGGCGTGGGCAGAATTAAGCCCGGCGTCACGATTCAACAGGCGCGCGAGGATCTGGGCCGCGTTCAAGCCGAGCTGGGGCGGCAGTTCCCGCAAACCGACCGCGGCTGGTCCGCGCTCGTCACGGATCTGCAGGAATCGCGGGTGGCGGGCGCGCGCGATCCGCTGCTCTTCGTCTTTGCGGCCGTCACCCTTCTGCTTCTCATCGCGGTCATCAACATCGCGGGCTTGACGTTGTCGCAGCTTCAACGCCGCGAAAAAGAGTTTGCCATTCGCGGATCGCTCGGAGCCACGCGCCTGCAGGTGGCCGGCGCGGTCCTGCGTGAAATGCTGCTGCTCTCCGCTCTCGCGGTTTTCGCGGGATCTCTGCTTGCCGACTGGCTCCTCAGGGCGATGGGCGCATCGTTTGCAGCCCTGCCTCTCGCCGGCGGCATCCGGCTCGATTGGCGGGCCCTATGCTTTGCCGCCGCCGCTGGAGTTCTCGCGACCGTGTCCTGCGGTTTGCTGCCCGCGTTCCAGGCCACGCGCGGCAACACCGCCGCTCTGCTGGCGCAAGCCGGCCGCGGGTCGTCGGGAGCGCGGTACAAATGGCAATCGGCGCTCATCGCCGGCCAGATCGCCTTCACCACTCTGCTCTTGATCGCGGCCGCGCTCATGTTGCGCAGCTATTACGATCTGGCCCATGTCGATCTGGGCTTCGATCCCGTCCATGCCATCTCATTCCACGCCGGCGCCTCCTGGGACGAGGACCGCACCCGCATCGGCGAGATGCAGGAAGATCTCATCGCCAAGCTGGAGCGCGTCCCCGGCGTCGAGGCCGCCGGGTTCACCAATTTCCTTCCCGCTATGGGAGCGACGCTGCGCTTCCCGGTAGTTCTCGATCAGGCCACATCCGGCGGCGAGACCTCGGCGATCAATGCCGGCGAGCGCAGCATCACGAAAGACTATTTGAAGGCCATCGGCGCGCCGCTGCTGGCCGGGCAATCCTGTCCCGATTTGCGCGCGCTCACGAGCCAGGCGCCCAAGGCGCTCGTGAGCAGGCGCTTCGCCGCCTTGTATGGAAACGGTCGCAATCTCATCGGCCGGCATTTCCGTTTCGCGGAGTTTCCGGCGGGCAATCCGCCCTTCGAGATCGTTGGCGTCGTCGGCGAGATTCGCGAGGACACGCTCAATGTAACGCCCGCCCCCTACGTTTACTCGTGCATCGGTCCGGGTGGCTGGCCCGACCCTGAATACGTCGTCCGCACGCGAGGCGACCCGCGCTCCCTGGTCTCCTCAATCGGCGGGATTGTACACGGCATCGACCCCTCTCGCGCCGTTTTCGGAGTCCAGACGCTCGACGATTTTCTCGCTTCGGAGCTGCAACAGCCGCGCTTGACCACCCGCATGATAGCTGTGTTCGCGCTCACGGCCATGCTGCTCGCCGCGATCGGCCTCTATAGCCTTCTGACCCTAATCGTGTCCTCGCGAAGACGCGAAATCGGAGTGCGCCTCACGCTCGGAGCCGCGCCCGCGGACATCGTCCGTCAGGTCGTTTTCGGCGTCCTGCGCCTCTTGGCCATCGGCTTCGCTTGCGGCCTGGCGTTGACCCTAACCACCCAGAAGCTGCTGCGTGCGGTGCTTTTCGGCGTCGCTCCAACCGACGCCGCAACGCTTACGTCCGCCGTGCTCTTCGTCGCCGCCGTGTCGCTGCTTGCGACGTTCGGCCCGGTCAGAAGAGCCGCCCGAATCGATCCCATGGCAGCTATGCGCGAGGACTAATCGCAGCCCTCGCCGGCCAGCGATCGCTCACGTAATCTTCCGTCG